>JBARWF010000093.1:0-22173 GCA_049646645.1 Thermomicrobiales bacterium
GACGGAACTCCGCCCGTAGCCGCACCTCTATGGGCACTCCCTGGACAGCCCCAGTAACTGTGGACAACGTAAGCCGGCAACGTAGTTGTCGTAGGGGAGGACCGAACCAAGATGTCGGCCTTCATTATGGTGTTGTGCCGCGCCGAGGATATCGGCCTGCGGCCGATGGTCGACACCAGGTCGACCGCTACGATGATTCGATCAGGCGGGCGCCAGGTCGCTCATAGCCGCTTCCGGATCGTGTGACTTCCGTGCGTGGAGCGTCGCGTAGAAGCCACCGCGCGCCAGCAACTCGGGATGCGTGCCCTCTTCGACCACGCGCCCCTTGTCCAGCACTACGATCCGGTCGGCATGCTCGATCGTCGTCAGCCGGTGCGCGACCACGATCGAGGTCGTCCCTCGCATCAGGTTGGTGATCGCCTCCTGCACCAGCACCTCATTGGTGTTGTCGAGCGCGCTCGTGGCCTCGTCCAGAATCAGGAAGGGGGCATCCTTCAGGATCGCCCGCGCGATCGCCACGCGCTGGCGCTGGCCACCGCTCAACCCCGCTCCGTTCTCACCCAGTTCCGTCTCATACCCGCGTTCGAGCTGACTGATGAACTCGTGCGCCTGGGCAGCCTTCGCCGCGGCGATGATCTCCTCGTCGGTGGCATCCCGGCGCCCATAGCGGATATTGTCCCGAACCGTGCCCATGAACAGCGGCGCCTGTTGCGAGACCACGGCCATGTGCGCTCGCACATCGTGCGACGAGACGTCCCGGATATCGATCCCGCCCAGTCGGATCACGCCTTCCTGTGGCAGGTACGAGCGCTGGAGCAGTTCGACGATCGTGGACTTGCCGGCACCACTGGGGCCGACCAGTGCAACGGTCTCCCCGGCATTGGCGCGGAAGGAGACGCCATCGAGGACGTTCACGTCGTCGTAGGCGAAGGCGACACGCTCGAACGCGATCGTGGGGCTGATCCCCGTCAACGGGACGGGATGCGCCGGTTCCGGCACCGTGTTCTCGCTGTCGAGGATCTCAAAGACGCGCAGGGAGGACCCGCTTGCCTGCTTGAACTGACCGAAGATCGAGCTCAACTGGGCGAAATTGATGGCGATCTGGATGCCGTAGATCAGGAAGGTCGTGATCGTGCCGATGTTGGACGATCCCTGGATTACCTGTCGCCCGGCAAACCAGACGACCGCCGCGATGCCGCCGAATGCAAGGAAGGTGATGATCGAGCCGTTCGCTGCCGAGTAGCGGGCACTCTTCAGGTTGATGCCGAAGAGTTCGGCGAGCGTTGACCGGTAGCGTGTAGTCTCGTGCTCCTCCGCAGTGAACGATTTGACGATCGGGAGATGCGTGAAGATCTCGGTCGCCTGCGCGTTCGTCCCCGCCAGCTTGTCCTGCCCGGCGGTCGCTATCGCCTGCAATCGCTTGCCGATCACGATGGCCGTTCCCGCGATCGCCGGGACCGTGATGAACATGAAGAGCGTCAGCGTCGGATTGAGGCTGACCATGACGACAATCGCGCCGACGAGGCCGAGGATGCCGCTCAAGAGCGACGGCAGCATCTGCGTGAAGATGCTCTGGAGGGTGGTCGTGTCGTTCGAGAGCCGCGATGCCAGCTCGCCGCTGTGGTGGTCGGCATGGAAAGGCGCATCCATCCCGACGATCTTGCCAAAGAGCTGTTCGCGGATCCGCCGGATGATCGTTTCTCCGGCGTAGGAGAGGAAGTAACGGTTGACGTAACCCGCCAACGCCTGGATTGCGAAGATGGCAAGGAGCACCAGCACGAGGACGTTGAGATCGTGATAGTCACCGCGTTCGACGACATCGCCGATCCCGGTGCCGATCAGGACGGGGAAGGCGAGCCCCACCCCCGTGCTGACCAGCAGCGCGATCATGGAGATCACCAGCCGCCAGCGCACTCCCTTTGTGTAGATCCACAAGCGCTCCCACGGGAAGCGCTTGACCCCTTCGAGGGTGAGGGGAGCGTCGCTTGTTTCTGGCGGGGCGTTCTCCGGTGTCTGTTCGCTCACACATGGTCTCCGTTCGTTGAGGGTATCATCCTTCTCGCCACCCGTGTCACAACGATGGCTCATCGAAGAACCTGCGGTCAATCGCCCACACAGTCAGTTTGAAGTGTCAGATCTGCCAGATGGCTTCGCTGTCACAGGGCGTCGTCCACGCGTTCAGACTCGTCGCACGGCGATGATGAGCGTCTCGGATCCCCTTCTCGCGAATGGCACGTTCGTACGGGCGGACCCGTACGAACGAAGCGCTGTGTGATTGTTTTCTTTCAGGGCCCGCGAGCGCGTGCCGTATCCAAGTGTATTCATTTGGGTGCTCTTGTCAGGCCCACTGTTTTCGGCGAAACTGACCCTCGGCCCAACCGTTCGCCCACATCGAGAGTGGACCGCGCTGGAGATCCTTGTGCCCCTCGTTTTGCCCGCCATCCTCTCCGTTCCGTCCCTCTCGCCAACGAATATCATTCTCCTGATCGTCATCTCGCTGATCGGTGGCATCGGTATCACCGCGATCGGTCCCGGCGGCGTGCTCGTCACGATCGCCCTCTTTGCCTTCACCGATCTCTCCCCCGCCGAGGTCGCGGGGACGGCGATCGTGACCCACATCGGAACGGGTATCGTCGGCTCGCTCGCCTTCCTGCATTCCGGTCAGTTGCGCGAGCCCCGCACGCGCCGCCTCTCGCTTGTCCTGGCGATCGCCGCCGTGGTCGGCACTCCCATCGGCGTGCTGATCAACTCGCGGGTTTCCAGTTCCCAGTTCGGGATCATGCTCGCCGTCTTCGTGATGGTCGTCGGACTCTCCGTCGTGGCGCGGGAGATCTACAGCCGCAAGCACGTCGAGGACCCGAAGGGCGGGTCCGATGACACCCTGCCCCAGGCGACGATTGGCGGGGTTGTGGCCGTCGCCAGCGGGATTTTCGGCATCGGTGGCCCAATGATCTCGGTGCCGGTGATGGTGATCGCCGGCTTCCCCCTGCTGATGGCCCTCGCTGCGGCCCAGGCCCAGAGCGTGCTTGTCGCGGCGGCCGGCACGGTCTCCTACCTCGTCCACGGTTCGATCTCGTGGCCGCTGGTCGTGATTACCGGGATACCAGAGATGATCGGCGTCTGGCTTGGCTGGAAGCTGGCTCATGCGCTGCCGACGCGACCACTGAAGTACCTCCTTGCGGCCGCGCTGATCGTGCTGGGACCGGTGCTGCTGGCGCGGGGGTAGTCGCTGCGCTGGTGAGATCGAGCCGCACATCGGTTCCGGCGATATCGGCTGGGTCGTGCGTCACCATCACCACGATCCGGTCCGCCAATCCCTGCCGCAAGTCCGCCATCAGCGCGTCGGCGGTCTCGCGGTCGAGGTGCGCGGTCGGCTCATCGAGCAGCAGGACATCCGCGCCGGTCAGGAGCGTCCGCGCGATCGCCATGCGCTGGCGTTGCCCGCCGGAGAGTGACGATCCCTGGGCGCCGATGCGCGTCTCCAGGCCGTCCGGCAGGTCGTCAAGCAGGGTGCCGAGCCCGACCCGGCGCAGCGCCGATCGCATCTCCTCTTCGGTCGGTGCCTCCTCTCGCGAGCGCGCCAGCAGCAGGTTCGCACGGAGCGACGAGTCGAAGAGGTGCGCTTCCTGTGGGCACCAGGCAATGTGCTGGCGGATCCGATCTGCCGGGGCGACCGCCATGTCCAGCCCGTTCAGGCGGTAGGTTCCCGCGCTGGGTCGGAGGAAGCCGAGGATCACGGCGAGCAGGGTCGACTTGCCGGCACCCGAGGGGCCCGTCACCGCCAGCCACTGTCCTTGCCGGACGTGCGCACTGAGCCCGGTGAAAACGGGGCTATCGCTGCCCGGCCATCGCGCCGCCAGTTCTTCAATCGACAGTTCCTCGATGCGAACGCCGCTGCCGATGGTCGCGTCGCCTTTGCGAGCCCCGCTTCCGTCATGTCGAATGCTCTCCCCGTTCATTCGAGCGCCTTTCCCGGCATCTCGACCGGAGCGCCTCCCTCCTTCGTCATCTCGACCGGAGCGAAGCGGAGTGGAGAGATCTCTCGACTTAGCTCGAGATGACGAATTGGTCGATCGCCCGGCAAGCGATACCTGGGCTCCTTCGCTGAACCGCGCCAGTACCGTCCGCAGCGCGGGCCATTGCTGCACCGCCTCCACGGTTCCAAGAAACGGATCGATCAGCGCCAGCGGCGTCAGCACCAGCACCGCCACCAGCGGGGTCGCGAGGGTTCCACTCGCGAGCGCCGCGGCCGCGACCCAGAGCATCCCCATCGATGCCAGGCCACAGGCGAGCGTCACAATCCCGTTGCCGAGCCCGAGCGCCCACGCGCTCCGCCGTGCCGTTGCACTCGCCCGTGCATCGAGGGCGCTGATCGCGGCCAGCTCCTGCCGGTCGAGCCCGTTCACGCGCAGATCGGCCGCCGCACCGAACAGGGCCGCGAAGCGCCGCAGGACCTCCGACCGCAGCCGGACCTGCCCCTCACTTGCCGCCCGATCTGCCCACAATGCGACCAGCGGGGCGACCACCAGGGCGAGCACACCGCAGGCGATCAGGATCGCGGCGGCCCCGGGCAGCAGGAGACCGAGGGCCACCGTCGTCGCAACCGCCGTCAGGACCCCGACGACCGGCGGCAACACGACTCGCGGCGCGAGGTCCCGCACCCGGTCGATATCGCCGATCAGGTGATCAAGTGCCGCCTCGCCTCGCAGGAGTCGCTTTCCGGCCGCGCCCCGCGCCGCCAGCGCTCGCCAGACCGACACTCGCAGGTCGGTCAGGGATGCGAAGATCGCGTCGTGCAGCCAGAGTCGTTGCCCGTAGTGGAAGAGCGCGCGCCCGATCCCGAAGAAGCGCACCCCCACGATCGCCACCATCAGCATCAGGATCGGCGGTTGCTCGCTGGCGCGCACGATGAGCCAGCCCGAGAGTGCCGTCAGCGCGACCGCCGAGATCGCCGCCAGCACCCCGAGCCCGATCGCCAGCAGGAATCGCGGGCGCCACGGCTGCACCACCGTCGCGAGCGTCCGCCAGAGCTCACGTGTCGATTGGTCCGGCTTGTCGCGGGCGATGTCGCGGCTCGTTTGGTCGGAGGGCGCGATGCTGGTCCCGTTGCCGGGATCGGCCACCACGTGAACGCTCGAAGCTGGGATTGTGGCTGTCATGGCTTCCGGGCGGCCGTCGACCGCCACGAACACATCCGCCAGTCTCCGCAGCTCCGGATCGTGCGCCACCATGACGATGGTGACGCGCCCCCGTAAGGCGCCGATCAGCGCCCGGATGCGCTTCGCCATGACCGCGTCGAGATGCGCGGTCGGCTCGTCCAGCAGCAGGAGTGTTGCGCCCGCGTTGATCCGCGCCAGGGCCCGGCCGATTGCCACGCGCCGGAGCTCGCCGTGACTTAGCTCGCCCGGATGGCGGTCGGCGAGATGCCCGATCCCAACCTGCTGAAGGATCGGCATCACGTCGCCTTGCCGCGCCGGGGCACAAGCCAGCGCGATCTCGTCCCGCACTGTCTCCGCATACGTCACCGGGTGCTGTGGGACCCATGCCAGTCGCTCACGATCGATGCCGGAGATCGAACCGTTGATGCGCACGCCACCCGCGTGCTCGCTCGTGTCGCCGAGCAGCCCCGCCAACACCGCGAGCACGCTCGATTTTCCGGTACCGCTCGGGCCGGTCAGCGCGACGATCACGCCCGGCGCCACCGTGAAGCTCAGCGACTCGACCGCTGCCTGGGCACGGTCGGGATAGTGGATGGTCAGGTTCTCGACAACGAGATGGGCGGGGGAATCGGCGGAGGCGCCAGCAAGGGGACTGCGCGAGACCGGCGACTGGATCATGCACCGCGCCCGGTTCAGTGCCTCAAGGCCATCCTCCGAGGCGTGATGCGCGGTGCCGACCTCGCGGAAGGGCAGGTAGCACTCTGGAGCCAGGATCAGCACCAGTAACCCGGTCGCCAGACCCAGCTCGCCGTTGACCAGGCGCACGCCGATGAAGACCGCGACCACCGCCACCGAGATTGTGGCGATCAGCTCCAGTGCGAGCGAGGACAGAAACGCGACGCGCAAGGTCGCCATCGTCTTCGTGCGGTATCGCTCCGAGATCTCGCGCAGGGCTGCCGTCTGCTCGTTTGCCCGTCCCAACCCGACCAGCACCGGCAGACCGCGTGCGAGCTCGACGAGATGATCCGAGAGCCGGGCGAGCGAGTCGGCCGCCAACGTCACCCGATCCTGCGTCTGTGCGCCGATCAGGATCATGAAGACCGGCACCAACGGAATCGTGAGCGCGATGATGAGGGCGCTGACCCAATCCGCCCACAGGATGCGGGCACCGATCAGCAGGGGGATCGTCGCCGCGCTCATCATCGCCGGCAGGTACCGCGTGAACCAGCCGTCGAGCTCGTCGAGCCCGCGGGTTGCCAGCGCGGTGGTCGCACCGACGCCCTCGGGAATATCGCGGCCGCCCCGTATCAACACCCGCTGCGCCAGTTCCGTGCGCAGTTCCTCCTTCGCGCCCAACGCCGCGCGCGCTGCCACGGTCTGCGTCGCCCAGACGACGAGTGCGCGCAGGATGGCGGCACTCGCACCCCAGAGCATGGCCGTTTGCCACGCCGTGCCGCCATCGATCGCGCTGGTGATGCCGGTGGCCACCGACTGCGCGAGGATGACCAGCGCCAGTGCCTTGACCGCGCTCAGCATCCCCAGCAGGGCGAGCGCCCGTTTGCTTCCCGGCGTCAGCAGGGCAAATGGCGAGCGCGTGTTCACGTTGACTGCCCGGCCTGGCGCGTGGTGGGAACGGAGTGTGCCGGCTCATCGGCCTTCGCGGCCACCGGCACAACCACCTGATGGGCGTCAGGAATATGCTCGGTGCTGATCCGCTGGCGGAAGACCCAATACGTCCAGCCCTGGTAGGCCAGCACCATCGGCACGCCGAAGCAGGCGACGATGCTCATTACTTTGAGGGTGTAGGGGGAGGACGAGGCGTTGTCGATCGTCAGGTTCCATGCCGGATCGAGCGTCGAGGGCAGCACCACCGGATAGACCGCGGTGAAGATCGCGTCGACGCCCGCCAGCAGGAAAACCGCCATCCCGGTGAAGGCCTGCCCCTCATGCCCGGAACGCGCGCGCAGCCAGGCGAAGGCGGCCGCGAGTACTGCCACCCCGATCAGCGCCCAAGTCAGGCGGTTCCCGCTGTCGAATTGCACGATCAGCACCCAGCCGACCAGTGGCAGCAGCAACACCGGCATCAGCGTCACGACGAAGCCCCGTGCCCGCTGCCGGATGATGCCGTCGGTCTTGAGTCCGAGGAAGGCGCTGGCGTGGACGAGACAGAAGCCGACGACGGCCAGCCCGCCGATCACCGCGTTGACATTGAACCAGGCGAAGGCGCCGCCCACGCGGTCGCCGTTCTCATTCAGCGGCAGACCGGTCGTGGTCAGGGCGAGCATCGCGCCGATCCCGAACGCCGCCACCAGCGAGCCGAGGGCCAGCCCCCAGTCCCAGCGGGCACGCCAGCGATCGGAGTCGACCTTGCCCCGGTATTCGATCGCGACCGCCCGGAAGATGAGCCCGGCGAGGACGACGAGCAGTGGCAGGTAGAGGGCAGAGAAGAGCGAGGCGTACCAGAGGGGAAAGGCGGCGAAGGTCGCACCGCCGGCGGTGATCAGCCAGACCTCGTTGCCGTCCCAGACGGGCCCGATCGTGTTGAGCAGCACGCGTCGCTCCTTCTCGTTCCGGGCGAGGAGCTTGATGTGCATGCCGACGCCGAGATCGAACCCTTCCAGGAAGAGGTAGCCGCTCCAGAGTACGGCGATGAGGATGAACCACATTGTAGGCAACATATCCATTATGAACCTCGATTTCGGGCGCAGGTGCGGCCTTCGCTGCGCGAACCTCTCTCGTCATCCCGCTCCCCGTCATCCCGAGCGAAGTCGAGGGATCTCTCCCGGTCGGCTGCGTTGCGAGAGAGAGTTCTCGACAAGCTCGAAATGACGATAAAAGGGGGACGTCCAGAGGGACATTGTTACTTCGTTTCGTGGTGGGCATCGCGCTAATACGCGAACGCCAGCACGTCGTCGTCCTTCTTCGCCTGCTCCGTATCGGCCTGCGAGCGGGCCAGCTCCGGCATCGCCGCCGCGACCCCGCCGCGCACATAGATCGTCAGCAATTTCACCTCGACGATCAGCAGCACCCCGTAGATCAGCCCCAGCGCAACAAGCGAGGTGAGCATCTCGCCCGCCGAGACGCCGGGGGAGACGGCGGCGGCGGTGAACATGAAGACGCCATCCACGCCGCCCGGCGTCGGGTTCGGCGCCACCACGAACGGCTGCCGGCCCATCTCCGTGAAGACCCAGCCCGCGATGTTCGCCGCGAACGGCGCGAGGATGCTGAGCACCGCCAGCCGCATCAGCCAGGTGCTCTCCGGCACCGTTCCCTTGCGGGTCAGGATCAGCGCCAGGAAACTCGCGAAGGCCGCGATCGCGCCGAAGCCGATCATCATCCGGAAGCCCCAGTACGTGACCTCCATCAGGGGGACATAACTGATCTCCTGACCCGCCCGGTCGCCATACATCGGGTCGTCAGGGATGTGCGTGCCGTAGCGCTCCTCGTATTGAGGGATCAGGTCGCTCACGCCGGGAACTTCGGTGCCGAAGCTGCCGTTGGCGAGGAACGAGAGAAGCCCCGGGATCTCGATCAGCGGGCGGACCGCATCGCAGTCGTTCGAGCCGAGATCGCCGACCGTGAGAATGGAGAAACTCGATCCGGTCTGGCAGGCGGCCTCGGCGGAGGCCATCTTCATCGGCTGCTGTACGTACATCAGCCGGCCCTGCAGGTCGCCGGTGATTGCGACGCCCATGAAGGAGATCATCGCCACCACCGCGCCGATCCGCAGCGACCGCAACCAGACGTGGTGGTCGATCTCGTCCCGGCCCGGCAGATTCGCAGTGCCGGGGATCACCCGCCCGTCGTCATCAACCCGGTCGATCCCGCCGCGCCGGCGTCGCCAGAGGTGGTACCAGCTGATGCCAAGCAGGAACCCGCTGGCGACGGCGATCGAGCCGAAGATCGTGTGGGGGAAGGCGATCATCGCGGTGTTGTTGGTAAAGACGGCCCAGGCATCGGTCATCCGCGGCCGGCCATCGACCACCTCGATACCGACCGGGTGCTGCATCCAGGAGTTGGCGACGATGATGAAGTAGGCGGAGATGACCGAGGCAATGACGGCCGCCCACAGGCAGGCGAGATGCACTCCCTTGGGCAGCTTCTTCCAGCCGAAGATCCAGAGGCCGAGGAAGGTCGATTCGATGAAGAAGGCAAGAAGCGCTTCCATCGCCAGCGGCGCCCCGAAGACATCGCCCACGAACCGCGAGTATTCGCTCCAGGCCATGCCGAACTGGAATTCCTGAACGATCCCGGTCGCCACGCCCATGATGAAGTTGATCAGGAAGAGCTTGCCCCAGAACTTCGTCATCCGCAGATACTGTTCGCGACCGGTGCGGTACCACATCGTCTGCATCGCGGCGACGAGTAGCCCGAGGCCGATCGTCAGCGGCACCATCAGGAAGTGGTAGACGGTGGTGATCCCGAATTGCCAGCGTGCGATGTCGAGTACGTCCATGCGTTGAGCCCTCATGGAGAGTCGGAAAATACGGTACAAGCGAGGGGGCGGTCGCCAGCGGTGCGAGCTGGACCCGTCGATGGAACCGGGTCGCGATGTGGTCGCGTCGCATCGGTCGATGCTCGGCACCGGCGTGGTGGCGGTGAAGGTGAGCGGAAGGCGCGCATCTCGCTCCTAGACGGTAGTGGGTGCGGCGGTCGTGGCGCACCATGCCGTATGTCTCGAATCATAGGGCGCGCATCAGTCGAGGATGGACGGGAATTCTTTGCCGAATAGGCGATCGGGATTTGAAGAAGTGTGACGATTCCGGTCGGGTAAATGACGCTATTCCTGACAGGTGTCAGGAAGAACCTGAACTGCGACGTGCAGCGGTGCCTGGCCCGGCGACGCTCTGGCGTGGTTGCGTGCTACGCTCACTGGAAACCGTTTGCCCGTTCGTGGGTGGCGGCGCGTCTTCGCTCGCCTGAAGGTCGTGCGTGGTATGAAGTGTTCGGTTGGCCAACGCCAGGTGCATCTGCTCCTGCAACTGCTGGGGATGACAATCGCCCTGTCGGCGATTGTTGCGCTTCCGCTGTGCCTTACCGACGGATACGCGCCGCTGCTGGACAGCGACGTTCGCACGATCACCGAGCACCGATCCATCACCGAGATCGTCACGACACCGGGCGTGCACGTCCTCCACGCGGATCATGGGGTGGGGGAGGCGTGCGAGACGTGTCTTCGGGCGCAGTCGCTTCCGGCGAGCCCGGATCACATTCATGTCGATGATCTGGGCCAGCGTGTTGCCCTGCTGCCGGATGCAATCGCCGTCGATCTCGCCCCGGTCGCGGAGACCCTGACCGTTCCTCACGCCCTGGCGGTCGCCGCCACGACCCCTCCGGACTCGCCCCCGCCCCGATAATCGCGGCGACTGCCCGCAATATCGGTTTCGACCTGTCCGTAGCGGTCGACCTGGTGTCCACCATCGGCCGGAGGCCGATGTCCGGGTGTCCTGCGGCCACGCGTCCGTTCAACGGGCCGGAGGTATGGCCAAGCGGGCCATCGCTGCCGTCGCAACTGCTGACTTGCAGCCGCACCCTACGAACATTTCACGATTGAACACATTCCGGCGATGACGCCGAGGAATCACCATGACCAATGACCGGCAAAAGAAACTCATCTTCGGGGGCGTGAGCGTGCTGCTCGTGGCGATCATCGCTGTGAGTGCGTGGCTCGCGTTCTTCAGGCAGGCTGATGCCTATGAATTCAAGGGCGGCAACTGGGATCCTCCGCACGCCGCCCCGGCCCTCGATCTCGTTGACCAGAACAACCAGCCCTTCTCGCTGGAAGATCACAAGGGCAAGGTCATCCTGCTTTACTTCGGGTACACCTACTGCCCGGACTATTGCCCGACCACCCTCACCGATTTCCAGAAGGTGAAGGACAACCTGGGCGACAAGGGGGACCAGGTCGATGTTGTCTTCGTCACCGTCGACCCCGATCGCGACACGCCAGAGCGCATGAAGGAGTACCTGGAGTTCTTCGACCCCGCCTTCATCGGGCTCTACGGCACCCAGGACCAGCTCGCGCCGATCGAGCGCGATTATGGAGTGATGGCGACAAAGGATGAGGCCACTCCTGGCTCTGACTACTATACGGTCAGTCACACGACCTCGCTCTACGCGATCGATCAGGAGGGCAACCTGCGCCTGACCTGGCCCTACGGCACCAGCCCGGACGATATCACCTCCGACGTCAAGCACCTGCTCGATTCGTAGGGACGTGTCGTCATTTCGAGCGAAAGTCTGCCCTCGTCGGCGACGAAGCGACGCCGAATGAGTCGAGAGATCTCTCGTGCGCGTTGCCGCATTGCTTTTCATCAACCGAAGCCCGGTTATCCACCATGACGGGCCGACGCCCCAGCTTCAAGGAGAACGACCAGCATGACCACACCCCGAATCACCCGCCGTCGCCTGCTCGCCATCGGCGCCGCGTTTCCCGCTGCGGGCCTCGTGGCACGCACTGCTTTTGCCCATGACGGCCACGATCACGGCGTTGCGACGCCGGACGCCTCGCCTGTCGCGACTCCGGAGGTCAACACCGGCACCGGCGCCGTCTATCTCACCATCAGCAACGGTGGCAGCGATGCGGATACATTGCTCTCGGCGCACACCGATGCCGCCCAGAAGGTCGAGCTTCACGGCACGACGATGGAGGGCGACGTGATGAAGATGGTGCCGATGCCGGAGGGCGTCGAGATCCTCGCCGGCGGCACGTTCACCTTCGCGCCCCAGGGCGATCACCTGATGCTCGTCAACCTCAACCACGATCTCAAGCCGAATTCGAGCTTCGACCTGGCCCTGACATTTGCCAAGGCCGGCGATG
This sequence comes from Thermomicrobiales bacterium, assembly GCA_049646645.1. GTDB lineage: Bacteria > Chloroflexota > Chloroflexia > Thermomicrobiales > UBA6265 > JASGDN01. The sequence goes on from JBARWF010000093.1 coordinate 11,980, forward strand.
TCACCATCGAGGTTCCGGTGCAGACGGAGGCCCCGGATGCGGAGGCGTCTCCTGAGACGGTCGGCGACATCACCATCTCCGGGGCATGGTCCCGGCCCGCGCCGATGATCACCGGGAGTGCTGGTCACGACCACGGCGGCATGGATCATGGTGCGACACCGGAGGCCACGCCCGGTTCCTGACGTGCGTGGCTAGACTGCCTCTCCGATCGGCGTGCCTTGACGTCGCGCCGATCGGCTCGCTGGTATCAGGGAACGATCGTTTCAGGAATGTGCATTCATGACCACGGCTTCACAACATCACCACGTGCCATCGGCTGAGCAAGGGGACGTCACTGCTGCCGCACCAGGGGCGGCAGAGGCCCGGCGGAAGCTGGCGCGGGCGCGGGTCTACCGGCGTGGTGGCTTCCTCATGATCGGCATGCTTGCCATCGTGATCGTGCTGAGTGTCGTCTACATCATCGCCAACCGGCATGAGGCCGACCTTGCGAGCGAAGGACTGCATTTCGTCATCCCCGAGGGAGCCTCCGCGTCGCTTCAGGTGCCGACGATCGATTCCGCGATCGCGATCCCGACCGAGATCGTCTTTCACGCCGGTGAGCCCGCCGTCCTCTCGATTCGCAATGACGACAAGGTGGCGAACCGCGCCGGACCTTGGGTGATCGGCGCTGGCCAGACCTACACCGCAAAATTTGACGAACCCGGCACCTATGAGTACGTGTGCAGCGTCGATGCCGCGGAGTCGGTCACCATCACGGTTGAGGGCGACTGAGATGGTTGCGACACACCGACCCTTTGCCGATACCCTTGGCTCCCTTGTCATTCTGAGCGAAGCGAAGAGTCCCCGTGTGCAGCACATCGGCCGCAGGCCGACTCTGCGTCTGGCATCGAGACAACGGCTGCACCGTCGAGGAGTTGTGGCCCGGCTCCTGCTCCCGATGGTCGCCGTGCTCACAGTGATCCTGCTGATAATGCCCGGTACCGCCGCCGCAAAGGACGCGCCGGATTACGGCGCCGACTACCTGGATGGCGCCGGCTCGTTCACGCTCGACCAGTTCAAGGGGGATGTCGTCCTGCTGAACGTCTGGGCGACCTGGTGCGAACCCTGCAAGCGGGAGATGCCGGAGCTCAACGCGATCTCGAAGGAGTTCGAGGATCAGGGCCTGCGCGTGATCGGCGTCAGCATCGATCGCATGCAATCCGACGACGCCCTGAAGCAGTTCGCCGCCAACCACAACGCCTCGTACACGCTCGCCAAGGACCCGAAGGATCGCTTCTCGACCGTCTTCAAGACCTCCGGTGTCCCGGTCACGCTCCTGATCGACCGGAGCGGAAACATCGCCTACCAGTGGCAGGGCGAGCTCGACGAGGGCAGTGCCGAGAATCGGCAGCTCATCGCCGCCGCGCTCGCCAGCAGCGGTCCGGTGGCTTCGTCCGATCTGCCGAAGGTCGCCGCCATCGGCTTCATCGCGGCGTTCGGCGCCGGCCTGCTCAGTGTGCTCTCGCCGTGCGTCTTTCCGCTCATCCCGACCTACGCCGCCTACATCACCGGGATCAGCGTCGATGAGATGCTGGCCCAGAAGGAGGAATCGGAACGGAAGCGGACACGGCGGATCACCCTTCGCAACGGCCTCATCTTCGTCGCGGGATTCAGCCTCGTCTTTATCGCGATGGGAGCGTCGGCCTCCGCAATCGGCGGGCTGTTGCACGATTACCGGGTCTGGATCGCGCGGATCGGCGGCATCCTGCTCCTCGTGATGGGGGCGCACATGCTGGGGCTGCTGCGGATTCCGGTGCTCGACCGGATCATTCGCCCGCAGATTGGCGGCAATGGTGGCGGTGGGCGCTCTGCCAACCCCCTTGGCACCCTGGCGGTCGGCATGGCGTTCGGAGCGGGTTGGACCCCGTGCATCGGGCCCGCCCTTGCCAGCATCCTGACCCTCGCCGCGGCAACCGCGTCGATGGGGCAGGGGATCGCGCTGCTCACGGTCTACTCGCTTGGCCTCGCCGTGCCCTTCCTCCTCGGGACGGTGCTGATCGACCGTTTCATGCGGCGGCGGGCGGAGTTCGGGCCGTGGCTCCCCCGGCTGGAGCGGATCAGTGCGGTGTTGATCCTGGCGATCGGCATCCTCATGCTGACCGGACTCTTTGATCAGCTCGCCACCTACACGAGCCGCTTCCCCGCGCTCGTGTAGGGAATCGCTTGCTTGCTCATACCAGGTCCGCGGATGCTGGAGAATGCGCAGTAGCTGGTCTACTTGTTCGGCATCATGGATGGGTTGACGACTATGCCGGGATCCCGCGGGGTGATTCGCTTGGCAATTGCCTGACCGACTTCTTCCCTTGCCATTTCGAGATCGTAGTCTGTCTGCAGGCCAAGCCAAAACGCAGGCGTCGTGCCAAGCCACGCACTCAATCGCAATGCCGTATCAGCGGTAATTGCGCGCTTGCCGCTCACGATCTGCGATATGCGGTTGGCTGGCACATCAAGGATCTCCGCCACCTGGCGAGCGCTGAGTCCGAGCTCTTCAAGGACGTCTTCTCGCAAGATCTCGCCCGGATGAATGGGCTCATGTATTCTCGTGGCCATTTTGCTTTCTCATTCCGCTAATCATGATAATCATTCAATTCGATGTTGATCGCTTGCCCGTCGGCCCACTCAAACCACACGCTGTTCGGGTCAACGACCCGAACACTGTATTGTCCCGCGCGATTCCCCTTGAGTTGTTCGAGACGGCAACCGGGAATCGCTAACAAGCCGGTCAATCGCCGTGCCTGCACAACCATCCTCAGCCGCTTTTCTGCCTGTCGAGCACTTCCGCTGTATCTCTTGACGTACTCGGCACGGTAGACCCGCCCAGTATCGCGGTCTTTGAAGGGCGGCGGCATTCTTCACTCCCCGCCGCCGAGGAGACGTGATACATACCACGTATCAGCGTGTCAAGAGGGTGCAGCGACGTTGCACATTCCGTCCCGGAATCGAGCGAGGGGCATTGCTCACGCGATGTCGGCTGATGCCGGAGCATGTGCCGTCTCTCCTGCATGGGGCCGGCGAAGCGCCGGGGCGAAGAAGAGCATCGCGGCGAGCAGCACGACGATCACGTAGAGGGCGAACTGCAGCGATGTCACCTGCGCGAGGTGCCCGAGGAGCGGCGGGCCCGCCAGGAATCCCGTGTAGCCGATCGTCGCCACGGCGGCGACACTCCGTCCGCTCGGGATGCCCGGCGTCGAGCCCGCTGCGCTGTAGACGACCGGGATGACGACCGAGAGTCCCAGCCCCATGATCGCGAAGCCGACCAGGGCGGCGAGGAGCGTGCCCGGAGCGATGCCGACGAGCATCCCGAACGCCGCGATCACACTCGCCCACCGCACGACCCGGGCGGCTCCGAACCGGCCGATGATCCGATCCCCGGCGAAGCGGCCGATCAGCATCGTGGTCGAGAAGGCCGTGAAGCCGAACGCCGCGACTCCCTGGCTTCCTCCAAGATCGCTGTTGATGAAGAGCGCGCTCCAGTCGGCCATGCCGCCTTCCCCGACCGCCGCGCAGAAGGCGATTACCCCGAGCGGCCAGAGCACCTTCGGCGGCAGCGAGAATCGCGCTCGTTTCGGCTCCTCCGCCGCGCCTACAGGTGACGGCGCGTCGGCGATCTGACCAGCCTGCGCCCAGAGCAGGAGCGCGAGCCCGATCAGGCTGAACGCGATGAAGTGCGGTGTCAGGCCGATTCCCGCTTCCGCGATCACCCCGCTCAGCGCCGCCCCCACGAGCGATCCCAGGCTGAAGAAGCCGTGGAGCGAGCCCATGATTGGCTTGTGCAGGCTTCGCTCGACTTCGACCCCCTGCGCGTTCATCGCCACGTCGACGGCGCCGAACACGAACCCGTAGCCGAAGAGCGCGATACCGAGCACGAACGGTACCGGGGATAACGCGAGCAACGAGAGGGTGATGACGTAGAGGCCGCCGAACAGGATCGCAGTCCGCCCGCTGCCGCGCACCTCGATGATGCGGCCCACGAACTGGAAGGCGACGATCGAGCCGATGCCGACGAAGAGGAGGAGTGTGCCGAGCTGGCCGGTGTTGAGATCGAGCTTCTCTGCCGCCGCCGGGATGCGTGCGACCCAGCTGGCGTAGATGAACCCGGTGACGGCGAAGAAGGTCGAGACAGCCACGCGGGGTGTCGGCGATGGGATCAGACGTGGCACGGTAATGTCCTGGCGGATGCGAGCGGCAGGCCGATATACTCGCATTAGACCATGATTTGCACGGTCCCGGATACGCGGACCATGACCGGTGCGCTTGCCTATGTTGTGGCGGGGACACCGCTCTGATATAGATTTCTCGACTTCGCTTGAAATGACGAGGTGGGATTAGCCTGCGGGGAAATCGGGCGCGGCCGTCAGCGGCACGCCATTGCCGACAGGGGCCGGACCTGCATCACCAGCGGCCGGCGTCTCTTCCTGGCCGGGCCGTGACGTCGCCCGCGCGAGCGGGCTCAGGGCAAGCGCCAGCATGCCGACCAGCATCAGCGCAACCCGGAGCGACGCAAGCTGTGCGATCGAGCCCATCAGTGGCGAACCCATGAGGAAGCCGAGATAGCCGATGGTAGCGACCGAGGCGAGCGCGGTGCCTCGTGGGACACCCGGCACCGAGCCGGCTGCCCGGTAATTGATCGGCGTGATCACGGAGAGGCCGAGCCCGATGAGGCCGAAACCAGCGAGCGCCGCCCACGGCACGCCCAGCAGTGATCCCCCGATCAACCCGATAGCGGAGAGCGCGCCACCCCCCGCGATCACCCGCACCGAGCCGAAACGGGTCACGATCGCGTCGCCGGAGAGCCGCCCGATCAGCATGGTCAGCGAGTAGACCGTGTAGGCGAGCGCGGCGGTCGCGGTGGTTGTCCTCAACTCGTCATGCAGGAAGAGCCCGCCCCAGTCGGCAACGGCCTCGTCCGCCAGCGCCGTGCAGAAGGCGATCGCGCCGAGCGGCCAGAGCACCCGCGGCGGCAGGGAGAGCCGGAGCCGACGCCGGCTCCGCGCCGCCGTGGTCCGCGGCGACGGATGCGTTTCATCGGGGACCAGGCGGCGCGAGGCGATGGCGTAGAGCACGAACGAGACAACGGCGAGCGTGGTGAATTGCAGCTGGATCGAGATGCCGATCTGGGCGACAAGCCCGGCCATCGCCGCGCCGATCAGGCCGCCGAGGCTGAAGAATCCGTGGACGGAGGAGAGCATCGAGGTGAACGTCTTGCGTTCGATCTCGACCCCCTGCGCGTTCGCGGAGACGTCCACCGCCCCATGCGCGAAGCCGAAGAGGAAGAGCACCGCCGCGAGGGCGACCGGCGTCGGTGCCAGGGCGAGCAACGGGAAGAGCGCGATCCGGCTCAGGCCGAAGAGGGCGAACGTATGCCCGCTGCCGATGCGCCCGATCAAGCCTCCTGCGCAGGGGAGGGCAATCAGGGCGCCGATGGCGAAGGCCGGCAGCACCGACCCAAGCTGCGCCTTCGAGACGTCCAGATGATCGGCGACGGCCGGAATCCGCGCGATCCAGGTACCCCAAAGGATGCCGTTGATCGCGAACATGAGCGAGATAGCCGCGCGTGGCGAGCGCAGACGAGCCCCGAAGTGCATGGGTGTGGTTCTCTATCGATAGCTGAGGGTGATAGCCAACGAGATGACGGGAGGGTGAGACCCCTGGACGGTGCGAGGAACGCCGAAGATGGGATGCGCCGGACGACGCGGATGAGGACCGGTTCCTGTGCGAAGCGTAGTGGAAAGCGGTGCCCCTGCACAAGGGCAAACAGCGAGAACGTGCGCTTCCGCTAGCCGCGGGGGCTGAGGACGTTGAGACGGGCCTCCGCCTCCCTCACTGCGTCCTCCGCGCTCAGCTCTCCGCGGGCGGCGCGCGCCACCATCCGCGACAGGATCGACTCGTTGACGGCTGCTGCGCTCAACACGGTGGTCGGTCCGGGCCAGCCGAGGTTCGTTGTCCAGCTGTTCGCATCCTTGAGGGGGCTGAGCCGGGTTCCCTGATCGGGTTGGCCGGGATTGTAGTCGAGCGGGCCGCCATTTGCCTTGAGGGTCGGAACGGTGCTCGGGAATGCCGGGAAGTTGTAGGTGTCGCTGGCATCGGTGACCTGGGCATAGCTGCCGACCAATGCGAGCAGGAACTCCTGGGCAGCAGCGCGGTTGGGGGAGAACGCGGGAATCATGGAAATGAAGCGGACGTGCGCGGGTGCCAACGCGCTGCCTGTTCCAGTTGGGCCCTGGAGCGGAGCGCGCAGCATCAGGTCCTTGGCGAGATCCTGGTTCCGCTGCTGGACGGTGCGGAATGCAGAGAGGGCGTTGAGGATGGCGGATGCCTGGCCGTCGATCAGCAGTTGATTGTTGCCGAGGATATCCCAGCCGAACACGGCGGGCGTCATCGCCGTTCGATAGAGTTGGGTGAAGAGCTTGACGACCTGCACGGTCTGGGGGGAATTGAGGGCAATGCGACCATCCTTGTCCTGCACGCTCGCCCCGTGAGCCCAGAGCGCCGCCAGGATGCTGGTGTTGGAATCGAGTTCGTCCGAGAGGCCAAACCCGAGGGCAATGCCCTGCTCGGACCAGATCCGGGAACCGCCGCGAACGAGATCGAACCAGGTGGCCGGGCCGCCTGGGAGGTTCACCGCTTGCCACAGGCTGGGCCGGTAGTTGATGGCGGTCGGCGCATACCCGTGGGCAAAGCCGTAGAACCGGCCACTCTCGGGGTTCAGGGAATCCTGCCGGCAGAACTCCTGCTGATCGCCATGCCGGCGGGTCGCCTCCGCGACCAGATCCGACAGGTCGACCAACGATGACTCGAACATCGGCAGCGGGGCGATATGCTCGATCAGGTCGTGCCCGGTCCCTGTCGCGAACTCGGTCTGCATGGCATGCGGGATGGTCGCTGAATCAACCAGATCGACCGTGACGGTGACGCCATGTTGCTGCCCCCAGGCGGTCGCGAACTGGGTGAACCAGAGGTTGTAGCTGGGAACCACATGCTGCCATTGCAGGATTCGCAGCGACGAGCCGGTGAGGTTTGCGGTCGCCGGCGTTTGCGCGGCGGCCACCCGCACGGCAAGCGGGATCGTTCCAAGCGCTGCGGCACTCGCCCTCAGCAGGTGACGACGGGTGATCGCGCGAGAGCGCGCGGAGCGGTCATGCTGGGTATCGCGCACGCTTGCCCTCCCTGGGTTTCGACATTGCAGCCGGGTCGATGTGGCGATCGCCTCCGGGAGTTGAGCTCGCGGGCGACGCTCGCGTGGGAGCGTGTCCGCGAGCATGCCGGACGCTATCGTTCGGTATGCCCGTTCCTGAGCGGAGCGGCCAGTCATTGACACAAGGATAGGAAGATGGGCCAACTCGCGCAACATCGTGCCCGGGCCAAGCCGGGACTGCCGTACAAGATGTGACAATCTCGTAATACGAACTATTCATGCCGATTGTGCAGTACTATAGGGCGTGAGGGGGGAGTTGAATGGCCGGGGGCGTGCTGGCGCCATCGTTCCAGGGCTGTCATGACCAGCAATCAACTCAATGTCGGAATTGAAGAACCGCCTGTCGCGTCGGGATCACGAACCTTGGTATCCACGCTACCGTTGCGACCGTTGCCGCGACCGCTGACCGCGCTGATTGGGCGCGAGCAAGAGGTGGTCGACGGGCTCGATCTGTTACTTCAGGCCGAGTTGCGTCTGCTGACGCTGACGGGGCCAGGCGGCGTGGGCAAGACGCGGCTTGCGCTGGAGCTGGCTCGTGCGTTTCAGCAAGAGACGGGGATTGACGCGGCCTTTGTCAATCTCGCGCCGATCACCGATCCCGCGCTGGTGCCAACAGCGGTCGCGGCGGCCATCGGCATGAATGCGGGCGACAGCGCGACGCTGATGAACCGGCTGGTGCAGACGCTTGCCGAACCCCCCCTGCTGCTGGTGCTGGACAATTTCGAACAGGCGATCTCGGCAAATGTCCTCGTCTCGCTGCTACTGTCGGAGTGCCCGGAACTGAAGATTCTGGTCACGAGCCGCATGCCACTGCGCATCCAGGGCGAGCAGGAGATGAACGTGGCCCCGTTCGTTTCGCCCGATCCGTTCACCTACCGTGATCGTGATCGGATCGCCGCGAACGATGCAGTGAGGCTCTTTGTCCACCGGGCGCAGGCAAGCCGCCGCGATTTTGCATTAACGAGCCGGAACGCGCAGGTCGTGGCGGAGATCTGCTCGCGGCTCGACGGCTTGCCTCTGGCAATTGAGCTCGCCGCTGCCCGGATCAAGGTCTTCTCGACAACCGCCCTGCTCGACCGGCTGTCCGATCGCATGGCGCTTCTGACCGACGGTCCGCGCGATCTGCCATCCCGTCTGCAAACCATGCGCGACGCAATCCAGTGGAGCTACGACCTGCTCGCTCCCGCTGAACAGACGGTCTTTCGCCGCCTTGCAATTTTCAGCGGGTCATTTGCCTGGTCAGCGGCGGTGGCCGTGGTGGGGCCGCCGCTTGCGACCGATCCTGCTGAGCGAACGAACGATGCCCGCGCGGTGCTGGATGGCATCTCCTCCCTGATCGACAAGAGCCTCATCACCCGCAGCGAGCGAGATGACGACGAATCACGCTTCCGGATGCTGGAGACGATCCGGGAGTTCGGGCTGCATCGCCTGCGCGATGCCGGGGAGGACCGGGAGATCCGGCTGCGATTTCTTCGCTACTATGCGGAGATGGCAAAGGATGCCATACCGGCGCTGATCGGCCCGATGCAGGCGCAGTGGATGCAGCAGCTGGATGACGAGGTCGCGAACTTTCGCCTGGCCCTGCAGGTCGCCATCGACCATTGGGAGGATGGAGGAGAGGATGGCCTCCAGATCGCATCTGCCCTCTGGCGATACTGGCTGGTGCGTGGCCAATTGACGGAGGGCACGCTCTGGCTGGAACGGGTCCTGAGCCTGCCCGTCCCCTTTCCGGCCACGCTCCAGGCCGCTGCCATGAATAATCTGGGCAATTTGTACATGGAGCTGGGGCAACTTGGCCGCGCGCGCGAACAATACATCAAGAGCCGCGATCTCTACGCCAGCGTGGACGATGCCTATGGCATTGCCGACGAACTGAACAATCTGGGACTGGTGGAACTTATCCGGGGCGATTTTGCGGAAGCCAGACGTATTCTCGAGGAGAGCCTGGCCCTGCGCCGGACCTATCCGGACCGCCTTGCCCTGCCCTCCACACTATGTAATCTCGGCGATATCGCGACGTTCGAGGAGGATTACGAGTCCGCCGAGCGCTACCATGCGGAGGCGTACGAGATTCGAGTGGAAGTCGGCAACAAGCGTGGTCTCGCACTGTCCTGCCACAGCCTCGGGCTGATCGCCTTCTATCGCGGCGAGCTGGATGTAGCACAGCGCTGGTTTGATCGGGGGATGGTCTACGCGAAGGAGGTGACTGACGCCTACGGACGCGCGATCCTCCAGATCGATCGCGGTCTGGTCGCGACAGCACGGCGGCAGCATATTCTCGCGATCGAATCGATCACGACCGCGCTGCGGACACTGCGGCAGATGGGATCGCGGCGAATGATGGCGGAGGCCCTGGATGCCATGGCCGCCGCCGCGACGCTTGCCAACCGCCCTGAGCTCGCCGTGCGCCTGCTCGGGGGGAGCCAGAATCTGCGGGAGCAGCATTCCATCGCGATCACGACCCGCAGCCGCAAGGATTTCGAGAACCTTCGATCACACCTGGTGAGGCGGTTGGGGGAGGAGGCGTTCCACCTTCACTTTGAAGCCGGCCGCGTGGCATCCTCGGACGCGATCTTCGACGAGGCGCTGCATCTGCTCGACGATGTCCGGCAAAATGGCACGCTGGCTCCTGAAGACGAGGCGCCGGAGCCCGCTGCCGGGCCGGTCGATGAGGAGGCGCTGGAACGGCTGGGGCTGACCGCTCGGGAGCGTGAAATTCTGGCGCTCCTGGTCCATGGGTTCAGCGACAAGGAGATCGCGGACCGCCTCTACATCAGTCCGCGCACGGCGATGACGCACGTCGCCAATATCCTCGGCAAGCTCGATGTCAACAAGCGGGCCGCCGCCGCGAGCATCGCGCTCCGCGATCGCCTGGTGGACCCCTCAGCCCCGCTGCCCCATCGATAACGAGCAACGGCCACGCTCCGTCTCCGTAGCGGCCGACCTTGTGTCGGCCATCG
>JBARWF010000094.1:0-16583 GCA_049646645.1 Thermomicrobiales bacterium
CGGCATGCCACCGCCGCCGCCACCCTGACCGGAGCGACCACCGCCCATGCCCCCGAACGGATCGCCCATGAAGATCCAGGTGCCTCCGCGACGACCGTAGCGACGACCACCGGTCCACGGATTGGCCGATCCCTCCCAGTCGCCGCCGAACCAGGTCGGCATCGGCGTATCCACGCGGGAGAACTTGTTGACCCAGGACGATTCGAGCCCGAAGGCGACCGCGAAGGGCAGGTACTTGTCGAAGATCTCCTTCGACTCATCGAGCTTCTCGTACTTGTCGATATCGCCGAGGTACTTCTTGAAGGCGCGCCACTTCGCCGCGGATTCCGCACCGGCAAGCGTCTTGCGCGGCATCGCGCTCGACAGGCCGAACGCGGCGAAGCTGAGGATGCCACCCACGATGATCGGGAACCACATCCAGCCGGTCGTGCCACCGGTGAGGACGAGAATCGTCACCACGAGCGCGATCGTCGCCACCGGGATGATCCAGGCCGCCGTCTTCCAGCGCCGACGTGTTGTCTCCGGTGAGACCGTGAAGTACTTGTGATCGACCAGCTCCTGATAGAAGCCATCGTGAATCTGCTGCTCGTGCGTGACGAAGGTCTGCTGGACCTGGTCCATCGTGACTTTCACGCCCGGCTCGGCACCCGGTCCGAAGATCGAGCGAAGCAACACCTGCTCCGAGGAATCCATCTCGAGATCGGGCTTCAGGAGCGTGAACTCGATCCGGCCGCCCTTGTCGTCCATGCGGATCGCGCCGCGCCGGGCGAGATCGAGCACTGCCGAGATCACATCGGTCGATCCCACAACCTCATCGATCAGGGTGCCGGCGGCACCGGGACGCAGATCGTCCGGCGGCTCCGGCAGGTACTCCGCGACCGGGCCGACCTGCGGATCGCGGCCGCGAATGTACCACAGCGCATAGATGCCAATACTCCCGGCGATCAGCATCAGGAAACCGGCACCCAAGAGGAAGACCCCGGCGACATCGGCGCGCTGTTGCGCATCCTCGCGGTCCTTCCGGATCTGATCGTCACGGGCCTGCCACGGCTGGGCGGTAGCAGCGGTGATCGGCGGGAACTGGAGGCGAATCTCGAAGTCGTCGCCCTGCCCAAGATCGTGCTTCGTCCAGGTGAAGCTCTGGCCGTCGGTCTGGGGCGACGCGGGAGATGCGACAAAGGTCTCTCCGACCGATTTTGGCAGGTTGACCGTCACGCTGGCCGCCTCGATCGGCGCGATATCGGTCACATCCGAGGAGATCGCGGTCCACCAGAGCTGCTGGTTTGCGGGATCGATATCGGTGTAGACGCGCAGGGCGCCGATGACGTCATACTCGAGCACGATGAGGCGGTCCTCGGAACCGCCGTAGCTTGTCGGCTTGAACCCGTAGTTGACCTCGAGCTCACCCCCGCTCTTGCTATACGTGAACGTTCCCGGTTCCTGATCGAAATCTCGCGGACTGACGAATTCGGCAGAGATCGGCGCCGAGTTCGCGGTGTTGGCGAGCGAGACCCTGACGTTGTCGATCGAGTCGAGATTGACCAGGGGTATGGTCGCGAAGCCCTTGGTGAAGCGCCCGTCAAAGCGCACGACCTGACGCTCGGTAACGTGCAGGTTCCCGCTCTGCTGCACGTCGATCGTCACGTCGTACTGCTTCCAGGTCACGCCACTCGATTGCGCCGACGCGTGACCAAGCGGCAGCATCGCCAGCGCGATCATCAGCACGAGCGCCAGCCCGGCCATCGAATACAATCGCTGGCGAGTCAGGTTCCTGAAATACACGCTTCTCATTCCGATCACGCCTCTGTCAACTCATCCATGGGAGGGCAGGTTGTCTCTCAACGCCCGGTGGAGCCGATCCTCTGCTGGTTGCTGGTTCGAGTATCGCATGCAGCGCCACGTGCTGCCCGACATCAGCACACAGCGCCTATCACTCCTGTGACGCGCACGAGGGGTAGAATGTTGGAAGCCGCGCATGCCTCCTCCGTTACCCGGGCGGGAATGATAGTATTGTCGCGAGGCTCGATAGAGAAATGATACCGATGCAGACCCCATCTCCCCTGACCCGTCCCACCGTCGAACGCATCCTCTCGCAGCACGGCTACCGCCTGACCGGGCCGCGCGCGTCCATCGTCGAAGCCATGCTCCAGTACGACCGCCCCTTCACGGCCGAACAGCTGGTGGCGGACCTGCGGGCACAACCCGTCCTCAATGCCAAACGTCCGATCGGGCGCGCCACCGTGTACCGGACGCTGGAGATCCTGGCGGCGGTGGATGTGCTCACGCGGCTGATCCAGCCGGACGGGCACCCGGCCTACATCTGGGATTCGCTCGGCCACCGTCACCATCTCGTCTGCTCGACCTGTGGCACGGCAGTCGCCTTTACGAGCTGCCCCGTGGACGAGCTGGTGCGCGACCTCACGAAGAACACCGATTTCGTGATCCACGATCACATGCTGGAGATCTTCGGCATCTGCCCGACCTGCCAGCACCAGGCGGTCCCCGCCCCGTCTGCCTGACCGCCCGCGACTTATTGACACCTAGTCTCAATAATGATAGCCTGTACCGGCCAGCGTCCGTGACAGGCGGGCGGTTTTTGTTCCCTTCACAGCCAGGTTTCAGCCCCTCATGACCGCCACCGCCGATCCAACGCCGCCCGTTCGATCAGGCCGAATGCCCATCATTGTCACCGATGGCCTGTCGGTGCATTACGAGCACCGCCCGGCCCTCACCGACCTCTCGCTCGCGATCTATCCGGGTGAGACCCTGAGCATCCTGGGGCCGAACGGCGCCGGCAAGAGTACCCTGCTGAAGGTGATCGCCGGGATGCTGCCGCCGTCCCACGGCGCGGTCACCATGCACGGAGAGCCACTGAAAGGCACCACGCCCCGCATCACCTATGTTCCCCAGCGCTCCGGCGCGGACTGGAGCTTCCCAATCTCCGTCATCGAGGCGGTCTTGCTGGGAATCAGCCGCAGCACGCCGCGATGGCGCCCGTTCTCCCGCAAGGACCGGCGGCGCGCACTATCGGCCCTCGCCGACGTCGGGATGGAATCGCTGGCGAGTGTCCAGATCGGCTCGCTCTCCGGGGGCCAGCAACAGCGGGTCTTCCTCGCGCGAGCGCTCCTGCAGGGCGGCGAGGTGCTTCTCCTGGACGAACCCTTCACCGGGGTCGATGTGCCAACGCAGGAACTCCTCGTCCGCCTCTTCGACGAGCTCGGCAAGCGCGGAACGGCGATCGTCTATGCCACGCACGATCTCGCGCAGGCGCAACAGACCTCCGACCGCGTGCTGCTCGTCAACCGGCGTCTGGTAGCGCTCGGTGCGCCGGATGAGGTCATGACCGAGCGCATTCTGCACGAGACGTTCGGGGGCCGGGTCATCATCATGGGCTCCGGTTCGCCAGCCTCCGCCACGCCCACGCCACTCGAGATTCCCGCCTGATGATCGACCAGATCCTTGCCCCCTGGCAGCACATGTTCATGCAGAACGCCTTCATCGCGATCGTGCTGGTGGGCATCATCTGCGGTGTGACCGGGGTCTTCGTGACCCTGCGCGGACTGGCGTTCCTGGGGGACGCGCTCTCCCATGCGATTTTCCCCGGCGTCGTGATCGCCTTCATCTCCGGGGGAAACTTCCTGCTGGGCGCGCTCGTGGCCGCCGTGATCGTCTCGCTCGGGATCGGGGCGGTGAGCCAGAGCGGGCGCATCAGCAACGATACCGCGATCGGCGTGCTCTTCGTCGGCGCCTTCGCGCTCGGTATCGCCCTGCTCTCGACCCAGCGCTCCTACACCCGCGATCTCAACGCCTTCCTGCTCGGCTCGATCCTCGGCGTGCGGCGCCAGGATCTCTACCTGATCGGCATCGTCGGGTTCCTCGTGCTCGCCGTCACGTTCTGGTTCCGCCGTGAGCTAACGACGGTCGCCTTCGACCGCACCTTCGCCAAGGCCAGCGGGCTCAACCTCTGGTTCTTCGACCAGCTCTTCCTGATCATGCTGGCCTTCACGATCGTCATCTCACTGCAAACCGTCGGCAACATCCTCGTACTGGCGATGCTTGTCACGCCGGCAGCCACGGCGCGCCTGCTGACGGACCGAATGCAGGTGATGGTCGCGCTCTCGGCCTTCATCGGCGCGGCCAGCGGCGTGATCGGGCTCTACCTGTCGTACTACCAGGGCATTCCGTCGGGTTCGGGCGTGGTGCTCGTGGCGACGGTGATCTTCCTCGTCGCCTTCCTCTTCGCTCCACACACGGGGGTGATTACATCGCGCGTTACGCGTCGCCTGCACCACGCCCATCCGGAGCGGGACGATTTCCTCGACCCGACGCGCGAGCCATCGCTCCCGACATCCTGACCCGTCCGTCGTCCTCACCCCCGTCGGCCTTCACTTCGTTCAGGATGACAAGGCTTGCGGGATGCGAGCAGGTGGCAGTTCACCGTTGGCGCTCTGCCGAACGGAGCGATGGATAACGAGGATGGGGGACTCCAACGGGGACAGGCTGCCCCGGCCTACGGGTGCCGGAATGACCACGATACATCCCCTACTCAATCGGCACGGAGGGCGATGTCCTCGGCGGGAACGCCATCCTCGGTGATGAAGCCCGGATCGCCTGCCTCGGCTTCCACCTGCTCGAACTGCTGCTCGTAGAGGCGTGCGTAGAGACCGCCTGCGGCGACCAACTCCGCGTGCGTGCCGCGCTCCACGATCTCGCCGTGATCGAGCACCAGGATCTGGTCGGCGGCCAGGATCGTCGAGAGCCGGTGCGCGATCGCGAGCGTCGTCCTTCCCTCCATCAGCCGGGCCAGCGCCTGCTGCACCAACCGCTCAGAGCGCGTGTCGAGCGCGCTGGTCGCCTCATCGAGGATGAGGATGCGCGGATCCTTGAGAATCGCCCGCGCAATCGCGATCCGCTGCTTCTCGCCGCCAGAGAGCTTGTACCCACGCTCACCGACGACCGTGTCGTAGCCGTGTTCAAGCTCGAGAATCCGGTCGTGAATGGCGGCGGCTCTGGCAGCGGCGATGACCTCCTCTTCGGTGGCGTCCTCCCGCGCAAAGCGGAGGTTCTCCCGCACGGTGTCGTGGAAGAGATAGGTCTCCTGGGTGACGACGGCGAGGGCACTTGTCAGTGAACTCATCGTCAGGTCGCGAACGTCCTGTCCGTCGACCAGCACGGCGCCCCGATCGACATCGTAGAGACGCGAGACGAGGGAGACGAGCGTCGATTTCCCGGCGCCGCTTGGACCGACCAGCGCGACGAGCTGCCCCGGTCTGGCATGCGCGGAGACATCCCGCAGGACCCAGGAGGGAGCCGCCGCATCCGAATCGACCTTGCCCGCATTTCCCGGCCGTACGGCGTACGCATCATGCTCGTACGAGAACCAGACGTGGCGGAACTCGACGTCACCGCGAACCGTGCGCGGGTCGAGCTGGATGGCGTCCGGCTTCTCCGTGATCGAGACCGGCATGTCAAGGTACTCGTAGATGCGATCGAAGAAGGCCAGCGAGGTCTGCAGCTGCACCGGCAGGTTGAGCAATTGAGTGATCGGTCCCCAGCCGCCGATCAGGCGCCCCTGCAGCGTCGTGAAGGCGATGATGGTACCGATGGTGAGCGGAGGATTCGGGGAATCGATGATCTGCCAACCAGCGATCAGGTAGATCAGCACGGGCGCCAACGAGAAGAGGGTCATCGACGCCGACATCAGCCAGACACCGATCATCTGACGTTGCACGCTGAGCTGGGCCAGGCGCTCGTTCTCGTCCCGGAAGCGACGTTGGGCCTGTTCGGACCGCCCGAAGACCTTGATCAGCATCGCCCCACTCACTGAGAGGGTCTCTTCCATCAATGCCGTGAGCGATCCCAGCCGCTGTTGGCGCGCCGCGTTGACCTCCCGGCCCACCCGCCCGACGCGCACACTGAGCAGATAGATCAGCGGAACCAGCGCCAGCGAGATCAGGGTCAACGGCACGCTGAGCACGAACATCGCGATGATCGTGCTGATCGCCATCGAGAGGTTGCGCACCGTGTTGACGAAGGTGTCGGAGAGGATATTCTCGATCCCCGCCACGTCATTGGCGAGCCGCGACTGGATCTCTCCCGTGCGGGTCGAGGTGAAGAACTGGAGCGGCATGCGCTGCAAATGGGCGTAGAGCTGGTTCCGGAAGTCCTGCATCACGCGCTGACCGACGACCGCATTCAGGAACGTCTGCCAGACCGTGATCAGGGCACTGAGGAGGGGCGTGACCGCCATGATCGCGACGATCTGGATCAGCATGCGAAGGTCCTTGCCGCCGATCGCATCATCGAAGAGGCGCTGGGTGAGGATCGGGTTGACGAGCCCCAGCACCGTTGCCAGGATCGTCAGGACGAGGATGAGCGCGACCCGCCAGCGATAGGGTTGGAAGGCGCTGGCCACCCGCCGGATCGTCGACAAATCGCGATCGGGATCCCGGGTTCGTTGCGGGGGTGGCATTCCCTGCATCATCTGGCGCATGATCGTCGTCCCTCCGGCAACCCTGGCATGCGGGCCGTTCCCAGAGGTATACCGCACTCCGGCCCAAGCTGCTGCATCCCGCCGCGCAGATCGGGAACAATGGAGTCGACAACGCGCCGCTTGAACGGGGTCGGCGGGTCACCGCTAGTCGCTAGGGTACCGACAACGAAACCCGCACGAACCTATTAGCAACGAGAGGAAATCGTCTTGATCGTGCGCTTCGCCACGAAGAACGCCCGCAAGCTCGGCGAGGCCACGCTGGGCTGCCAGCCGTTCGGTATCACCATCGAGCAGGCCGATGTCGCGTTCCAGGAGATCCAGTCGAAGGACCCGGTCGAGATCGCGCTATACAAATCGCGGCAGGCGTTCGAGCAGTTAGGCACGGCGGTTGTCGTGGCCGACACCTTCTGGACCATTCCCGCGCTCAACGGCTTCCCCGGCGCGTACATGAAGGAGGTCACCCGCTGGTTCGGCCCGCAGGACTTCATCAATCTCCTCATGCCATACCCGGACAAGAGGCTCTGCTTCACCGAAACCGTTGTCTACCGGGATGGCGACCAGCAGCGGATCTTCTCCGGCGAGTACTGGGGCGTCATCAGCCCGGCACCGCGCGGGCAGGGCATCGCGATCGAGCAAGTCGCCGAGTTCAACGGCCAGACCATTGCCGAGCGCCGAAATCGGGGGCGCTACAGTCACGAGCCGCAGGATTTTGTCTGGAATGAGTTCGCGCAGTGGTACGCCGGATCACGCCCGCAACCGTGATCGAGACTCGTGTCAGTCGTGGATCTCCACGCGCATGCCGATCTCGGCGAAGGCGTAGAGCGTCACCGCATCCTCGGCCGTGAGCCGCACGCAGCCCATCGTGGTCAGATGCTGGCTCACCCGCTCGCTGCCATCCGCCTCGCGCACCGGCGAGTGAAAGCCGTTCTTCCGCACGGGGTCGAACCCGACCCACTCCGAGAGATAGACATCCTCCACGAACGGCGTCGAGGAGAGCGAGCTGTCCATGCTGTAGACATGGAAGGTCCCGACCGCCGTCGAGTAGAAGCCGTCGGCGGAGGGATCCTGACCGATCCGGGCGGGGAAGCTCGCCTGCGGCCGGTTTCCGATGTAGAGCGTGACGGTTGCCGTCGTGCGGTCGACATCGATCCAGCGCTCGCCGTCGGCCACCGAGCTTACCGCTGCCGGGATATCGGGAGGCGCAGCATCGGGTGCATTGGTCACGTCCGCGCTATGCGCTGGAGCGTCAGCAACTGCATCGCCGGTCTCGGGCGCGCGCCCTTCATCGACGATAGCCACGGCGACGGTGGGAACCGGCGTCGGTTCCGGAAGTGGTGGCGCAGTGGGCTCGGCAACCTCCTCAACCGCAACCTCAACCACGTCGCCGAGCGGTGGATCGGGCGGACGGGCATGCTGCTCGGCGACCTGCGATTGTCCGGCAACCGTCACGCGCTGGAGGTAGTCCTCCGCGATCCAGCCATGACGGCCCTCGCTCTCGACCGGAAGGAAGCCATCCCGCTCCGATCCGGTGACCGTCACCGGTTGCCCAGTCGCCATCGAGCCGATCACGTCCGATTGGAGACTGGACCCGGTGCGGAGATTGACCGCGCTGTCGGTCACGATCGCCGGCCAGGTCAGCGGCATCGCCGTTGACTGGCCCGGCCGCCAGAGCCGGGCGTAATCCACGCCGAGCGCATCACCCAACGCCAGCCCGGCACCGGTGATCAGGACGACGATGATCGCCACCGCGAAGAGGCGAATCGCCGGCATGCGACCGGCAGACCGTCGGCGTCTTCGACTGGACCGGCGAGCTCTCCCGGCCATCTGACTCCCTTCCCGCACCAGGCAGCAACGCGATCAGCGAGCCGGAGAAGTGCCCCGGCTCGCTGATCGCTCAACGCATCACTCAGTTGTGCACCACGACCCGCATGCCGATGAACGAGAAGTCGTAGACCGCCTTGGCAGCCGACGGCTCGAGCCCGACACACCCTGCCGTGTTGCCTGCACCGTAGGGCAGCACCGCCCCGTCTGCGCCCCGGGTCCATGAATGGAACCCGTTGTCGCGCTCAGGATCGAAGCCGACCCAGTCGGTGATGTATGCCTGGGCGTAGGCGGTGTACGCCAGCGGCTCGTACTTGCTGAAGACGTAGTAGGTGCCCGAGGCGGTCGTGTAGAACCCGCCGTCGGAGGTGTCGTAGCTCAACGACCCCCAGTACGTCGCCTGCGGCTCATCGCCGATATAGAGCGTCACCGCGCCGTTATTGCGATTGACGTCGATCCAGCGCTCGGGACCGTTGGAGGTCTCCGGCAGCGGGCTCGTCGCGCCACCAACAGCAACGTCGGAATATGAGATCGAGCCATCCCAGCTCAGGTAATCGACGTAGACCCAGCCAACACCGTCGCCATAGGCGATCGGCGCAAACCCGTTGACGGGATCGCCGATCACGGTCACTGCCGTGCCGCCCCCCAGATAATCGAGGATGCCAGCGTCGAAGCTCGCGTCCGCGCGCACGCTCAGCGAATCCGTGTTGACGACCGCGCCGGCATCCCCACCGCCAGCACTCCCGGTCGCATCCGGGGCAGCGCCGCCATCGCCATCGACCCACAGGTTCTCAGCCCAGACCCAGCCATCGATGCCGTAATAGCGGATCTCGTAGAGCCCGTTATCCGGACCCCAGAGCACGTCAACCCGTTCACCCGCGTACATCGTGGCAATCACGGAGTGATCGTCGCGCCCCGCAAACAACGCGACGCCGTCATCGGCGATGGTGCCCTCATCACCGGCCGCCTGCGCCCGCGTGTCCAGCACCACTGAGCTGGCAAGCATGACCGCGGCAACTGCCAACACGGCCAACAGCCGCGTCAACCAGCCACTGCGCAATGGCGTGGCGTGCACACCAGCCGGCGATGCTGCGCCCGAGAATCCAATCAGCCCCATGTTCACGTCCCCCTCCCGGGTCGTCCGTGGCGAAATCCGCCTTCCTGCGCGGGGAGATAGTCATGTGCGGGGACGTTCCCGGCAGCCATCCGGTACGTTCGGACGTATTGTACGAACAGATGTATCGTTTGTAAACCTGGGCTCTCGCCTCTCATCAGGCATCGAGTTTCTTAACATGACTTATTGTCACAGGGCTTGCGATGAACGAACCGTATTCAGCGCAGCTTTCGCCTCGGGACCGAGGAAGGTCGGCGGACACGTCGGTGCGAGGGCCAGACATATTCCTGCCGGGCACAGATTCCCGCCGTTATCGGTTTCCGGATCGGCGCGATTTGCCTGTGCAAATCCGCAGGCCGGCATGAGTTCAGGTATTGGAATGACTCGTGCGCGTGGATACCATCGGCATACGCGAGCTGGCAGCCGGCGACGGCACCATCACAGAAGGACGAGCAGGTGGCAGCAGGAGCAGAGGTTCAATTGACGGCGGCAGGCATGGCATGGCTGCAGCAGGAGGTGCAGCGACTCCGCGACGAGCGGGTTCCCGAGCTCTTCAACGCGTTCAAGGAATCCGAGGGCGGTGGCGATATCGTCGACAACAGCGACTGGGAATCGACGGAGGACGAGCTCGTGCGCGCCCAGCAGGAACTGGCGAAGCTTGAGGCGGCGCTCGCCCAGGCAACCATCCTGCCGCCCCGGCAGGGAGACGGGACCATCGATATCGGTTCCCGCGTCACCGTGAGGGCCGTCGATGGCGAGCAATTGTCCTGGCTGCTCGTCAATTCGCTGGAGCTTCCGGTCTCCGACGATCGCGTCTCGATCGACTCACCGGTCGGTCTGGCCCTGCGCGGCAAGCGGGCCGGCGACTCCGCGACGGTGCAGACACCCGACGGCGACGACACCTACGACATCGTCGCGGTAGACTAGACGGTAACGAAAGCACGTGCGAACGCGGCGGCGGACGATGCCGCCGCGTTTGGCTGTCCACGGCCACGGCGGCCGGGAGAGCCAAACGCGCACGGATCCACGACCACCATTCCAGGCGCAGACCGCGAGGTGCGGTCATCCAGCGACATCGACCTTGCGGAGAGAAAATGGAGCTCAGCGAACTACAGGAAATCCGGCGTCAAAAGGTGGAAACCTTCCGCGAGCGCGGCGTCGAACCCTATCCCACCCGGGCGCAGCGTACGCACACCACCAGCGAGGCTATCGCCCTCTTTACGCAACAGGAGGCGGACGGCCAGTTGGAGGATGCGACGTCATCCACTGAGGTGACGCTCACCGGGCGCATCGTCAGTTTCCGGCACATGGGAAAGACGGTCTTTGCCCATATCCGCGATGGCGCCGGCGAGCTCCAGCTCTATATCCGTAAGGACCAGATCGGTGAGGACCGGTATGCCGATGTCCTCAAGCTCTACGATCTCGGCGACTTCGTGCAGGCCAGCGGCCACCTCTTCCGCACCCGCACCGGTGAAGTGTCGCTGCGGGCCGCTGATCTTCGCATGCTCTCCAAGGCCCTCAACGCCCCGCCCGAGAAGTGGCACGGCGTCCAGGACGTCGAAACCCGCTATCGCAAGCGTTACGTCGACCTGATCGCCAACGCCGACGTACGGAAGGTCTTCGAGATTCGCTCGAAGACGGTCACCGCCCTCCGCCAGGTCCTCGATGCCCGCGGGTACCTGGAGGTGGAGACGCCCACGCTCCAGCCGCTCTACGGCGGTGCGGCGGCCCGCCCGTTCACGACGTTCCATAACTCGCTCAGCCAGACCTTCTATCTCCGCATCGCCGATGAGCTCTACCTCAAGCGGCTGCTGGTCGGCGGCTTCGAGCGAGTGTACGAGATCGCAAAGAACTTCCGGAACGAGGGCATCGACCGCAACCACTCGCCGGAATTCACGATGCTCGAGTTCTACGAGGCGTACGGCGACTACGAGACGATGATGTCGCTGGTCGAGGAGATGATCGCGCACGTCGTGACTACGGTCCATGGCGGCCCGCGCTTCACTTTCCAGGGCAACGAGATCGACGTGACCACCCCGTGGCCGCGCAAGACGCTGCGGGAGGCGATCCGCGACGCGAGCGGAATCGATTACGTCGAGTATCCCGACCAGGCGAGTCTCCAGGCGGCCGCGCGCAAGGCCGGTGCGGATATCGAGGAAGGAACGGTCTGGCCGCGCATCGTCGACGAACTGCTCAAGCAGTTCGTACGACCGTTCCAGATCCAGCCGATCTTCCTGACCGATTACCCGGTTGAGCTCTCCCCACTCGCCAAGCGCAAGCCGTCCGACCCGACCCATGTCGAGCGCTTCCAGCCCTACATCGGCGGCGGCGAGATCGGCAACGCCTTCACCGAACTCAACGATCCGCTCGACCAGCTTGAGCGTTTCCTCGAGCAGCAGAAGGACCGCGAGGCCGGCGACGAGGAGGCGATGCCGATCGACGAGGACTTCGTGACGGCATTGATGTACGGCATGCCGCCGACCGGTGGCGTCGGCATCGGTATCGACCGCCTGGTGATGCTGCTCGCCGACCAGCCAACGCTGCGCGATGTGATCCTCTTTCCCGCCATGCGCCGGTTGCCCCAGGGCAGCGAGCAGGGGGACGCAACGGAGCCGGACGGCAACGAGGCACCGTAGGGAAGGATTGCCGGCCTGCACGGGGTCCGTGAGTGCAGGCGGTCATGTACACTTCCCTGCGAACATGATGTGCGAGCAGAACGTCGTGGCGAGCACCGGGATCGCTCGCCAGATCAGGAGCATACGAGGAATGAACAAACTTCTCGACCGGTTCCGCGCGGAAAGCGGCGTGTATTCATTCGGGTTCGATCCGGCCTCGTTTGCCGGCGTGATGTTGCCACTGCTCTTCGTGATCATCGTCGGGGGCGGGATCAGCGCCTGGATCATCATGCGGTAGTGTCGTGTCACGTCTGAGATGCTGTGGGCGGCGGTGTCCCTGTCGACACACACCTTCCCCGCGTCATTTCTCGACAAGTGGCCGCTCGATATGAGGACCACGATCAGCATCGCGCATGGACCCCCGCTCGGACGCTTGTCCGAACGGGGGTCCTGTGTTCTCACACCCCTGATCCCGCCACGAAGTGGCGCCGTTCCACCCCTTCCATCGCATGGGATACTTGCTGATCCAGACCGATACACGACTGGACCGAAAGGACTCTTCCCATGCACCGTGTCGACTCCATCTCCCTGCCAGAAAGCCTCATCCTGCTGGCAATCGATGACGATTCCGGACGACTCGAATCGAACTCCGGTGCGCTCGATCTCGCCCTCGCCGGCGCGGTCCTTACCGAACTCCTGCTGGGTGGCGACGTGACCCTAGTCAACGGCAACCTGATCGCGGTGGAATCATCCCGGCCGGATGACGACGTGCTCGACGCCACCCTGACCACGATCCGCGCCTCCCGGCCGCGTGACAGCAAGCACTGGGTGAAGAACCTTGGCAAGATCCAGATCAGGAATCGCCTGCTCGACCGGCTGATCGAGCGCGGGATCATCCGCCGCGAGGAGCACCGGATTCTCTGGGTCTTTCCCGCCGATCGGTTCCCGACCGAGGACGCGGCTCCGGAACGCGCGCTCCGGCGAGCGATCCGCGCCATCGTGATCGAAGGAGCCACGCCCCAGCCGCGAACGGCGGCATTGATCGCCCTGCTGAAAGCCGCCAATCTCACCGGCATGGTGTTCGCTGGAGAGGAGCGCAAGCGCTACAAGAGCCGGATTGATGCGATCGCGAGCGGCGAGCTGATGGGAGAGGCCGTCGCGAAGGCGGTGAAAGACGCGCAGGCCGCGGTTACCGCCGCCATCATCGCCAGCACCGCCGCGACGACCATCGCCACCTCCTGACGAATGTGGATATGCCGCTTCAGCAGGGAGCAGCCCGTTCGCAGCGAGTGGTGCTTCAGGAATTCTCCGAAACGTGAGGAAGGACGTACCGACAATGAGTCAGCCAGGCATCACGGACGAGCAGCGTTTGATGGCGGTGGTGCTGCTCGCGAATGCGATCCGCAAGGACGCTCACCTGCGCAATCGCCCGCCGCGCTCACAGGAGCAGGCGGCCTCGCTGATCTCACTCATGGCGGGCAAACGATCGGAGTCGTCGCAGCGGTACATCGACGGCATGCGTGATCTCCTGCGCGTGCTCTTCGCCGACGGCGCCGACCTGACGGACGAGATCCTCGAAGAAGCGTATGCCCAGGCGATGGGGATGCCCTCGCCGCTCTCCCCCACGGACATGGAATTCCAGTGACCCCGCCGCACAGCACGACAGAACGCCCGGGCGGCTTATCCGCCCGGGCGTTGCTCATGTGACGGGTTCCTGAAAAACGTCTAGTCGTCGTCCTTGCCCGACTGACTGGCATCCCGGATCTGGTCGACGATCGAGGGATCGGCCAGCGTCGTGACATCGCCGAGCTTCTGGCCGTGCGCGATGTCGCGAAGCAGGCGGCGCATGATCTTGCCCGAGCGCGTCTTCGGCAGGTCGGGCGTGAACATCAGCCGCTTGGGCTTGGCGATCGGACTGATCTTGGTCGCAACGTGCTGCCGCAGCTCGTTGCCGAAATCGGCATCCGGATTCGCGCGGCTCTTGAGGATCACAAAGGCAAAGATCGCCTCACCCGTGATCGCATCCGGCTGGCTGACGACGGCCGCCTCCGCGACGAGATCGTGCGAGACCAGGGCGCTCTCGATCTCCGTAGTGCTCAGGCGATGCCCGGAGACGTTCATCACATCATCCACGCGCCCGAGGAGCCAGTAGTAACCATCCTCATCCCGCTTCGCTCCGTCCCCGGGGAAGTAGGCGCCCTCGTAGGTGCTCCAGTAGGTCTCCTTGTAGCGCTCGGGATTGTGGTAGATCCCGCGCAGCATCGCTGGCCACGGCTTGCGCAGCACCAGGTAGCCGCCACTCCCGAGCGGGACGGAGTTCCCCGCGTCGTCCACAATATCGGCATCGATCCCCGGCAGCGGCATCGTGGCCGAACCCGGCTTGGTGGTGGTGATACCGGGCAACGGTGAGATCATGATCATGCCGGTCTCGGTCTGCCACCAGGTATCGACGATCGGGCAGCGCTCATTCCCGATGTACTTGTGATACCAGATCCAGGCTTCCGGGTTGATCGGCTCGCCCACCGATCCCAGCAGACGCAATGACGAGAGATCGTGCTTCGTCGCGTGCTGGTGCCCCTCCTTCATGTGCGCCCGGATCGCGGTCGGCGCGCAATAGAGGATCGAGACCTTGTAGCGCTCGATGATGTCCCACCACCGGTCCGGGGCCGGATAGGTCGGCGTGCCCTCGAACATGACGCTGGTCGTCCCGTTCGTGAGCGGCCCGTACAGGATGTACGAGTGGCCGGTAACCCAGCCGAGGTCGGCGGCGCACCAGTAGACGTCGTCATCCTTGATGTCGAAGACGGCCTTGTGCGTCCACGAGACACCGGTCAGGTAGCCGCCGGTGGTGTGCACGATGCCCTTCGGCTTCGCGGTCGTGCCCGAGGTGTAGAGCAGATAGAGCATGTCCTCGCTGTCCATCTGCTCGGGCTCGCACTGGTCCGACTGCCGGGGTACGATCTCGTGCCACCAGACATCGCGCCCCTCGACCATCTCGACCGGCTCCTTGGTGCGCTGGGCCACGAGCACCTTCTTGACGGTCGGGGTCTCCTGCACCGCAACGTCGACATTCGGCTTGAGCGCGGAGGGGGCGCCGCGCCGGAAGCCGCCGTCGGCCGTGATCACGACCTCGCACTCGGCGTCGTTGATCCGGTCGCGCAGGGAATCGGCGGAGAACCCGCCGAACACTACCGTATGCGGGGCACCGAGCCGCGCGCAGGCGAGCATCGCGACCGGCAGTTCCAGGATCATCGGCATGTAGATGGCGACGCGATCACCCCGCTTCACGCCAAGTTCCTTCAGCGCGTTCGCCGCCTGGCAGACCTCCTTCAGGAGCTGGGCGTAGGTCACCGTCCGGGTGTCGCCGGGCTCGCCCTCCCAATGGAAGGCGACCTTGTCGCCCTTGCCAGCCTCGACGTGGCGATCGAGGCAGTTGTAGGCGACGTTGAGCTTTCCACCAACAAACCACTGGGCAAACGGTGGCTGCCAATCGAGTACCGTATCCCACTTCTTGTACCAGGTCAGCGCTTCCGCCTGCTCCGCCCAGAAGGCTTCGGGGTCGCTCTTGGCCCGTTCATAGATCTCGGGATCCGCGTAGTTGGCATTCGCGGTAAAGGATGCTGGCGGTGCGAACGTCCGGCTCTCGGCGTAGAGGGCCTCGATCGTCGCCCGCATATCGGTCTGGTCCGTCATTTCCGGCTGTTCCTTTCGTTCACGCCCCATCGATATCTCCCCGCGCCGGACCGGCCCCGCACCCGCCAGACTGACGGTGCGGCAGGCATGCTGGTACCCGATCGCGCGCAAAAACCGCGCCTTGCATCCAACGCGCCAGTATCCCTCTCGGCTGTATCCCCAGGTCGGATACGCGGAATCGATATCGAGTATACAAAGTCATGACAACGCACCGCGCACTGCGCGGATTCTCCCATCGTCGGCATCATTCCACGTATCGTCAACGCATGCAACGAGGCACCAATGCAGAAGACGCCAGCGGCAGACGCGCATATACGCGGAACGCGGCTCCGGGATAGTGCCATAATGCCCTGAGTGCGGCGTGGGAACGGGCCCTGATCGAGTCAGGCGAGCCCGCTCCGGGAAGAGAAGAAAGGCAGTTCCACATGACCAATGTTCATATGATCGTCGGATCGCTGGTTGTCATCGGGTTCATCGTGACGCTCGTCCTCAATATCATGTCGCTCGTCAACGGGCGCGTGTTTCCGTGGCAGAGGAGCGTCTCCTTCGCGGCCGCCACGTTGCTGCTGCTGCAATACGTCCTCGGCTTCTCGCTGCTGGGCGAGGGCAAGGATGTTCCGGGGACGCATTACCTGATTGCGCTGCTCGCGATCCTCGGCGTCGGCCTCGAGCACGGCTATGCCAGCACGCGTGAAGATCCGAAGCAGCGGAGCCTCTACGCGGTCATCGCGAACGTGATCACGCTCGTCCTGGTGCTCATTGCCTACATGATCGGCCAGAGCAACGGGTCCTGATCGCAGGGCATCAGCGGAGACAGAGAGAGGACCAGAAGCCGGTTGGCTTCTGG
>JBARWF010000095.1:0-38175 GCA_049646645.1 Thermomicrobiales bacterium
CGCACCACAATCCTGACGGCGTGGTGGTCGTCCGTCTTCCCCGGTGTCGCGATCATCATCACGGTTCTCGGCTTCTATCTGGTGGGAGATGGCATCTCGTACGTGCTCAGCCCGCGCAACCGAAAGGTGTCGGCATGAGCACTGAACAGGCCCCGCCCCTTCTTGACGTCCGGAACCTCACGATCACCTACAAGACCGATCGCGGCTTTGTCGCCGCCGTGCGCGACGTCAGCTTCACGGTGCCCAAGGGTGGCTCGATCGGGTTGGTCGGCGAGAGCGGCTCCGGAAAATCGACCATTGCGATGGCCGTCATGCGCCTGCTGCCCGCCAATGCGCGCGTCACGGGAGAGATCATCTTCGATGGCACCGATCTCACGAAGGTCAACGACCGGCAGCTGAATCAGCGATGGCGCTGGCGCAAGCTCTCGATGGTCTTCCAGAAATCGCTCTCCGCACTGAGCCCGGTCCACCGGATCGGCGACCAGATGCACGACGTCCTGCGCCAGCACAATCCGTCGATGCGGGAATCGGAGCGCCGCGAGAAGATCAACAGCGTCCTGGAGGCGGTGAACCTTCCTTCGCGAGTGATTCGGGCCTATCCCTTCGAGCTCTCCGGCGGCCAGATGCAGCGAGCCATGATCGCGCTGGGACTCATCTGCGATCCGCCATTCGTCATCTTCGATGAGGCGACGACCGCGCTCGACGTAATCACCCAGTCGCAGATCCTCGAGGAGGTCAAGCGGCTGAAAGAGGAATACGATCTGACGACAATGGTCATCTCGCACGATGTCGGCGTGATCAACGCCACCTCCGACACGGTCGCCGTGCTCTATGGCGGCCAGCTAATGGAGGTGGCTCCTCGCCAAACCTTCTTCAAGGCGCCCCAGCACCCCTACTCGAAGGCGCTGATCGATTCCATCCCGACCTTGCGTGGACCGAAGAAGCGCATCACCGGCATCTCCGGGTGGCGGCTCACCCACGATGACCCATCCGCCGGCAGCCAGCTCAGCGCGGCGCGACCGAGTGGAGACGAAGTTTCTCCGCCGCGCTCACCGATGATCGAGGTCGCGCCGGGCCATCTGGTGCGCCGTTACGAGGGCATTGCCGGAAACGAGGTGCAGCCATGAGCCAGCTGGGCACCCCGTTACTGGAGGTCGCTGACCTGCAGCGCTACTATCCGATTCGGAAGGGTATCGTCGGGTTCGCGGGCAAGAGCGAGTATGTCCGCGCTGTCGACACGGTCTCCTTCACCATGCGGCGCGGTGAGATTCTCGCGCTCGTGGGCGAGAGTGGAAGCGGCAAATCGACGACAGGCCGCCTCCTGGTGCGCCTCGACACGCCGACAGGAGGCTCGATCCGGTTCGACGGCACGGACGTCAGCCACCTTGGAGGCGCGCACCTGAAGGCGTTTCGCCGCCGCGCCCAGATCATCTTCCAGAATCCGTTCGAGGCGTTCGATCCCCGCCTGACGATCGGCGCCTCGCTTGAACAGGCGCTGCGTATCCACGACATCGGCACGAGCGCCGATCGCCACCAGAAAGTCGTCGATGCCCTGGAGGGAGCCAGCCTCTCCCCGGCCGAGGAGTTCATGGCGCGCTACCCGCACGAGCTCTCGGGCGGGCAGTCGCAACGCGCGGCGACCGTTCGCGCCATGCTGCTGGAGCCGGATTTCCTGGTGGCGGACGAGCCCGTCTCGATGCTGGATGTCTCCGTGCGCGCGGATATCCTGAATCAGCTTCTCGACCTGCGCGACCGCTTCGGGATGGCAATTCTCTTCATCACGCACGATCTCGCGGTGGCGCGCTACGTCGCCGACCGCATCGCCGTGATGCACAACGGGAAGTTCGTTGAAGTCGGGGAGACCGAGGAGATCATCTCGAACCCGCAGGATCCCTACTCGCGCGAGCTGCTCTCCAACACGCTCCCGGTCGGCACGGAGTAGGGCCACGACACGTCAAACGGAGCGGAGCGATCTTGTTTCGCACATTGCCGCGCAAGCCGTAAAGGTTGTCCGCGATTCCGTACCGGCACCCTTTACCGCGGAATTCGAAACCGTCGCGAAGCCCCGTAGCGGGTCAGCTGGTCTGACCCATCCGGCGCAGCCGGATATCGGCTCACACTATCGACCTGGTGGTTCGGCCGATGGCCCGACGCAGCGGCCGACACGAGGTCGGCCGCTACGGCTTCGAATTCCGCGGTAAAGGGTGCCTTCTGGGGCGGCCATAAAGGCCGCCGCTACGGTCACGAATCTGACGAGCCTCCCGGACTACGCCATGCAACACGCCAAAACGCTGCGACGCTATCGCCCAATCGCAGACCGCAGACCGGCGAGATTCTCGGCGA
This sequence comes from Thermomicrobiales bacterium, assembly GCA_049646645.1. Classification (GTDB taxonomy): domain Bacteria; phylum Chloroflexota; class Chloroflexia; order Thermomicrobiales; family UBA6265; genus JASGDN01. Next base: position 2,344 of record JBARWF010000095.1, read on the forward strand.
TGGTGGCCCGCTCGTTGAAGACGGCGGTACCGGCCACGATGGTATCGGCACCCGCTGCCACGACACCGGCGATCGTCTCCGTATTGATCCCGCCGTCCACCTCCAGCCGGCAGCCGGGGTTCTTCCGGTCGATCAACTCGCGCACCCGCGAGATCTTGTCCAGCATCGTCGGGATGAACGACTGCCCGCCGAAGCCCGGATTCACGCTCATCACGAGAATCTGCCCGACATAGGGCACGACTTCCTCGATGGCTGACACAGGCGTCGCCGGGTTCAGCGACACCCCCGGCAGCGCGCCCGCGCTCTCGATCGTCTGGACCACCCGGTGCAAATGATCCGAGGTCTCGACGTGAACCGTGATGCGGTCGGCTCCCGCCTCGCGGAACGCGTCCACCCACCGGGCAGGCTCGACGATCATCAGGTGGACGTCGATGGGCAGTTTTATGCCTTGCCGCACCGCGTCCAGGATCGGCAAGCCGACCGAGATGTTGGGGACGAAGTTGCCATCCATCACGTCGAAGTGAATGTAATCGGCACCGGCCCGGGCAACCTCGGCAAGCTGCTCTCCAAGGCGCAGGAAGTCCGCCGAGAGAATCGACGGCCCGATCCAGACCGCGCGTTGTGCATCCGACATGGGGGGTGGCTACTCCAGTTTCCAACAAATCGGCGTTCTGGCGACGACACCCGACACCAAACGCTCGATTCCGACGTTTCCTTCAGGAGATGGTATACCATCGAACGAGCAATGCTTCTGGGCCGGCTGGCCCGAGCGCGGAGATCATCGCTTGTGAGCCTTCTCGATCGCTTCGAACAATCCATGGAACGGTTGATGGAAGGCACCGTCGGCTCGCTGTTCCGTCAGTCGATGCAACCAGCGGAACTCGGCAAGAGCCTGCAACGGGCGATGTCCGAGCACCAGCGCGTCTCCGTTGGCACGACCATCGTGCCGAATCGGTACCTCGTTCACCTTCACCCGAAGGATTACGCTCAGTTCGCGGACTATCAGCAGGGCCTGTGCCGGCAAATGGAAGCATGGCTGGCGCAGGTCGCGACGGATCACAACTACTCGGTTCTGGATCGCATCGTCGTTCGCTTGATCGATGATACAAATGCGCCGCGCCGTGCGCCGCGCATCGAGGCGACCATCACGGACATGCACCAGTCGGGCCCCGGCGCGATGTCGCGACCGGTATCCCGCCCCGCCCCGGTGCAGCCCACGGAGGCGTTCCGCCCGGTGCATGGCTCCGAGCGCAGCGAACTGCTCCTGACAGTCACCCAGGGGATCGCGACCGGCGAGGAGTTTCTTCTCCGTGAGGGAAGTTCGACAATCGGGCGATCCTCGGACAACACGCACATCCTCAACGCGCCAGACGTCTCCCGGCGCCACGCCCGCATCGAGTATTCGGGCGGCCGCGCGCGGATCTATGACCTCAACAGCACCAACGGCACGCGCGTGAACGGGGAGGCCATTCGCGTCTCCGATCTCTTTCCCGGCGACATTCTCACGCTTGGATCGCAGGAACTGCGCGTCGTCCAGTTTCCTGGTTCCGACCCCTATCGACGGTAGCGAGGCGCATGGACTTCTCTCTCAGTGACACATCCATTTCGTACGACTGGTTCATTCTCGCGCTTCGGCTTGCCTTCATCGGCCTGATCTATATCTTCCTCTATCAGGTCATGCGCGTCACCCTGGGCGAGCTGGTGCGAATTGGATCGGTGGCCCCTTCGTCGTCCGTGGCGACCATGCACAGCGCCGCGATGCAGCTCGAGGTCGTCGACCCGGCGGAATCGCCATTGCACGCCGGCGACCACCTGCCACTCTCGCACTACACGACAATTGGCCGGCGCCCGGACAATGCCCTCGTGATCGCCGATTCGTTTGTCTCCGCACAGCATGCGGAGATTGTGTTCGAGGGCGGTAGTTGGTGGGTGACCGATCTCGGCAGCACCAACGGCACGTTCGTGAACAGCCTCGAGATCACCCAACGGACCGCTATCGAGCGCGGCGACATCGTACAATTCGGCCGGGTCGTCACCCGGCTTATTCCCTGAACACGGTAACGGCGATCGCGTGCCGCGCGTTCCAGACGTGCGGAACTCTCGCACGCCGACTTGAATCACCAAAGGACAGACGCTGCCTGCCATGAATCACGTCCACTCCGCCCCTGCCAGCCACGCGCCAATCCCCGGGTCGCTCTCCCTCGTGCTGCCCGCTTATAACGAGGAGGGCAATATCGAATTCGTCGTCCGCCGGGCGATCGAGGTTCTGCCAGCGATGGTCGACGACTTCGAGATCATCGTGGTCAACGATGGCAGCAAGGACGCCACGCCCGAGATCATCGACCGGCTGGCTGCGGAGGACAGTCGCGTCCGCCCACTCCACCAGCAGAACAAGGGCTACGGCGGCGCGCTGACAACTGGTTTCGAGGCGACAACCGGCGATTATGTCATGTTCATGGATTCGGATCGCCAGTTTGACATCGCGGACATCAAGCTTCTGGCGCCGTTCGTGGCGAGCTACGACATCGTCGCGGGCTTCCGGATGGAGCGCTCCGATCCGATCCACCGTCGCATCAATGCGGAAGTCTTCAACATCGTGGTGCGGATTCTCTTCGGCGTGCACATGCGCGATCTCGACTGCGCCTTCAAGATCTTCCGCGGCGACATGATCCGCTCCCTGGAGCTGACGAGTTCAGGAGCGCTGATCAACGCCGAGATGCAGGCGAAGCTGCGTCGCCAGGGCGCAACCTTGGAGCAGGTCGGTGTGCCCCACTATCCCCGCATCGCCGGCACCGCAACCGGCGGCAACTTGCGCGTCATCGTCCACGCGATGGGTGAGACGATCATCCTCTGGCGGCGGATGCACCGCTACCAGCCTCCGATTGGGCACCGGGAGCAGCGCCCGTACTACGTGCTGGGCGACGCGCTGCTCGGTGCCGCGCTCACGGTGGGCGTGGCGGTGATGGGTCGCTTCCTGAAGCGCCGGAGATAGCCCTCGGCAGGCGTCGTCAGGATCCAATGACTGCCCATTCGTACGGGCGGACCTGTGTGTCCGCCCTTGCAATCCCATGAAAATCGTCTGTGCAGACGGACCGGTTGCATGCACACATGAGGGTCGACACATAGGTCGACCCGTACGAATGGGTGTGTGCCCCCCTCGCCTATCCCATGAACCGATTCCGGTTTCAGCGTCGTCGCATGGAGACGCCGGGGCCGACACGTAGGTCGACCCGTACGACCATGACAGGATTACGAGTTAGCGCGTTTCAGGACGAGCGAGACCCAGTCCTCGCTCTGACGGCGCTCCACGACCGTCGCGCCGCGAGCGGCAAAGGCGTCGATCACGTCCTGCTCGCGGCTCTCGATGATCCCGGCGAGCACCAGCGATCCGCCGATGCGCGTGTGACCGACAAGCGCCTCCGAGAGATCAATCAGGATGCGGGCGATGATGTTGGCAAGTACGATGTCATACTCACCCTGGAATGGCTCGCCCGGGCCGACGCTCCCCAGCTCGACATGCAAGCGGTCCCCGACCCCGTTCTGCACGGCATTCTCATTCGTTGCCCGCACCGCGACGGTCTCGACATCGACTGCGTCGACGTGCGAGGCACCGAGCTTGAGCGCGGCGATCGCGAGAATCCCGGACCCGGTTCCCACGTCGAGCACAGTCGCCTCCGGCACGATCACCGATTCGAGGCCGAGCATCGAGAGCCGCGTCGATGGGTGGAGTCCGGTGCCAAACGCCATCCCCGGATCGAGATCGACGACGACCTCATCGTCCTTTGGCGTGTATTCGCGCCACGAGGGGCGGATGACGACCCGCTCGCCGATCTTGTGAACCTGGAAGTACTCCTTCCAGGCATTCGCCCAATCCTCTTCCTTGAGGTTCGTGATCTTCAGGTCGCTGACTGACCGCATCTGCCCGAGATGCCAGAGCCCCTGCCGGATGCCCTCGACGATCTCCGGCTTGAAGTCGCTATCCGCAACGTAGGTGCGGATCGTGAACGGGCGATCGAGCGCGATCTCGAGGTTATCGCCGTCGCCTTCCTGGACATACGGCTCATCGATCGCGACGCCATGGTTGAATCCATAGCGGCCGAAGAGCTCGGAGACCGCCTCGACCGCCTCGGCATCGACATCGACGGCGAGCTCGATCCACACCTTCTCGGGCGAGTCAGTCGCGGCGTTCACGGATTCGCTGGCTGGAGTTGCGTCGGTCACAGGCTCACCTTCGTTGTATCACCGATGTTCAGTTGGGCCGCCCGTCCGATGACTTCGGCATCGGAGCCGACGATGGAGTGCTCGAGAATCGCGTTCTCGATGTGCGTGTTGTTCTCGACGATCGCATCGCGCACGATGGCATTGCGCACCACCGACCCGGCACCGATGCTCGCGTAGGGTCCGACCACGGCATTCTCAAGCGTGGCGTCCCGGTGCACGAACGAAGGCGGGACGATCACGTTGCCCGGACGCTGGGCGGGAGATGGCGGATCGTTGCTGAGGAGATAGCGATTCGTCGTCAGCAGCGCTTCCGCGTTGCCGCAATCCTCCCAGGATTTCACGTCGCGCGTGACGAACTTCTTGCCCTGCTCGACCATGATCTGCACGGCGTCGGTCAGGTAATACTCGCCCTTGATCATGATCTTGCGGCGGATCTGCTCGTCCATCGCCGCATAGAGGTCCTGCACCTGCTTGAAATAGTAGATGCCGATCAGGGCGAGGTTGGAAACCGGTTCCGCGGGCTTCTCGACAAGCCCGGTGATGAACCCGTCCTCGACAACGGCCACCCCATAGGCGGACGGATCGTCGATCACCTTGGTGTAGGCGACACCGTCGACATCCAGATCGGCCAGACCAGAGAAGTCGGCCTCGAAGAGCGCGTCAGGATAAAGGATCAGCGCATCGTCGTGGCAGATATCGCGCGTCCGAAGCACGGCATCGGTTTGTCCGAGCATCTCCGGCTGGTGAACGAAGGCGAGCTCGACGTCCGCGTAGGTCGCGCGCGCCCACTCCTCAAGCTGGTCACCACGGTAGCCGGTGATAAAGACCAGCTTGTCGGGACCGTACGGCATCAGCCGATCGAGGATCTGCTCGATCATGGGCTTGCCCGCGACCGGCACGAGCGGCTTGGGCTTGCTCCAGGTATGTGGTCGCAGGCGGGTTCCGAATCCAGCAGCCGGCAGAATGATATCCACGCACGTCCTCCGAACGAATCAGCGTCACAACGACGCGCCAATGGCAATGCACTCCGGGAGCATCAGGCACAGTCAAGGGCACTTGCGCTGGCGATCGCCAGCTTTCCGCGCTGGAGAACCGGACGATGATCGCCATGCAGAAGCGGAACCTCGTCCGCCCACGCAAGCACCTTGCACACCGTGCTACATGCCCGAAGCATACCCTACCAAAACCGGTGCGCTGACGCCGGTTACACCTGTCCAGTGGCTAGAAAGGGCCGCACTCGCTCCTGATCCTCCACCGGAAGCTTGGACAGGACGTCTGGCGTCGCCAGCTCGAATCCAGCAGGGTCGTATCCGGGGGTCATCGTGGTGCCGAGCAGCGCAAACTGGCCACCGGGGACGAGGCGGGTTCCCTGCCAGGTCCCGGCGGGAACCAGATGCTGGACGGTCATCCCGGCGCGAAGGTCGCTGCCCAGCGTGGTGAAGCGGACATCGCCGCCATCACGGAACGTGACCATCTCGCACGGATGACCGAGATAGACATGAAAGAGCTCGTCGTGCGTCAGGCGATGGAGCCCCGAGAACGAATCCGGCGTGACAAGGTAGAGGATCGCGGTTGTGAGCGGCACATCGGCGCCGGTGGATTCCCGGATGTACGTCTGCCGGAAATACCCACCTTCGCCGGGCAGCGGCTGGAGATCCAGCAGCGCGATCAATTCTTCGGCAGTGATTTCAGCGGGCATGGCGCCTCGTGGGAGGGGAGGGCAATCAGATACAAACAAACCGGGCGCCCTGGCCGGGCGTCCGGTGGTGGTACCCCTAGCGGGATTCGAACCCGCGATCTTCACCTTGAAAGGGTGACGTCCTAGGCCGCTAGACTATAGGGGCGACGCCGCACAAGATACGTTGTTTCACCCCTCCTTGTCAACTTCCGGGCGGCCTTCACCGCACCATGCTCACGAGCAAGACCGCCCCGGCTCCGACAAAACCTCCCGTGAGTGCGAGAAAGACCGGTACCGGGTCTTGCCGCAGCCGCATGTGCAATCGTGCGCTCCAGCGATGTGCATCGATGCTGAGCATGCCGATGCCAAGCAGGCAGGGAACGAGAAGCGCAAGGGCCACGGACCCTCCCCTGGCGTCGAGCTCGTGCGCGGGGAACACCTCGCTCGTCCGCTCCACGATCACCACGATCGTCCGCAGGATTGCGCCGGGAACCATCGCAACGCTCGCTGCCACAGGCGGCGCGACAAATGCCATGATCGCCAGTGTAAAGACCAGCGGAAAGGCGATGGCGACGAGCGGCAGGATCAGCGCATTTGCCACGATGCTCCCCGGCGACCAGACGCCGAAAAACGAGACCGAGAGGGGTAGCGTCGCCAGTTGCGCCCCCACGACCGTCACCAGATTCGCCAGTACCGCCCGGTGCACGCGACCGAACCCGACCTGCATGCCGGTCACCAGCGCCGCCGACGCCGCGACGGAAAGCCAGAACGATACATCCCGGATGTAGCCGGGGCTCACGAGGACCATGATCGCCGTCGCGATCGCCAGGATCGTTGCCAGGTCGGGACGCCGGCCAGTACGCGCGGCGAGCAGCACGAGTGTGCCGAAGAGAGCTGCCCGCACGGAGGGTGGGTTGAAGCCCGTGAACATCGCATAGAGCCAGATAGATGCGATCACGCCGGCCTGGACCACCCACGCCCGCCGCCGCCTGGCCGGTCGAACCAGCAGCATCCACAGCCCGATCAGCATGCCGATGTTCTGCCCGCTCACGGCGGTGATGTGGCTCGTTCCCGTCCGCTGAAACGCCGTCAAGGCATCATCACTCAAGGCCGTGTCATCGCCGGAGACGATCCCCGCCGCCAGCGCCCCCGCATCACCCGGAATCAGCCGCAGCAGCCGGTTGCTGACGGCACGTCGCATATCGACCAGCAGTCTACGCGGAGATCGCCCGGTCTGCTCAACCTCGACCGTGTACGCGTAGACGACCGCACTCGCGTTCCGTGCGCGCACCAACCGCGCGAACCCGGGTGAAACCGAATCGAGCGACCTGTACTCCCATCCCAGCCACACGCGATCCCCGACGTTGACCCGCTCCCCTTGGGGCAGGATCGCCAGTACCCGCCCGGTTGCCGGATGCGATTTCCCCTCGAGATCAAGAACTCGATCGACCGCGATCACGACGCGTTCTCCGCGGCGATCCGGTTGGGGCAGCGTCACGACCTTGCCCCATCCACCGACGGACTCTCCGGCGATATTGCTGGGCGAAGGTGGTGCAATCATCGCGCCACGTCCGGCTCCAAGCAGCCCGGCCAGGAGGAGGATGACAATCGGTTCCCAGATCCGGCTGATGTCGCGCGCCACGTCGCCCACCGCGAATGAGAAGACGAGCAAGAGCACAGGGGCCAGCAGGATGCCCGGCAACCCCAAAACGACGCCGGCCGTCACGGCGACGCCGAGGAGAAGACCGAGCGGGCTAGCCACCGACCGTGACCAGGGGCCGCAACCGCTCAAGCAGCGAGGGGCCGATACCTTCGACGTCCAGCAACTGATCGACCGAGGTAAACGGCCCGTGGGATTGGCGGTAGTCGACAATCCGCTGGGCAAGCACCGGACCAATCCCGGGAAGCGCATCGAGCTCGTCAACCGATGCGGTGTTGAGATTGACCTGTGATGCGGGTGCGCCGGTTGTCGAGGCCGCTGATGGCGTGGTTGCGTTGCCCGCTGCATGTCCCACGGGAGCCGTCGCTACGGTCACCGTCGGCACGACGATCCGCTCGCCATCCCCCAGCCGTGCCGCCAGATAGAGGTGTGAAAGGTCGGCGTCGGTCGTCAGGCCACCCGCAGCCGTGATCGCTTGTTCGAGCCGCGCGCCGGCCGGCAAGGCGACCGCGCCGGGTGAGGCAACCGCGCCGTCGACCTGGACCACGATCGTTGCCGCCACGTCGCTTGTGACGACCACCGAAACCGGGCGCGTGGAATCCCACCACACGATCGCGATCAGCATGATCGCTGCGCCCGCCAGGGCGGACACCAGCACAATGCCCAGTCTCTTCATTGGAGAAGGCACCCCTCACCACAGCGGATGCAAGCGCCCGGGATGTCCACGTCACCGTCGCCCGCCCTTCCAAGAACGTAAAATGAGTACCGGCAACGCACCACTCAAGACATTGTGAGATAAATCGTGCCGGTTTTCCTTGACGATTATGCAAACACATTCCTATCATGGAAAGACAGGTTCTGCACAACCAGCGTGTGAACTGGAGGGAGGCGTTGCTCGAATCGCTCAACCACGGTAGGGAAACCCGTTTCCGGCCGACCATGGGCGAAAGCTTCTGCTTAGCGTGCATACGCCACTCAGGTTCGTACGGCTTGCTCCTGTAGATGCCGGCGGCATGGCTCGGACGTGGGTCCGATACATGCGATGATTGTGGGGAATCAATCCGGACGGGGGCAATGGTGCCCGCGATGGGTTCATGAACTGAGGGGGTTCCAGAATGAATCGTTCGTCAATCGATCAGCTGCTCACACAATTGCACAACGGGGAACTGAGCCGGCGAAGTTTCATTCGTCGGGCGACGGCGCTGGGTATCTCGGCCGCTGCCGCAGGTTCGCTCGTGCGAATGGCCGAGGCCCAGGAGGCATCGCCAGAAGCCAGCCCGGCCGCAGGCGCCAGCCCAGCGGCGTACGACGGCCCGGTGGGGACGCTCTCCCCGTCTCGCGAGGATGTCAACGCCTCGATCCGCGAAGCATTTAAGTTCGAGGATGCCGCGCAGACCGGTGGTCAGTTCATCCACATCATGACCACCGATATCGCGACAGTGAATCCGATTCTGGTGTCCGACACCTATTCCAGCTGGATCACCAGCTTCATCAGCGACCTGCTGGTCGGTAGTAGCCCGGTTGACGGCACCTTCACCCCGGCGCTCGCCGATTCCTGGGAAATCGCCGACGATGGTGTGACCTACACGTTCCATCTTCATGAGGGCGTGAAGTGGCATGACGGCGAGCCGTTCACCGCCGATGATGTCGTCTTCTCGTTCGATGCAACCGTGGCCGAGGACAGCCTCAGCGTCCGCCGCGCCGACGTCCTGACTGTCCTCGACAGCTATCGCAAGATCGACGACCTGACGGTCGAGTTCAAGGCAAAGGCGCCGGTCGCGACCTTCATCGATAAGACGGTGGGGCAGGTCGGCATCGTGCCGAAGCACATCTGGCAGGACGTTCCGTTTGCGGACTGGGGATCGGACCCCGGTTCCACCGGAACCGACCCCAAGCGCGTTGTCGGCTGCGGCATGTTCAAGTTCGTGGAGTGGGTCCAGAACGACCACGTCACGCTTGAGAAGAACCCGGATTATTACGACGCCGAGAATTCGCCGGTCTACATCGACCAGTACATCTATCGCGTCATCGGCGACGCCAACTCCGCCATCCAGTCTCTGAAGACCGGCGAGTCCGACTACGCCCAGGTGCCGTTCTCGCAGGCCAAACCGCTGGCGCAGTCGAACCCGGAACTGAAGATCATTGACTATGACACCTTCAGCTTCAACTTCTATGTCGCCAACCAGGCGAGCGACAAGCTCCCGTTCTTCGCGGACGTCAAGGTGCGCCAGGCCCTCCAGTATGGTCTCGACCTCCAGCTGATCGCCGACACGGTGTACCAGGGCTACGCGATCCCGGCCGTCGGCACGCAGCCGGTCCTCTCCGCCGCCTACAAGCCGGACCAGGTCACCACGGTCTATACCTATGATCCGGACAAGGCGAAGCAACTGCTGGCGGATGCCGGCTGGACCGATACGGACGGTGACGGCATCGTCGACAAGGATGGCGTCAAGTTCAGCTTCGAGTGCTTGTACGCCGAAGCGACCGCCACCTACGAGCAGCAGATCCCGTACATGCAGGAAGCATGGCGCGAGATCGGTGTCGAGATGATCCCGGTCGCCACACCATTCCCGACGCTGCTGGACAAGACAGATGCCGGCACCTACGACATGGCCGTCCTCGGCTTCAGCTGGAGCGTCGACCCCGATCAGAGCGCGATGTTCGCGACGGCCTCTGTGCCGCCCGCCGGCTTCAACCTGATGCGGTACAGCAACGAGAAGTACGATGCGCTGATCGACCCGCAGAACCGCGAGCTCGATCGCGAGAAGCGGATCGCGATGCTCGTCGAGCAGACCAACATCGTGACCGACGATGCCGCCGCCGGTATCACCGTCTTCCGGAAGAACATCGACGGTGCGTCCCCACGCGCCCACAACGTCTTCCCGAACGGCTTCGGCGAAGTCTGGTTCCTGCCGTTCGTCTGGGTCGAGAGCTAGTCGCTCGCCCTCCCGCAACGATATGAATTGAATCTCATGAACGCCCGGCCGGGCTTCCCGCCGGGCGTTCATGCTGACCCACACCCAACCGCAGCACACCACGTGCAGTCGGATCATCTCATTCGTGCACATCCCCGCACTACTCAGGCGCACATTCGAGTGGCGACCGCTCGAGATTTGGGTAGAATGAGTCTCAGCATCCGACACTGGAAGTCCTATGCGCAGTTGACATCGGACGTCGCTTCTTCGCACCAGGTTCGGAATTGCTCCGTACTATCGTTCATGTTCATCGTTCGGGAAGACTGCACCAGAGCTGGCGAGGGTCAGTCACAGGGGATCACGAACCCGAATCGGGGTTTCTCGACCCGGGACATCGCATAATCGAGGTTATTTATGACCAGGTACGTCATTCGCCGCATTCTCGGCATGATCCCGCTGCTGTTGGGAATATCGTTTCTCGTCTATGCCCTGCTGAACCTCGTTCCGGGCAGCCCGACGAGCCAGTTCGAGTTCAATCCGTCGATCAAGCCCGAGGATATCGCCCGCATCAAGTCGAACCTGGGTCTCGATGCGCCGTGGTATCAGCGCTACTTCATCTGGCTTGGCAACGCGCTGCAAGGTGACTTCGGAATCAGCTTCACGAACTATCGGCACGTCTCGGATATCGTGCTGGCGGCATTGCCGAACACCCTGCTCCTCGCCGGCACGTCGCTGGTCATCTCCCTTGTAATTTCCATTCCCCTGGGTGTCTATTCCGCGGTGCGCCGGAACTCGATCTTTGACCGTGTGGCGACGATTCTCACCACCGGCTTCTTCTCCGTTCCCACCATCTGGCTCGGATTGCTGCTGATCATCCTCTTCGCGGTCAAATTCCAGGAATGGGGGCTTCCCTCCCTTCCGACGAGCGGCGTTCGCAACCTGCGCGAGCCCGACGGGTTCATGAACCGGTTCGTCCACTTGATTCTGCCGGCGACCGCTCTCTCCCTCGTCAGCATCGCTTCATGGAGCCGCTACATTCGCTCGCAGATGTTGGAGACGATCCGCCAGGACTTCGTCCGCACCGCACAGGCGAAGGGACTCAAGTACCGGGTGGTGTTGATGGCCCATGCCTTCCGCAACGCCATCCTGCCGCTGGTCACGCTTGTTGGCCTGACGATCCCCGATCTCTTCGGCGGCGCCCTGATCACCGAAAATGTCTTTGGCTACCCCGGTGTCGGCCAACAGATCATCAAATCGTTGAGCAGTAATGACTATTCTGTCGCGATGGCATGCGTTATGATGCTCGCCTTCCTCACGGTCGTCGGTAATCTGATCGCAGACGTTCTGTATGGCGTGCTTGATCCGCGCGTTCGCTACGACTAAGACGAATAATGAACGCGACACGGAAAGGCTGAGTAAAGTCCATGGCAAACGAGACGGGCACCCTGCAGCCCGACGCCACATCCAAGCCCCAGCGAACGCTGGCGGCAGCATCGCTCGATCGTAACGAGCTGAAGCGCTCCCGCAGCTTCTATCAGCGCGCCTGGAGCACCTTCCGGAGAGACAAGGTGGCGATGACGGCCCTCGCCATCAGCGTCCTCCTCATCGTCTTCTCCTTCGGAGCACCCATCGTTGCGCACCTGACCGGGCATAGCTACGCCCGGAACAATCTCCGCTTGCAACTCCTGGCGCCCTTCGAGAACAGCAGCTACATTCTCGGCACCGATGCAAACGGTCGCGATATTCTCACCCGGCTGGCCTATGGCGGTCGTGTCTCGATGTTGGTGGCCGGGCTTTCGCTCATCTTCACCCTCATCATCGGCAGCACGGTCGGCGCCATCGCCGGCTTCTTCGGCGGTTTCATCGATAACCTGCTGATGCGTTTCGTCGATGTCGTGATCTCGATTCCAGGCATCACCCTCCTGCTGCTGCTCTCGGTGCTCTGGCGACCAGGACCGGTCGGGCTGGCGGTGGTCATCGCGGCCATCAGCTGGACAGGGGTCTCCCGTCTCATTCGCGGTGAAGTCCTCACCCTCAAACATCGGGATTATATCGACGCCGCGCGCGTCATCGGTGCAACCGACCGGCGCATCATCATCAGCCATATCTTCCCGAACGTGCTCTCGATCGTCATCGTCTGGGCGTCGCTCGCGCTGCCGAGCCTCATCATCACCGAGGCAACACTCAGCTACCTCGGATTCGGCGTCCGCATTCCGATCCCTTCCTGGGGGAACATGCTGAACGAGGCGAACCAGTTCTACACCCAATCATGGACCTTCGCCTTCCTGCCAGGCTTCATGATCTTCCTGGCCGCGCTCTGCTTCAACCTCGTCGGAAACGGCTTGCGCGACGCGCTCGATCCACGGCTGAACAACTAACCACGCCCGATGTTGGCCGCTGGTATCGATGCGTTTACACTCACTGCAGCACGAACTGAATTCATGGAACCAACACGCCGTCGCGGCGCTATGAGCCGTCATGCGAGCGCGACTGGACCAGCGATGGGAGAGGAATGAGCGAGAACACGATCCGATGTCCGCATTGTGGCCATGAAAACCAGGCGAGCGATCACTTTTGCTCCAACTGTGGAACCCGACTGCTCAAGAGCACACCGCCGGTCGTTCCAGAGCCGGAGGCTCCGCCCGCCGAGCCCGTGGACGCAGAACCCGACACCGCACCGCCTCCTCCGCGCTCGTCGTTCCCTCCCCCGGTGACACCCAGCTTCGTGCAGAATCCACTGCCGCCGAGCTCCGGCGACGACGGCGAGTGGCGGATGTCGAGCCTGGGACCGCCGCCCAAGCCCAAACGGCGCATCTGGCTCTGGATCGTGATCGGTATCCTCGCAAGCTGCCTCATCATCTGTGTGGCGGCAGCGATCTTCCTCAACACGAGCACCGGCCAGAACTGGTTGAATGACATCGGCACCCAAGTCGCGAACGAGGCAACAAAGCAGGCGCAGTAACGCAACCAAACGCGGCACGTGCCGCGGCATCCTCACTGGGTTGCCGGTACTCGCTCTGCAAATGCCCGAAACCCACAAGAACGCCCCGGATCACGATCGTGATCCGGGGCGTTCGGTTTCACCGAATGATGTTCTGGCAGCCGGGCGCTAGCGCGGGCGCGGCCCACCGCTGCCACCGCTCGGGCGGCGCGGGCCACGGTCATCACGCGGCCGGGCCGGCTTCGGATCAGGAAGCACACCGGTGAGCGCGGCGCGGCGCGAGAGGCTGATCTTGCCGTTCGGGGCGACCTCGATCACCTGGACCTCGATCTCATCTCCGATGTTGAGCACGTCCTCGACATTATTGACGCGAACGCTCGGATCCTCCGAGATCTCGGAGATATGCACGAGCCCGTCCTTGCCCGGCAGGATCTCGACGAACGCGCCGAAGGGCATGATGCTGACGACCTTGCCCGTGAACTTGTCGCCGCGCTCGACCTTGACCTCGGTCGTCAGACCGAGAATCTTCGCCTTGGCGGCCTCACGGCCCTCCGCATCCGGAGACGCGATCGAGACAGTCCCGTCATCCTGGATATCGATCTTGGAATTGGTCTCTTCCTGGATCGAGCGAATCATCTTGCCGCCCGGGCCGATGACCGCGCCGATCTTGCCCACATCGATCTTGAGGGTCTCCACCTTCGGTGCAAATTTGGACATCTCGGCGCGCGGTGCCGGCAACGCCTCCAGCATCTTGCCGAGGATGAACTGCCGCCCCGTATGGGCCTGGCTCAGCGCCTGGCGCATGATACCGATCGTGATGCCCTTGACCTTGATGTCCATCTGGATCGCCGTGACGCCCGATTCGGTTCCAGCGACCTTGAAGTCCATGTCGCCGAGCGCGTCTTCCATGCCCTGGATATCGGTCAGGACGGTGTAGCGATCGTGCGCCGGGTCGAGGACGAGCCCCATCGCGACGCCTGCCACCGGCTTGGCAATCGGCACGCCGGCATCCATGAGCGCGAGGGTCGAGCCGCACACGCTCGCCATCGAGGTCGAGCCATTGGAGCTGACGACCTCCGAGACGAGACGCAGCGTATACGGAAACTCCTCCTCGCTCGGCAGCACCGGGATCAGGGCGCGTTCCGCAAGCGCACCATGCCCGATATCCCGGCGGCTGGCACCCCGCAGCGGGCGAGCCTCGCCGACGCTGTACGGTGGGAAATTGTAGTGGTGGATGTAGCGCTTGTGGTCCTCGGGGCTGATCGAATCGAGGCGCTGCTCCTCGGCGGTGGACCCCACCGTCGCCACAGTCAGAACCTGGGTCTGGCCGCGCGTGAAGATGGCGGATCCGTGGGCACGAGGCAGGTAGCCCGCCTGCGCCCAGATCGGTCGAATCTCCTCCGTGGTGCGGCCGTCCGGGCGAACCCCCTCGTCGAGAATGCCGTTGCGGACTTCCTCCTTGAGCAGGGTCTGGTAGGCATCGCTCACCTGCGTCGCCGTGTAGCGGGATTCCCCGGTGTCGTCGACTTCCGTCAATGCCGCGATCGCGTCCGCCTCGAGCCCGCTGGTCGATTCGAGCCGCACAACCTTGTCACGGTTACGAACCGCCTCTCGCAGGCGGTCGTCCAAGAACGAGCGCAGGTCGTCGAGCAGCGCCTGGTTCTTTTCGGGCGCAACAAACGGCCACTTCTCGATATCAACCTGGGCCGCAAGTTCGTGCTGCAGGGCCACGATCTTCCGGATGTTCTCATGAGCGACATCGATCGCCTCGAGCAGCTGCTCCTCCGGGATCTGCGAGGCATGCCCCTCGACCATCATGATCGCGTCCTCGGTTCCGGCCACCACCAGGTCGAGTTCGCTGATCTCGAGTTCATCGAACGTCGGGTTGACGATAAACCGGCCGTCGACAAAGCCGATGCGGACGGCGCCAACCGGACCATCGAACGGGATGGGTGAAATCGTCAGAGCCGCTGAGGCGCCGATGATCGAAAGAATGTCCGGGTCTTCCTTCTGATCGGCCGAGAGAACGGTCGTCATCACCTGAACCGGGGCACGGTAGCCCTTCGGGAAGAGCGGTCGCAGCGGCCGATCGGTCAGGCGCGCGGCAAGGATGGCGGCCTCGGTCGGTCGCCCCTCGCGCTTGATGAACCCGCCGGGGATCTTGCCCGCCGCGTACATGCGCTCCTCGTAATCGACCGTCAATGGGAAGAACGGAAGATCTTCCTTCGGCTTCTTGTCGCCGACGACCGTGCTGAGCACGATCGACTCGCCGAACTGGACAACGACGGCGCCGCCCGCCTGCTCGGCGAGGCGCCCCGTCTCGAGCGACAGTGTGCCGCTACCAAGCGTCATCGATACCGACTTGATCTTCTTTTGCGCGTATTCCGGAATCATGCATTCCTCCAAACACTCCGCACCCTGCCCTCACGCCATCGCGAGGAGGAGCGCGGAATCCCGAGTCTGTGTTGGCTTGCCTGGAGGATTGAGGTACTGGAGAGGAACGACGCGCCGGGATGCCCATCCCTCACCTCGTGCCTCTCCAATGCCTCAACCGGCGGCAGGCAAAGCCTCCTGCGATCATGTTCGGCATCTCCTGGCTGCATGCAGCACGGGATGCGCCGGGTGTCACCTACGCTTCGGACCGGCTCCCGCCGGTCGATATGCGCGCCGCACCCGATGTAGAACAACCTCCTTTCGCTGGATCCTCGCCACCGCGTTCCCGACAACGTCAACAGCCCAGGACCGCATGGTCCTGGGCTGTTGCAAATCACACGCCAACCACACGCCACACAAGGAAGCGTGTCCGCCGTCCGCCGGGCAAGCAGGTTCTACTTGCGGAGCCCGTGGCGGGCGATGGTTGCACGATAGCGCTCGATATCCTGGGCGCTGAGGTAGGCAAGCAGGCGTCGACGACGACCGACAAGCTTGAGCAACCCACGCCGCGAGTGATGATCCTGGCGATGCTCCCGCAAGTGTGCGGTCAGGCCATTGATTCGCTCGGTCAGCAGCGCGATCTGGACTTCAGGAGAACCCGTATCGGTCTCATGAGTGCGGCTCGACGAAATGATCTCTTCTTTTTGTGCTGGTTGCAGCGCCATGCCGGCGGAGCCTCCTCGGACCGATTAACGGTCAACTGGTACTGAAGCGTGGATCATGGGAAAAACGCCCGTGGCGACGGCGCTTGACAGATGCCATTGTAGCATGATTGCCGCATCTTTCACACACGATGTCGCGCGTGGCGTGGCGGCAATTGTCCGGCTCCGGCCCGCGCCTGTACCATGGTACCCGGATCCTGCAGGTCGGATCTCATCTTCCATCGTCACACGCAGGCAAGGATCTCACGGCATGGCAAAGCTCGGCATCATCGGCGGCAGCGGTCTCTACAATGTCCCCGGTCTCGAGCGCGTTGACGAACAATCGATCGAGACGCCCTATGGCAGTCCCAGTTCCCCAGTCGTGACGGGCGCCATAGAGGGGCTGGAGATCGCCTTCCTGGCGCGCCACGGCCGCGGACACGTGCTGAATCCGTCCGAGGTTCCGTACCGGGCGAACATCATGGCGCTGAAGTCGCTCGGCGTCACCCACGTGCTCTCCCTGAGCGCTGTCGGCAGCTTGCAAGAGGCATTGCCGCCGCGCACGGCCGTCCTCCCCGACCAGATCATCGACATGACCCGCCAGCGGGATCGCACCTTCTTCGAGAACGGCGTCGTCGCGCACGTCGGGATGGCCGATCCGTTCTGCCGTTCGCTGCGCGATGCCGTCTTCCCGCTTGCCGCCGACGTCGCGCCCGCCGTCAACGGGGGCACGTACCTCTGCATAGAGGGTCCCCAGTTCTCGACACGAGCGGAATCCCAGCTCTATCGCTCCTGGAACGCCCAGGTAATCGGCATGACCGCCATGCCGGAAGCGCGGCTCGCCCGCGAGGCCGGGCTCTGCTATGCCACGGTCGCGATGGTTACGGATTACGATGTCTGGCACGATACTGAGGAGGATGTCAGCGTGGAGGTCGTGCAACGGGTGATGGCCGACAACGTCGCTGCTGGCCGGGCCATCATCCGCGCGCTCGCCACCCGCGGGCTGCCAGACTGCCACCACGGCTGCCGGCATGCACTCGCCGACGCGATCATCACCGCACCGGATGCCATGAGCGATGAGGCGCGATCGGTCGTCGCCCGCTTCAGAACCGCGGACAGAATGGACTAGCGTGCGAACACCGATAGCCACGTCCCTCCGTTATCGCCCGACCTTCCGTGGCACTGAACTCTCGCTCCTGATCCCACCGGCACTGCTCGCCATTCTGGGTCTGATCATGATCGTGGTCGTGCCCAGGCATGAGGTCGAGTGGAGCTGGCGCGACATCTGGGTCAGCATCGCCTTTGCCTCGGCCGTCGTCGGCATGAGCCTCAGCTTCAGCATCCGGGGGTTTCGCGGCGATCAACTGATCCTGCCGCTCACCGCCTCGCTCGCCGTCATCGGACTCCTGATGATCCAGCGGCTGACGCCCGACCTCACGCAGATCGCCGCGGGCTACGCTACGCTCGCGCAGAAGCAGCTCATCTACCTTGGCGCCGGGTTGGCCGTGATGTGGCTGATCGTGATGCTGGCGGGGCCGGTGAAGCTCATGTCTTGGCTCCCTCGGTACAGATACACCTGGCTGCTGATCAGTCTCGGCCTCCAGTTCGCCACGTTTTTTATCGGAGTCGATGTTGGGGGTGCGCGTCTCTGGATCAACGTCGGCCCGATCCAGATCCAGCCGTCGGAGATCATCAAGATCACGCTCGTGATCTTCCTCGCGAGCTACCTGGACGAGAAGCGCGAGCTGATCGGTAGCAGCTGGCGCCTCGGGTTCCTCTCGCTGCCGCCGATTCCCTACTTGCTGCCGATGGGACTCATGTGGGCGGCGTCGCTCCTGACCCTCGTCGCGCTGAACGATCTCGGCTCCGCCCTGCTCTTCTTCGGCATCTTTCTTGTCATGCTCTACGTCACGAGTGGCCGCATGGTCTACATCGTCATCGGCCTGACGACCTTCGCCGGCGCCTGCTGGCTTGCGTGGCTGGCGTTCTCCCGCATCGGCATACGCGTGCAGAACTGGATCGATCCCTGGAAGGATCCCTACGCCACCGGCTACCAGCAAGTGCAATCCGACTACGCACTCTCCAGTGGCGGGCTGCTCGGGTCAGGCTTCGGCCTTGGCCACCCAACCTTCATCCCGCAGGTCCACACCGACTTCATCTTCTCGGCGATCGGCGAGGAACTTGGTTTGCTCGGCACGCTCGCGATCATGGCCATCTATTTCCTGCTGGTCATGCGCGGGTACGTGATCGCGCTACGGGCACGTGACGGGTTCGTGCAACTCCTCGCGACCGGGCTCTCCACCATCCTCGCGATCCAGACGATCATCATCGTGGGCGGCGTGACGCGCCTGATCCCGCTGACCGGTATCACGCTCCCCTTCATCTCGTACGGTGGCAGCTCACTCCTGAGCAACTTCGCGATCGTCGGCATCCTGCTCTACATCTCCAGCCTCCCCCGCCGCGCCTGATAGCCGCCACCGCCAAGGAGTTTGATCGTTCATGCCCCGATTCGTCCGCGCGCTCTGCATACTGGCCGCCATCAGCCTGGTCGCTTTCGGCCTCTACGCCGAAACCGGCGTCTCCGATGTGCGCTGGCTCGGCATGCTGGGACTCGCCTGGCTGCTGCTGCTGATCGGCACCCACATTCCCCTGCGCGACGACCTGCCGACGTTCAACCGGGCAATCGTGCGCACCTCGATCGTGCTGACCACGATGTTCGCGATCATCACCGCGCAACTCGTGCGCATCCAGGTCGTGCAGAGCAAGGCGACCTTCAACAAGACCGCGCAAGCGCCAGACGGCGAGACGATCGCCAATCCGCGCCGGAGCGGGAACGACCTGCTGGCGGCACGCGGCAAGATCTACGATCGCAACGATGAGCTGGTGGCGGATACCGTGCGCGATGGCGATCTCTACCTGCGGCGCTATCCGAACCCGGTGACCGGCTACGTCGCCGGATACTACTCGCCGTTGCTCTACGGCTCGACCGGGCTCGAACAGCGCTACAACGACGAACTCAGCGGCCTCGCCGCGGCCAACCCGCTCGACCGCACGCTCAACGAGCTCCTCAACCGGTCGCGAACGGGTCTCGACCTGCACCTGACCCTCGACAGTCACCTGCAGCAGGTTGCCACCGACCTGCTCAGCGGCCGCAAGGGCGCGGTCGTCGTGATGGAGGTCGAGACCGGTGCCGTGAACGTCCTGGCGAGTACGCCCAGCTACGATCCGGACAGGCTCTTCACCGCCAATGTCTCCGAGAACGACGGTGCGTCGGCCTATTGGAAATCGCTGATCGATGATCCTGCCGCGCCGCTCGTACTGCGCGCGAACCTCGGGCTCTACACGCCGGGCTCAACCTTCAAGACCATCACTGCCGCGGCCGCCATCGAAACCGGGGTCGCCATGCCCGATGACGTCTACTACGATGACGGCTCGCTCGATATCGATGGCCGCACGCTGGTCGAGAACAATCGCCCCGACCCCTCGCGCAGCGAGTGGACGATGGAGGAAGGGCTGGCCTGGTCGTTGAACGTGGTCTTCGCGCAGATCGGGTTGCAACTGGGCACCGATCGGCTCTGGGACTACGCGACGAAGTTCGGCTTCGGCAGCGAGGTTCCGTTCGATTTGCCAGTCTCCCGGAGCCAGCTCGCGTCATCGAAGAAGTTCCTGGAGAACAAGAACGCGCTTGCCGACACGGCCTTCGGTCAGGGCCAGATCCTCGTCTCGCCGCTGCAGATGGCGATGGTCGCGGCGACCTTCGCGAATGGCGGCAAGATGATGGAGCCGTATCTCGTCGCGAAGGTGATGAAGCCAAACGGCACGGTACATTCGACCCGGCAGCCGCGCATCTGGAGAACGCCAATCTCCGGCGAGACCGCCAGCGCGGTCGAGAAACTGATGGTCAACGCAGTCGAGAACGGGGCGATCCAGGCGGCGATCACGCCGGGGTACACTGTTGCCGGCAAGACGGGAACCGCCGAGACCGGCGACAAGACGGTTCACTCCTGGTTCATCGGCTCCATAGGCGATCCACAGGCGCGTTTCGCGGTAGCCGTCGTGCTCGAAGAAGGCAGCGACAGTCTGGGGACGTCCGTCAACATCGGACAGGCGATCCTGACCGCCGCGATCGAGACAGACACCGCGAATTGAGAAGGCCTGGCAAGCTGGTTTCAGGCGCCTGGCGGCCTCCTGTTCCCACTCACTCCCCGACAGCCAGACACGGTCGAGATTGGCCGTACGTACGCGCCCATTCCACCCCATCCCCACTGGGAAATCCCGATGGAAACTGGTAAAATTAGGTATGGCTCGTGACGCACTTCGCATGGCACGGCGTGCCCGTCGTCAGCGGTTTCATTCACTCGTTCAACATGTCGTATCGTCACTATCATCAGAGGTGCAACAGCTTCTGGATAATGTCGCCATCGTCGTGACCGAGGAGCCCACGAAGGACCAGCGCAACGAATCCGAACTCGGTAACGATGACGAATTGTTTGGACTGTATCAGGGCATACCGCAGTCCAGCCGGGGATCGGGGTATTCAATGGTCCTGCCGGATCGGATCACGATCTTCATGGGCCCTCTTGAGCGAGCGTATGGGTCACGTGTCGAGCTGGAGGAACAAATCCGCATTACCGTTCTCCATGAGCTGGGGCATCATCTCGGTCTCGACGAGGACGGTCTCGACGCGATAGGCCTGTCGTGAACGATCGAAACCGTAAAGCCATCCAATCGAAAACCGTGCCCGCGCACGGAGCGAGAACCGGCGTGATCGAAGCGATCGCGCACGGATTGTCGCTTGTGCTGGCACGGCCCTATCTGCTGATCGTCCCCTTGCTGGCGGATCTCATCCTGTGGCTGGGCGTTCAGATCTCCGTCAAGCCGCTCACCGAGCCCCTGAGCCGGCTGATGCGAGATGAGGGAGGAGCAAATGGGCCCGAAGCGGCCAAGGAGATCCTCCTGTTCGGCGAGCGCATGCACCTGAACGATGTCGCCGCCGTGTTCGTACCATCGATCTTCGCGGGGTTGTCCAAAGAGAACGCCCTGAACTGGCTCGTCTCGTTCCTGGCGCCGCCGCTGGTCCGTGGCGTCGATCGAAATCGGATCTTCGCGGACATCGGGAATGGCCCGTTCTCCATCTGGAGTCCCCCGCACTGGTTTGCGGTCCTCACGTTGACGGGCGTGCTGCTGGTTATCGCAAGCGTGATCCTCGTGCTCTTCCAGGTGCCGATCGCGCGATCCGTCGCCGGTCGCTCGGGATCAGTGCGGGAGATCGTCCTGGAAATAGGTTGGGGCTGGATTCGATTGATCGGGCTCCTGGCGCTCGCCAGTGTGGCGCTGATCTTCGTCTTCCTGCCCATCCTGATCGTCGCGGCATTGCTGCTGATCTTCGGGGTCAATATCGCAGTGCTGGTCGCATTCGGACTGTTCGCGCTGGGCGGCATGGCGGCCATCTACACCTACTTCGTGTTCGATGCCATGCTCGTCCTCAAAATCGGCCCGCTCACCGCGATCAGGGCAAGTGCATTGATCGTCCGCGGGCGATTCGGTGAGTGCTTTCGTTTCGCACTCACCTGCCTTCTGATTCAAACCGGACTCCTCCACGTCTGGAGGGTTCTGATCGAAAACCCACCCGGACTGGTGATTGCCCTGATCGGCAACGCCTTTGTCGGAGCCGGCATCGTCGCCGCAACCATGATTTTTTTCACCGACCGGCTCCGGTATCGGGAGCAGTCGACCGGCATGCAGCGAGAGCAGCCAACTGTCTTTCCCGGCACTCGCTAGAGCCCGGTTCGTTCAAGGAGTTACGTTTCATGGCTATCGATACGCCAATCGCACCAGCAACCACGCCGCGGCCCGCCTATGGTGCCGACCAGATCCAGGTCCTCGAAGGACTGGAAGCGGTTCGCAAGCGGCCCGGCATGTACATCGGCAGCACCGATTGGCGCGGGCTTCATCATCTCATCCGCGAGCTGGTGGACAACTCCGTCGATGAGGCGCTGGCGGGTGTCTGCGACACCATCGTCTGCACGATCGGCAAGGACAACGTCATTACCGTCAAGGACAACGGTCGAGGCATTCCGGTTGGCATCCACTCCAAGGCCAAGGTCTCGGCGCTTGAGGTGATCATGACGACGCTTCATGCCGGCGGCAAGTTCGGCGGCGGCGGCTACAAGGTCTCCGGCGGCTTGCACGGCGTCGGCGCGTCGTTGATCACGGCCCTCTCGGAGTGGAGCGAGGTCTACGTCACGCGCGATGGCGATCCGGATGTCTACTACCAGAAATACAGCCGGGGCAAGGCGCTGGCACCCGTCAAGGTCGTGGGCACGACGGATCCGGCCGAACATGGCACCACGACGCGCTTCCTGGCCGACACCGAGATCTTCACCGGCGGATACGAGTACGATTTCGATTTCCTGGTGCAGTGGTTCCGGGAGTGGGCCTACCTGACCCGTGGCCTGCGGCTCACGGTGATTGATGAGCGCTCCGACCAGGAGATGACCTTCCACTTCGAGGGTGGCATCCTCTCCTTCGTGCGCCATCTCAACCGCAACCGGGTTGTGCTGCACGAGCGCCCCTTCTATGTCCAGCGGGATACGCCCGCCGGCGAGGTGGAGGTCGCGCTGCAGTACAACGACAGCTTCGGCGAGAACACACGGACGTATGTCAACAACATCCACACCATCGATGGCGGCACCCATCTCTCCGGCTTCAAGTCCGCGCTGACGCGCACGATCAACGACTACGCCAAGAAGAACGGCTTCATGAAGGGCGACGAGACGCTCTCCGGTGATGACGTGCGCGAGGGTCTGACGGCGATCGTGTCCGTCAAGCTGGGCGATCCGCAGTTCGAGGGCCAGACCAAGGGCAAGCTGGGTTCGGCGGAGATGGCAGGCGCCGTCCAGAGCGTCGTCAACGATGCGCTCGGGGCATTCCTGGAGGAGAATCCGCAGTTCGCGAAGCGGATCATCGAGAAGTGTCTCAATGCGGCCCGGGCCCGCGAGGCGGCTCGCAAGGCACGCGAGCTCGTGCAGCGCAAGGGCGGCCTCGACAGCTTCAGCCTTCCCGGCAAGCTCGCCGACTGCTCGGAACGAGATCCGGCGAAGTCGGAGCTCTACATCGTGGAGGGTGACTCGGCCGGTGGCTCCGCCAAGCAGGGACGCGATCGCCGCTTCCAGGCGATCCTGCCACTGCGGGGCAAGATCCTGAATGTCGAGAAGTCGCGGCTCGACAAGATGCTGCAGAACAACGAGATCCGCACCATCGTCACCGCGCTCGGCACGTCGATTGGCGACCAGTTCGATGCGTCGAAGCTCCGCTATCATCGTGTCGTCATCATGACCGATGCCGACGTTGACGGTGCGCACATCCGCACGCTGCTGCTAACGTTCTTCTATCGCCACCTGGAGCAGCTGATCATCGACGGTCGCATCTACATCGCGCAGCCGCCCCTCTATCGCGTGCTGAAGGGTAAGCAGGAGACCTGGGCATACTCGGATGCCGAGCTGGACGAGACGATCAAGGCAGCTGGCGATACCAAGGTCGAGGTTCAACGGTACAAGGGTCTTGGCGAGATGAATCCGAACCAGTTGTGGGAGACCACGATGGACCCGGCGAACCGGACGCTCATGCAGGTGACGATTGAGGATGCGGCCGATGCCGACGAGACGTTCGACATGCTGATGGGGAGTGCCGTTCCCCCGCGCAAAAAGTTCATCCAGACGCACGCACGCGACGTCAGCAACCTGGACATTTAGAATCAGGTTCGACAACGTGTCGCGATCTCCAGAGAGGCGAGTTGTATGGGTGCGGAGCCAATGCGTGTAGCGGTCGATGCGATGGGCGGGGATCACGGACCTTCGGTCGTGGTCCCCGGGGCCATCGAAGGGGCGAGGTCCCACGGTGCCGGATTGATCCTGGTGGGTAACCCGCACGAAATCGAGTCAGCCCTCCGGAAAACCGATCACACCGGGGTGGAGATCTCGGTGCTCGAGGCGACCGAAACCATTGGAATGGACGATCACCCGGCGCAAGCGGTTCGCCGCAAACCAAACAACAGCATCAGTCTCGCCATCAAGGAAGTCGCGGAGGGTCGCGCCGGGGCAATGGCGTCCGCCGGCAACAGCGGAGCGGTCATGGCGGCGGCCCTCATGATCCTGGGACGGGTGCGCGGCATCGAGCGCCCGGCGATCGCGACCTATGTTCCCACCGCCAAAGCGCGAACCCTGATCCTCGATCTCGGCGCCGTGACGGATCCCAAGCCGTCGAACATGGTGCAATTCGCGCTGATGGGGCAGGTCTACGCCGAGCGGGTGCTGCAGCTGGCGAACCCGACCATCGGTCTCCTGAGCAACGGCGAGGAGCCGACCAAGGGCAACCAGCTCGTGCAGCAGGTCTTTCCCCTGCTGGCCGCGATGCCCGATATCAACTTCATCGGCAACGTCGAGGGAAAAGACGTGGCGATGGGAAACGTCGATATCGTCGTCACCGATGGTTTCACGGGGAATGTGCTTCTGAAGACGGCGGAAGGCGTCGCCTCCATGCTCACCGATTTCCTGCGCCGTGAACTGACTGCCACCTGGCCGCGCAAGCTGGCGGCGGCATTCCTGCGCCCGGCGTTCCGCGAGTTGCGCGCGAAGGTCGACTACGCGGAGGTCGGTGGAGCGCCCCTCCTGGGGGTCAACGGCCCCGTCATCATCTCCCACGGGCGCTCCAGCGAGCGCGCAATCGCGAACGCGATCGGCGTGGCCCTGCGAGCCGCGGAGCACGATCTCGCGGGCGGTGTCGGCGAGCGCATCCAGAGGCCGCACATCGAACCTGCGGTCGTCACGCCGGCTCCCGTCGCTTCGTAGCGCAGGTCCCGAAGGGCACACATCCAGCGTTGCCTCCCGCGTTTTCCGATCATTTCGGCAGAGCATCGGAACACAGAACGCACCGAACCCGCGGGTTGGGTGCGTTCTGTGTTCCGGAGGATAGGGGCGCGTCCCTACTCGACCGCACGCTTGAGCTGGGTTCCGGGGCGGAACACCGGACTCTTGCGCGCCGCGATCGTCATCGCCTCGCCAGTCTGCGGATTCCGGCCCGACCGCGCGGAGCGCTCGACCACCTTGAACGAGCCGAACCCGCTGATGGTCACTTCATCCCCCTTGGCGAGTGCCTCTTCGATTGCGTCGAAAACCGCGTTGACGGTCTTGGTGCTCTGGGCCTCGCTCGTCTCCGTCGATTCGGCTACCGCGCGAACCAGATCCTGCTTTCGCATACTCTCTCGTCCTTCCCTGTGGTGTCAGGAGCGGCCAACTGCCGTCCCTGACACTCATCTCACGTTTCGATTGTCGCGGTTGTCGCAGCATTCCTCGCATCTGCGGCTATCCGCTGGCAGTATGCGCCAGTGGGGATTCTGCCACAAAAACGAATACTATGAACGCCGCCCAATCGCAAGGCGTCGTTGCCGTGCCGCCTCAAAGACAAGCAATGAGCCTGCCACGGCGGCATTCAGGCTCTCAACGTCGGACGCAAGCGGAATACGAACCTTGAGCGGTGAGAGTTCCCGAACAAGGGAAGAAGCCCCGAACGCCTCACCTCCGATGATGATTACGGCCGAATCGGTCCAATCAACGGCGTCGTAATCAAGATCTCCCTCTGCTTCCGCACGTCCGACGATGTTTGCCGACAATAACACATCCGAAACAGCAGTTTCACTGATCTGCGCAAAGACGATGCGAAAGTGCGCGCCCATCGCCGCACGCACGGCACGCGGATGGTACGGATCGACGGTTTCCGGAGTGAGGTAGATGCGGTCGACGCCCGCTCCCGCCGCCGACCGGAAGAGCGTCCCGAGATTCCCGGGATCGCGAATGCCATCCAGCACGAGCGTAAGGGGGGCATGGTCGGGCACGGAGGGGAGAGCAGGCAGTTGGTCCCGCTCCGGCATCGGCACGACGGCGAGGATACCTTGCGGGTGGGGGAGATCGGTCAAGGTGTCGAAGACGCGAGCCTCCACCAGTCTCCAGGAAAGCCCAGCTGGCACGAGAACGCCAATGAGGGCAGCATCTTCGTCGCCTTCGCGGAAGACAACGACCTGCGGCCGAACACCCGCCGCCAGCACATCCCTGACCGCGCGAAAGCCTTCAACGACAAACGCCCGCTCCTGATAACGCGCCTTGCGGCGCTGGAGCGAGCGTATGCGTTTGATCAGGGGATTGGCAGCACTCCGGATGATCTCCATCCGGCCGCCTGCCGCGCCCTGCGTGCGGTGTTCGATCTCGTGCTCGGAAACAGATGGCACGGCTTAGGCGGCGGGAATCGCGCCCTTGGCAACTTCGGCAATCGCCGCAAAGGCTGCCTCATCGCGCACGGCGAGATCGGCCAGCATCTTGCGATCGACCTCAACACCTGCCAGGGAGAGCCCGTGAATCAGCTGGTTGTAAGGCATGCCATTCAGCCGGCTCGCTGCATTGATGCGCTGGATCCACAGCCGGCGCATATCGCGCTTGCGATTGCGGCGGTCGCGATAGGCATACTGCAGGGCACGCATCATCGACTCATGCGCGCGCTTGTACAAGCGATTGCGCGTGGCACGATGCCCCTTCACCTGGAGCAGGACTTTCCGGTGCCGGCGATGAGCCGCGACACCGCGCTTGATTCTTGCCATTCCGTCTTGACCTCAATCCCTTGTGATGCCGCACCGCGCTCCCGCGACCGGCAATCACCATCCTACAAGCCGTTGGGGAGCAGTCTTCGCACCCGCTTGGCGTTTGTCTCGTCCATTACCTGCATGCGATCGAGCTGCCGCAGCACGCGCGGAGCCTTCTTGCGCCGGCGATGACTCTTCATCCCCTTGGCATGCATGATCTTGCCCGTCGCCGTAATCGAGAAGCGGCGCTTCGCACCCTTGTGTGTCTTAAGCTTGGTCTTCTTGGCCATGAACTGGTTGTTCCTCTCTCCTGTCACCGCTACCGCTGGTTGCCTTGGTACGAAGGGGGGCCATGTGCATCGTCATCGTGCGGCCTTCCATCCGGGGAGACTGCTCCACCGATCCATGATCGCGGAGCTGCTCCTGCAACTGCTCGAGCAGATCGCGCCCAAGCTCAGGATGGGTGATGGACCGCCCCCGGAAGAGGACACTCAGCTTCACCTTATCGCCGGCATCAAGAAACTTCGCCGCCTGGCGCCCCTTGGTCTCAAGATCGTGGCCGCCGATCTTCGGCTCGACACGAACTTCCTTCAGGCGCGTCACATGCTGCGACTTGCGCGAATCACGCTCTTTCCGGCTCTGTTCGTATCGGAATTTGCCGTAATCCATCAGCCGGCAGACGGGGGGAACCGCGTTTGGCGCGACCTCTACCAGGTCCAGCCCACGCTCGCGCGCCATCTCCAGCGCATCGCGCGTGTGGATCACGCCGACCTGCTGCCCCTCATCATCAATAAGTCGTACCTCGCGGACGCGAATTCGTTCGTTCACACGAGTCTGTACTGGTCGAGAAATAGCTTGCCTCCTGAACTGCTGGCGCTGCATGTCGGACATACAAAAAAGCCGGTGCAAAAAGACCGACGTTTCGCCAGCGACAACGCCGATCAAATATACCACTCAAGGGCCGCCGATTCAATCATTTCCACGATTGGCGGCCGCCCGCTCACTCAACCGGGAGGACAGCCCCAACACCGATCGCGTGTCCTCTTCGTCCCGTTGCAACTGTGCCACCAAGGCATCCACGCCGGGGAAATCGGCGTCCGGCCGCAGATGCGTCACGAACAAGGTCGTAAGAGTCTTGCCGTAAAGATCGTCGTCAAAATCGAGCAGATGCGTCTCGATGAGGCGACTCCCCGAATTCAACGCAGGACGCGTTCCAATGTAGGTCATCGCAGGGCGATCCACCGCCTCGTCGCCGATCCGGGCGTACGTCGCGTAGATGCCGTCGGCGGGCAAGACAAGATCGGCGG
Source organism: Thermomicrobiales bacterium (assembly GCA_049646645.1). Taxonomy (GTDB): domain Bacteria; phylum Chloroflexota; class Chloroflexia; order Thermomicrobiales; family UBA6265; genus JASGDN01. The sequence goes on from JBARWF010000095.1 coordinate 30,770, forward strand.
GGAGCGCCACGTTCGCGGTCGGATAGCCGATGGTCCGCCCGACCTGGGATCCGCGAATCACCTCGCCACTGATCGCATAGCGATACCCCAACAGGCGGGCGGCCTCGTCGACCACTCCATCGGTGATCAGCCGCCGAATCGTGCTGCTGCTCGCTTCGAGACCGTCGAACTGCACGCGCTCGATAGCGTGGACGGTGAACCCCATGTCGGCGCCAATCTCCCGCAGGCGAGGGACGTCTCCGGCGCGCCTGTGGCCCAGCGCGAAATCGCTCCCCACCCAGAGCTCAGCAAGGAGGCACTCCTCGCCGAGTTGTTGCAGAAACGCTTCCGGCGACAGGCGCGCAAGCTCCCGCGTGAACGGAAGCACCAGCACACGATCGATCCCGCAGCTCCGAATCAATGTGACCTTCTGCTCGGGTGTCGTCAGGCGGCCATCGAAGCGCTCGGGATTGAAGAGCTGGGCCGGCGACGGTTCAAATGTCACTACGACCGACACACCCCCGGTCTTCGCGGCGCGCTCGTGAACCAGCTTCAGCAGGTGCTGATGCCCGAGGTGAACCCCATCGAATGTCCCGATCGTGACGATCGCAGGCAGGCCGCCGGCCCGACTCGTTGCCTTCTCATCTGCTTGATCCACGGAATGCTGTCTCACTATGCAACGATCACCTTTTCCGGCTGTACGAACCGGCCATCGTCTACGGCGATGCCGATACCGAGCCAGCGTCCGGCGTCATCGTAAACCCGAACCGGTCCATCGCACGGTTCCACCGGGATGCGCTTTCCCTGCTGCCACGCCAGTGCCAGCTCCGGCCCCACCACGGCGGCGGAATACGCCTGAAGCACACCATCCGGATGATACGCGAAATCCGCCCACGGTCGGCGTTCGGCAACGTCTTCAAGCTCGTCCAGCGTCATTGCTGTCGCGAGGGTAAACGGGCCGGTCCGCGTTCGAACGAGATTGGAGAGATACGCGCCGCACCCGAGAGCACGTCCTAGATCGCGCGCGATCGATCGTACGTAGGTTCCCTTCGAGCAGTCGATCTCGATCGTCGCAACCGGTGACGCCCACTGGACGCAGGCTATCCTGTGGATCGTGATCGGTCGTGGCGCGACCTCCGTCTCCAGCCCCGCTCGCGCAAGCTCGTAGAGCCGCCGCCCGTCGACCTTGATCGCCGAGTGCATCGGCGGCACCTGAAGCTGATCGCCTTCGAACCGCTCGAGCGCGGCGCGCAGATCGTGCTCGGAAAACGTCACATCCTGGCGCTCACCGATCATGGTTCCATCGCCATCGGCGGAGTCCGTCTCGATCCCGAAGGTGACCTCGGCCTGGTAGGACTTGCTGGCGGCGGCGAGATATTCGATCGTGCGCGTGGCATTCCCCACCGCGATCGGCAGCACGCCGACGGCGGCCGGATCGAGCGTCCCCGCATGACCAACCCGCCGCTCGCGCAGGATTCGGCGCACCCGCCCGACGACATCGTGACTCGTCCAGCCGCCGGGCTTGTCGATCACGATGTAGCCATGCAACCGGGCGGCCCGGCGGTTCTTTGCCATCAGCCAGCTACGTCCGGCGGCACCGGCGCGCCACTGACAGCAGTCTCGTTCAGCAACTCACTCACGCGGGTCAGGAACGACTGCTTTTCGGCCGCGCCCCCAACGATCTGGCACCCCGCCGCGCGTGGATGGCCCCCGCCGCCAAAGACAGCGGTGATCCGGGCGACATCGACATCGCTGCTCATGCTGCGCATGCTCACGCGCCAACCCTCAGGGGTTCCATACAGAATGGCCGCCGCGCGCGATCCCTCGGTGCCGAGAAGGAAGTTCACGATTCCCTCGCCCTCGCTGGGGCGTGCGTGGCATCGCGCGAAGTCTTCCTCGGTCAGTTCCGTCCAGATCAGCGTGCCGGTCCACTGCACGTTGCGCAGCGCCTGTTCCCAGACGCAGACCGTCGACTTTGGCTTGATCCTGAAGAGCGCGTCCACGATGCGGGCGGGGTTGGCGCCGGCATCGACCAGGTCCGCCGCCGTCCGGATCGTCCGCGATGTCACGGACTCCGTGCGGAGCCCCAGTGTGTCACCATAGATTCCGGCCAGCAGCAACTGGGCGATGTTGGGCGTGAGCTCGGTACCCCAGACGGCGAGGATATCGGCCATGATCTCCGACGCCGACGCCGCATCCGGTCCTACAATATTGACGACGCCGAAGCGATCGTTCGTCACATGGTGATCGATGTTGATCATCGGCACGCGGCCGTCCAGTCGCGTCGGATCGTCGCGATAGAACGCGCCGAGGCGGCGGCGATCGGAGCAATCGATCAGGCAGAGCAGATCGTAGTCCGGCAGCTCGTCCTGGCCATAGAGCAACACATCCTCGACACCGGGAAGGAACCGGAGCGAATCCGGCAGCACGCCATCGCTGATGACGACGGCAGCCTCGATGTCGAGGCTGCGCAACACCTTGTAGGTCGCCAGCGCCGATGCCAGCGCATCGGCATCCACATTCTGATGCGTTGGCAGCAGCACACAGCGAGCATCACGCAGTATGGAGAGCGCGCTCATCGCATCATGCGGATCGAGTCGCCAGACAGCAGCGCTCATTCGCCCTCCTTGGCGTCCTCGCCGTCGCCTTCATCGAGATCCTGGCCCGATTTCGCCATCGCTTGCAGCGCCTCATCACGCGCCCGGACCTCGCGCAGCGTCTCCGAAATCTGCTGCGCATACTCCATCGAGCGATCGTCCCGGAACTCGAGTTCAGGAATCTGGCGCATCCGAAGCCGGGGCTTGAGGTGAAACCGAATGTACTTCGCCGCCGAACGCAGCGCCGCGAGTGTATCCTCACGCTCCTCGTCCGTGCCGAGCACACTCACGAAGACCCGGGCCGTTCGAAGATCGGTCGGAACCTCGACGCGCGTGATGCTCATGAAGCCCACGCGCGGGTCCTTGACCTCTCGTCGGATGATATCGGTGAGTTCCTCCCGCAGAAGTTCACCCACCTGTCTGGTTCGTCTGGTCACGGCGGCCCCACCTGATGTCAGGGCGCCCGCCTGCTGACGAGCGCCCTGACTGATGCGAAGGTCTGCCCTAGACGGATCGGGCGATCTCTTCGCGATGCAAGAATTCCATCTGGTCTCCGACCTGGATGTCGTTGAAGCCATCCAGCCCAAGGCCGCACTCGTAACCAGCCGCCACTTCACGCACGTCTTCCTTGAAGCGCTTGAGCGACTTGATTCCGCCCTCGAAGATCACGGCGCCGTTACGCAGCACACGAGCCCGGGAGTTGCGGAAGACCTTGCCGTCCAGCACGTAAAGACCTGCGACGACATCGTTGCTCGGCAGCTTGAAGGTATCGCGAACTTCGGCATAGCCGTCGGTCACATCCTCGTACACCGGGGCAAGGAGACCGGACATGGCCTTCTTGATCTCGTCCAGCAGCTCGTAAATGATCGTGTAGTAGCGAACATCCACGCCAGCGGCATCAGCGGCCCGCTTGCCCGCGGCATCGGGCCGGATGTTGAATCCCACCACGATGCTCTGGGTGGTCACGGCGAGGTTGATGTCCGATTCGGTGATCGCGCCCGTCGCCGCCAGCTGGATCGACAGCTGCACGCCCTGATCGGTATCCTCGTTCAGTTTCAGCAGCGACGTCTGGATCGCACCGAGCGACCCCTGGACATCAGCCTTCACGATCACGCGGAGTTCGGCAGTCTTGCCTTCCTTCACCTGATCGAAGAGCTCGGTCAGCTTGATCGGCCGATTCTCGCTCAAGGACGCCATCCGGCGTTGCGCATGGCGCTGCTCCGCCAGTTGGCGGGCTGCCTTCTCATCTTCAAAGACGAGGAAGGAATCGCCGGCTTCCGGCACCTCCATGAGGCCCAGGATCTCGACCGGGGTGCTCGGCGACGCCCGGCGCACGCGCTTGCCGCGGTCGTCGAACATCGCCTTGACGCGCCCCCACGTCGAACCGGCAACCACCACATCTCGCATGTTGAGCGTGCCGCCCTGCACGAGGACGGTCGCAACCGGACCGCGATTGCTGTCGACCTTGGCCTCGACCACGACACCGCTTGCGGGCGTATTGGCATTCGCCTTCAGCTCGTTGACATCCGCCACGAGCAGGAGGATATCGAGCAGGTCGTTGATTCCCAGCTTCTCCCGGGCCGAGACTTCGACAAAGGGGATGTCGCCACCCCACTCCTCGGGCATGACCTCGAGTTCGGAGAGCTGCTGCTTGATCCGGTCCGGGTTGGCCGTCGGCAGGTCGATCTTGTTGATCGCCACGACCATCGGCACGTTGGCCGACTTGATGTGCGCCACGGCCTCGCGCGTCGTCGGCATCACACCGTCGTCCGCCGCGACAACCAGCACCGCGATATCGGTGGACTGGGCGCCACGAGCGCGCATCGCGGTGAAGGCCTCGTGACCCGGCGTGTCGAGGAAGGTCAGCTTTCGCCCCTGTGCCTCGACCTGGTAGGCACCGATGTGCTGGGTGATGCCACCGGCCTCGCCCTCGGCCACGTTGGCCGAGCGGATTGTATCGAGCAGCTTCGTCTTGCCATGGTCGACGTGGCCCATGATCGTGATCACGGGCGGCCGCGACGTGGAATCGGGATCGTTCTCCCCTTCCAGCCGGCGACTCTCGAAATCGGCGACCGTCGACTTCGCCTCCGATTCCTGTTCGTGTGTCTCCCAGCCGAGCGATTCAGCGACCTTTGCCGCGGTGTCGTAATCGATTTGCTGATTAAGGTTGGCCATGATGCCGATTTTCATCAACTCACGGATCACTTCAATACCTGAGGTATCAATTTTCTCAGCGAACTCGGCAACCGAGAGCACGGGAGGCAGCGCCACGGGCTCGCGCACAACAGGTGTTGCGCGCTTCACGGCGACGGTGCGCGCACCGCCACCGCGACGGCCTCGCCGACCACCTCCACCTCGATTTCCGCCGCCACTGCGGGCGCCGCGTCCTATCGTATCGGTCATGGTGTTGGCTCCTTCGAATTCACCGCCTGCGCTGCGTCCGCCGGGGATCCGGACAAGCCAGCCGCAAATTCTCTTAATGCGAATAACGTTTCGTCAGATAGCGACGTATTGAGCGCGCGAGAGAGAATGGGAGTCGAGAGAGCGCGTTCCCAACACGTTGGCCGCTCACAAAGATACGCCCCCCGTCCATTACGCTTTCCGGTCGGATCGATCTCGACCGTCCCCTCGGGCGTCCGCACGATGCGCGTCAGGGAACGCTTGTCATCGTGCTCCCGGCAGGCGACGCATGTCCGCTGCGGGATATGCCGGGGCCGTGGACCCCGGCGCGACGCCTTGCCGCCCTTCTTCGAAGTCTCCTGTTGAGGCATACGCAGTCGTCACCTCCTGTCAGGATAACGTGTGCTCACCTGTAGCGGGAACACCAAATGATTCCAGATCGTCGTCGAGCGGCAAGCGATCCCCACTTGCGCGATCGAACCGGGCGCGCAGCTCGCGATCGTAGTAGACCTCGACCACGCCGTTGACGATGTCCACATCGACCTGGCGACGAAGAAGGTCGTCAGAGAGCGGACCGTAGCTCATGCCACCGAGGGAAACCATGCCGTCGGCCTGCACGGCCCGGGGCTGGCGCCCCTGCCAGCTGAAGTCCGGCATGATCTCGTTCGCGGCTTCGCGTGCCTGGCGGAAGAAATCCCCACCGGCCTGCAGCAACGACTCCGGTCCCTTGATATCGATCCGCCAGCCGGTCAGCTTGTAGGCGAGGCGGGCGTTCTGCCCCTCCTTGCCGATGGCAAGCGACATCTGGTCGTTCGGCACGATCACCGTCGCGACCTTCTGGTCCCCGCTATCGTTCAGCGAGACGTTGGTCGGCTTCGCCGGGCTCAGCGCGTTGGCGATGAACGTGCTCGTCTCCGGCGACCATTCGATCACATCGATCTTCTCACCGTAGAGCTCGTTGACGATGTTCTGAATGCGCACGCCGCGTACGCCTACGCAAGAGCCCACCGGGTCGACCTTCTCCTGCCGAGCCGCGACCGCGACCTTGGAGCGCAGCCCCGGCTCGCGTGCAATCTCCATGATCTCGACAGCGCCGCTCTGGATCTCCGGCACTTCCTGCTCGAAGAGGCGGCGAATCAGGCGCGGATCGGAGCGCGAGACGATCAGTTGCGGACCTCGTGCGTGGCTGTTGACCTCGGTCAGCAGCACCTTCACGCGCTGGTTCGGGCGGTAGCGCTCGGTCTGTACCTGCTCACGCGCGGGCATCACCGCCTCGGCCTTGCCGAGCTCGATGATGACGGCCCGGTTGTCGGCCCGCTGGACGACGCCACTCAGGACCTCGCCCTCCTTGTCCTGGTATTCCTTGTACACCGATTCGCGCTCGAAATCGCGAATCCGGGTGTGTACAACCTGCTTCACGGTTTGCGCCGCGATCCGCCCGAAATTCTCGGGCGTGCTGCGCTTGACGCGCACCTCATCGCCGATCGCCGGCGCCACGGCGTACTCGGCGGCCTCGGCAAGGCTCATCTCGGTGTCCGGATTCGTCACTTCCGACACGACCGTCTTCACCACCACCACCTGCATCTCGCCAGTGGCCTGGTCAAGCTCGACGCGCACATCCTCATCGGAGTTCGCGGCTTTCTTGTAAACGGACGTCAGCGCCTGCTCGACTGAAACGACAACGGCGTCGCGAGGAATCCCCCGCTCCGCGGCGATCTGGGCGATCGCGGTATAGAGATCACTCTTCATCCCGCGCACCTCCTGGCTTCTACACAGCTCATCAAAAACTTGCGCGCTGTTCGCGATTCGGTTAGGGTCAGCCCGATTCAGGAGAGTCTCCTGAACAACAGAAAACGTGGGCGGTGCCCACGTTTGACCCCTCAACGATCAATTACGCTTATGTAGTATACCATTAACGTCGGACAAGAACAAACACGGGTACCAGAGCGCGCGGGATCGGTGCTATAAATAGCCTGCTTGTTCCGCGCATGCGCGGAAGAGCCGACAAGGTCGGCATGGTGCTTCGACGTCACGGCGAATCCCACGGTCCCGCCGGGCAACCTACCTCGACAGACCATTGCCGTTCATCCCGGCCCGCACGCTGCTCCAGCCTGCACCTCCTTCCCGAGATCGGTTGTCGCCCATCGCGCGCCAACGATCAACCTCCGCCGCAATCATGAGAAAGGACCCATGACCGATCCCGGATTGAAGCACCGGCTCAGGCAACGTTCGCGCCGAGCCGGCATCATGATTGGCATCTCCATGGCGCTCACGATTGCCGTGTGCGTCGCGGGGTTCTCTGTCATCTACTCCGCACTTGATGAGTTTACGGGCGACTTCATCTCGCGAGACGCGCCCACGGAGACCCCTCCGGCCGCCCACGCGGGCAACGACGCCGTCGCGGCGGCTCCCAACTCCGCGAACCAGAAT
>JBARWF010000096.1:0-55764 GCA_049646645.1 Thermomicrobiales bacterium
GGCGAGGCCGAGCGCGCCCGCGTGCTGCTCCAGCAGCAGGTCGATCTCGGACCGGAGAGCGCCGATGGCGAGGACGAGGTCGACTCCGCGATCCTGCTCGGCGACCTGCTCCGACGCGACGGCGATGCCGAGCGATCGGTGGCGCTCTTCGATCGGGCGGCGCTGTCGGCGGCGCGCATCGGCTATGTCAGTGGATTGGCGCCGGCACTGCTGCGCCAGATCGACATGAAGCAGGCCACGCTTTCCACCGAAGACCTGCTCCTGCTCCAGCAGGACGCGCTGGATGCGGTCACCGCCACTGGCGATGACGCGGTGCAGGGACAGTTGATCCTTGATATCGCCCAGGGCTTCATCAAGCTTGGCCGTAACGACGAGGCGCTGAATCACCTGGAAGAAGGGCTGGCATTCGCTCGGGATGTCGGCGACCTCACCTTGGAGAATCGTTGCCTGGAGATGCTCTCCATCGTGGAGCGGGATCTCGGCCGCCACACGACGGCGATGGAGCGTGATCACGAGAAGATCCAGGTCGAGCAGCGACTGGGCGATCATCCGCGCGCGGCCGGCGATGCGCTGGCGCACGCCAAGGCGCTGCTCGCGATGGGGCGGATCGACCAGGCGCGGGATGTCTACGAGCAGGCGATGGCGCTCGCCGTCCAGGCCGGTGATGCGTCGCTCGAACAGCGTGCCGCTGGCGGGCTGGGCGTGACCTATTCGCAACTGAATCGGCCAGTCGAGGCGCTGAATCACCTGATGCACGCGCTGGAGCTCGCTCGCGCCGCGGGCGACGATCTGCACGAGGCGCAGTGGCTCGGCAGTATCGGTGAGGCGCTGTGGAAGTTCGACCAGCCGGCTGACGCCGTGCAGGCGATTCATCAGGCGCTGACCGCCGCCCACCGCGCCGGCGATCACGATCTCGAAGCCGGCATGGTCAGCCTGCTGGGCAAGATTTACGTCTCCCTGCGGGAGCCGGGCAAGGCGCGCGAGTGCTACAGCCACGCGCTCGCCCTCTATCAGGGGCTCGGCGATACGCAGGAAGAGATCTCCATGCTCTCGGCGCTCGGCGCAATCGCGATGGACGCCAATCAGCCGCAGCAGGCGATGGTGCTCTACGGCGACGCGCTGGAGCTCGCGGCCCAGGCCGGCGAGCGAGCCTCCGCGGTTCGGCTCTATGGTCGGCTGGCGCGGCTGGCGCAGCGACAGGGCGATCACGACGCAGCCCTGGAAGCGTTGACGCAGGCCGTGGAACTGGCGGAGACGGTCGACCAGCCCTCGCTGCTCAGCCAGGCGTTGCAGCACCTCGCCGTGGCGCAGGACGAGTTGGGCATGGCCTCGGCCTATGACACCTACGAGCGAGCGCTCGATCTCTCCCGCGACCTGGGGGATGACTACGCGGAGGCGATGCTGCTCGTCAATGTCGGTGCCCGCCTGCTGAGCGATGGGTCTCGACGCGATGCGGCGCAGATCCTGCAGCATGCGCTGGAGATCATCTCCGAACTGGGCGTGGCCGGAGAGCGGTTGCAGGAGCGCGCCGAGCGATTGCTCTCGATGGCGGTTCCCGCGCCGTCACCCGCCCGCGCGGCCTCCTCGCGGCGAACGTCGACGCAGTCTCCGCTCGATCAGCGGAGGCTGGTGCGCCGCCCCGAGCCCCAGGAATCCCGGAAACTGACCTCAGACCTGCGTGCCGGCAATGGCCTGCCACGGCTGAACCCGGAGATGCGCCCGGAATCGCAGATGCAGGCGCGATAGCACACACATTCTATCCATACAACGCGAACGTGACCGGGGCAGCTCTCCATAGAAGAGCTGCCCCGCAGTCGTTGTTGCATTCCTCGTGACACGCTGGCCGTTCGACGCGGATTTCACCGCTCGGTATACTCCGGTAGTCTTCGCCCACACCGGCGGCGGGAGCTCGTATGCATTTCCCACTAAGCAACACCGGTGATTCCTGGGCGCCAGTTCATCGCGAGGGCGACATCCGCCCCGGCGCGCGCCAGGCGTTGAGACGTCCCGGCGTTCGCCCATGACGATGATCGACCGGACTCGGGAAGTCCCCTATCGGAGCGGAATGGTCAAGGCGCGTCGTCCATGACAGTATCCCCAGCGTTGACCGTGGCCTTTGCGGTCAAGGATGGCTCCCCCTCGGATGTCCGGGAGTGGGTGTCGGTGGAGTTGGCCGAGTTCTTTTCCTCCGGGCGGCGGGGATTCATGGTCAGCACCGAGGCGCTCCGGAAAACGCCGGAATCGTTGGAAATCGCGACGTTCGCTCGGGGCGTTATCGTCGACGAACTGCGCCGGACCTACCAGATGCCGCCCGACGTCGCGCTCGGGCATGCCTTCGCCGCCGCCAATGCTGCCGTGCACGAGCGCGCACGCGATGAGATGACGACCGATCCGGAGCATCCGGTTCTGATCGGGGCAGCGGCCGTCGTGTTCGACGATCACGTCGCGACCATCGCGCACGTTCCTCCCAGCCAGCTGATCCTGATCGAGGACGGCCTCGTCTACGCGGTGCCCGAACTCGGGTCGTGGCTGCCGAACTATGCGGACCCGAACACGGATCGGCCAAATCCCGAACCGCTCGGGTTCGGCTCTCGTGTGGCGCCGGTCATCGCGCAGACCGATCTGCGCGCCGGTGACACGATCCTGCTCTGCTCGACCGTGTGTGGCCAGGCGTTCGCCACCGAGATGCATGATGCGGGTGCCTCGTCATCCGATCTCGCGTTCATGCATGGGCGCGATCCAGACAAGATCCTGGATGTTTTCCGGGATCTCGTCGTTGACTACGAGATCGAGAACGCCGCGGTCGCCGTGACCGGCTTCGCGCCGCTGCCGGATGGATCGCAAATCCGCACCATGGGAGACATCGGCCGGCGGGTAGTCGATATCTGGCGCCAGACCAAGGTCCAGACCGGCCAGTTGCTGCCGGCCCCCCGGCCCGGGGCTGCGCCTTCATCCGCTCCCAGCGCCCCGGCCGCCGGGGCGCTCGCGGCATCGATTGCGGCGCCTGCGCCGGATTCGATGGATGGGGTCATCGAGGGTGCTGATGCCGGCGGTGAAGAGCGGCGGACGCGCTGGCGCGCCCGGACGCTGCGCGTGGCGGAGCGCCTGGCGACGAACCGCGAATCGACCTGGGAGCAGCCCACGCTGGCGCGGCAGATCGGCGTGCCTGGCGCGCACGGAGTTCAGGCGTTTCGTGGCAGTGCGTCCGAGATGGGCGAGGAGACGTGGCGCAATCACCTGCCGCGATTGCCCGCGGGGGGTGCCCTGGTGTGGATCCTGGTCTGCCTGCTGCTTGTCGGCGGGGCATTGGGGGGAATGGCGGCGCGCGAGCGGTGGTTTGTCGCGTCGGATGACAATCCGCAGCTTCTGGCCGCGGTCGACCAGCGGATCCTCGACGCGCGGGAGATGAGCGATCCCGATCAGGCCGACGCCGAGCTGGTGAATGCGCAGCGGGAATTGAATGCCGCGCGCGAGGGAGGGGCGGCCGAGAGCGATATTGCCCCGCGCCAGCAGGCCATTACCGAGCGGCGGGATGAGCTCCACAATGTGGTCCGCCTTGATGATGTGACGCGGATCGGCGGTCTGCCGGAGGATTTGCAGAAGGGCAAGACGAGGGTAGTGCGGACGCCGGGGGGAATCTTCCTGGTGAGCGGGAGCCTCTTCCAGCTTCAGCCGGATGAGAAGAAGATCACCCGGGTGCTTGAGGAAGGGAGCACGGTCAAGAACGCCGACGGCCATGACGTTACGGTCGGTGATCTCTATGGCGTGGCCTATGATACCGAGGGCCTCTATGCCACCGACGGCAGCAACGTGTTCATCTATGGAGCGGAGAACAAATGGCAGGCCGTAGCGCTGGGTGAGATCAACGAGCAAGGGCCGTGGCCGGCGGGGCCGATCGGGTCGTTCAGCCAGAGCCTCTACATTCTGGAAGCGGAGTACCGCAACATCTACCGGTTCGACACGAGCGACGACGCCAAATCCGCCGATGCCGTGGATTGGGTGCTGCCGGGCTCCCGCGCGGACCTGAATGACGCTGTCGACATGGCGATCGACGGCAACATCTACGTGCTTCTCTCGGACGGGCGCGTGCTGACCCTGTATCGCGGCGATATCCTGAGCGAAGTCGCACCGACGTATCTGAAGGATGCGGACGTCCGGTCCATCTTCAATGGCGCATCCACCGGCTATCTCTATGTCTCGGTTGTCGACGGGTCGGATGGCAGGATCGTGGCGTTCGATCACCAGGGACAGCGCGAATACCAGCTCGAGCTGCCCGCCGGGTTCTCCACCCAGGGCGTCGACGTGCTCGCCCCGTTCGAGAAATTGCAGGCGATCACGATCGATGAGGATTCTGGCACGATCTACCTGATCAACGGCGATGCGATCTGGACCGCGCGGTACCCGCTGCCGGCGCTGCCGAAACCGGCCACCACGCCGGGCGCGACACCCCAGACCTAGACCTTGGTGGGCAGACGACGAAGCGGGCCGGAGGAATCATCCCTCCGGTCCGCTTCGTCAGCGATTCAACGGCTGCCGCGCGCTCGCTGCGGCCTAGCTGAAGTACGCGATGTTCTTCGCCTTGAAGGATTCCCACTGCTCGGGAACATCATCTTCGAAGAAGATGGCCTCGACCGGGCAGACCTCGGCACAGACACCGCAATCGATGCACTCATCCGGGTTGATGAAATACTGTTCGGCATCATCATCGGAATGAATGCAATCGACCGGGCAGACTTCGACGCACGACGCATCCTTGGTGCCAATGCATGGCTGAGCAATGACGTGGGTCATGCTCCGTACTCCTTTGTCCCGTCGTGGGACTGTACTGTCGTGTGCTGGGCCCACTGCGAAGAGACGGCGCTCGTCGGTGACGAACTGGCAGGCATCTGGAGTGTACTCAATGCCTGACCATCGTTCAAGCAGCCGTTTTCACGCGCCACGTCGGTGTGCCGAGCACAAATACCATGACTTCATATCCAGAGCACAACATCGACAGAGGATCTTTTTACCCATATCGAGAGGTCGTCACGGGGCGGCGTGCGGGGTAGCCTTGGAACCGACGGCCGGGTGCTTTCCGGGCCGGTTCTTGGCGATCATGGCGAGGGAGCGTTTATGGCAGAGGGACAGTTCGAGATGCTGGGCATGAGCGAGGAAGAGCTCTACGCGTATCTCAACGACCTGATTCATGAGGAAGCGGCGGAGGCCGCCGCCGCGAGCGGCAAGTCGATCGAGAAGGAGCTGGAATCGCCGGGGTTCGCGTCGGCCGAAGCCGCATCGACGTATGCGATCAAGCTCGTGCTGGCGAACAACGCGTTCATCACGCGGCAGCTGCTCGATCTCGGCGTGATCGGCCCGGGGAGTGAGACAACCGGGGAATCCTGATCCGAATCCCCGCTATCGATACATCGGCTATCCGTCCGGCGGGTGCGACCCTGTGTCGCACCGATCGGCCGAAGGTCGATATCCGGGCATTGTTCACAGAGGGCTTCCCCTTTGCGCTTGTCATCCTGAACGAAGTGAAGGATGACGGAGTAACGGCAATGGGCTCTTGGACGGGGAACCGGATATCCGGCACCGGGAGATATGGCTCTGCGGGCCATCGGTGCGAGCCCTCGGCTGCGCTCCGAGGCAGCTGCTGGGACAGGCGCCCAGTCGCTCCCTGCGAACGGTAGGGTATTTCTGCATGCCACGATGCCGCGTAGATGAGGGCACGCGGCATCGTGGCGTGGGACGTCTACCGAAGCTGGAGCTTCAGGTGGATATCCGGCATCGGTGGCACCGGGATCTCGATCAGCGCCGGTTCGTTGGCCTTGATCGCCTCTCGCAATTGTACGGCGAGCTCGTCCGGGGTGGTTGCCTTGCGGCCGGCAATGCCGAACGCTTCGGCCAGCTTCTGGTAATTCGGATTGGTCAGGTCCGACGCGATCGTGCGGCCGGCGAAATCGACTTCCTGGATTCGCTTCACGTTGCCATAGGCCCCGTCGTTGAAGACGAGGGTGATCGAGGCGATGCCATGCCGCGCCTGTGTCGCGAGCTCGTTGAGCGCGAAGCCGAAGCCGCCGTCACCATTGACCGAGATCACCACCTGATCCGGCGCGCCGACCTTCACGCCGAGCGAGGTGGGGTAGCCCCAGCCCAGCGTTCCCTGATAGCCCGGCGTGAAATACGTTCGCGGATGGTAGACCGGGAACGCGGCGTTGCTGAAATAGGCCATCTGCGTCATCTCGCCGACGAAGATGCCGTCCTCGGGCAGTTCCTGCCGGATCGCCGCCGCATAGCCCGCCTGTGGCTGGATCGTGTTGAACCGCTCCGTCTCCCATTGCTGGACCTGTCGCAGCTCCGCTTCGCGGGAGGGGCGGGAGCGGTTGTACATGCCGACCGCATCGATCAGCGCCGCGAGCCCAACCTTGGCGTCGGCGTGGATGCCGACCTCGACCGGATAGTTCCGCCCGATCTCCGCCTCGTCGATATCGAGCTGGATGACCTGCTGCCCGGGCTTGACGCCCCATGGCGCGGTCGCCGGCTCGACGAAGCGCGTGCCGACGGCGAGGACGACATCGGCCTTGGGCATGAGCTGGAACGCGCCGACGGTCGGATGCGCGAGGTAGTGGTGCGAGGAGATCGCACCCTTGCCATTGGTGCTCATGATGACCGGCGCTTGCAGCATCTCCGCGAGTTCCCGGAGCTCCTGCGTCGCGTCCGCATCGTTGACACCTCCGCCCGCCACAATAAGCGGCGATGTCGCTTCGCCGAGCAACTTGGCGGCAGCCGTGATACTGTCGGGATCGGCCTCCGGACGAGCGCGTTCCGGCACCGGTGCGAGCAGCGCGATCTCTCCGTTGGCGAAGAGCGTATCCGGCGGGATCTCGATTTCGACCGGGCGGACGCGTCCATCCCACAGATTGCGGATCGCATCGTCCACAAGGGCGGGAATCGCGTCCGGTACCGTAGCCCGGGCGGAATGCTTCGTGACCGAGCGGATCATCTCCAGCTGATTGGGGATCTCGTGGAGCAGCCCGCGACCGAATCCAATCATGTTGGACTGGATCTGGCCCGTCACGCAGAGCACCGGCGAGTTGCAGGCGTATGCCGTTGAGAGCGCGGCGGACGCATTGAGCAGGCCCGGACCGGGAACCACGAGGCAGGTGCCGATGCGGCCCGTCACGCGCGCGTACCCATCGGCCATGTAGGCGGCGGTCTGTTCGTGACGCGGATGGATGACGCGCACGTCGCCCCGATTCTGCGCGTCGTAGAGCGCATCGAATGCACCATCGAGCTGGACGCCCGGCAGCGCGAAGATCGTATCGATCCCCTGGCGGAGCAGGGAGGCAACCAGGGCCTGACCGCCCGTCATCTGCTGCTTGTCCGACGTGCCGGGTGTGGTTCGCTCGGCGACGATGTTGACCATTGCTTGACTCCCACTGACTGGTGCGGCATTGCACGCAGGAACTGCCAAGGGCCTGAGCCGCGCTCAGGTGGCCCGGTTCGGATCATCTCCGATCGCTGGATTCTGGCGAGCATTGTACCGCCAAACCCCGCGACCGGAAGGCCTGGCGTTCACGGGGTGAGGCAAGGACGAGAAGCAGTTTTGGTCAATGGTGCCATCATCGTCGTTGCGTTTGGGTGGCGCATCGCCATTCGGTTGCCCCCTACCTGTCATCCTGACCGCAGGAATGGGCCGCTCCGCTCGATTGCTGCGCAATCCTCTATCAAGAATCCCCGCGCGCAGCGCAGCGAGAGCGCATCGGGCGCAGCCCGACTTCGCGTGCGGCACTGAGGCGACGGCTACGCCGTCGAGTGGTTGTGCGTCGCACGGGGATCCTTCATTTCATTCAGGATGACGGATATGGCACTCGGGTGCTGGATCAGGCGACCCAATACCACTGCGCGAACTGCATCGTGAGCAGGATCAGTCCGATCGACGAGGCGATGGCGAGTCCGATACCGGCTTTGCGGTTGGTGACGAGCAGCGCGATCATCACGAAGAGCGGGAAGAGCGGCAGCACGAAGCGCGGCATGCTCATCAGCGGGTGGACCGAGCTGGGGCTGAGCAGCGGTACGATCATCGGAGGGATCGTGAAGGCGCTGTAGTAGAGCGGCAGCTTACGGAGCCCGATGATGATCAGGATGAAGGCGCCGACGGTGCAGCTGAACTCCAGCACATCGCCCCGCGCCATCCAGTCGCGCCATTCATACGAGGTGAAGTGCGTCCAGGTCGGATGCCTGAGGATGTCCCCGATCCAGCCCCATTGGATCGGCTTGACATAGAACTCATTCGTTGTGCCGAACTGCCGGACTTCCGCCGTGCAGCCCTGAAGTGTGCACTCGAAGGTGCGCCATGGCGTCGCCGAGAAGCGGTTCCACTGCCACTGCTGGTTCACCCAGTCGAAGAACTTCATGTCGGACCGGGTGAGGATCCAGCCGAAGACGAGCGGCCCTGCCGCTGGCAATGCCGCGGGAATCGCGTTCGGGAACCAGCGTCGTGGATTCCAGCCGTATTGCTGCAGGAAGAGCACGGCCATGGGCGCCAGCAGCATCACCCCGGCAGAGCGCGTGAGGGCGGCCAGCAGCCCGATGATGCCGGCCAGCAGCCACTCCCCGCGCCGTGCGGCGTAGAGCGTGCCCACGGCGAGCAGCAGGAAGAGCGATTCCGTGTAGACGGCGGTGAAGAAGAACGCCGTCGGGAAGAG
Organism: Thermomicrobiales bacterium; assembly: GCA_049646645.1. GTDB lineage: Bacteria > Chloroflexota > Chloroflexia > Thermomicrobiales > UBA6265 > JASGDN01. Next base: position 8,691 of record JBARWF010000096.1, read on the forward strand.
CGCGAGCGCCCACAGCGAGCGGCGGGCGATGACCTCGTTGAAATCGAGCGAGACGAGTCGGTAGAGGATAAGCAGCGCGCCGAGAAAGGCGAGGTTCGAGACGAGGTAGCCGATCGTCTCCTCCGACCAGCCGGTGAGCTGGTGGCCCCATTTCATCAACCACGGGTAAAGCGGAAAGAACGCCGCGTTGGCGGGCTTCCCCGGATCGTACCCAAAGATAGAGACGAGACGGTACCAGCTACCATCCCAGAGCCGCATCGGTTCGACCAGCCAGTGTGCCAGGCCGGAGAGCTCGTGTGGGAGCCATTGTGTGACCGTACTGTAGGCCCAGGAGGGTCCCCCATCGATGACCTCGCCGCCGGCGTTGTACTGGAAGGGGCGCGACGTTCCGAAGTGGTACGCCAGCGTCGCGGGGATCTGGCTGAGCAGCCAGTGCACAACCCAGACGACGATGGGAAACTGGATCGCCTCGGCACCCATCGTCCGGGCTCGGCTCCGGCTGCGGCGCGTGCTGCGGGCAGGGGCGGTCTGTGTTTGTGGCTCGATTGGGGCGGTATCTGTGCTCACGGACCCTCTTTCTCGCTCTCGATCGCTCTCGTCGTGAATGGTGTCGCGCCCAGGTGGCGCGCGTGGCATGATGTCGGCGGATCGTTGGTTCAGGCGCTTGGCGCCGCGCCTAGGATAGGGCGCGGGAGGCGCATGCTGCCACATTGAGCATAACCGCCGCCGGCGTCCCCTTGCCGGCGCGGATTGCATCAAAGGGAGGATGAGGGATGGATCTTGGGCTAAAGGGAAAGATTGCGATTGTCGCTGCATCCAGTAGCGGTCTCGGCAAGGCGACCGCGATGACGATGGCGCGGGAGGGCGCGCTCGTCACTGTCAATGGTCGGCATGAGGAATCTCTGGCAGCCACGGCGAAGGAGATTCGCGAGGAGGCGGGCGGCGACGTGATCGAGGTCGTCGGCGATCTCTCCGATCCCGCGGCCTGCGAGCGCCTGATCGCGGAGACGGTGAAGGCGCGCGGCGGGCTGGACGTGCTCGTCTGCAATGCGGGTGGTCCACCGGCCGGGACGTTCGAATCGATCGCTGACAAGGGAGACGAGATCTGGCTGGACGCGATCACGATGAACCTGATGAGCACGCTGCGGCTGTCGCGCGCCGCGCTGCCGCATCTTGAGGCGCGGGGCGGGGGAAGCATCACGAACATCGTCTCGATCTCGGTCAAGCAGCCGATTCCGAACCTGATCCTCTCGAACACCGCGCGGACCGCCGTCGTCGGTTTCGCGAAGTCGATCGCCGCCGAGTTCGCGCCGAAGCAGATCCGGGTCAACAACGTCTGCCCCGGCTCGATCCTGACCGGGCGGATTCGCTCGCTGGCCGAGCCGAAGGCGAAGGAATCCGGAAAGGATATCGAGGACGTGATCGCCGAGGAGGGCGCCGCGATTCCGATCGGGCGTCATGGGACACCGCAGGAGTTCGCGAACGCTGTGGTCTTCCTCGCATCGCCGGCCGCGTCGTATATCACCGGCGTGACGATGCAGGTGGACGGTGGCGCCTACAAGGGGTTGTTGTAGCCGCCGTTGCCGATACCTGCACATCCGCCAGGTGTCTCGGGTGATTGCCCTTCCCTGTCATCCTGAATGGAGTAATGGGCTGCTCCCGCTTGATTGCTCCGCAATCGCCTATCCAGGATCCCCGTGCGCAGCGTAGCGAAAGCACGGGGATTCCTCCCATTGGTCAGAATGACGTCTTCGTGACAGCGCACTGTCTGGTGACTGGAGCCTGTTACAGATCGTCGATCTCGGTGCCGGCGAGCAGGTTGTGAATCTGGCTCTCGCCCTCCGCTGTCTCCTCGACTCGCCAGAGCTCGTCGAACATCGGCGCCGTCCGCACGTCATCAACGTGGCTGATGACGAACATCTGCTGGAAGCTCTCGCCGGTCGCCGCGAGTGAGCTGAGCATTTCGAGCAGGCGCGTCCTCCGGTCGCGGTCGAGCGAGCCGAAGACCTCATCGAGCACAAGGAAACCGGGCGGGCTGGCGGCCTGACTGCCGATCATGCGCGAGAGGGCGATGCGGGCGCAGAGGGCGATCGCGTCCCGTTCGCCGCCGGAGAAGGTCGCCAGTGGGAAGTGTTCCTCGGTGCCGTCGAAGACCTCGATCCCGTAGTTGCTGTCGAACTCGACCCGGTCGTACTTGCCATCGGTGACCTCGCGCACGAGCTCGCTCGTGAAATCGCTGAGGATCGGCGTGTAGTGCGCGGCGGCGTACTTGTCGAACTCGGTGAACTCGCGGTACATGCGGTCGAAGGTATCCGCCTCGCGCTGCTGCGCATCGGCCTTCAATGCCAGGTCCGCTACCCGCTGCTGGTCCTTCTCCAGCGTCTCCAGTGCCTGATGCGCATCCCGCACGACGATCTGGGCGGCGTGGCGCGCCTCCAACGCCTCTCGCTCGGCGGCGCGGGCGTTCTGCACCTCTGCCTGGAGGCTGGCCAGCTTCTCCGGGTCGAAACCGTTGTCCTCGCGGTCGCGCGAGAGCTTCGCGATACAGGCCGTGAGCTGTGCATGCGCTTCCTGGCAGGCGGCACGATCCCGCTCCAGCTCGGGACGGCGTGCAAGCTCGCGGTCGATCTGCTCGATCGCCGACTTCGCGCGATCGGCCTGCTGCCGCTCCGCGCTCACCGTCCGGTAATACCCCTCGTCGAAGGCGACATCCCCGAGATCCCTGAGATCGGCGAGAATGCGCTCTTCCCGTTCGCCGATCGATTGGAGCTGGCGTTCGCCCCCGGATAGCGCGCTGCGGCAGTCGGTGAGTCGGCGGAAGAGGGCGACGCGATCGCGGGCGGCTTGCATCTGCTCGGTCGTGGGCGCGGTGCTGAGACCGGCCTCGCGCAGCGCGGCGCTCTGTCGCTCCCGCGTCTCCTTGACGAGCTCCTCCTGATCGCGCACGAAGGAGACGCTGTTCGCAATCCGGCCGCGGAGCTCGCTGACTTCCTTGGCCAGCTGCTCCTGCGCCTCCCGCTGCGACTGGAGCGCGGCGAGCTTCCCCTGAAGCTCCCGCGCTCTCGCCTGCGCGGCGCGGATCGCGGCATCGATCGTCGCAACCCGGGCGCGCAGGGAGTCCAGCACGATCGCCGCGTCATGCTCGCTGAATGGACGCGCGCAGGTAGGACAGACATCGCCGAATTGCGCCTGATCGAGATTGCCGATCAGCGTCCGGGTCTGCTTTGCCTGGAGCTCCTGCTGCTTCTGGTCGGCCTGCGTCTCGCTCAGGGATCGTTGCGTCGCGTCACGGTCGGCATCGATCTCCTTCAGGCGGAGGAGAGGATCCCCCGTCGCCAGAGCCGCCTTGAGATTGGCGTTGAGACTCTGCTGTGCCGATGTGTACTTGGCGTGTTTTTCGCTCGCCTTGGCAAGCTCCTGGGCAGCGTCGAGGACGTTTGCCAGCTTCTGCTCGCGCTCGATCGCGCCCGGCAGGTCAAGGTTGACGATGGTTGCCTGCAAGCGCTGGAGCGCCGGGCCGGGCTGCGTGTCGTCGTCGGACGACCAGCTCCAGCCGGGGACCGCTTCCGTGAGGTTGACCGCTCGCACGGTCGTCCGCAGGTGCTGGATCTGGTCCTGACGGCGCTGACCGCTCTCCTGCAGCGCCTGTTCGAGCTCGCGCCTCCGGACGAAGCGCTGTCGCTCCTGTTCCAGCCGGGCGACCTCCTGCTCAAGGCCGGGCAGCCGCTCGGCGAGCGGGAGAAGGCGCTCGCGTTCAGCAGACCGACCGTCGAGTCGCGTGAGCTCGGTCGTGATCTGTTGCAGGCGCTGGTCGGTGGCGGCCAGCTTGCCGCGCTCCTCGGTCAATTGCTGCTCGAGGGCGTGATCGCGGTCGCGCACCTCGTGCATCGCCTTCAGCGCGGTCTCCTGCTGCACGAGGCAGCGCGCCGCCGCCTCGGCCGCCTTGCCAGCGTCCAGGAAGAGGACGTTCTTTGCGGCAATCGTCTCGCGGGCGGTCGCGATCTCGGCCGCAAAATCGCGCCCCGCCGCCTGCTCCTCGTATTGCCGGCGGTAGGAGAGGGCGTCGGCCTGCGTGCGCTTGCGATCCTCGGCGATCGATTGCTGCGCGATGCGGATCGTCTCCATCCCGAGCAGGCGGCTGACCTCGCGCCGGCGGTCGGAGTCGCCGAGGTTTCCGAAGAAGGAGAGCTCCTTCTGCCGGGTGAAGAAGGTCGCGACGAAGGCGCGGTGACTGAGGCCGATCAGCTTCGTGGAGACATAATCGGTCACCGGCTTCGTGCCCTGCACGATGACTTGCTCGTCGCCGTGCTCGTCCACCTCGTAGATGGCCGCGACCACAGAAGTGCGTTTCAGCTCCCGCTCAATGATGAACTGGCGCTGGCGGACCGGGTCTTCCAGCGTCAGCGCGACCTTGGTGTAGCTGCTGCGACCGCGCGGACGGATGTCGGCGTTCTTGATAGTGGTCGGGTTGTAGAGACACCATTCGATCGCCTCGAAGAGGGTCGTCTTGCCGACGCCGTTGCTGCCGATGACGCCGATCGTAGCGATCGAGGGGATATCGATGTCGTGCCGATCCGCGTACTGCTTGTAGTTCTCGATCTCTACCTTGCTCAGGATCATGCCGCGCCCGCCTCTTCCGGTTCTGGTGTCTCCTGGGCAAGCATCGCATCCACCAGCGCGCGGTCGCCGCGCTCGAGGAAGGCCGTCGCGAAGGTCTCATCGAAGATCGGGCCGGTTCGCTCGCCGACAAAGGTCGCGAAGAGCGAGCGAAGATCAGGCACGCCGTCGATGGACGCCGGGCTCTCCTCGATCGTCGGCGTGAACAGCACTCGTTCCTGGGCGACGGTCAGCGACCAGACGAACTCCTCGTGCTCGCGCCGCAGGATCGATTCGGCTTCCCGCCGGATCGCGCGGTCGGTCTCGCGCAGCTCGATGCGGACCATCGCGTCGCTGGCGTTCAGGCCGCGCAACTGGTCGAGCACTTTGTCGGCGATGTCCCGGGCGAGCATGCCACGCGCGTAGAGCGGCTTGAGTGAGTGCATCGGCCGGGAAGGCAGCTCGATGTGTTCAACCTGCACCTCGTCGGTGGCACCCGGCGCTCCGAGCTCGACGATGTTGTAGCCGGGCGTCACATTCCAGTCGCCGAACCCCATGCGCTCGGTCGAGCCGCTGTACCAGGCCTTGGGCGCCGCGAGTGTCGGCACGTGATAGTGCCCGAGCGCGATGTAATCGAACTGCGGATCGAGCAGGGCGGTTGTCAGTTGCTGCTCGCCCGGCTCGGCATGGACACCCGGCGCGAGGATGCCGGGAACCATCCCATGACAGACGAGAACGTTCCGGCGACCTGGTACGACGCGCGGAACAACCGGATCGGGATTGGTGAGTGCACCGTGCGGAATCGCGTGAATATGGAGATTGAGGCCATCGAACGGGGCGTCTTCTATCTGCTCCGCACCGTAATCTGCCACGAAGCGGATCTTTGGCAGGGCGAGTTCCAGCACACTGTAGGCAGAGCCGCCGGTGCGCATGCGCGGCGTATCGTGGTTGCCTGCGATCACGAGTGTCGGAATGCCAGCATCCTCGATTCGCCGCATCTGGCGGATGAAATGGCGCAGCGAATGCCACGTCGGCCGCGTGTGGTGAAAGACATCGCCGCTATGGATGATGGCATCGACATCGCGCCGAAGGATGTCGTCCACGACCCGGGTGAAGGCGCGATCGACGTCGATCGTGCGCTGGTTACGGCCCGTGTCGGGATCGGCCTTGTTGAGCCCGCGATAGCCGAGGTGCGTGTCGGAGAAGTGGGCGATCCGGATGCGGTCGCTCATGACCGGCTCCAGAGCGCGCGGGCGCTGTCCAGCTCGTTCTTCGCCACCGACCACGGGTTGCTGCCCCGCCGTGGCGCCGCCGTGCTGCTGTAGAGCTGATTCAGTTTCGTCACGATGTAGTCGACCGCTTCCGCATCAACATCCCCGACGTAGGAGATGACATCGCTCTTGCTCGGTGCCTTGACGCCCATCAGGCGTTGCAGGGTCTTGAAGAGCGCATCGCCGGGATGCGAGAGCCGCTTCTTACCGCCGAAGATGCGCTGGCCGTAAACTCCCGGCAGCGTCGGTGGCATCGGGAAGGTGCCGAAGAGCGGTGCCCGGAAGTGGGCGTGGCGGATCAGCATCCGTCCCTTGGGCAGCCCGAGAAGCTCCTGCTTGGCGGTCTCCGTGATCGAGCGGTAGGCGGCGTTGATGATTTCCTCGTCGCCGATGCGCCCGTAGAACGAAGTGCCGCAGTTGCCGAGGATCTCGCCATCGACCTTGGAGCGGAACTGCTGGGCGCCGAGCAGCACGACGTTGAGGTGGCGACCGCGCGCGGCGATATCGACCAGCGTGTCGCGGACCCCACCCTGGCTCCCGGCCTGGGCGTACTTGTTGAGCTCATCCACGAAGACGATGAGCTTGTCGACGCCCATCTGATTCTTCTCCGCCATTTTCCAGACTTTGTCGATCGTGGCGCTCACAATCAGTTCCTGGGCGAGGGTATTGCACGCGGAGATGTCCACGACTCGTAGCTCGCGATTGCTGAACTCCTTGTCTACCTGCCTGCTGACCCCGTTGACGACGGCACCGTCCGCGAGCAGACCACCCAGCTTGTCCTTCAGGCCTTTGAACCGGTTCTCCGCCTTGCGGATCGTTGCCTTGTGGTGGCCGTGCCAGGAGTCCTCGTCAGCGACCGCCAGCTCTTCCCAGATTTGCTTGAACTGCTGGTCGAGTTGTGTAATCGAGTTGATCTTAAGTTCACGCAGTTCGTAGATGAATCCCATCATCTTGTCGTCGAGATCATTGAAGTCGAAGACCTTGTGCGGGAACCAGAGCACACGCTCCAGCGACCAGAGGATGGGATGGAGTACCCCGGTCTCGCCCGGCGCCTTCCGCTCCGTGTTGAGTCGCTCGTACTCGTTGAACCCTTCGAGATTGATGACACCATTGACGGGTTTCGGGTCGGACCCGTGTTTCAGTGGCGCGAAGATGCGCAAGTTGTCGAACGGCTCCGGCCGCAGCCCGAGCGCCCGGTACGCGTCGAGGTGATCCGGCGAGAGCCCGTTCCAGCGGGCGGCGGCGTATGCCTCGGCGTGCTCCTCAGCCGGGATCGCCGGCTTGTCGAGCCAGAGCAAGTCCGGTCCCTTGACGTTGAACATCAGCGCCGCGACCGATTTGCCCTCCTTCTGCATCGTCTGGAAGACGGAGCTGATGAGGAAGAGGGCGTGACTCGTTTTCGTGGCGAGCCCGGATTGCCCAGTCCAGTTGGCGTGACCCGCCTCCGGCCCGAGCAGGTAGTCTTCATCCAGATAGAGCGGCGTGTGCTGGAAACGCGGGTTGCCGTTCTCATCCTCGATGATGAGTCCATCCTCGTCGCGGGCGTAGTTGCCGTTGGTGTGCATCAGCGCCGGGATGGATGCGCCGTCGAAATTCTCGACATCCAGCGCGTACTCGATCGCCTTCTGGGTCGCGAAATAGACCGGACCGGTGACGGCTGGCCGGTGCGAGGTGACGTCCTTGCGCAGATGCTTAGTCGAGAGGACGTTGACGGTGAAGACGAGGATCTCTGGGCGCTGGGTCGGCGAGTCGTCGCCCATCTCGGGTTCGAGGTGCCGGTCGAAATAATCATCCAGAAAGGAGCGCAGATCGGAGTAGCGGCGCGGCTCATCGACCACGCCGATCACGGCCGCTTCCTCAGAAAACGCGACCACGATGTGCCCGACATCGAGCGTGAGATGCTCGTCCGACGCCCAGAAATAGAACGTGTGGGCGCCGGCGGGTTCCTTCTCGCTACTGACGACGCGGCCGATGACGCCGGTCTCGTGATCGATCAGGTCGTGGAAATCGGAGCGCGCCCAGACCCGGCCCGCGACGTTATCGTGGACGCCGTTAGCGCTGGCGATGCCATTTGGTGTGAAGATGTCGGTCATGTCATCTGGCTCCGGTGCGATGGTTGCGGTTGTCTGATGGAAAGGGATGTGGGTAGAGGATCAGCTGGGCCAACCGGCGGTCATCGCGGCGATCCGGCGCTTGAGGATCTCTTCGAGAAAATGGATCGGGTAGAGCAGCGTCGGCCAGCGGGGATCGGTCGTCGGTCGTGGCAGCCGTTCGGTCATCAGCCATGACGCGATCCGGTCGATCTCCTCGCTCGATGCGACATCGTGCGGCGCCTCGACGCGGACGAGCGCATGGCGCGCATCGAGCCCGCTGGCGTCCCAGAACCGCTGGTACCACATGGTGCGGTTGTGGGATGGTGCCTCGCCGTCGATATCAGTGTCGCTGCTATCATCCTGACCGCGGCGGACGTAGCGGAAGGCGGTCGTCCGGTACCCCTGGGGTAGCTCGAAGAGGGCGATGGCCTCGTCACCCGCCAGGTGCTGGGTCTGGAGCGATTTCACCAGCCCGACCGCATGCGGCACATCCTCGCGCAGCCGCCCATCGACGATGATCCAGCTCTCCTTATTGTCCGGAGCGATGCGATCTCGCCAGAAGAGGAGAAGGTCCTTCTCGATCTGCGCGCGGATCTTACCCGACATCCGCTGAGCGAGCTCGATCAGGCGGCCGTAGTGCCCCGCCAGCATGGAATAGGTCTCGGCATCCTCGCACTCCACGAGCGGATCGCGGGTATCCTCGCCGGCCTCTTCCAGCCACTCCTGCCAGCGTTCGAGTTCGGGCAGGCTGGTGCGTTGGGGGAAGATCCAGGTCTTCTGCTCGCGCAGCGATCCCGGCAGCAAGCGGGCCGCGCCGTAGTCGTCGCGTTCGAGAATGCCCGCCGCCGCGATCGCCGCCACGACCGGCACGAGCCCGGCACGGTCGACCGGCAGCGTCTTCTGCGCGCCATCGAGGAAGTAGTGAAATCCCGTGCGACCCGCATGCGGTGGTATCTCTCGCCCGCGAATCGACCCTTCCAGGCGTTCCAGCTCGATCGGAAAGTTCGACGGCGGGGAGAGCGGGTTCTCGCTAACGGGTCCGGTCCCGATTCCTGCCTCGAGGGAGCCTGAGCGTCGCATGTCGACAAGACGCAGGTCGGCATGCCGGGGATCGGCGCGGAAGGCCCGAAATTGCTCGGTGATCGTCTGCCCTGCGAGCTTGCGGCCGGTCAGATTGCTGCCATGAGTCTCCATCATGAATGAATACGCTCGTGTTTCTGTTGAAGACGCTCTGGTCATCTGGTCCCGGGGCGGTGCATCAGTCGTTCGCGCTCAATGGGCGGGCGATGCGAACGTCTGTGCGATTGTTCCGAGTATAGCCACAACCGCCTGCGAATGTCATGGCTGAACGGTCAGAACGCCGGACCGCAGGGTGTCGCCATCTCCGGGACGGTGACGAAGGAATACCCAGCGGCCCGCAACGTCTCGATGATGGCGGGCAGCGCGGCGCCGGTTGAGCTATCCGTCGCGGGTCCATCGAGATGGAACTCGACGATCGCGCCGTCGCTGACGCTGTTGATGACCCGGTTGTAGACACCGTCGGCGGTTGCGGATTCGCCGTAATCGTCGGCGCTGACCGTCCAGCCGACCGGCACGTAGCCCAGCTGGGCGATCACGCGGCGCACGCGCGGATCGGTGTCGGCGGCATAGGGCGTCGCCCAGGGAATGACCGGTTCCCCGGTGACGGCGGAGATCGCGGACACCGAATTGAGCAGGTCGCCTTGGATCTGGGAATCGGTCAGGCCGGTGAGATAGTGCGCCTGGTCGCCGTGCGTGCCGATCGGGAAACCGGCGGCGGCGAGTTGTCCCAGGTAGTCCGGATTGGCCGCTGCCCAGTTGCCCATCGGGAACATCGTGGCAGCGACCCCATAGGTCTGGAGAGTATCGAGTACGCCTTGCGAGGGCGTGTAGCCGACACCGATGTTGAAGATGAACGCCACGCGCTGGCAGCCCGCCTCGCCCTGTGTAAACCAGGTGTCCTTGGTCTGATCGGCGACGAAGAGAGCGTAGGCGAATCCCTTGATGCCGTTGTAGACGACCGGTACGTAGCCATTGACCGTATTGCCGATCACCTCGAGCGGCTCGCCGAGACTCGCGGTCGCGATGATCTCGCAGTCGGTGGCCGGGCAGATCCGGATGTTGACGACATCGGTGGCGGTGATGAAGGCGTTGGCGGCGCTGGCCGATGGGGCAAGGAGCGAAGCGACCAACAGGAGCATCAACGCTCGCAGGAGCAGGGTGAGTTGTCGGGGGCACGTACGCATGAGCATCTCCTGAAGAATGCAAGGCAGTAGATGTACGTACACTATAGCGAGGAGACGGAAAAGGGTCAAACCGGCAGATTGTCAACGGGTTCGGCGGGGTGGGGGAGGTGGGTGGGGGCTGTGCGTCAGCTGGCGTGTTTTCACGATCCGTCATCCTGAACGGAGCAGCCCATTACTCCGTTCAGGATGACGGGGGATGGGACAGTTTGGCGTAGACGGTCTACTCAGAATGACATGGGATGGGATAGGGCAACGTCGACAAGATACTCAGAATGACAGGCGCGGGAGATTGAATGAGATTCCCTGTCGAGTTGGGTAGGCGCAGACCGGTGTCGACTCACGTTCGTGTCGGGGCTTGACGGGCCTTGCCATGCCGGGTATCTTCCAGCTTCAGATGACCAGCGTGATTGTATACAGTATGTAATCTCAAGTGGAGGTGGAGCGCCGCACACAACTCGCGTCGCCGCATGCGGCAAACCGGAAGATCTTGCGTGCGGGCATCGCCCGCACTCCATGTCCGTGCGTCCGTCAGGCAGTTCGTCAACCAGGAGAGACCCCGTGGGATTTGGCAATACCGACTGGTTCGTTCATGATCGTTTTGGCCTCTTCATTCACTGGGGCCTCTATGCGCTGCCCGCGCGCCATGAGTGGGTGAAGCACCGCGAGCAGATCACCGAAGAGGACTACCAGCGCTACTTCGCGCACTTCGATCCCGATCTCTACGATCCGAAGCAGTGGGCGCGCGATTGCAAGAACGCGGGCATGAAGTACGCCGTGATCACCTCGAAGCATCACGAGGGCTTCGCGATGTGGGACTCGCAGCTCACCGACTACAAGGTGACCAACACCCCCATCGGTCGCGACCTGCTCAGGGAGTGGGTCGATGCCTTCCGCGCAGAGGGCCTCAAGGTTGGCTTCTACCACTCGGTGATCGACTGGCACCACCCAGACTATCTTGTCGATCGTATCCACCCGCGCCGCGATGACGACCGCGATGCCCTCAACGCCAGCCGTGACATGCGCAAGTACACGGAGTACCTGCACGGTCAGGTGCGGGAACTGCTCACCAACTACGGCAAGATCGACATCATGTGGTTCGATTTCACGCCGCCGGACAAGAGCCGCGCCGACTGGGATTCCGAGAAGCTGGCGAAGCTCGTGCACGAGCTCCAGCCCGGCATCATCATGAACGACCGGATCGATTATCCGGAATCCGCCGATTTCGTGACGCCGGAGCAATACCAGCCGAAGGAGTGGCCAACGCGCGATGGCAAGCGCGTGGTCTGGGAAGCGTGCCAGACGCTGAACGGCTCCTGGGGCTACGACCGCGACAACCTCGACTGGAAGTCGCCCGAGCTGCTGATCCAGCTCCTGATCGACTCGGTCTCCAAGGGCGGAAACGTGCTCCTCAACGTCGGACCGACCGGGCGCGGGGAGTTCGACCCGCGTGCCCGCGCGACGCTGGCCGAGCTGGGAGAATGGATGCGGGTGAACGGCCGTTCCATCTACGGCGCGACGGCGGCCGACGACTACACGGCGCCGGTCGATTGCCGCTTCACGCAGAATGGCGACCGTCTCTACCTGCATGTCTTCAACTGGCCGATGAGGCACATCCATCTGGAGGGGCTGGGCGGCAAGATCAAGTATGCCCAGATGCTGCATGATGCCTCCGAGATTCGGTACCGGGAGAGCGATCCGCATCAGCAGGCGCAGAACACGACTCCGGCTGGCGCCGAGGGCATCGTGACGCTGGAATTGCCGATCCAGGAGCCGGACGTGCTCGTGCCAGTGATCGAGCTCTTCCTGGCGTAATCATCAGGGTGATACGCCCCCGATGGATGAGAAATCTGATATTCGGGGCGCAATGCAATGGGGTGGCGTTGATCGAGCGCCACCCCATTTCGTTCGCTGAACACGACGTCTTTGCTGCGATCAGGAGCCGTCCCGCCGGTAGATGCGCACGCCGTCCGCGTTGTAGACCTCCGCCCAACCCGCACCGGGAAAGTTCGGATTGCGGGCCCCGGAGAACGGACCGGGTGCACACGGATAGTCGGTGTTGGCATTCGGATCGCCGTATTCCTCGACGTGACCAATGTAGATGAGCGTCACACCATACTTGTCCAGAAGTTCACTCGACGGTTGGGTGAAGAGCGCATTCACATCTGCGATGCGTTGGACTATCTTGGTGTAGATCTGCGGGTCGGCCAGATGCCATTGTTGCTCGTGATCGTACCAGCCAAGGATCGACGGGATTCCCGTCGCACCGGCCGGCCGGCCGACAGGCGCGCGCCAGGCGCAACCGCTGGCGGCGAGCAGCACATCGTCCCGTTTTCCGTTCTCCCACAGCCACTGGATCGCCGCGTATTCGCCCGGCATCGCGTAGACATCGTCCGGTTGATCGAGGTAGGCAAGGCCATCGATCCCCGACCACTCGCGGGTGGGATTGCGCCAGTCCAGCCATTGTTTGCCGGCCACCACCGGATAGGTTGCGCCCAGCAGGAGGACGATCGCCGTGCCAATCGCGACGACGGTGGTCGCCAGCCGCACCGTGAGCAGCGGGCGCAGCACCTGCCAGATCGCGATCACGGCGATGGCGGAGGCGATGGCCATCAGGAGCCAGACCTGGTAGTAGATCTTGAAGATCGTGTTCATGCGGCTGTTGAAGATGTCGGAGAGATAGAAGAGCTCGGGGATGATCGTCAGGACAAAGCCGAGACTGAAGAGCCCGAGCGCGACATTGGCGAGTGAGAGCTTCGGATCGCGCTGGACGAGCATTATTGTCGCGACGATGGGAAGCCCGGCCAGGGCGAGGACCGGTGCCGGCACCAGCAGCGCCCCGAGGACGAGAATCGCCGCCGCGCCCAGGGCCATTTTCTGGTTGAGGGAATCGGTGGGGGAGTGTCGCCGGTTCCAGAACTCGGCCGCGATCAGGATGAGCGCGATTGCCCACATGAAGCCGAAGACCGAGAGGTATTCGCTGGCGGACGTGCGCTCCCCCCGGTAGCTGACGACCGAGGCCAGGATGCCGCCGACGACGGGGATGTCCTGAAGGGTGCCGGCCAGGCCACTCTGGCCCTGCTTCGTCGGAGCCTCGAAGGCGACATAAAACGGAAGCCACGCGATGACGGCGCTGAGCCCGAGCGCGACGAGGCCGGCGATCCGGTCCTTCCCCGCGCGGTGCCAGGCGCCGATCAGGAGACCGATCGCCGCGATGAGCAGGTAGGTCGGCATGTCCCACGAGTTCATGGCGTAGAGTGAGCCGACAATGGCGCCGCCGAGGATGATCCGGCCCCACCAGCCGGTGTCGAGCTTGCTGTCCGTGCGATCACCGGTTCCTTGCGCCAGGGCCCAGGCGATCGTCAGCGCGGTGATGGCGTAGGGAAGCGCCAGCAGGTGCGGATGCAGATCGCCGAGGATGAAGCTGAACGACGGGAACTCGCTGATGATCGTGTCGGTCGGTCCCGTATCGTGGATGATGCGGGTCGCATCCCACCCGATGCCGCCGAAGAAGAAGGCTGCCCATTGCCCGGAGGCATCGGCGAGCACCTTGAATGCGGCCCATGGGTTGCCGATGATGACGACGAAGAGTAATCCCAGGACCCCGGCGATGCGGGCGGTGCGCTCGCTGAACCAGCGCCCGGCGATGTTGCCAGCGAGACCGGCGGCGGCCACGCAGACCATGCCGAAGACGGTGGCGAGCGCCAGGTTGAACGCCTCCGCCGGGGTCGCGCCGACCATCTTCGCGAAGGCCGCCCAGATGACGTAGCCGAGGTAGTAGTAATTGATCGTGCTGCCCGCCATCCACGCATCGTCCGGCGGCATCTGGTGCGCGCGCATCGAGGAGGCCAGCATCATGAGATCGCCGGGCTTCTCCTGCTCTGTCAGTTGCGGGCCGTAGCCGTGGAACCAGATGAAGAGCGCGAAGAAGACGAGGAACCCGGCCTCCGCGATCAGCAGGTGCCTGATCGCGGTGCGATCGATGACGCCCGCGCGCCAGCCGAGCACCCAGGCGGCGATGCCGATCAGGGCGAGCGAGATCCAGAGCGCAACGGTCGAGAAGGGGACAAGGCCGGGGCCAATGCCGGCGAGAAACCAGACTGGCCAGATCATGGCCAGTGCGGCGACCGGTCGCGCGATGCTGGCGCCGCGATCGGTCAGGCCCCGACAGAGCCAGAGGGCTAGCGGGGCGACCGCGATCGTGGCGACGGTTGTCAGCAGGTACCACGTCAGAGTGAGAGTGAACCAATCCACGCGTCGGTTTCCTGGGCAACGGCCCGGTGGCGTCCGGACGGTTGCGCTGGTGGCGCCCTGCGCCCCGGGATGTTACGGCGAACGGCCGGTCCGATTCAGGAAATCACCGGCACAGTGCTTGGGGAATCGTAAAGCATCACGGACTGTTCACGATGGCAATGGCCCCAAACGTCGTTGGCGAAGCGGTATCAGCTTCGTACGGATCGACCTGTGTGTCGACCCTCGGGCCTGCAGGCAACCAGTTCGATTGCACGGCCGGTTTTCGTGGTGCGGCGAGGGCAGACACACGGGGCTGCCCGGACGAACAGGGCGCTTTCATTCGTACGGGTCGACCTATGTGTCGACCCTCAGGGCTGCATGCGACCGGCTCGAATGCACGGACGCTGTCAATGGGACGACAAGGGCAGACACATGGGTCTGCCCGTCCGAACTGGGATTGAACTCGCCTGGTGCTCGCATGCGATACATCCGGATGCTCGGACGGGCTTCTTGACGCCCACTGGAAGACACCTGCGTCAGATCAGGCCGCGGCGGATGGCCTCGGCGACGGCGTGGGCGCGATCAACGGCGCCCAGCTTGGCGAAGATAACCTGCAGCCGTTTCTTGATCGCGACCTCGCTGCGGTTCATGGTGATGCCGATCTCACGGTTGGTCGCCCCTTCGCTGGCGCGCCGCAGGATCATGCAGTCGTCCTCCGAAAGGTCGGCATCGCGTGTTGTCTTCTCACGGGCGAGATCGCTGAACTCCTCAAGCACGCCGCTGAGAAGCTCGGGGCTGAGCTGGCGCCGGCCACGCGTGGCCGAGCGGATGGAGGCGATCAGCTCGTCAGCCGGCGTGCTCTTGAGGAGGTAGCCATCGGCGCCTGCTTCGAGTGCCTGGCGCACGTAGGCCTGGTCCCCGTATGAGGTGAGGACGATGATGGCGCCGGTGAACTCCTGCTCGCGCAGGCGGCGTGCGGCCTGGATACCGGTCGCGCCGGGCATGCGAAGATCGAGGAGAATGACATCCGGCTTCAGCGTCTTGGCCTGGACAATAGCCGAGGACGCATCGTGGGCGGTGCCTGTCACATCGATATCCCCGGCGGCTTCGAGGAGCTTGCGCAATCCCTCGATGACGACCGGGTGATCATCGACCAATAGAACCGAGATCATGTTGCCTGGCTTTCCTGTCGCGATACTGACGTGTCGCGCGATGGCTTCTGCGGATAGTCATCATCCGTTTCCGGAGCGCGATCGGTGCCAGGCGCGCTCTCCGCCTCGGCGCCTTCATCGCCCGGTTCGCTGCTGCCGTCCGGTGCATAGGGCAACGAATTGCTCATCAGATCGGCGAGGACCGAATCGGACATCACGCTGCCGACCTCTGCTCGCTCGATGATAATCGCGGTGCCACCGCCCGGTCGACTGATGATGGTGAACGATGCGCCGATGGCGGCGGCCCGCTCCCGCATCGAGAGCAGCCCCAGCGATGTCGGCCGCACCGACAGTTCCGGGTCGAATCCGGCGCCGTTGTCCTTGATCGTAACGCGCAGCAGATCATCGGTCGATTCCAGGCGAACGACCGCCTCGTCGGCACCGGCGTGACGCACCACGTTGTGGAGTGCTTCCTGCACAATCCGGTAGATTCCGAGACGCACTTCCGGCGTCAGCGATGGCGAGTCGTTGACGACTTCCAGGCGGCAACGGAGACCGGTGCGCTCGATCGTCTGCATGTATGCCTCGATAGCGGCGACGACGCCGATGTCATCGAGATCGGGGGGACGCAGGTCGAAGATGACCCCGTGCAGCTCGACCGAGGCGCGCTCCAGCAGCTTGTTGACGCTGTCGAGCGTTTCCTCCCGTTCGGCGGCGGGCGTCGAGCCGTTGGTCATCTGCAGCGCTCGCGCCTGGTAAAGGGCACCGGTGATCAAGGGGGAGACGGCATCGTGGATCTCCCCCGCGATGCGGCGACGCTCGTCTTCCTGGAGACGGAGCGTGCGCCGCAGCAGGTCGCGCATCTGGGTCGCCTGGCGCACGCGTTCCTGATGACTTTTCTCCATCCCGTGCATCTGGTTCGCAAGCTGGTCGCCCATCTCTGCGAACGCCGTGCTGAGGGCCCGCACTTCGCCGCCGCCAACCGGTTCGATGTTGACATCGAAATTGCCGCGCTGCATCGAGGCGGCACGTGCCGCCAGCGTGCGCAGTGGCCGCGCGGTGAATTCTCCAAAGATCACCGCGAGCGCCAGAATGACGGCACTTGCCAGCAGGAGCACGATCAGCCCTTGCGTCAGCAGGGTCTGCGCGTAGGCCCTGGGCGTTGGGTTCGTGACGATCATCGCCCAGGTAGCGACATCGGACTGGATTGGCGTGAACACGCCGAGGCGAGCGGTATCATTCGCGTCGGTCGTCGTGAAATCGCCCGAATCTCCCTCCAGCGCCTGATCGATGTTCTCACGCTCGTTCTCGAGGAAGTGCGGCAGGTTCTTCTGCACGCCGGCGGTCGAGACGATCACGCCATCCTTGCTCACGATCGCGATCTCGGTCTTGCCCCGAGCGTACGGCACGACGATCGTCTCCAGGTAGGAGACGTTGATGACCGCCGCAATCGCTCCGACGTTGCTTCCGGTCGCGCCGGTCTGGTCCGTGGCGGCGTTGCCGCCGCTGGCGGAGCCAGCGGGTGGCGTCGCGGCGGGAGTGGTCGCAGTGACGGTTGAGGTCTTGCCGGTATCCGCACTCGTAGTGACGGGAACGGTGATGACGAGCACCTGCCGGTCGTCCGTATCCTGGATTGGCGGCGAGATGCCGGGTTGCCCGGTCTTGATGGTCTGCATCAATTGATCGGGAATTGATTCCAGGAGCGTCGGTGCGGGTCCGCTTGTACTGACGAGCTGGCCGCTGGCATCCACCAGGAGCAAACCGGAGACATCGGTGCGCACATCGCGGGTCAGCGCCAGTGTGCTCGCGGAATCTTCCGGATTGAGGCTGACGATCTCCGGCCGAACGGCGAGTTTGTCGAGGGTGTCGACGACTCCATTGAGGTAGCCGCTCATGACCTGGCTGGAGAGATTGGCGATCGTGTGCTCGCTGTTGACGAGTTGGTCGGTATTGCGCTGGATTCCGCGGTCAAGGAAGAAAAGCACGACGCCAACCAGCGGCAGAAGGCAGGCGGTTGCGAACAGGACAAATCGGGTGCGGAGAGACCAACGTCGGGTCATAAATGCGGGACCTTGATTCGCAGGTGCCCGGCGATGAAACCCGGCCATGTGGTGCCGGCCAGGCATGTCCCAGGCAAATGCGTGATGAACGACAAAGACCGGGCGCCGATCGTCGGCGCACAGACCTTTATTGTCTCAATTACGCCAGCATAAGTTGAGCTCCATGCGGACCCGGTCGGCTATCCAAAAGAGTCGAAAGCTGGAAACAGGAGAGGAGGCTGGTACGAACCAGCCAGCGTCCTGCTTCGGTCATGCAATTTTGGAGAGATCGACTGCATCAAGTGTAATTCAGGAACGGCAGGATGCAATGCGTCAGTGACATCTGGTCATAGCAGGTGAGCGCTCCGCGTCTCTGTGCCGGCTGCGTGGGGCCCCCGCTGACCAGCAAGCTGGATGCCAGGCACGTGCGGTGCATCCATAGGCAAGATATGAGAGCATCGGACGCGATGAGAAGCGACTGTGCGATCCTGCGCTCAGGCACGAGGACGGGTTCGGATCGTCATCATGAGCGTGTGTACCGACATGGGAGGAATGCAGATGAGCCGGTATGTCGTCGTCGGGGGCGGAATCGTTGGGGCGAGTGCCGCCTATCATCTCGCCCGGGCGGGGGCGGAGACGGTGCTCGTCGATCGGGCGGACAAGGGGCAGGCGACGGCGGCCGGGGCGGGCATCATCTCGCCGGGGCCGAGCCGGCACGATACCAGCGCCTTCTACACGCTGGCGACCCCTGCCGTGACCTACTATCCGCAACTCGTGCAGGCACTCGCGGAAATCGGGCAGGCGAATACCGGCTATGAGGTCGTCGGTGAGCTCTACCTGGCGGAGAACGAGGCGGAGGCAGTGGAACTGGAATCGGTTCACGCGCGCGTTCTGGAGCGCCGTGCGCAGGGCGTGCCGAACATCGGTGCGCTCTCCTGGATCGATCAGCAGCAGGCACGAACTCTCTTCCCGGCGGTCGGGCACGTGGAGCGGGCAATTCATATCTCCGGCGCGGCGCGGGTCGATGGCGCGTTGATGCGGGACGCGTTACAGGTGGGAGCGCGTCACCACGGGGCAGTGCTCCGGCATGGGGCCGCCGAGCTGGTGCTGGAAGCGGGGCGCATGGCCGGTGTGCGTGTCGACGGCGAGTCCATCGAGGCGGACGGTGTCGTGCTCGCCTGCGGGGCATGGACGAACGGGTTGCTGGCGCAACTCGGCTACGGCCTGCCGGTCGCGCCGCAGCGGGGCCAGATTCTTCACATCACGATGGGGGAGACGGATACGAGTCGCTGGCCGATCCTCGCGTGGTTCGGCGATCAGTACATCCTGGCGTTCGGGCCGAACCGGGTCGTGGCGGGAGCGACCCGGGAGACCGGGTCCGGCTTCGATGTGCGGCAGACGCCGGGCGGTGTGCGCCACGTGCTGGATACCGCACTGCGGATCGCGCCTTGTCTGGCGGGAGGCACGCTGCACGAGATCCGGGTGGGGCTGCGCCCGTTCTCGGACGACGGCGTGCCGTTCCTTGGAGTGATGCCGGGCTTCGACAATGTCGTGATCGCGACGGGGCACGGCCCGTCCGGGCTGACACTGGGTCCATACTCCGGTCTCGTCGCGGCGAATCTCCTGCTGCGTAAGCCGGTGGATCTGGATCTCGGCGCGTTCACCGTCGAGCGTGGGCTTGCCCCCGTCTGATGATGGAGGGGGAGAGCGATCGAAACCGGCAGGGGCTCCCCGCCCCTGGCGGTTTCGTGTTCGGATTCGGCGTGTCCAAACTTGTCCAGATCAGGACTATAATCACTGGGAGGAATGTGAAGCATAGGAGGAACATCATGGCTTCCCTGACAGCACCGGTCGAGACGCGGATGAAGCTGAGCGACACGAAGCAGCAGTTCAGCAAGGTGATCAACGAAGTGGCCAGGGGCGAGGCTCGCGTTGTCGTCGAGAAGAGCGGCTTGCCGGTCGCTGCCGTGATCTCGATGGATGAGTACAGGCGGTTCCTGCGCTCCGAGGAGCAGCGGGCGCAGCAGTGGGCGGCACTCGAACGCATCAGTGAAGCGTTCGCAGACGTACCACTTGAAGAGCTGGAAGCGGAAATCGACAAGGCGGTGGCGCAGGCTCGGGCTGAATTGCGCGCGGAACGAGCGAATCGCTCATGATGCGGGTGGTGCTTGATACAAATGTCATCGTATCAGGGGTTGTTGGCATCCGCCGGAGAGAGAGCGTTCCGGGACAAATCCTCAGGCTCTTTCATGCGAAGAGGATTGAGGTGATAACGTCTGACGTGCTTCTGGCGGAGGTAGAGCGAACGCTCTCGCTCGACTACTTCGCGCAAAGAACTGAGCGATGGGACCGTGCGAAGACACTCGATACATTCAGGGAGGAAGGGATCAAAACCACGGTAACAGTGAATGTCGAAGGGGTGGCGTCCCATCCGGAGGACGATCTCATTCTCGCGACGGCGCTTTCGGCGCATGTCGATTATCTCGTCACGGGCGACAAGCAACTCCTCGCCCGCGACGGGTACGAGGGGCTCCGCATTGTGAGCCCTCGCGATTTCCTTGGCCTGTTTGAAGGAACGGCGTGACCGCGCCCTGTCCAGGAATGGAGCTCCAGGCCGGTGAATCTACCGATGTGTGGGTGGGCGGTCAGCGACCGAACTCGATGACCGTCTTGATCTCGTTGGATGATTTCTCCGCGATCTGGCGCAAGTCGATGTCCGGTCCGAACGCCAGCCGGTTGGTGATGAAGCGCTCCGTCAGGCCGGGCCACAGCTCCTCGAAGCGGTCGAGGCTGTGCACGGCGTTCTCGAAATCGACGGAGCCTGCGTTCACGCTGCCGACGACCGTCTTGTTCCCCAGCACCATGGACGCGTTCATCTGATTCGCCGCGAGGGTTGCCGGCTCGTTACCGCCGGTGATGCTGAGCAGCACCTCCACCCCGTTGTTGCCGATGATGCGCATCGCGTCGAGCGCGATCTCGGCGTTGCCGGAGCTCTCGATGATGACGTCGATGTTGCCGGCGCGGGTGGCGATCTCGTCCAGGCTGTGCTCGCGCGTCGAGAGATAGTGGGCGCCGCATGCCTCTACGAGATCGGCGGCGGGGTTCGGCGCGGCCGAGCGTGCAAGTGTATAGACCGCCGCCCCACGTGCCCGCAGCAGGAGCGTTCCGAGCAGCCCGATCGGACCGGCGCCGATCACGACGGCGGTCTGCAGCTTCCAGTACTTCAATCGCTGCTGGATCAGCTCTGCCTGGCGCACGGCCTTCTCGACCACCGTCAGCGGCTCGATCAGCACTGCTGTCGCTTCGAGCCGGTCCGGCACCGGGATGAGCCATTTGCGATCCTCCACGAAGCGCTCGCTGAGGAACCCGGGCTCGCGGAAGATGCCTCGCTCCGTGTACTTCAGCCATAGGCACATATCGGGCTCGCCCGCCTGGCAGGCGGGGCAGTCGTCGGGACGGCGCACGGTAGCGGTGACGAGCGTTCCCGGGGCGAGATCCGTCACGTCCGGCCCCACGTCGGCCACCCTGCCGAGCACTTCATGCCCGATCACCAGCTCATCGAGACCGTGGGGCGCCTCGCCGAGGTCGCCGCGGATGATCTCGCGGTCGGTCCCACAGATGCCGACGCGGATCACATCCACCGCCACATCGGTTGGCCCGAGCGCGGGGAGCCGCACCGTCGTGTGGTGCAGCGTGCCCGGCTGGCCGGGACGAACGGCGATCGCCGCGACGGTTCGGCTCATGGTGTCGGTGGTCTGGGCGGATGCGGGAGCGGGCATGGGAACAATTCCTCCGGCAAAAGGCAACGTGATCGGGAAGCGTCTGCACTATTGATGCCTGCTCCCGCGACGCTCGTCAAGGCCGCTGACGGCGCGCTCGGGCGTTACAGCAGAATCCAGCATGATTGTCGGGACCGACCACACAAGGGGCATTCACGATGTCCCTTCCACCCGACGCAGATGCCATGGCAAGGATTCTGGATCTCGATCGAGTGATGGCCGGAAGGTTGCTCTGGGAGAAGGTGGCGAAAGCTGCGGATGATCGCAGTGTCACATGAGCGGTGCACCGGCGCGGTGGGGACCATCTGTCGCGAGCCGGATGTGCAGGAGAGACCATTGAACGACGAGACGACAACGGCACGAAGAGCAGACCCCGATGTGGCGGCGATCGTTGAGGCGATCATTCGAGATCGTCGCGCCATGCCGCCGCCGCGCGCGACGTACCGGCTGCAGTTTAACCACACCTTTACCTTCGCGGACGCGACCGAGATCGTGCCATACCTGGCCGATCTCGGTGTCAGCCACGTCTATGCCTCGCCGGTTTTTCGGGCGGCGCCGGGATCGATGCATGGTTACGACGTTGTCGATTATGGCGAACTGAATCCCGAGATCGGCACCCGGCAGGAGTTCGATGCCCTCGTGACGGCGTTGCACGCGCACGACATGGGGCTCATCCTCGATTTCGTGCCCAACCACATGGGGATCGACCAGGGCGCCAATGCCTGGTGGCAGGACGTGCTGGAGAATGGCCAGGCGTCTCTCTACGCACATTTCTTCGATATCGACTGGCACCCGCTCAAGGCTGAGCTCGACGGCAAGGTGTTGCTGCCGTTCCTCGGTGACCAGTATGGCTCCGTGCTTGAGCGTGGCGAATTGAAGCTCGTCTACGATGCTGGCGCCTTTCGCGTCGACTACTGGGAGACGCCGCTGCCGATCGATCCCCGCACCTATCCCGCGATCCTGCGGCTGGCGGAAGAGCAGATCACGGCGGCGTTGCAAGCGGATGCCATCGAGCTCCTGGAGTTCCAGAGCATCGTGACCTCGCTTGAGCACCTTCTTCCCGGCGAGGAGATCGCGGGCGACCTGGAGGCGATGCGGGCGCGGCAGAACGAGCAGGTGGTGGCGAAACACCGCCTCGCGACGCTCATGGATCAGAGCGAACCTGTGCGTGAGGCGGTCCTCGCGGCGGTGGCGAAGCTCAACGGCGAGCCACAGCGCCCGGAGACATTCGATGCCCTCGACCGGCTGCTCAACAGGCAGGCATGGCGACCGGCCTATTGGCGCGTTGCTTCCGAGGAGATCAACTACCGGCGTTTCTTCGCGATCAACACGCTGGCCGCGATCCGGCAGGAGGAGCCGGATGTCTTCGCGGAGACGCATCGCCTGCTCTTCTCACTGCTCGCGGAAGGCGCCGTCGATGGCGTCCGCATCGATCATCCAGATGGCCTCTGGGACCCGGCTGGCTACTTCCACGACCTTCAGCGCGGGTTGCTGATTGCCATTGTCGAGCGCGAACGGCGTGATGCGGACGTCGATGAGGAGGCGTGGTTCGAGCAGCGGGAAGCGTTCGCCCATGCCATAGACGAGGAGCTGGAGGGTATCGCGTCTGGAGACCGGCGCTGGCCACTCTACGTCGTCGCCGAGAAGATTCTGGAGCAGGGAGAGCCACTGCCAGAGGGCTGGGCGATCGCCGGCACCGTCGGGTACGAGTTCGCGCAGGCGACGACCGGGCTCTTCGTCGATGCGGAGTCGCGGCTAATGTTCGATCGCATCTTCAGCCGCTTCACCGGCGACAAGATGCGTTTCCCCGAGCTCGTCTACGAGATGAAGGGGCGTCAATTGCGGGAGGCCTTCGCAAGCGAGGTCAACGTGCTGACGACCGCCCTGAACCGGCTCTCGGAGCACGATCGGCGCTCCCGCGACTTTACGAATGCGGACTTGCGGGCGGCGCTGCGCGAGACGCTCGCCTGTTTCTCGGTCTACCGTACCTATGTGACCTGCAACGAGACCGACCTGACGGAGCGCGACCGGCGGTACATCGACGCGGCCGTTGCCCTCGCGATCCGTCGCAATCCCACTATCGACCGCTCCGTCTTCGACTTCGTGCGGATGACGCTCCTGCTGGAGGCGACAGCGGGGCGCGCTGCCGCCGCAGATGAGCGCTGCCGGTTCACGATGAAGTACCAGCAGCTCTCCGGGCCGGTGATGGCCAAGGGGCTGGAGGACACCGCTTTCTATCGCTACAACCGACTGGTCTCGCTCAACGAGGTCGGCGGCGACCCAAGCCGCTTCGGCACCAGCGTCGACGATTTCCACCGCCAGAACCGCGCCCGGCTGCGAGGTTGGCCGCATGCGATGCTCGCGTCCTCCACACACGATACGAAGCGCAGCGAGGATGTGCGCGCCCGGATAGACGTGCTCAGCGAGATCCCGACCGACTGGCGGGCCGGGCTGAATCGCTGGAGCCGGCTCAATCGCAAGTTCAAGACGATGATCGATGGTGCCCTGGCGCCGCACCGGGCGGATGAGTACGTCATCTACCAGACGCTGACCGGTACCTGGCCGCTCCACCCTATGTCCACCGTCGAACGTGCGGCGTATGTGACGCGCTTGCAGGAGTACGTGCTCAAGGTCGCGCGCGAGGCGAGCCGGTTCACCAACTGGGTCAACCCCGATGAAACCTACGAGTCGGCGCTGACCGGTTTCGTGGCCGGGTTGCTTGAGCCGCGCCGCTCGCGGCTCTTCCTGGAGGATTTTCAGGCATTCGTGGATCGGATCACGCCGGCCGGACTCCGCAACGGGCTGGCGCAACAACTGCTCAAGCTCTCCTCGCCGGGCGTTCCGGATATCTACCAGGGAACCGAGTGCTGGGATGACAGCCTGGTCGATCCGGACAACCGGCGCCCGGTCGATTTCGCGCATCGCTTCCAGCTTCTTGACGCCATCCCGGACATGAGCGGTGAAGCCAGCGATATTCCGACAGACCTTACGCAAGATGCGGTCAAGCTTGCCGTCACCGCACGCGCGCTCGGCGTCCGGGCCAGTCATCCTGAGCTCTTCGCCGCCGGGGAATACGTCCAGCTTGCCGTCGAGGGGCCAATGGCCGATCGCGTCGTGGCCTTTGCCCGCGTGCTTGATGACAAGTTTGCGATCGTGGCGGTGCCTCGCCTCACCATGGGCCTGGTCGATTGGGACTGGTCCGGGACGGTGATCGTCCTGACTGCCGACATACTACGCCGTCCAGCTTACCTGGATCGGCTCTCGGGGCGACGTATCGTGGCAGTCGAGGCGGACGATGGGAGCCGACACCTGCCGATGGCAGAGCTGTTTGACGCGCTTCCGGTCGCGCTGCTGACCGCGAGCGAGACGGACAAGAGAGGAAATGGGGAGTGATGACTGAGTCAGGCACGCGCGAGCGAATGGGTGCGCAGGTCACGGAGCGCGGCGTGCGGTTCGCGGTCTGGGTGCCGGAGATCCAGAAGGTTGAGGTCGAGCTGGCCGGCGGTGAGCGAGCACGGCGGGTCGCCCTCACAAGGAGTGACGATGGGATCTGGAGCGGTGAGGTCGCCGGCATCAGCGCCGGAGTCCGCTATGCCTACCGGCTCGACGGGGAAGGACCGTTCCCCGATCCGTACTCCCGCTTCCAACCGGAGGGCGTGCACGGCCCGTCGGAGGTCATCGATCCCGATGCCTTCGCCTGGAGCGACCACGATTGGCGGGGGCTCGGCGCCAAGAATCTCGCGATCTACGAGTTGCATGTCGGCACGTATACCCAAGAGGGAACCTTCGCGGCGCTGATTGAAGAACTCAACGAGCTGAAGCGGCTGGGCATCACGGCGATCGAATTGATGCCCGTCGCCCAATGTCCCGGATCGCGGAATTGGGGCTATGACGGCGTCGATCTCTTCGCGCCGTCCGCCGCTTACGGTCGCCCCGACGATCTGCGCCGACTGGTGGACAGCGCGCACCGGGTTGGGCTCGGGGTCATCCTCGATGTCGTCTACAACCATCTCGGTCCCGAGGGGAACTATCTCCGTGGCTTCTCACCAGCGTATTTCAATGCCGATCATCAGACGGCCTGGGGCGATGGCCTGAACTGGGACGGTGAGGGATGTGCCTTCGTCCGCCAGTTTGCGATCGATAATGCCTGCTCATGGATATCGGAGTACCACATCGACGGCCTGCGGCTCGATGCCACGCACGCAATCCTCGATGACAGTCCACGGCATATCGTCGGCGAACTGGCCGCGGAGGCGCGGTCGGTGGCCGCCGCCGCCGGGCGGCGCATCGTCGTGATCGCGGAGGAGGGCGCCCACGAGATCAGCCGCACGCGGCCCTACGGCGATGGCGGCGACGATCTGGATGCGATCTGGGCCGATGATTTTCACCACGAGATGCGCGTGGCGCTCACCAATGCGCACGAGAACTACTACGCGCACTATGAGGGAACGACGGTCGGAATCGAGCGCGCGATCAACCAGGGTCTGGAGCTGCTTGGAACGCACAGTGACGCGACGCCGATTCGCCCTGATGATCCGGCCTCGGCCTTCGTCTTCTGCATCCAGAATCACGATCAGGTCGGCAACCGTCCGTTTGGAGACCGGCTGCACCATGAGATCAACCGCGATCGCTACGCGGTCGCCTCAACCCTGCTGCTGACCTGCCCGGAGACACCGCTCCTCTTCATGGGGCAGGAGTTCGCCGCGTCAACACCGTTTCTCTATTTCACCGATCATCCTGAAGAGTTAGGGAAGCTGGTGACGGCGGGCCGGCGTGAGGAATTCGCGGGGTTTCCCGCCTTTCACGATGAGCGATTGCGGGAGACGATTCCCGACCCGCAGGCGGAATCGACGTTTCTCGCCTCGAAGCTCGATCTCGCCGAGCGATCCCTCAACGGCGGTATCTATGAGCTGTATCGTGCGCTGTTGCATCTCCGCCAGCACGATCCGGTGTTGCGGCACAACGAGCGCTCGCACACGCGGGCGACGGCGTTGACGGCGCAGATCGACGCGATTCATCGCTGGTGGGGAACCGGTCAACGCCTGATGCTCGCGAATATCGGCCAGGCAATCGATCTGCGCGTACCGGACATCGACGCCCTGCAAGCGGTGAGCACTCGGCCGTGGTCGCTGCTGCTCTCGACCTCGGACGCGCGCTTCGGTGGCAGCGGGTTGCATCCTGCGACGGTGGGCTTCGGTGCTGATCGCAGCGTTCATCTTCCCGCCCGGACCGCCGCGATCTGGGCGATCGAGGGGTAGCGAGGCGCTCAGCGGTTCTTGCGCCAGATCGCCGCGTTGAGAATGACGGCGAAGCTCGTCCAGAGTAGGTAGGGAACAAGCAGGAGCGCCGCGAGTCGCGAGATCCGGGCGAAGGCGACGATCGTCATCACGATGGCGACCCAGAGGAAGACGATCTCCACGAGACCGGCGATCGGAGATCGTCGCCCGAAGAAAAGCACGCTCCAGAGCGCGTTCAGCCCGAGCTGAATCCGATAGATGGTTCGCGCCCGCTGTATCTGCCCGGTCTCTCCTTGCTGGGACACAACGTGATCAGCGATGCCCATCAGCAGGTAGAGGGTCGTCCAGACCGGCCCGAAGATCGCGGAGGGCGGGTTGAACGACGGCTTGTTGAGCGTCGGGTACCAGTTCGTGACGCTCGATGCGGTTGCGGCTCCGCCGATCGTGGCGGCGATTGCGGGCAGGAGGAGTGAGCGGAGCAGTCCTGGGACGTTGTCCGTGACGGTCTTCGCGTCTGATCCGGGATGTTGCATGCGCGTCTCCTTGGTGTGGCGGATGAGAGTGAATGACTGGCATCGTCGCCAGGTCAGCCGTTGTGCTGGACGTGGTAGTGGATCATTTGCGCGATGTCCTCTTCGAGCTGATCCTGCTCGCGCAAGTGCAGGTGATCCTCGAAGACCTCCTGCGTGGAGCGTGTATGGGCCATGTGGATCCTCCTCCGGGTTTCATCACGTGATTTCGAAGGTGGGTTTGCACCCCCCCTTGCATGAACCCGGCCATGACAGAGGGCGCCGGCGGCAAGGGAATTGCTCACGTGCACTGGTGATTCGAATGGTCATGACCGGAAGGAGCACACCACGCATGGCTGAGAGCACACAGACCAAGGCGACGCGAGAGCAGCTGGTGAAGGGATTGCAGGAGGATCTTGCGCGCGAGTACAAGGCGATCATCCAGTATGTGATCTACAGCCAGAAGCTCGATGGCGCCCAATACATGAGCATCGCGGACGAGCTGGAGACCCATGCGCATGAGGAGCTGGATCACGCGATCGCGATTGCCAACCAGCTCGACTATTTCGGCGAGTATCCGACCAACCAGCCGAAGCCGGTGGAGATTCCCGAGGACAACGAGGGGATGCTGTGGGCTGACCTGCGGGCCGAGGATGAGACCATCCGCAACTACCGGGAGCGCATCCAGCAGGCCGAGGCGCTTGGCGAATACGCGCTCGCGGAAGTGTTGCAGGGGCTCGTGCTGCAGGAGCAGGACCACCAGATCGACCTTGCGACGGCGCTTGGCGTCGTGCCGCACGAGAGCCAGCGGCAGGGGCAGGGCCCGAAATCGAAGTAGTTCGCACCTCTTGGACCAAACAAACCATGCCAACGCCCGCTCCTGATTACAGGAGCGGGCGTTGTTCCAGGCGGAGAACCCCGTAGCGGTCGATCTTGTATCGACCATCGGCCAGACCACCAGGTCGAAATCCGGCCGGTGTACGTGTTCGCTAGCCGGACGGACCCGTCACCACGTCGTGGTGGCGGGTCCGATGCGGCTGCTGACACATGGTGTGTCGCCCTCAGGTTTGCATGGAATGTCGCTGAATGCGTAAACGTGCTTCATGGAGCGGTGAGGGCGGACACACGGTCCGCCCGTACGAAATTGCAAGCGCTCCATTCGTACGGGTCGACACGGGTCGACCTGGAGCCTGCATGCAACCCGCTCTAGTCAGCCGCGACCGACCGTGCGTTCTCCGCCGCCTGGATCGCGCTCCAGATCTTCTGCGGCGTGCATGGGATGTCCATGTGCGTGATCCCCCACGGCTCCAGCGCGTCGATCACTGCGTTCGCGGTAGCCGGCGTCGCGCCAATCGTGGCGGCCTCACCGATGCCCTTGACGCCCATCGGGTTGATGTAGGTCGGCGTCGTCGTGTGGTGCGTCTCGAACTCAGGGAAGAAGGCGGCACGCGGGAAGACGTAGTCGTTGAGCGTGCCGGTGATCAGCTCGCCCGATTCGTCGTACTGCATCTCCTCGAAGAGCGCCTGGCCGATCCCCTGGGCGAGACCGCCATGCACCTGTCCGGTCACCAGCATCGGGCTCATGATCGGCCCGCAGTCATCGACCGAGACATAGCGCAGGAACTTGAGCTCACCCGTCTCCGGCAGGACCTCCACCACGGCGATGTGCGTGCCGAAGGGGAACGTCGTACCGGAGGGGCGGAAGAAGTCGGTGGTCTCGAGCCCGGCGTCGAAGTCGGATGGCAGGCTGCCGCCGTAGGCCTTGGCCGCGATATCGGCGAGAGTCAGGCCCTGCCCGGGCACGCCCTTGACCCGGTACTTCCCGTCTTCCAGCTCGATATCCTCGACCGCCGCTTCCAGCAAGTGGGCGGCGATCCGCTTGGCCTTCTCCTGGATCTTCTTCAGCGAGAGCATCAACGCAGCGCCGCCGACGGCCAGGCCGCGGCTCCCCATCGTGCCATTGCCCTGTGGCGTGTTGCCGGTATCGCCATGATGAACCTCGATCGCGTCGAAGTCGGCGCCCAGCTCATCGGCGGCCATCTGCGAGAAGGTCGTCTCTTGCCCCTGCCCGTGAGGCGAGATACCGGTGAAGATCGTGACCGCGCCGCTCGGCTCGACCCGCACGGTCGAGCTCTCGTACGGCCCGAAGCCGCAGATCTCGACGTAGCTGGCCAGGCCGATGCCGATGTAGCGGCCCTGCTTGCGCAACTCCGCCTGCTCCCGGCGCAGTTCCTCGTAATTGGTGAGGGCAAGCGCCTTGTCGAGCGGCTTCTCGTACTCGCCGGTGTCGTACTGCACACCGGCCAGGGTGTCGAACGGGAACTGATCCGGCTGGATGAAGTTGACCCGGCGCACCTCGACCGGATCGAGGCCGGCGGCGTCGGCGACGAGATCGGCGACGCGTTCGATGTAGTAGGCGGCTTCCGGCCGTCCCGCACCGCGGTACGCACCGTTCGCGCCGGTGTTCGTGTAGACGCTCAACACCGTGTAATCGAGCGCGGGGATGTCGTAGCAACCCGTCGACATGATGAACGTCGAGTTGCCGAGATCGAGCCCCTTCGGATAGGCGCCGACATCCACGACAACCTGCGCGCGGAGGGCGAGGATCTTGCCGTTCTCGTCGGTGGCGGCCTCGATATCGCACCACTGGTTCCGGCCGTGGCTGCTGGCGAGCATGTTCTCGGATCGGGTCTCGATCCACTTCGCCGGCCGCTTCAGCGTGTAGGCGATGGCGGAGACGAGGTAATCCTCGTAGTAGGCGCCGATCTTCTGACCGAAGCCGCCGCCCACCTCCGGCGCGATGCAGCGAACCTGATTCTGGTTCAGTCCCAAAGTCTTGGCGATCGCATTGCGATTCCAGTGCGGCGCCTGGGTGGAGGTCCAGACCGTCAGGCCGCGAGTGACCGGATCGATGGCCGCCGCGACGCCTCGTGGCTCCATCGGCACCGCGTTCAGGCGCTGGCTGCGGATGCGCTCCTTAATCGTGATCGGGGCCGATGCGAACGCGGCATCGACATCGCCACCGCGCGGGCCGCCCAGGCGCCCCCCGATGTTGTTGGGCACGTTGTCGTAAAGGAGAGGCGCGCCCTCCTCCATTGCCGCATACGGGTCGGTGACCGCCTCCAGCAAATCGGCATCGATCTCGACCAGTTCCGCGGCATCGGTGCCGGCCGCCGCCGACGTGGCGACGACCACGGCGACCGGTTCGCCGACATACCGCAGCTTGTCCTTGGCGAGCGGCAGGATCGGCGGCACGGGAATTCCGCCGCTGTCGTCCTCATCCTCCTCGGCGGTCGTCTCGCCCGAAGCCTCGGTCTCGAAGCTCTTCATGAAGCGTGGGAGATCGGCCGCCGTGATGACCTCGACCACCCCCGGTGCCTGCTTCGCAGCCTCGACATCGACATGATTCAGCGTTGCATGCGCATAGGGGCTGCGGACGATGATGCAGTGCAGCATGCCGGGCAGATGCAGGTCGTCGACGTAGGTCGATGACCCGGTGATCAGCCGGGGATCTTCCTTACGCTTGACAGTGGCTCCCACCATTTTGCTCATGACCATGGGCTTGTTGGTCCTTTCCCAAACGCTCAACGGGCACAGGGCTCACGCGAGCCCCCCGCGTAGACAGGCAAACCAGGCTGTTCAACAGACAATATGGTCTCTATCTTGTTCGCTGTTCCACGTTCCGTCAAGGGATGACCTCCCGGTCGGAACATGCATGGACACAACAATCCCCTGCGCGAATCGAATCATTCGCGCCAGGGGATTGTGCTCTGAGGTGCAATGAGTGAAACCCGATCAGGAATCAGCTGAACCGCCACGGCGCCCGCGCCCGAGTTCGCTGGTCGGCGTCGCCGTCACCCCCAGAGTGTCGCCGCCGTTCGGCTCGCTGTCGATCGTGAGCCACCCGCGGCGCAGGGCCGTGACCACGGCTTGCGTGCGGTCGTTGACGGCGAGCTTGCGCAGGATCGAGGTGACGTGGTTCTTGACGGTCTGCGCGCTGATGCCGAGCGCATACCCGATCTCGGCGTTGGTCAGTCCCTCGCTCACCTTGCGCAGGATCTCGAGCTCGCGACCGGTAAGCGGCATGAGCGCATTCGTCAGTTCGACATCGCCTGAGGCATTGACGCGGAACTGATCGAGCACGCGTGCGGCGACGTATGGCTTGCTCAGCAATTGCTCGTTGATCACGTACTCGCCGCGGGCTGCCCGGCGCGCAAGATCGTAGAGCGCTTCCTCGCTGATGTCGTGACCGCAATAGGCCGCGGCCCCGGCCCGGATCGCCCCGAACAGCTCGTCGTCGTTCTCGTGCGCGGTAACGACGATGGTCGGAACCGAGGGGAACCGGCGACGGATCTCGGACGCGATTGCCAGCCCCGGCGCATCCGTGATCGTTGTCCCGACGAGGGCTACATCCGGCAAGGTATCGTCGAGCAGGTTGTACGCATCCTCGGCGGTGCCGGCATCGCCGACGACCTCGATATCCTCACCCGATGCCAGCACGCTGACGAGGCCCCGCCGGAAGACGGGCTCCCGCTCGACAACGGCGACTCGAACCTTCTCACTCATGCCCTCTTGCTCCTACCCCTGATATCCAGGCACTGCCCGGCCGGTTGTGTCCCCTGATAACCCGTTGGACGGTTGATTGCGATATTTCCGGGTATCGCCCCACATTCTACTACGTGGGTACGCCGATAACCGCGTCCAACGCACAATAGGCCAATCCTGACGATACGGGATGGTTGGTCTCCGGGCGCGGTGTCAACGGGCAGTGGCGTGCTTGCCGAGACCGGCGGGCGCTGTCGACGAGCGCACGAGACCGGTGATGGCGATCAGGGTCAGGATATAGGGCAGGGCCACGAGCAGGTCGGACGAGATCGGGAAGCCCTGGGTTGCCTGGCCCTGGATCTGCACGGCCTGGCTGGCCCCGAAGAGCAATGTCGCGCCCAACGCTCCGAATGGCAGCCACCCCCCGAAGATCACCGCCGCGAGCGCAATGAAGCCGCGACCGGCGGTCATGTCTAGCGTGAAATACGAGAGGTCGCCGATCGAGAGGAAAGCACCGCCGAACCCCGCGAGCATGCCCCCGGCGATCACGGCGACATACCGGTTGCGGTTGACATTGATGCCGACGCTCTCGGCCGCCTGCGGCTGCTCGCCCGCGGCCATCACATGCAAGCCGGGTTTGGTGCGGAAGAGGAAGTAGTGGACGAGCGGCACGAGCACGAAGGCGAGCGGGACCAGGACGTTGACGCCGCTGGCGATGTTCGGCAGCTTCT
This sequence comes from Thermomicrobiales bacterium, assembly GCA_049646645.1. Lineage (GTDB taxonomy): Bacteria > Chloroflexota > Chloroflexia > Thermomicrobiales > UBA6265 > JASGDN01. The sequence continues at coordinate 41,136 of JBARWF010000096.1, forward strand.
CCACGGAGTCGCTGGCGCCCGCCTTGCCCCAGATCACCTGGAGCAGGAAGGCCGTTAGGCCGCCAGCAATCAGGTTGACTGCCGTGCCGGCGACGATCTGGTTCGCCTGGAAAGCGATGCACCAGACGGCGTGAATCGCGGCTGCCACCCCGGCAGCGAGTACGCCGATCACCAGCCCGAGCCAGGAGTTGCCCGTCCAGTGCGTCCCCGCGACGGCGAAGAAGGCGCCGGTCAGCATCATGCCCTCAAGACCGATGTTCATCACGCCGGAGCGTTCCGAGAGCAGACCGCCCATTGCTGTGAAGAGCAGGGGGGTCGTCATCCGGAGGATGGCGGTGAGGAGCGCGATGGTGAAGAAATCTCCCAAAGTGACTTCCCTTCTGAAGGCCGGTTGCGGGGACGTGATTCGTTTCAAACGCTGAACGAGCGGGATGAGGAATTGCGATTACAGGGCGGTCGGGCCGGGACTCCTCTCGATATCCGGCTCCATCCCCACCTCGCTTGCGCGGTCGTTGCCCGATCTCGGCGGCGTTTGCCGGCGCCGAAAGATCGGCAGGCGCCCGGCCATCGCGACCGCCGCCACGGCGAGAATGATCAGTCCCTGCAGGACGGAGACGATCTCCTTGGAGACGCCCGCCTGCGATTGCATCAGCGGAGCCCCGGCGCTGAGCACGCCGAAGAGCAGGCCGGAGAGAATGACACCCAGCGGGTTGTTCTGCCCCACGAGTCCGACGGCGATCGCGGTGAAACCGTAGCCCGGGGGTGCCGCGTAGTGCCGGCCGTGCAGGCCGAGCGCCTCGCCCGCGCCCGCGAGTCCGGCAAGCGCGCCGGAGATCGCCATCGCGATCGAGATCGTCACGCCCCAGTTGATGCCGCCATACGATGCCGCGCCGCGGGAGAGCCCGACGGTGCGCACCCGATAGCCGAACGTGGTCTTGTAGAGGACGAGCCAGAGCAGGATCGCGGCGGCCAGCGCGATGAGAATGCCGGCGTGAACGCGTGTCCCGTCCAGGATCTTCGGCAGTCGCGCCGCGGCAACCACCTTCTTCGTTCCCTGCACATTGGGATCGACCGGCAACCAGCCGCTCTGCTTCTGGATCAGGTAGGTGATCAGCCGGAATGCCAGGTAGTTCAGCATGATCGTCGAGATGACTTCATGGGCACCTGTCGCCGCGCGAAGCACCCCGGGAATCAGCCCCCAGATACCACCGGCCACGACCGAGGCCAGGAGGGCAAGTGGCAGGTAGAGCCAGGCCGGAAGCCCCAGGTTCCAGGCGCCGACCAGACCGGCCGCGAACCCGCCCATCACGAGCTGACCCTCGATACCGATGTTGAAGAGCCCGGCCCTCGCCCCGATGGCGAAGGCGAGTCCGCCAAGGATGAGCGGGGATGAGTAGACGAGCGTCTCTCCGATCGCGCGCTTGCTGCGAAATGCGCCGTTGAAGAGCGCCTTGTAGGCCTCCCACGGGTCGTTGCCCGCCATCCGGATGACGACCGCGCCTACGAGGAGGGCGGCGGCGATCGCGGCGAGCGAGCCGATGGCGCCGGTCAGCGCCTTAAGCGTGCGTTGTGTCGCGGCGCTGGTCATCGCGCGAGCGGCCTCCCATGTACAAGCCGAGTTCCGTGCGCGAGACATCATCGCTCTGGAACTCGGCGGTTATCCTGCCTTGAAACAGCACCGCGATGCGGTCACTCAGGTCCAGCACCTCATCGAGATCGAATGAGAGCAGCAGCACCGCCTTGTTCGCGTCCCGTGCCTCCACGATCTGCCGGTGCACGAACTCGATGGCGCCGACGTCGAGACCCCGCGTTGGTTGGATGGCGAGCAGGACATCCGGATTGCGTTCGAGCTCGCGGGCGATGATCAGCTTCTGCTGATTCCCCCCGGAGAGCGTCCGTGCCGGCGTATTGGCCGATGGCGCGCGGACATCGAACGAGGTCATCAGTTTTCGCGTCAGGTCGCGGATGTACCCGCCGCGTATCCATCCGAACCTGGCGAACGACGAGCGCTGGGTGTTGCCCAGCAACACGTTTTCCCAGAGCGGGAAATCGAGCACCAGGCCGCGACCGTGGCGATCTTCGGGAATGTAGGAGATGCCGGCCTCGCGAAAGGCGTTGGCATCGCGCCCGGCGATATCGCGGCTCCGGACCATGACGGTGCCGGTATCAGGCTTTCGGAGTCCGGACAGCACCTCGATCAGCTCGGTCTGGCCGTTGCCCTCGACTCCACAAATCCCGAGGATCTCCCCGCGCCGCAACGTCAGCGATTCGATATCGAGCGTTGTCTGGCCGTGGCTCCCGGAACAGGTGAGGTTCTTGCCCTCAAGGATGGTCTCGCCGGGGTGGGCCGGCGGCCGTTCGACGCGCAGGAGCACCTCACGGCCGACCATCAGCTCCGCGAGCTCGGCGCTCGTGCTTTCGGCGGTCACGCGGGTACCGACCGTCTTGCCACGGCGGATCACCGTTACGCGGTCGCTGATCGCGGCGATCTCGCGCAGCTTGTGGGTGATGAAGATGATCGTGGTGCCGCCCTCGCGCAGGCGATGGAGGATGCCGTAGAGATCTTCGACCTCCTGTGGGGTGAGCAGGGCGGTCGGCTCATCGAGAATGAGGATCTTGCTGCCTTGGTAGAGCGCGCGCAGGATCTCGACGCGCTGCTGAAGGCCGACCGGCAGGGTCTCGACGCGGGCGTCCGGATCGACATGGAGACCGTAGGAATCGGCAAGCTCCGCGACCCTGGCCGCGGCCGACGCGCGATCGAGCACGAAGTCGGACCCCTCGGCGCCGAGAATGACGTTCTCCGTCACGGTGAACCGCGGGATCAGCATGAAGTGCTGGTGAACCATGCCGAGCCCGGCATCGACGGCGGCGCGGGGCCCGGAGAAGTGGGCGACGTTGCCGTTGATGCGGATCTCTCCCTCATCGGGCGCGTAGATGCCGAAGAGGATGTTCATCAGGGTCGATTTGCCGGCCCCGTTCTCTCCCAGGAGGGCGTGGATCTCTCCCACGCGGACGCTGAGATCGATGCCGTCGTTCGCAACGACGCCGGGAAATCGCTTGACGATGCCCTGCATCTGGACGGCGAGTGGGGGGTGGGATAGCTGGCCGTCCGGCTGGTTGCCAGGAGCGTGGTCGTCATCCATGGGCGTGGAAGGGTGGGGTGGTGATGGCACGGGTGGCGCGCTTCTTCGTGGTTGCATGGTGGGCATGAACGCGGGATGGCCGATGAGCTACTCAGCATAGCTCATCGGCCGTTGATGGAGTGGCGGATCAGGCCGCGGGCGAAGCCTCCGGAGACGCTGCCGGCGAGGCGGAGGCACCGACCTCGGACGGCGGCACCGGGGTGAAGGCCGCGAGGGCCTCGTCGGTGTCGGGCACGGTGATCGTGCCATCGGCGATCGCCTTCCGATAGGCGTCGACCGTATCCTTGTTCTCCTGCGAAACCTCGGCGTTGAAGGCGATGAGATCCATGCCGCCTTCCTTCACGCCCAGGTTCTGCACGCCCGCCTGGAACTTGTCTTCCACCACTTCCTGGATCACGAGGTGAACGGCGGTGTCGATGCCCTTCTGGACGGCCGCGAGCTGGAACTCGGCGCCGAGATGCGCCTGATCGGCGTCACCGGAGATGATCCAGAAACCGGGACCCTTCTCCTTGGCGGCATCGAAGAGACCGACGCCGGTGCGGCCGGCGGCCTGCTGAAGGACGTCGCACCCCTGATTGTACTGGGCGAGCGCCAGCTCCTTGCCCAGGGCCGGATCCTCGAAATCGTCGGCATAGGCGATCTGGATCTCGATGTCCGGGTTGATGGACTTCGCGCCGGCCACGTACCCGACCTCGTAGCGCAGCACGGGCGGGATGCGAATGCCACCGACGAAGCCGATCTTGCCGGTCTTGGACGTGAGCGCCGCCAGGACGCCGGCGAGGAAGGTGCCTTCGTTCTCCTTGAACGTCACGGAGGAGACATTGTCACCTTCGACCACGCCATCGACGAACAGGAACTTGCTATCGGGGTATTCCGGCGCGACCTCGGTCACGGCGTCGGTAAGGAGGAAGCCGATGGCTGCCGTCAGTGCGCTGGTTTCCGCCGACTGCGTCAGGTTCGGCACGTAATCCGCGGCGGTCTGGCTCTCGATCACGTTGAAGGTGACGCCGAAATCCTTGGCCGCCTGCTTGCCGCCCTTGTCCGCAAGGTCGTTGAAGCCCTGGTCGCCGATACCAGCGGTGTCGGTCACCATCGTGACCGTGATATTCGACCCGTCCTGGGCAGCGGCCAGCGCCGGAAGTCCACGTCCGAGGAACGGGGCTGCAAGCACCGCTCCAGACGATGCAACAACGAGGCGGCGGCGATTGACCCGCGTGCTCAGCAGGGAAGGTTTCGCCATTTCGCGGTTCTCCTTTGTGCGACGCGCCTCTATCCGCGCTGTCGCCTATCACAGCTCCGAAGACCCCGTATTGTTCGGGAGAGTATTCCCGACACTCCGGGAACAGGCAGATGGTACCAGTTTGGCAATCGTGCTGACGAGCCTCGTTCGAGCCGGTCTGCACGCTTGCATCGACCGTACGCCGTGTTCTGGCCTCCACCATCACCCGCGTGGGACCATGGACGGAGCATGTTCGCGGTTTCTCGCACGGCGCCACTGTCGTGCGGCCATCACCCCGAGGGAACGCCCACAATGACCGATGACCAGGATCAGCAGCGCGCGATGGAGCATGTTCTGACGTACATTCCGGCTCGTCGTCCGGATGAGGGCACGGCGGCCAGTCACGCGGCCACTTTCCCTGTCGCTCCGATTACGCCGGGCGAGGCCGTGTGGCAGGTGCTGGCGGCGCATGCGTTGACGCTGATCGAGCTTGGCGTGATCGACGACGCCGGATTCGCGGCGATCGCGCGTGGCATCGACACCGCGCGTAATTGGGCCGCCGCATCCGGCAACGAGCCACGCACGCTGATGGCCGACCTCACCGAGCGGATCGATGCGACGGTCCCCGCCGAGTTTACCGGTGCGATCGCGCTGGGACTGGCGCGGGAGGAATGGCTCGCGGCATCCGGGCGCCTCGTCTGGCGGCAAACGCTGCTGGAGGTTCTAGGAAGCGCGCTGCAATTGGAAGAAGCGCTGCTGTCGCTCGCCGAGACGCATGCCATCACGATCATGCCCGCCTTCGTTGGCGGGCGCGCCACCCAACCGACGACCTTCGGTCATCTGCTCGGTGGGATGATCGCCCCCCTGCGGTCGGCGGTGCGCCGGCTGCAGGCGGCGTTCGGCGCCGTGAACCGGTCGCCGCTGGGGGCCGGGATGCTGGCCGGCGAGATCCTTGCGCCGGATCGCGAGCGACAGGCGGCAATCCTCGGTTTTGACGCGCCGATCGGCAACACGCTCGACGCGGTGATGTCGGTTGAGGACCTGGCGGAGGCGGCGGAGGCGATGGCGGCGGCCCTCTCTCCGATCCGGCGGTTTCTGGGCGAGCTGATCGCGTGGGTCCGGACCGATCCCTCAAGCTTCGTGCTGACCCCGGAATGGCAGACCCGGCCGGAGCCGGCGAATCCGCTGCTGAATGTCCCGGAGCAAATCGAGCTCCTGATCGAGGGGCTCCGTGAGCAGGAGAATCGGTGCCGGAGTTTCGCCGGACGCCTGCGAGAGGCGGCGTTCGGGCCGACGGGTGCGCTCGCGGCAGCCATCTTGGCAACGGGAGGAGCGCTGGCGACGGATGTGCCCGCCGTGCTGGCGCGGACGTCCGGCTTGCTGACCGAGGGACTTCTCCTCAACCGGGCCTACTTCGGGAATCGCGCAGGTCGCGCGTACACGACTGGAAGTGACCTGGCCGCGTTCCTGATGACGGAGGAAGCGTTGCCGCCTACCGCTGCCCGCACTATTGCCGCGATGGTGCTCGGACAGCTTGAGGAGCGCGGGCTGGAAGTCACGGGAATCGCTCAGGACATGATCGATACGGCAGCGATGCTGGTGATTGGACGCGAGGTCAAGGTCGAGATGGAGACGCTTGGCCGTTACCTGGCGCCACGCCGCTTCCTTGAACGGCGGCAGGTGCTCGGCTCGCCGGCCCCGGCCATGACGCGGGAGTGGCTGGCATCCGAACGCGAGCACCATGATGCCGACCTTTCCTGGATGGCCGACCAGCGCTCGCGCATTGAGAAGGCCATCGCGTCGCTCACTGCCACGATCTCCGAGGCAGCGGCCGAATAGCTGCCCATTGCCTTTTGCATGCCGGCATTGTTCGTACGGGCGGACCCATGTGTCCGCCCTCGCGTTTGCATGGGGATCGTATGTGCATCCGGACGCGTCGCATGCGGGCTTGAGGATCGACACACGGGTCGACCCGTACGAAAGCCGTGGTCCGCCCGCGCGTTCGCATCGGCAGCGCCCTTGGGCGAATGGACCTGTGTCAGATGCCGTCGCGGAGATGGGCGAGGGTGACCAGCGCCATCGCCGTCTGATGCGGTCGCCAAGCCGGATCGTAGGGTGTCGGCCAGCCTCCGTCGTCCTGGGCCTCATCGAGCAAACGCTGGACTTGCCCATCGATCAACGCATGCGGAAGGCGGCGCAGTACCTCGGGGCCGCCACCGAGCGCGTGATCGAAGAAATGCCCGGCATCGTCGTAGCCTCCACGCGCCACCGTCGCCGCGATTCCGCGAGCGAGTGCGTCCAGCCAGGTGTCGCGCTGCCCGATGTCAACCCACGGCACGTATTCGACGTAGGGCAGCATGGCGTAGAACTCGCCACCTTCCGCGTCCGCAAGCGATGCCTTCTCCGTGAAGAGCGTCGCCACGCGGTCGAGCATCTCAGGGGTGGCGATCCCGAGCCGGTTGGCGAGCCCGGCGACGCAGCACGCCGGGTTCAGCGCGGGAAATGTCAAGCCGGCGAACCACGGCGCGAGCGGGGATTCGTAGACCTCCGGCGCGAAATGCCAATCGCCGTCAGCATTCTGGGTCGTTTGCAGCCACGCCGCAAGGCGATCGACGAGCTCGCCAGATGCCGGTTCCCGCAGGGAGAGCAGGACCTGCATCGCAAGTCGGGCCGCGAATGGATTGCTCACCGGTGATGCGATATCGACCTCGAGCCCGTTGCCGAAGCCACCATCGGCGTTCTGATAGGTGGCGAGGGCATCGAGCACCGGTTGGGCGGGCGCATCCCGCCACAGGTGCGCGATGAGGGCCGAGCCCAGCGGGAAGTCGTGCGCGCCGCAGAAGGCGATCGCGGGCGCGACCAACGATCTGGCGCGTCGCTCGGTCTCTTCGGAGGCGGTGTAGTTGCTCATGTCGGTCATGGCGCGCTGCTCCTGATCTCTGATAGTGTTCCGGCGATGATCCCTTCGACCATCGTGAAACCGATCGTAGGATGCTAACGGTGACAACTGAATGTCACCGTTGTTCCGGATCTGGATCTGCGTGATGCTCGCTGAGCTGCTGCAGATGGTGGCGGATCCATTCGATCAGTTCTGGCGGCCCATCGACGCGCGCGTCCAGCCCGAAGCGGAGCAGCTCGCGCCCGTAGTAGGGGAGCTCCGATGGCGGGCAGCGAAACTCCAACGTCGCTCCGTCCAGATGATTACGGAAATCGGGATGGTCCTTGGCGAGGGCGATTCCGGTCGGGGTCAGTGCCGCCTGCACGAGCGGATGCGCGTCGTCGTGATACGTCCCCGCCGTCGTCTCCACCGCTTCGATGCTTGCGGTAGCGTTGGGCGGGTGAACGGTTTTTCGGGCGCGGAGGATGCGCGAGACGCGAAAGTGGCGGTATTGCTCCCGGAGGGAATCAACCGCCTCGACATACCAGCGTCAAGCTGACACCGAGAGGCGAATCGGGAGGATCGCCCGTTCGCTCTCGCCGCGCGGCGAGCGGTAGACAATCACGATCCACTGCCGGGCGGGAATCGCGGCGCGAAGTAGCTCGATCACCGCTGGCTCGGGCTCATCGTGCTCACGCAGTACGCTCAGCGCGCTGAGATTGCGGGCGACATCGGATTCGACCGTCGGCGTGAGGATCGAGGCGATCTTCTCGTGCACGGACTGGTGCGCGTTGCCCAGTGGCGAGCGGGTGGCGTCGCCGACATGCTCCAGCGCGAAGATGAGCACGGTCGCTTCCTCGGCGGTGAGGTGCAGCGGCGGCAACCAGAAGCCATCGGCAATGCGGTAGCCGCCATTGCGCCCGGCCTCGGCGACGACGGGAACACCGATTCCGGCGAGCGCGTCCATATCCCGCATGATCGTGCGGCGGGAAACCTCGAACCGGGCGGCGAGGGCCGCTGCCGTGCGCGGCCCTCCCTGCAGGGCGATCAGGATGCCGGTCAGCCGGTCGCTCCGATGCATGATGCCCACCCCCCGCGACGAGCGGGTCAGACCATCGCCGCCGCGTCGTCGTCGCTGGAGTCGACATCGTCATCGGTGGGGCCGTCCTCCAGCGCGTCGGTGTCATCGTCATCGACCGTGGCGGTCGCATCCACCTCCGTGATCGGCGTGAATCCGAGCGTCAGGGACTGCTCGACGATACCGCGGCGGAGCAGGTGTTCGGCCTGCCGCAGCTTGGTAATGAGCTCGTGCTCCGGCTGGACGTCGCGCAGCATGTCCCGGACCTGGCGCATGAGGTCGATCGTCTTGTTGAAGGTGATGACAAGATCGCCTTCGGAGAGCTCCAGTTGCTCGCCGATCTGCGCCATCGACCAGCCTCGTCCCCAGTGCAGGGCGGCGCCGTAGAAGCTCGGGTTGTGTCCCTCCGAGATGAAGAGCTTGTGATCGCGCTCCTCGCCCAGCACATCGCGCTCGATCTCCTCGATCCGGCGGCGGGCGGTCACGAGCCGTTCAGGGAGCGTGAAGTGGTTGGCGTAGCGGAAATCCCGATCGAAGCTGTACCAGGAGAAGAGCTCGGCCAGTTCCTCCGGAGCGAGAGGGGCCAGCGTCTCGCGATCGACCAGCTCGCAGAGGATCAGCCCATCGGTATCGAAGAGATCGGCGAGCATATCCGCCTTCTCCGTCGGATATCCGCGTTTCATGTAGCCGAAGCGGTGGAGCACATCGCGGATGCCCTGAATGACGTGGCGGATGCGCACATCCTCGGCCTCGATCTCGCGGTCGAGGATATCGATCAGGGCGGCGCGCTCCTGCTCGAGCCGGTCGCGACGGCGAAGCGAGCGCTGGTATTCCTTGCGGATGGCCGTGTTGTGGAATGGGTGGGAGCGCAGCTCGTCCTTCAGGCGGGCGACCTCGGCGTCAACCGTCTCGATCTCCGCCTCGATCCGCGCGCTCTCGGCGGCGGTCGCCGCTGCCTGGGCAGCGCGATGATCTGCCGCCATTCGTTCAAGATCGGGAAGCTCGCGGGCGTCGATCGCGCTCCAGATGGCATCGAGCTCCTCGGGAGCGATGAGTTGCGCGGGATCGCTGACCGTCGCCGGCGGCTCGATCAGCTCATGCGGCACCGGTACCGGCGCCGTGTCGGGCAGGAAGTCGATCTGCCGGTATTCTCCGAGTGTATGAAGCCTGCCATCACCACGGCAGAGGAAGATCCCAACTCCGCTGGCGCCCCGGCCGACGAAGACCGCCCAGCCATGCTCCTGCGTGTGGACGACCAGGCCGGGTGGTGAGGAACGCAGGACGCGGCGCAGCGCCTGACGCCCCGGCTCCGTCCACGGGGTCGAGGTAGAGGACCTGACGCGCAGGTCGGAGAGCTCCTGCTGGAGCTGGCGAGCGGTCTGCTGCAATGCTTGCGACGTGCGACTGAGGCTCTGGTATTCCTCGTACTGCTCGTCCTGCGCCGCGATCTCCGCCTCCCGGCCGTCGAGCAATCCGGCGATCTCGGCCTCGATCTCCAGCACATCGTTTTCCATCAGCCGGATGCGCTGGCTGGTCTGGTACTGGGCCAGGCTGCGCTGCAGCATCTGGCGGACGCGCTCACCCTTCGGCGGGTCCCAGAGGTTGAGGACGGTGTTGTAGCGAATCGCGAATGCCGACTGCACCGGGTGCAGGGCGCCGGTCGCCAGCTCCAGCATCTCCTTGAAGGGAATCCACGGCGAGTAGGGCATGACGACGTGCCCGAAGGCGTCCATCCCCCGTCGTCCGGCCCGGCCGGCCATCTGCTGGAACTCGTTCGGGATCAGGACGCGCCGTCGCCGGCCATCCCACTTGCTCATGCGGCCGATCACGACCGTTCGCGCCGGCATGTTGACGCCGAGCGCGAGGGTGTCGGTGGCGAAAACGACCTGCATCAGCCCGCGGCTGAAGAGCACCTCCACCAGTTGCTTGAGCACTGGCAGTAGGCCAGCGTGATGAAAGCCGATTCCCTTGCGGGCGAGGCGGGTAATGACCTGAACCTGCTCCAGTTCGTGGTCCTCGGGACGCATGCTGTTCAGGTAGGTCTGGAGCACCGCCTCGATCTCATCGTGCTGACCGGGCTTGACCAGTTCCGGCCGCATCATCGCCAGGCGTTCGGCGAAGGCCTGGCAGTCGTTGCGGCTGAAGAGGAAGTAGATCGCGGGCAGGAGGTTCTGTTTCTCCAGCGCGTCGACGATCTCCCGCGCCTGTGGCTCCTCCATCGCCTGATCCCGGCGGTCGGGCTGGCGGCGGAAGCCGGGACGGTTTGGCTGCCGTCGCAGCTCCCCGCCGACCTTGGCGAAGCTCTTGACCAACTTGCCGTGATGATCGACGACCTGGGTCAGCTCACCGTCATGGAAGTAGTAGAGCGAGAGCGGGACTGGGCGCTGGTTGTGCGTGATGAGCTGAATCGGGCGATGGGTGCGGCTGATCCAGCCCGCGATCTCGTCGGCGTTGCTGACGGTCGCGGAGAGGCAGATGAAGCGGATGTGCTCCGGGCAGAGGATGATCGATTCTTCCCAGGTCGTGCCCCGCTCCGGATCGGCGAGATAATGGATCTCGTCGAAGATCACGCAGTCGACATCATCCAGTTCCCACGGCGACTGCAACAGCATGTTGCGGAGGATCTCGGTCGTCATGACGATGATGCGGGCGTCGCGATTCTCGGCGACGTCACCGGTCAGCAGGCCGACCTGATCGCCGTAGAGTGCCCGCAGGTCGCGGAACTTCTGGTTGGAGAGTGCCTTGATCGGCGCGGTGTAGAGCACGCGCCCGGTTCCACGGAACGAATCGAAGATACCGAACTCGGCGACGACGGTCTTGCCGGAGCCGGTTGGGGCGGCGACCATCACCGATTCGCCGTTCAGCAGCACCTGGATCGCCCGCCGCTGAAACTCGTCGAGCGGGAAGGGATAGAGTGCGCCGAACTGGGCGATGATCGCCTCGTGCTCCGGTGAGCTGCTGACCGGCGGCAGGATATCCTGCGCGTCCTGGGTTCGCTGCGCGACGGACGAAGTGCCATCCTCATCGACGATGGAGGCGAGTGCGGGGTCAGCGATGGGATGGTGATCTGTAGCGGACAAACGGATCTGGCTCCAATGAAGCGGTCACCGGCCAGGCAGACGGGGTGTCTGCGGCGGGGCCGCGCGGCGGCGGTCAGTCAAATGCCAACCCTACCACGCAGGGATCAGGAGGCGGCGAAGACAAGCGAGGTCCGGAAGTCGGAGCTCGGCTCCTGGGCGAATGGGCCGGCGATACCGGGCGTGATCCAACCGCCGTCCGCAATGCCCGTCGTCGTCTGGACAAGCGCTTCATCGACGGTGCAGCGGAGTCCTTCGACCGGAGTAAAGGCGACATAATAGGCGATTGGCTCGTACCCCGGAAGCGGCTCCGGGTAGCACCATGCGACCGATGGACGTCGCTCACCGCTGACGTCCAGCCCGTAGTGATGGGCCGTGCCCTTCCACTCGCAGGTGGTCAGGTGCGCCTCCGGGACGATGAACTCCACCCGGATGTCCTCCGGTGGTAGGTAGTAGGCAGGCGGATGCCCGTGCTCCAGTACCCGGATCGCCTTGTTCGACTCCGCAATCACGATACCGTTACACTCGATCCGGATGTGGCTGTCCACGGGATCGAGCCGTGGCGGGATCGGATAGTCCTGGACGGATTCCTGCCCTGGGCCAGGGATGATGGGATCGGGACGGGGCATTGACTCCTCCTGGCATGCATCAACCGTAGATGGCATTCGCGATAACCATGCCGCGCTGACCATGCCTGATGATCGCGAGCATCAGGGGTGCCGTATTGTGTCACTATACCGCTCTCGTCGCGACAAGGCCGCCTGCCGAGGACCACGTGAATGAATGAAGGAATCGATGCGCGGACTGTTGCCGAAATCGGCGAATTCGCCCTGATCAACGCGCTGCGCGATGCGTTGCCCGCCGCCGTTCGCCAGAGTGCCTCGGTGACCGACGGCATCGGGGATGATGCCGCGATCTGGACGCCACAACCAGGGAACGTGTCGGTCATCACCACCGACACGTTGGTCGAGGGCGTGCATTTTCGTCTCGACTGGACGGATTGGCGGAGCCTCGGCTTCAAGTCGCTGGCCGTGAACCTCTCCGATATCGCGGCGATGGGCGCTACCCCTCGTCTCGCGACCGTCTCCCTGGGGCTGCGCGGCGACGAGCGCGTGGATGACCTGCGCGCGATGTACGCGGGGATGGGAGAGCTGGCCCGTGCGCATGCGGTCGTTGTGGCGGGCGGCGATATCGTGCGGAGCCCGGACCGGCTCATGATCAGCGTGACGGCGATCGGGGAGGCCCCGGCGACGCGAGTCCTCCGCCGCTCGGGCGCGAAGCCGGGCGACCTGGTCTGCGTCAGCGGGACGTTGGGTGCCTCGGCCGCGGGACTCGCGATCCTGGCCGAGCCCGAGCGGTTTGCCGGCCTCGCGACGACGGGGTTGCTGACCGCGGCCCATCTCCGCCCGAATCCGCGCATTACGCTCGGCAAGGTGCTCGCGGATGCCGGGGCCACGGCGGCGATGGATCTCAGTGATGGCCTGCTCGGCGACCTGCCGAAGATCCTGCATGCGAGCGGCGTCGGTGCGACGATCGATGCGCGGCTGCTTCCCGTTGCCCCCGCATTACGGGCACTCTTCCCGGATCGCTGGCTCCAGCTGGCGCTGCGTGGCGGCGAGGATTACGAGCTGCTGTTCACACTGTCCCCGCAAGCCATGACACAGCTTGACGACCAAGCGAAAGAGATCAGCGCGACGGTGACGGCGATCGGCATGATCACGGATCGGCTGGACGCGGGTGCACGCATCGCGCTGGTCGATCTGGATGGGCAAGCGCGGCCCGTTGGTCCCGGCGCCTACGATCATTTTCACGTAGCCGGGACGCGGTAGCCGCATATCCACGTAGGCTGGACGCCGGGCTTGGCCGCGAGCCGGACCGATCCGGTATCATATAACCGACGAAGCAAGTCGGATTTTGGTACGTCCGGAGATGCACTCCGACCAATCCACATGCTGCACCCTGACTTCTCCCTCGGAAAGGACCTGTCACCCCGATGTCGGACACCATGATTGTTGAGACGGCTGCCGCGACCACGTTCCCTGACGACAGCACCAGGGTGGTGCTGGATGCCATTCGCCGGCGCCGGAGCATCGGCAAGACGACGGACGAGATTCCGCCCCGGTCGCTGATCGAGCAGCTGCTCGAGGCCGCGACATGGGCGCCCAATCACCACCTCACCGAGCCCTGGCGATTTGTGGTGCTGAGCGGTGAGGGGCGCAACCTGCTCGGGCGTGCGGCTGGCGCCGCCGCCGCCTCGGGTATAGACGACCCCGAGCAGGCGGAGCGGGCGCGGGCCAAGGCTGCGGCCAAGCCCTTGCGGGCGCCGTATGTCATTGCCGTCATCAGCGCACCGGCTGAAGACGGGAAGACGCCGGAGATCGAGGAGCATGCCGCAGTTGCCGCGGCGGCGCAGAACATGCTGCTCGCGGCGGATGCGCTGGGGCTGGCGGCGATGTGGCGCAGTGGCGCCCCTGCCTTCGCACAGGAGGTGCGCGACCTCTTCGGTGTCTCCCCACGCGGCCAGATTCTCGGCTTCATCTATGTGGGGTATCCGGCGATGGAGCGCCCGATCCGTGAGCGCACGCCGTTCTCGCACTTCACGCAGTGGTGGGACAGCGATCCCGGGAATGCATAGGTCCTGACGTGCGCGTGACACGAGCGTTGGTGTGAGGAGCGCGGATACCGCGATGCCGGAAACACAGGCGAGAACAATACCAACCACAACCACCATTCAGATTGCCAGCGCCGGTGAGATGCGGGCGCTGGGAGGGCGGCTCGCCCGGAGGCTGATGGTGGGCGACGTCGTGCTGCTGCACGGCGATCTGGGGTCGGGCAAGACGACGCTCGTACAAGGGATCGCCGAGGGATTCGGGGTGGTGGAGGCGGTCCAGAGCCCGACCTTCACGCTGGTGGCCGAGCACGAGGGTCGTGCACAGGACGGGACCGGGCTGAAGCTCTATCACCTGGATCTCTACCGGCTGACCGATCCCGCCGAGCTCGAGAGCTTCGGCTACGAGAGTTATCTCCAGCCCGCCGATGGTATTTCCCTGATCGAGTGGCCGGAGCGGGCGGACGACTGGCTTCCGGATCGTTTCCTGCTCGTGCGCATCGATTATGCGGCAGAAGGCGGGAGATCGGTGATGCTGGAGGCGGTGCCCCCGGCGCAATGGTCGCTGAGCGGCGTGTAGGTCGGAGTGCGCCCGAATTGATGCCTTTCCCGCATGCGGGAGGGCC
>JBARWF010000097.1:0-5753 GCA_049646645.1 Thermomicrobiales bacterium
GGCGGGAGCAGCCTGCCCGGCCAGGCCGAGCGCAACGGCCGAGGCCGCCACTCCTTGGGCAAAACGACGTCGATCCACCCGGACCGGGGCGCGATCGGCAGCTTCCTGTCCGGCGGTGTGCTTTGTAGCCATGTTCAGCCTCTCTCCTCAATATCGCCTCAGCGAGGCAATGGTCAGGTATCGTCGATGTGGCCCCGATTGCGGGAGACTGTAGCACCGATCGCGGACCAGGAAAAGCGTCTGTCCCAACCGTCATCCCGATGACGGTGTCAGACAGACGCTCCACCGAGCATCAGCGCCGTGGCCGCCTAATGCAGCCACTTCGTCGCCAGCTCACCACGCGCCAGCGCAACTGCGATCTCGTTGTGGCGTCGCACAAGCGCCGGGAGATCGAGATCGACGATCTCTCCGTCGCGAACGCGAACATCTCCGTTGATGACGCTGAGATCGACCTGTGGCGGATGGCAAAACACGAGCGCGGCGAGCGGATCGTGCACCGCGCCGCCTGCGAACGACAGCGTATCGAGCCGAAATCCGATGATATCCGCCTGCATTCCCGGAGCAAGGTAGCCGATGTCGTCACGGCCCAGCACGTCGGCACCACCGCGCGTCGCGATCCGAAGGACGCTGCGGGCGGATATGGGTGCATTCCCATCACCGGAAATGCGCTGGAGCAGCATCGCCTGCCGCGCCTCGGCCAGAAGATGCGAGCCATCGTTGGAAGCGGAGCCATCAACGCCAAGACCGACGCGCATGCCGGCGCGGAGCCAGTCCGCCACGCGCGGAATGCCCGAACCAAGCCGCATGTTGGAGCAAGGGCAATGTGCCGCCCCCGTGCGGGATGCCCCGAGCCGAACGATCTCATCCGCCGAGGGATGCACGAAATGCGCGTGCCAGACATCGTCGCCCGTCCAGCCCAGACTCTCGCAGAACTCAACAGGCGTCTTCCCGAAATGCTCCTGGCAATAGGCGGCTTCATCCCGTGTCTCAGCCAGATGGGTGTGCGAATACACCCCATAGGATCGGGCGAGGGCCACACTCTCACGCATCAGATCGGGCGAAACGGTGAATGGCGAGCATGGGGCGAGCACAACCCTGAGCATCGCACCGCGGTCAGCGTCATGGAATGTCTCGATGAGTCGCCGCGAATCGCGAAGAATCTCGTTCTCATCCTCCACCACCGAATCAGGCGGAAGGCCACCCTTGGACTCGCCGACCGACATCGAACCCCGGGAAGCGTGAAAGCGAACGCCCATCTCCTGAGCGGCCTCAACCTGATCGTCGAGCCGCGCCCCGTTTGGCCACACATAGGTATGGTCTGTCGCGGTCGTGCACCCGGAGAGCATCAGCTCTGCCAAAGCGACCTTCGTGCTGACCTGGATCGCCTCCGGCGTGGCGCTCGCCCAGATGGGGTACAGCGTCTTCAACCATGTGAAGAGATCCGCATCCTGCACGGCCGGGATTGCGCGGGTCAGGGTCTGGGAGAAGTGGTGATGGGTATTGACGAGACCGGGCATGATCACCATACCGGTCGCATCGATCACCTCGTCGGCGGCTGCGGGGAGCAGATCGGCAGTCCCGATCTGCGCGATGCGAGCCCCCTCGATCAGGATGCTGCCCTGTTCGATCTCCAGCCCCTCGTCATCCATAGTCGCGACGAGCGTGGCGTTGCGAATCAACAACGTGCGCTGCTTCTCCGGAGTGGCACGTGATCTCATGGACAAAACTTCCTGGGCGCTGCTGGGGGCAATGGCCTGCCCGGCAACACCGAAAGCGACGGCGGTCGCTGCTATTCCCTGAGCAAACCGGCGGCGATCCACGTGGTTCGTGGAACGGTCGCTGGCCGCAGCATGGGATGAAGAGGCGCGCGCGTTCATGGCCAGGCATCTCCAGTACCGTATGCATCTCCAAGGAGATGCATGATTGCCAATCAATTGGGACCCGCACACGGTGAATCTAGCACCTGCCGCAGATCGTTGAAAGAACCTTCGAAAGAATTGGATCACAACTGGCTGAAAAGTTGGCCAGAAAAGCAATGTCTGTGTAAGATCGGCCAAGAGTTAACGGCCCTCAAGCAAGAGCACTATGCCGGAGAATCGTGATGTCCGTTTCAGATCGAGGTCTTCAGAATCGTGTCGCGCTCGTCACGGGAGCCGCCCGTGGCATCGGCCAGGCAATCGCCGCGCGGCTCGTCGCCGAGGGGGCACGGGTTGCGGTTGCCGATATCGATGGCGAGGCGGCTACGGCAGCCGCAGCGGCGCTTGGCGAGCAGGCGATTGGCGTCACGCTCGATGTGACCGATCCCGAGAGCTGGGCGGCGGCGCACACGCGGCTGCAGGACACCTGGGATACCGTGTCGATTCTGGTCAACTGCGCGGGCATTGCCGGGCGCGCGGCTCCGTCGTGGGAGCTGTCGGTCAAGGAGTGGAAGCAGGTGATCGACATCGATCTGACCGGCGTCTTCCTCGGCTGCCATTCCAGCCTGCCGTCGATGATCGAGCGTGGATACGGGCGGATCGTCAACATCGCCTCGATCGCCGGCAAGGAGGGCAACCCGAACGCCGCGCCTTACTCCGCCGCGAAGGCCGGGGTGATCGGGCTCACCAAGTCGATCGCCAAGGAGGTCGCGACCAAGGGCGTCATCATCAACGCCGTGACTCCCGCGGTGATCGCCACGGAGATCCTGAAACAGCTGACGGACGAGCACATCGCCTACATGACGAGCAAGATCCCGATGGGCCGGGTGGGGCAGCCGGAGGAGGTCGCCGCGCTCGTGGGCTTCCTCTGCTCGGACGACGTCACCTTCACGACCGGCGCCGTCTTCGACATCTCCGGTGGCCGCGCCACCTACTAAGCCTCGCCCGCGTCTTCGTCGTTTCGTACGGGTCGACCCATGGGTCGACCCGTATGCGTGCATACGCCGAGTCTGATTTCCTGGCCCCTGCATAGGAAACAGTACGGGCGGACCCGTGTGTCCGCCCTCGCCTCCGCATGCAAAGCGCCTGAATGATCGGAGATATCGCACGCAACAGCGAGGGTCAACCCATACGAATGCGCGCTATTCATGAGCCTGCCGCGTCGCAACGCCGCGTCACGCGCCGGCCCGGTTTCGCCTCAGCAGCAGATCGCTGTAGGAGCCGGAGATCGGCGCCCAGCGATCGAGTCCCAATTCAGCCACGATCCGCCGGTGCTCGGCGGTCGCTTCGGCCTCGGATTGTCCCTCGATCACCGTCTCCAGCTCGATGAATGCCCCGAGGCCCTCGACCTCATCGAGATGAATGCGCGTGGCATCGAGGATCGCGACATCCCGTCGCTTGGCGACCCGCACCAGCTTGCCGAGCGTCGCCTCCAGCGAGGCGAGCAGGGACGCGACTTCACCCACCCCGATCGCCGTGACGTGATAGGTGCTCCAGCGCGAGGCCGCCTCGTCCGGTCGCACGTACCCGATGAGCTCCGCGCGGAAGGCCAACCCATCATCGAGATCACCGATCTCCCGCAGCTTCAGACGACCATGCGGAACCCGGAAGTAGGTATCAACCTGACGCAGCCGGCTGGAGAGCTCGACCCCGCGGCGCGCCAGCCGTTGCCGCACGTCGGACAGGCCCACTTCCCTGCACTCGACTTTGATCTCCAGATTCCGCGCCCCTGATCCTGTCGTTGTCATCGATGCTCCATGTCCCGTCGTCGCGGCCATTCGAAATGGTCGTTTCACTGACGCGGCCCATTCGCCAGCACTGGCGAATGGGCCGCATCCCGACCGTTGGCCGACGAGCTTGTCAATCAGTCCGTATCGTAGACGTAGCCGAGGGCTCGCGAGTCAAGCATCATCGCCGGTGACACTGCGATGCCAATATCGCGGTAGGGCCACATCAGATCGTCCAGATTGTGCCCATACATCGCCCCGGACGCTGGCGCGTAGAGTTGCCCATGCCGCTGCATCCACTGGTTCCAGAGGCGATCGATATTCGCATGGTGCAGGAAGAAAACGGGATCGTTCGGCGACGAGTTCATCGCCATCGTGCCATAGGGCCCTGCAACCTCCTCGAATCCCCCTTCGTGCGCAAAGATCATCTCCCCCGACACCCAGAGATGCACGCGGTTGTGCATATCATGCGAGCCCGGGCATTGCGGATGATCGGACGGATCGTCGACGCAGGAGTCGGGGACGCAGTCCCGCCAGCCCTCCATATGACTCCGGAAACTGACCGCCGGGTCGCTCATCTCGTTCCAGGGCGAGGTGTCGTAGGTGGTCAATGCCAGCGACGTCTCGACCTGTTCGGCGGTGGGAAGATCCGGCGCCAGCTTGCCGTCGCCCAGGTTCCGGATCAGGAACGGCAGCAACTCGTCGTCGGCCTCGTCGAAGATCGAGATCTCCCAGTTGTCCCTGCGGAAGGGGCCGTCCATCACCGCCCACTGATTCTCGGGATCACCTGAGCCGCCCATGAAATCGTCTTGCCAGACGTAGGAATCAACGGTGTCATCCACCGTCCAGTCCCAGTACGGCACGGTGACGCTGGGGTCGATGGCCTGCAACTGCTCCTCGAAGAGCTTGAGGAACATGCGATGCCAGGGAAAGAAGGCCGGTCCCATGTGCGCGGCCATCAGATCGCAGGCAAAGGCATCCCGATGCCAGACGACGAACTGATCGTAGATGGAATAATCCGCATCCCAGGGCGATGGCGTCGCCTTGATCGCAAGAACGGCATCGGTGAACGCCTTCTTCTCCGCCGTGCTCAGTGATTTCGCATTGCGGCGAACGGCAAGGTCCCCACTCACCGGCGATGCCGCGGGCGAGGCAATCGGCGATGCGACCGGTGTCGCATCCTGCGCCGCGCCGCCGGTCGCGTGCAGAGCGGGAACTGCCACAGCACCCGCGGCTACCAGCCGCATCAGCCGGTTGCGCGAGAGCGACCGGCCCATGATCGATGAATACCGCAACGATCCCTCCCTTCATGGATGCCCGCACGCAAGGGCCGCCGCCAGTGCCCTTGACCACCAACCAGACAGGTCACGGTGATGCGAGAGCCGGCACGCGACAACGATGCGGATGGCGCCATGCCACGATACGTAGACTGTGAACGATAGGGTCCCAAACGCGCAGCCTATAGGGAAACAGGAACTCCTGTCAATAGATGCATATCGGGTGCATGATGCGTCGCAGACGAGAACGCGTCCAACCGCGTCGCAGTCGGCGCCACGGCGGGGCTTCGCGGTACAATGGGGCGGACGTGTAACCGTGAGCCCGGAGATCCGGTGCAATGCCGCGCCGGAGCGGTGAGAGGCACGAGTGGCTGGAGGCGACGAAGCGGATGGTCTTATTCCCCTGGGAGTGGCGACGGGCGAGGCTCAAGAAAGAGATGGCCGTGAAACCACCGGAGCTCTTCTCCGGCTATCGGTTCACGCTCAAGGGGTCTCCTCGCCATTTCGATGACGTCAAGGAGCTGATCGAGCGTGGCGGTGACGCCAAGGTCTATTTCGGCGAGGCCTTGGCCTACGAACGCGGCGCCGGCGTCGCGCTCTGGCGCATGCGTGCCAACGATTTCTCCTGGCTGCCACCGCTCTACGACTGGTGGGCCGAGATGGAGCGCACCGAACCGATCGAGTTCACCTTCCACCTCTACCTTCCCGACAGCCTGAAGTATCCGGCGCTCGACTTGCGCGGTCATACCCCCGCCGAGGTCGCGGCGTTCATCCGCGACCATGCACCGTGGGAAGACAACAAGCCGGCGACCACCAAGAGCCTTCTGAACTCC
>JBARWF010000098.1:0-34387 GCA_049646645.1 Thermomicrobiales bacterium
CCCGGCATCTGCGTGTCCGTGGTTGCGAATTGTCATGCCGCAAGGACGCTATGTACTGACCGGATACCCCGGTCCGAGCGGGATTCCCGCGACGAACCAGATGATGAAGAGCAGGATCCAGATGGCGCCCATGATCAGGGCGTAGGGAATCATCAGCGAGATGACCGTGCCGATGCCGGAATCCTTCTGGTATCGCTGCGCTACGGTGACGATGAACGGGAAGTAGACCATCAGTGGCGTCAGCGTATTGACCGGCGAATCGCCGATCCGGAATGCGGCAACGAGTGTTTGCGGAGCGATATCCAGCCGCATGAAGATCGGGATGAAGACAGGCGCGAAGATGGCCCACTTGGGAATCACGCCGGGAATGATGAAATCGAGCAGCAGGATCACGATGATGAAGCCGACGAGCAGCGGCAACGCTGGAATCGCCGCACGCTCGAGCAGTTCGGCGAGGGCGATAGCCGTAACGCGCGGAATGCCGGAATAATTGAAGTAGGCGATGAACTGCGCAATCATCAGCAACATGAAGATGAGGCCGCCCAGTGAATTGAACGTTTTCGTGATGTGCCCGATGACGTCGTTGGCGCTCTTGACTGTGCCGGCTCCGATGCCGTAGCCGATTGCCGCGACGAGGAAGAAGAGCGCGATGATGAAGAGCAGGCTGTCCATGAATGGGGTCGTGCCGATAATCGACCCATCGACCGGATCACGCAGCGGCGCCCCGGAGGGGATGGTCGCGAGCAGGACGATCGCCAACATCCCGAGGAATCCGAACAGGGCGTAGCGGAGTCCCTTGGCTTCGGCTGCCTCATCAACCGTTGGTGTGGCGTCGGCCTGCTCTTCATCGGACATCGATGAGCGGTCGAACGTTCCCAGGCGAGGCTCGATGATTCGTTCGGTGATGAAGGTGGCAACCACGCAGAGGACGAGCATCGAGACGACGCCGAAGTAGTAGTTGTTGACGACGGAGATGGTGTCGCCACCGGTGATGGCGATCGCCTCGTTCGCGATCTCCGCGATCATGGCGTCGATTGGCTGGGGAATGATGTTGACGGCAAACGTGGCCGCGACGCCCGCGAACCCCGCTGCCATGCCGGCAATCGGATGCCGCCCGAGTGTGAGAAAGGCGACCGCCGCCAGCGGAATCAGGATCAGGTATCCCGCATCGGATGCGACGCTGGAGAGCGCGCCGACGAGCACGATGAGAAAGGTGATCAGACCGGGTGGCGAGGATTTGACCAGCTTGCGAATGAGCGCGTCCATTAGGCCGACGCCTTCGGCCGCTCCCGCGCCCATCATGGCGATGAACGTGACGCCGATCACGCCGAAATTCTGGAAGTTGGTGACAAACGAGGTGAAGATGAAGCGGATCCCGTCGATCGTGAGCAAGCCCCTGATCGTGACGGTGACTTCTTTCAGCTCGAAATGTTGCTCGCCGGATTCGATCTCGTATTGGTGTTGGGTCGTGTCCTCGTAGTAATTCTGTTCGGCCGTGACGGGCACGGGTTCCGCAATCTGCTCGGTAACACTGACGCCTGCCCAATCCAGCAGTTGCGAGAGGACGATCACGATCCCGATCAGGTAGAGAAACATCAGCACCGGGTGCGGCACCTTGTTTCCTGTTCGTTCGATTCCGTCCAGCAATCGCTGGGTCAGCCCTGGCTTCTCCTGGCTTGTGCTTGCCGCTGCACTCATCCCCATCCCCCAGTTGCCCACTCCGGGCACGTCGATTCGTGATCCTGGCCCTTGCTTTGGCGAGTGTTCAAGAGTCCTGCCGGGGTGGTACGGTCGGTGGCCGCAACCAGCATGTGCGCTGCGATCAGGAGCCGGTCTGATCGCTCCACCGTTGTGCGAGCGTGATCGTGAGCTCGGTGGCGCGTGCCATGTCCTGCACGCTGATCCACTCCAAGGGACCGTGGATATTCTGCATTCCGGTGAAGATATTGGGCGTCGGCACACCCAGCTCCGTCAGGCGTGAGCCGTCCGTTCCCCCGCGTGTCGGTGTCGAGAATGGCTCGATGCCGATTGATCGTGCCGCATCCCTCGCCAGGTCGACCGGGCGCATGTCCTCTTCCAGCCAGTAGCGCATGTTACGGTATTGCGGGGTGATGGTGCACTCGATCCTGGCGCGCGGTTCAGTTGCCTGAATCGTCGCGCAGACCTGGGTCAACAGATCGCCGAGATCGCTCAGTCCCTCGCGCTCGAAGTCGCGAATGATGAACGAGAGGTTGGCGGCGGCAGAGGTCCCGGACATCTGATAGATGTGGATGAACCCGTCGCGATCGGCGGTGGTCTCCGGGGTGCGCGTGACGTGGGGAAGGGTGTTGATGATCTTAGCCGCGAGATGCAGGGCATTGACCATCTGGTCCTTGGCCTGACCGGGGTGGATCGAGACTCCCTGAATGCTGACGTCTGCCTTGTCCGCCGAGAACGTCTCGTAGACGATCTCGCCACGCTCTGCGCCATCCAGCGTGTAGGCGAAATCCGCCTTGAGATCGCGTGGGAGGTTCGCATGGACACCGCGCCCGATCTCCTCATCGGGGGTGAAGCCGATGCGAATTGGCCCGTGCGGCAGCTCAGGATGGTGCAGCAGGTGATTGGCGAGTGCCATCACGATCGCCACACCTGCCTTGTCATCCGCGCCCAGCAGCGTTGTACCGCTGGCGGTGACGATATCCTCCCCTATCTTGGTGCCAAGGTAGGAGAACTCCGCCGGTGAGAGGACGAGGTCGGGAGCGTCCGGGAAACGGATATCCTCGCCGGTGTAATTGCGGTGTACGACGGGTTTGACATTCTTGCCGCTGAATCCGGGAGAGGTATCGACGTGGGCAAGGAAGCCGATGGTCGGTACTTCTCCCTCGACGGTCGCCGGGATGGTGGCCAGCACCGCGCCGTAATCGGTCAGCGTGACATCATGGGCGCCGATCTCTTTCAGTTCAGCGACGAGAAGGTTCAGCAGGTCCAGTTGCTTCGCGGTGCTTGGGGAGGTAGGTGAGCTTTCGTCCGCCTCGGTGTCGATCCTGGCGTACCGAATGAGTCGCGATTCGAGCTCCTGGTTGAACTGGTCGGAGAATGTCGTCATTGCTGCTCCTTTGCCGGCAGGTTCGCGAGCTCCTCGAGATAGACGATCGCGGTCTCGATCCCGCGTTCGAACATCTCGATGCTGAAGTGCTCGTTGGGGGCGTGCAGCCCATCGCTGTCGAGGCCGTATCCCATCATCACGACGGGAATCTGCATGAGGGAGACGAATTCCGCGACGACCGGGATACTGCCGCCGCCACGTGTGAAGATCGCCGGGTGCCCCCATCCCTTTTCGTAGGCATGGGCCGCCGCCTGCATCTCCGGAAGGTCAAACGGGATGAGCGCCGGCTCGCCCGTGGTCAGCAGACTGACTGAGACGTTGACGGTCGGCGGGGCGATCGATTCGATATGCGATTTCACGAGCTCGAAGATCTTGTGCGGGTCCTGGTTGGCGACCAGCCGGGAACTCAACTTGGCTCCGGCGACAGCCGGGATGATCGTTTTCGGGCCAGGACCGGCGTAACCGCTCCACAGGCCGTTCACATCCAGCGTCGGTCGGGCCGAGACGCGCTCGCTGATCGTGTATTGCTCATCCCCCCAAACGGCGGGAACACCTGTCGCCTGCTTGAACTGCTCTTCCGTCAGGCCGGATCTCGCGATCATGTCGCGTTCATCCTGCCGGAGCGGGACGACATCGTCGTAGAAACCGGGGACCGCAATAGTGTTGTCCTCGTTGTAGAGCTTCGCGATGATCTCGCAGATGGCATTCGCCGGGTTGTGGGTTGCGCCGCCGAAGAAGCCGCTATGCAAGTCCTCACGCGGACCCCGGACTTCAATCTCCATATAGGTCATGCCACGAAGGCTGTGGGTGATAGCTGGTTCCTCGATCGTGCGCATCGAGGAATCACTGATCACGCAGACATCGGCCCGGAGGAGATCGAGATGCTCCCGAATGAATGGCGTGAGGTTGGGGGAGGAGACCTCTTCCTCGCTTTCCAGCAGGAACTTGATGTTGACAGGGGCTCCACCCGTCGTCTTGAGGTACGACTCGAGCGCCTTGATATGGATGAAGAGTTGGCCCTTGTCGTCGGTGGCGCCGCGGGCGTAGATCTTCCCATCCTTCTCGACCGGCTCGAATGGGTCGGTATCCCATCCTTCATCGAGGGTGGCCGGCACGACATCGTAGTGGCCGTAAACGAGAACGGTCGGCTTGTCGGGACCGGCCCCCAGCCATTCGCCATAGACCACGGGGTGACCGACCGTGGGCATGACCGCGACCTTCTCAAGCCCGAGGCACTTGAGTTGATCTGCAAGCCAATCGGCGGCCCGGCGAATATCGCCAGCGTATTCGGGATCGGCGCTAAGACTGGGAATGCGCAGGAGTTCGTGCAACTCCTGTCGGAATTGCGAAGCGTGTTTGCGCGAATAGCGGCGTGCGGTGTCACTGCCCGAGGTCATGGCGTCCCTCCTCTATGCGCGTGTATGGTGGCCGTCGAATACAAGCGGGCCATTTCGGGAGCGGGCGATCCCTGTGGTGGGATGCGGAAGGGCGTGCCCGCCCCCGAAATGGCCTGATCCGGTGGGAGCTGCGACCCAATACGGCGACATTATACGGGTATGGTACGCAAGTGATACGACTTCGATCAATAGTACAAATGCACCCATTGCCCTGTGAAGAATCGGATGCATCCGAGATCCGCTCACGAGCGCTTCGTCGCGGGTACCTGATGAGCATGTGGGAGCAGATGTTAGGGGAGAGCCGCCTGGCGAGCTGAACCGGGCTTGCGGTAGCAAAGGCGCCCCATTCACCAGGTGCAGAATGACGCTCAAGGGGCGGCGCGACGATCGATGTCATGGTGAGCGAAGAATGGCACGACCAGGCGATTGCTGGGCGGGCGCCTGTAAGGGGTCGGTGCACCTGACGAGCCCTTTGTCAGCTCGGCAGAAGAGTGGATCGATCTTGGGGGCGCCTATCCGACCCGCGCGACGGGAGCCTCCTCGGCAACGCCGCTCGGCTCGGCGACCATCGTCGTCCAGAGCGGGAGCAGAAGCTCCCAGGTCCAGATGTCGTAGCAGCGGGCCTGTGCCGATGCCTCGTCAGTGACCCATTTGCTGACCACGCCGAGCACCGCGGCAGCGCCATACCGGGCACGGAATTCGAGCGGAGGCGTGCCCTCCGCTGCGACCAGGTGGTGGGCTTCCCAGGCCTCCAGGAATTCTGCTTCCTGGAGTGCCTGCAGCTTGGTGGTGAAGGAGACCCCGATGGGTGCGGTGAAGAGCTTGCGAAAGAGTGGCAGCCGTTCGCCCAGAAAGGTGTACCAGGTGGGGAGGTTGGGGGGGATACCGGGGTTGAGGATGTCAATCTTGGTCATGTCGAATTCGCGGGTCTGCGCCTTGAGCTCGGCGATGAGTTCATCCATCGCATCGTCGAGCAGATCTTCGACATTGCTGTAATGGAGATAGAAGGTCGTGCGGTTGACCTGCGCGCGCTGCGTAATGTCCTGCACGTTGATGGAGGGCATGTCGCGCTCCTCGATCAGAGCGAGCATGGCCGCACGAAGACGACGACGGGTACGCGCGATTCGCGGATCGGTTGACACGGCATTTCTCCAGCTGATGACGTCATTGTGATCGGCAGGGACAACGATGCGTGGTGGTTCTTCGGTTGTGAGCCCTCCTGGCGAGGCGTTAACGATCGTCGGCAACCTTGGTTACGGCGTCAGGACCGACATACGTGCCAATTGGCCGGCACTTGATGATATCCCGCATGCCATCCTTGGCGCCGGCATCGAAGACATGAATGGGGATGTTGTGATCGCGGGCGAGGATGAACGCGGACTGGTCCATGACATTCAATCCCCGGCTCAGGACATCATCATACGCGATGGACGCAAAGCGCTTGGCGTCCGGGTGCTTTTTTGGATCGGCGGTGAAGACACCATTGACCCCTTGCTTGGCGGCGAGGATCGCTTCGGCGCGGATCTCGATCGCGCGCTGCACGGCAGGGTAATCGGTCGTGACGAATGGCTGACCGATGCCGGCGGCGAAAACCACGATGTAGCCCTTTTCCAGATGCTTGATCGCGCGAAGCCGGATATACGGCTCGGCCACGGTCGCGATCGGAATGGCCGTCATGACCCGGACTTCGTGGGAGCCGCGCGCGGTAAGGGCGCCACGCAGGATGAGGCTGTTGATGATGGTCGACATCATGCCGATGTTGTCGGCCTCGGCGCGCTCGATTCCCCAGTCGTCGGCCAGGCGCCCGCGGAAGATGTTGCCGCCGCCGACCATGATCGCGACCTGGACCCCTTCGTTGGTCAATGCCTGGATTTCGTCAACGAGTGCATCGACGGCCGCGCGGTCGATGCCCGTTTCCGCGGCACCGGAAAATGCGCCTCCGCTCAGCTTGATCAGGACGCGTCCGTACTTCACGCTCGTTGCCTTTCCCTTGGGTGGTGTGGTTCGTCACTGGACGAGCGATCAGGAGCTCGCACATCGCTTGGGACTCTATAGCAGATGCCGGATGCGCTGCAAGCCGGGACATGCTCAACCCGGCACGGCCACCCCGGAGGCGTGGGAGATTTGTGTCGTGTCGGGCTGCGATGGGTGGTCCTTGTGCTAGGATGCGTGTATTGGAATGGAAGTGGGCCGGTCCCGGCCCAAACATGGAAGCGATACATGGCAGGTTACGGCGGAACAACGCGCCTCTCGCGCTAGGCAGCTCCACCAACGACAAGCAGGCGAAATACGCCGATCCCTGGCACCGGCATTCGGATGCCAGTTCGTGCGTTCGCCTGTAGATCGATCGCTGTGGGGCTTCCCCACGGCGTTTGTGTTGTCGCGGTTCCGCATCCTGCCACCCCGAGTCCTCGGCTGGCAATGCTTGGTCCGCCATCATCCCGGCGTTGCTGGGGAATTCCCGAATACCATGAGGATTCCCATGTTTTCCATCGGCTCCCTCTGGTCCCGCACGCAGGGACTGACGATCGCCCAGCGCGTGGCGATCATCTCCTTCTTCGGCCAGCTCTACTTCTTCGTTCCGATCATGACGCCCTACCTGCGCGGCGAGGGCCTCAGCATGGCCCAGATCGCGGGTCTCCAGACGATGCTGCTCTGGGCACAGCTCGTCATGGAGGTGCCCACCGGCGTTTTGGCCGACCGTCTCGGTCACCGGCGCAGCTATCAGCTGGCACTCATGCTAGCGGTAGGTGCCGAGATCTCCTTTCTCTTTGCCCAGAACTACGGGATGTTCCTCCTCTCCCAAATCATCGCCGGGACCGGATTTGCCTTCGCCTCCGGCAGCGTCGATGCCTACGTGTATGAGTCGTTGCCATCGCATAATCGGACTCAGGGGATGCAGCGAGCGCGGGGACGGATCGGCGCCGCGATCCACCTCGCGAGTGTCGTCGCCTACGGCACCACCGCTGTGGTCGCCGCCGATCTCTCCCATTCCAGGATGGTGCTGACCCTCCTCATGGGGATTGTTGGGCTGAGCATCGCTGTTCTGCTCGGCCTGACGTTGCGTGATCGCCCGGGAACAGAGCGGCCAGCGCATCAGCCGACGAGCACTCATCTGCTGCGTACAGGATGGAGATCCATCCGACAAAGCCGGCAGTTGCGGCGCGTGATGCTGCTCTCACTCGTTGCCAATGCCTTCGGCGCGCACCTGCTGGTCTTCTACCAGGATTACTTCCTGCAGGTGGGCGTTTCCGGCCGCTGGTTCGGGCTCGCGTTGAGTCTCGGCTCGGTCGTCGCAGTGGGGACGCAGCTGGTGGCGTGGCGACTGATCCCACGATTCGGGACGCGCCGGGCGATGTTGCTGGCGACGGGGATTCCCGGAGTGCTGTACTTCGGGATGGCGCTGAACAACCGACCGGTGCTGGCGGTGCTGCTCTTCGTGATCCAATGGGGGGCAATCCACTTGAGCGGTCCGCTCTTCGCCGGACTCTACAACGAGTATCTCGGAGATGAGGCGAGGGCGACGTCGCTCTCGCTGATCAGCGGCATCGTGACGGTCTATGTGGGGGCGATGGGGATCGTGCTCGGATGGCTGGCGGGGCAGTCCCTTGCCATCATGTTTGGCCTGATGGGCGTGCTGGTCCTGCTCGGGGCGGTGCTGGTTCGTCTCGATTCCGAAGCCGGAATCGTGGGCGTGCGTGATGAACCATCAGCCGCGCCAGGATGAGCGGGACCCGCGATGAAAGGAAGTCTGTGGCCTCCTAAGGCTGGGTTGACCAAGGATTAATCAGCTCGACGCCTGTCGGAGCGAAGTCGCGAATGTTGCGAGTCATGACGGTGAGACCATGCTGCAGGGCGGTCGCGGCAATGAGCAGGTCCGCCGCGGCGATGTTCTGCCCGGCGCGTCCTCGCAGAGAGCTCTCCCCAAGTGACGGTGGTTTCGAGGTCGATTGGGTAGTACACGGGAGCGAAATCTGATTTGAACCCGCAAGAACCATCCTTCAAGTTCATTGCGGCGCCTTCCTTCAGGAAGCAGCGAGGCTCCCTTCCGGATCTCACCAATGCTTACGACACTGACGAAAATGTCAGCGGACGGTATGCGCCGTACATAATCCTTGACATGTGTGTCGCCACCCGTCGTAAGCAGTTGGCTCAACACGTCCGTATCGAGCACGAACGTCATAGTTCGATATCCCGCATAGGGCTCTTGTCGTGCTCGATCTCTACCCCATCGAACCGGGGACCGTTTAGCAGATAGTCGACGAAGCCCAACTTCTTCTCGGGAAGGGCTACGTATTCATCCTCCGAGATGATGACATAACGCTTGTCGTGATGCGTCACGATCTGCGGGCCCTCCTCTGATACGCGCTCGAGGATCTCCGGGAGTTGGGCCTTGGCGTCGGTAACTTGCCAGATCATGGGGCGCCTCCTTGGTGATGATGCAATCCGGCACAAGATGATTCTGGGCGGCTGCTGAGCCGAAGTCAATCAGCCCGCCGTGCGTCCGAGACTTCCCTGGCCAGCCAATTGAACCGTGATCCTGGCACTACCGGGTAGGGCCGCCGGCGGCAACCGCGGGGAGATCGCGAACGTCGATGTCCTCGTCCAGCGGCATGTCCGCGAGGCGCAACGAGAGCATCTGGGAGACGCCGTCGCCGCCCATGGTGATCCCATAGAGGGTGTCGGCGATCTCGACGGTGCCCCGGTTGTGGGTGATGACGACGGCTTGTGTCTCGCTCGCCAGCGTTCGCAACTCGTCGCGGAAGCGGACGACATTTGCCTCGTCCAGCGCGGCGTCGACCTCGTCCAGGAGCAGGAAGGGCGAGGGATTGACGCGCAGGATCGCGAAGAGCAGGGCGACCGCCGTCAGTGATCGTTCTCCACCGGAGAGCAGCGCGAGGCCTTGGAGCCGCTTGCCGGGAGGCTGGGCAACGATATCGATGCCGCCAGGGGCGCCCTCATCCTCGGTGGTCAGGATGAGCTTTGCCGTGCCGCCGCCGAAGAGCGTGACGAACGATTTGGTGAACTCTTTGGAGACTTTGGCGAACGTTGCCTCGAACTTCGCAGCCATCGTCTCGTGCAGTTCGGCGAGCAGCTGTCGAAGCGAGGCTGCCGCCGCTTGTACATCGGCCAGTTGCTCGCGCAGGAAGGCGTGATGTTGCGCCTCCCGTTCATACTCGGCCATGATATCTCCACCGACATAGCCGACGCGCCGCAATCGGTCGCGCAGGCGGCTGATCTCCCGCTCAACAATGGCGTAATCGTCGTTCAGCGTCGATCCATCGGCAGAGAAGGCAGCTTCGGGCTCGCTTGCAAGCAGTGATTCCGGCGTCTCATCCTCCATATCGTCCGCGATCCGCTGCTGGATCGTGGCCAGGTCAGCGCGGGCCCGCTCAACGATCAGCCCGCGCTGACCGAGTTCGCGCTCGCGGCCAATCAGGTCCTGACGCGCGGCTTCGAGCTGGTCCTCGACTGTGGCGAGTGCCGACTCCGCCGAGCGGACCGCTGCGACGAGCGGCTCCTGTTCGGTGGTGGCTGCGGCTCGAGTCTCCTGCAGGCGGTCGAGATCCTGCGTGAGGCGTGCAAGCTGTACGGTCAGGGACTCGTGTTCGCGTTCGACCTCGGCGACCCGTTGCACGCGCAGCGCGATCTCCTCGGTCAGCGCCCGCTGCTGGGCAGTGAGCGATGATTCCCGTCGTCGTTCGGCACGGGCGCGTTCCTCCAGTGCCGCCAGTGTTCGCTGCGCCTCACTGAGTTCTTCATCGTTTCCAGTGACGTTGGACTGATGCTTTTCGATGGCAGCGAGCGCATCCTGATGGGCCGAGCGTGCATCTTCAACGGTTCGTACAAGGTCGGATCGCCTGGTTTCGATCTCAGCCAGAGCCCGCTCATGTTCATCACGCGAGGTCGCGATCGCGTTGATCCGGCCCTCGGCCGTCTCGCGCTGGGCACGCAGGTCACGGAGCCAGGTCGCGAGGCGATCGCGCTGGCCGTCGCGCTCGCGACGCTGTGCCCGGAGGGCCGCCTGTTTCGACTCGATCTCTCCCCGTTCGATGGTCAAGTCGCGGATGCGGGTCGCGATCGTGGCTTGATTCTGCTGGGAGGCTGCACGCTTTTTCTCTAGTGTGCGAATCTCCTGCGGAAGCTCGCGCAGTTCGCGCTCTCGTCCGAGCACTCCGCTCTCCCGGACCGCCGAGCCTCCGGTAACGGAGCCGCCGGAACGGGCGATCTCGCCGGCCAGCGTGACCGTGCTCCAGCCGTTGGGCAGCGCTGAGAGTGTCTGCCGGGCGGACTGGAGATCGTCGACGACCACGATCCTGCCGAGCAGTGCCCGCACCACGGGTCCGACATCCGGGTCACTCGTGACGAGCTCGGCGGCGATACCGTGGACGCCGGGTGCGTTCTGGAGCTCCCGCGGGGCGGGCCGCTGGTTGTCGCGGCGAGCCAGGGTGTCGAGCGGCTGGAATGTCGCGCGACCGGCGCGGGCTCGCTTGAGCATGTCGATCGCGGCCTCGGCATCCCGCCACCGATCGACAACGACATCCTGCAGGTGGCCACCGAGGGCAACTTCGAGCGCCGTATCGTAGGTGGATTCGACCGCGATCAGCTCAGCGACGGTCCCCCGGACGCCGTCGAGCGACCCATCGCGATGCCACTGCAGCACTTGCCGGACGCCCGCATGCAGCCCCGTGCCGCTCTCATGGACCCGCTGCAGGACGTCGAGCCGGTTGGTTGCCTGACCGTATCGCTTCTCGATTTCCGCGAGCTGGGCGGCTGCGGTTTGGGCGTTTTGCTGCGCTTCCGCCATCGACTTCCGGAGCGTGGCCAACCGGGTGTCGAGCTCCGCGATCTGGCCGGCGATCTTGGCGTCTTCATCCTCAAACGCGGCGACCTCTCGTTCCAGCGCGGAGATCCGCTCGTTACGCTCTTCGATATCACGGGCGGCGCGTTCTTGTTCTGTGTTAGCAGTATCCCGGCGTTGATCGAGCAGCGCTTGCTCCTGGTCGATGGCAGTGATGGCTCGCTCATGATCGCTCAGTGCTCGAGCCAGGGCTGCCGCATGTTGATCGAGAGCGGCGCGCTGCTGGCGTCGCTCCTGAACGGCAGCGCGCACCTCGTCGACGCGCTTGCGTGCGTCGCCGGTCTCTCCGTCGAGAGTCGCGAGTTGAGCGGCCAGGACACCCAGTTCCTGCTCAACGCCCGCGACCTGCTCGTCCAGACCCGATTGCGTGTCGCGCATGTCGTCGCGACGCCGGTTGAGCGCACCCTGTCGCTCAAGTACGAGGTCGCGCTCATGCTCGATGCGGCGTGATTGCTCGACGAGTGCATCGAGGCGAGACCGGTGCGTTGCCAGCGCTTCCCGCGCGGTGGCAATTCGCTCGATGGCCGCGGCCCGTTCTGTGGTCAGCGTCTCTATCCTGGCGCGGGCCTCTGTGAGCACCTGTTCGTCCCCGGCGATCAGCCGCTGGGCTTCGGCGAAGCGTTCGGTAGCCGTCACCAGCAAACGCCGGTAATGGCCCCGCTGGAGGAACGTCAGGCGGTTGCGCAGGCCCTGCCACTCGCGCGCCTGCCTGGCTTGCCGCTCCATGGTCTTCAGGCGAGGTTCGAGCTCGGTCAGCAGGTCGGTGAGGCGCTCGACGTTGCTGTCCGCCTCCGCGAGATTGCGTTCCGCTTCGTGAACCTTGATCCGCAGGCCGGAAAGGTCGGCAGCATGCTCAAAGAGGCCCCGCCGCTCCTCGGCGCGCTGGCTGAGCGCGGCGTCGACCAGCCCCTGACCGACGACGGTGTAGCTCTGCCCGAGGGATGCGGTGAGGAAGGCGACATCCTTGAGGCGGACACGCCGCCCGTTGATGAAATACTGGTTGTCGCCGCCGCGAAAGGCGCGGCGAGTGACCGTCACCTCGGTGAACTCGGTCGGCAGCCACTGCTCCTCGTTGTCGAAGGTGACCGCGACCTCGGCCATGCCGGCGGGCGATTTGCCCTTGCCGCCCGCGAAGATCACATCCTCGGTTTTCTTGGAGCGGAGCGCATTGTAGCTCGTCTCGCCGAGCACCCAGCGAATCGCATCGGAGATGTTGGACTTGCCTGATCCATTCGGACCGACGACGGCGGTGATACCCGGCTCGAAGACGAACGAGGTCTTCTGGGCAAAGCTCTTGAACCCGTGCAGATCGAGCCGGGTGAGCTTTGGTTTCGGCTGGTGTGATTCCGGAGAAGTGGCCAGGTCTGCTTGCTCGTCGTGCTGAAGGCGTGAACCAATGCGCGGACGGTGGTTCCGCCGCGTGCGAGATCAAAGCGTACCATCACCGTGCTCCGGGCGAGGCGCTGATGAGGCAACGCTTCCCTGTGCGCGAGATGACGACATCAGTGGTTACCGGTGTGCGACTCGCCCTGCTGGAGGGCGTCAATCGCGCGGAGCTTGGCGCATATCGAATGACGCTTCGCGCATCTGGCGGGATCGTCGGCATCTGCCATGGCCACGAATCCTCGCCGGTAAAGCTCCCGGAGACTCGCCAAGCTCACCAGGGTGAAGTGAACACCGGCGATAGACGCTCGTTCGTACTGGTCCGGGATATCTCGCATCCAGTGATCTGTTGCATCGAACTCGATCTTCAGGTCGTCGCGGCGTGCCTGTAACACGTGCCATGCCGTCACCGTGCATTCGGCCTCCCTTTCCTGGAGGGACTCCTGAAGGCGCGGAAAATGCGACTCAGAACACGAGAGGTCGATGTCGTGGACCTCCAGCTCCGGATCGCGGGTGTACACGAACAGGGCAAGGCTCGCGCTCAGGACTGGGTGGACGCCAAGAGCGGCACAGCATTCGAGCACGTCGCGGGCAAACGCGAGGAGCCGGTTGAAGTGAGCTGCATTGGCGGGTGTTTCCTGCACGTCGATCACGGGACCTTCTCCATCGTACGGAGTGTAGCGGAAGGGCGCCAAAACGGGGCGGTTGACCCGCAGACATTGGAGAGTTCCGAACGTCCCGTTTGTCTGTGAACGTCGCCAGATGCCCCTGCCCACATGCTGCGCGAGGCAGCGCGTTCTGTCTCATGTGCACCGTCTGGCAACCTCCCATCATTGGTGTTGCCGGGGCGAGATTGGAGTTCGCAGATCGTGGAGGGGGATACGAAGGAACCGTGTGTGGGCACTAACGATCCTTTTATTCTTCGAGAAGTCATGGTATGGTGGGCCAACTGATGGGAATCCATCAGCCGTGGACGACAGTTGGACAGGGAAGGGACTTGAAATGGGGAAGACTGGAATGCTGAAGCGATCGCTGGTGGCAGCCGCCGTTTCGGTGGCGGTGATTGGGGGATCAGCCGCCGCGGTCGGTGCGCAGGACGAAGTGGCGACGCCTGAGTCGAGCCCCGTCGCGGCCTCGGAGGCCGCCGCTCCTTCGGCCAGCCTGCCGAACACCGGCGCTGGTGCGACGGAGAGCTCCAACAACGACATGCTGCTGCTGGCGCTCCTGGGCGTGGGTGGCGTGGCCGGTACGGTCGGTGTCGTGGCGACGAAGCGCTCGCATCGCTAGGATATCGTCGCGCCTCATGAGCCAACATCTGGTGGCATGAGGCCCGCATAATCTGCACTTCGAGACCCAGGGGAACCCTTTCTGTTCCCTTGGGTCTCTTTTTGCGAGACTGGTGTCGGCAGCAGGATGCCCTGCTGGTTCGTGCCTCCTTGACACGCTGAGTGCCCGTGTCGACCTCATCGCGAGCATCGAGGATCGCGCATGGGCTTTGACATCGCGCAGAACCCGAAACGTTGCTTGTGCGTCAGTCTCCTTCTCACATCGTCCGTCGCGCGGTCTCGATCCTGCTCGCGGTCTCGCTCATGATGGCGACCTCAGTCGCCGGTGTCGCTCGTGGCCAAACTCCCGCATCTGGCGCTGACCTGGGGAGCGGGCCGGCATCCGATCAGCTCACCTGGCTGCTTGATGCCATCAATACGGTGCGAGCGACCTCATCGAGGAAGAGGTCGATCAGCATTTCGATGCCGACTTTCTCGCGTCGGTGCCCGCCGGGCAGATCATCGCCACGACGAGGCAGCTGGCGGATAGCGCGGCCCCGCTCACCCTGGATGGGGTCATTCAACAGTCCGATGAGTTGCTTCACGTGCAGGTTCACGGTCGCGATGGAACACCGCTGACAATTG
Organism: Thermomicrobiales bacterium; assembly: GCA_049646645.1. Lineage (GTDB taxonomy): Bacteria > Chloroflexota > Chloroflexia > Thermomicrobiales > UBA6265 > JASGDN01. The sequence continues at coordinate 14,638 of JBARWF010000098.1, forward strand.
CGCTCTCGATCGGGCCGGGAAGTGGCAAGATCGCCGGGCTGATGATTGAGCCTGGCGAAGCCGATCACGGGACAACTGCTTCTCCCGTTGCTTCGCCGATGGCCAGTCCATCCACATCACCCGCCGCCGTGATGCCTCCCCCGACAATGGACGAGGTGTTTCCCGCCTATCAGGAGGCATCCAAGGCGCTTCAGGCTCACGGTCGGGAGGCAGTGTCGCTGTTGCTGCGGGGGGATAGCAGCGGTTTCCTCGCGCTTGGCTCGCCGTCGTTGAAGGCCGCACTGTCACCTGACCAGATCAATCAGACAGTCTCCGGACTTCAGGCTAATCAGGTGCACTTCGCATATGCCGATGTCGGCGCCGTCTGGAATGGTACATTCACCACGACCTCGATCAGTGGCTTCTTCCAGCAGCAGGGCGGTCTCGACGCGTTCTCCCTCACGCCAGACGCGGCTCAAGAAGGCGACGTTCCCACCGGACGCTGGAGCGGCCGTCTGCAAGCGAGCGGGCTCGAATTCTGGGTTTCGTTCTCCGGTGACGGGAACGATCTTGCCGCTACGCTCGACATACCATCGCAGGGCATCGCGGACCGGCCGCTCGACGATGTGCGTCTGGCGACGGAGAAGCGGATCGGAGATCGCGTTACCGAGCGAGTGTTGCCGCTGGGAACGACATCGCTCTACACCGATGTCCGGCAGTGGGGCGAGGATCAATTGCAGATCGATCTCGCCATCGACCCTGGAGGCAAGATCGCGAGCGTGCAGATGCAGCCCGCCGTGGAGTTGCCGCCGGACCCCGCTGCGGGCCATGAGTCTCCCGTGTCCTATCACCTCCCCATCGCGGGAACCTGGCTTGTGTTTTGGGGTGGCGAAACAGTGCTCCAGAACTATCAAGCCGCGACCTCGGGTCAGCGTCATGCGTACGACCTCGTGATCTGGAAGGATGGGAGCACCCATCAGGGCGACGGCACGCGGAACGACCAGTACTACGTCTGCGGGCAGGAGGTGCTGGCGCCGGCCGATGGCAAGGTCGTTGCCGTTCTCAACGATCAGCCGGATCAGGGGCCGGCGTTCCGCTCTCGCAGACGAATCCCGCCGCTTTCGACACATTGCATCCCGCCGGCAATCATGTTGTGCTGCAGACGGCGGACGGGGAGTTTGTCTTTCTCGCGCACATGCAGAAGGGCTCGGTCCGCGTGTCGGAGGGAGACACCGTGCGGAGTGGCGACTTGCTCGGGCTGGTGGGCAATTCCGGGAATACGAGCAAGCCGCATTTGCACATACACGTCCAGGACACGGCCGACTTCCATGCCACGAATGCAGTTGGCTTACCGCTGGCCTTCGGTGATATCGACGTGAATGGGACAGCGGTCGCGCACGCAGCTCCCGTGCAGGGCGATTTCATTGCGCCGCAGCAATGAGCGTCCGGGCATACCGATGCAGCGACGTGACGAATGCCCCGGCAGCAACGACAATGGCCAGGATTCGGTCTTCTGGTCGATGACGAACGACGTGCAATCGAAGGGACTTTTAGCGATGACATCGCGATTCCGAATCCTCGCTCGCGCCATGCTGATCATGCTCGTCGGTGCGGGAGTACTTGCTCCGCAGGCGCTCGCCCAGGAAGCCACCACTGAGAGCCCGGCATTCGATCCCTCCGCGTTCAACGTCGGGTTGGCGCCGGTGGGCAAGGGTTTTGATCAGCCGCTGTTCGTCACGAATGCCGGCGACGGCAGCGGGCGGCTGTTCGTTGTCGAACGTCCCGGCATCATCCGGATCATCGCGGACGGCAATGTGGTCGAGACGCCGTTCCTTGATATCAGCGATCGCGTCGGCACCGATGGCAGCGAGCGTGGATTGCTCGGGCTCGCGTTTGCGCCCGACTACACGGAGAGCGGGCTCTTCTACGTTGACTACACCGATCAGAACGGCAACACGGTCGTCTCGCGTTTTGCGGTCTCGGACGATCCGAACGTCGCCGATCCCGCCAGCGAGAGCGTGATCCTGCAGCAGGAGCAGCCGTACGAGAATCACAACGGGGGCGAGGTGCTCTTCGGGCCGGACGGATACCTCTACATCGGCTTCGGCGATGGCGGGTCGCAGGGTGACCCGCACGGCAACGGCCAGAACCTCGGCGTGTGGCTCGGAAAGATCCTCAGGATCGACGTCGATCCCGCGAATACGCCTGAAGGCGAGACTTACGCTGTGCCGGACGACAACCCGTTCGTCGGCCAGGCCGGCGCGAAGCCGGAGATCTTTGTCTACGGCCTGCGCAACCCGTGGCGGTTCAGCTTCGACACGGCGACGGGCGATCTCTACATCGGCGACGTTGGCCAGGACACATATGAGGAGATCAATTTCGTCAGCGCGGATGAGGCCGGGGGCCAGAACTTCGGGTGGAACATCATGGAGGCGACGCACTGCTACCGGGCCGATTCATGCGATCAGACCGGTCTGACGTTGCCAGTGTTTGAGTACGCGCACGAGGTCGGCGGTTGTTCGGTGACGGGCGGCTTCGTGTACCGGGGGACAGAGATTCCCGCGCTCGACGGCACGTATCTCTTCGCGGACTATTGCAGCGGCAAGCTCTGGGGAATGGGGCGAGATGCGAACGGCGAGTGGGTGACATCCGATCCGGTTGAGACGGGTGCTGCCGTCTCCTCCTTCGGACTGGACGAATCCGGCGAGCTTTACCTGACCGATATCAACGCGGGAATCGTCTACCAGATCATTGCGGGGTCGTAGCCTCCGACATCATCCGTTGAAGATACCGGGCGCATCCCGGACAGCAGACCGCAGCACTATTGTCCGGACAACGTTCGTACGGGTCGACCTAGGTGTCGACCCTGGACTTGGCATTCATCGGGTTCGAATGCACGGAGCTGGCGCATGGAACGCCGAGGGCGGACACACTCGTCCGTGCGCGACCGAAACCGTTTCCATTCGTGCGGGTGGCCCTTTACCCCTGCATGCGGCGAGCCTGAACGCGAAGAGACCCGGAACCCGTAGGCAATGCGGGTTCCGGGCTGCAGATTCGTCCGAGCTTAGCTGCTCACGCGGTCGTAGGCAGTCTGTTGGAGCTCAAGGTACTCGTCGATGCCCAGAGACTTCAGTTGCTCGAGGAACGGATCGCGGTCGTTCGGGTCAGCCTGCCCTGTAACCTGAAGCGCCAGTTGCTCCTTCACGAAATCGACGATGACGGTCTCGAGATCGCTGACCCTTGTCGCCTCGTCGGCGGTGAAGATCGGGCGCAGCAGATCGACATCCTCTCCGGTCGCATACGGTTCGAGCTGGTCGTGGCAGCCTTCGTAGAGCAGGACTTCGGTATTCGCCTCGCGATCCCCGATGGCGGCTTCCGAGAGGCGATCCTTGGCGTTCCGGAACGAGGGCGAGAGCTGGGCCCAGGACTGATGCTGATCTTCACCGGAATCGTTCGCCGGTTGCGGGATCTTCGCGTAGCGGGCGGGCTCGCCATCGACACCGAGCTCGCCGTCCTTGGCTGCGCGCCAGTCGACATCCGGCACGCCGAGGATCGAGCGGATCGTGGCATCCCAGGCGTAGAGTCCGTCGGCCCAGGCAACCGCCAGCGCCGGGTCCGGGCACTTGTCGGTGATGACGAAGACGTTGGCGAGATGCGATTCGTCAAAGTCCCGGAAGACCTGCCGCTTGCCGCTCGGTCCCGCGACCGGGGCCATGATATGGAAATCAGACCACAGGCCCGGCGTACCCTCGGACGTCGTCATGAAGACGCCCTGAACGACGCCCGGAGCGGCGCCGATCTGGTTGTTGTTGCCGAGTGCGCGAATCTGGTCGATGTTCTGCGTGAAGATTTCGGGAGAGAGCAAGCCCTTGGAGGTCAGCCCTTGCAAGTAGGCGGCGCCCTGCGCCCATCCCTCCTGCATATAGGAGGCCGTGACCTTGCCTCCGTCGTTGTACAGCCACGGCTTCTTGGGCGTGATCTGGAAGGGGCTCATCATATAGCCCTCCAGCGGCCAATCCGGGAAGGCGGTCAGCGGCACCTCATCCGCCTTGCCGTTGCCATTGGGATCGCCTGTCTTGAAGGCCTGGAGCATCGCCTCGAACTCGTCGATCGTGGTTGGTGCTTCGAGCCCGAGCGCGTCGAGCCACTGTGTCTGCACCCATAGCTTCTGGCTCGAGTACTGGCAGTGGTAGCAGTCGTTGATGTAGGGGAGTGAGTAGATCTGGCCGTCTGACATCGTCATGATCTTCTGGGCAATGGGATATTCCGGGATCACATACTGGTTGAGATTCGGGGCGTATTCGTCCAGATAGTCATTGAGGGCAATGAAGACTCCCTCACCGCCATAGGCGGATATCACAGTCGGCGTGAGCTCGAACGGACTCCAGTTGAACCCCATGATGATGTCGGGATAGTCGCCGCTCGCGAGCTGGAGATTCAATTGGGTGATGGCCGCTTCGTCTTCGACGACGGTCCACTCGACGTGGACATTGGTGCGATCCTCGTACCACTTGGTGAACGCGTTGTTGGCCCAATCGATCCCGTAGTGGGGAACCATGATCTTGAGCGTCTTCTTCTCTTCAGTCAGGGGATAGGAATGTAGCGAAGGGCGTACTTCGGCTTCGGGCGTCGCTTGCTGGCGGGCAGCCTGAAGTGGCGTGAGCCCTCGTGGCGCAGCGATCGCGCGTTTGCCGAGCCCGGGCAATGTCAGCGCCGCTGCGGACATCGCGCCCGCTCCCGCGACGACTTGCCTGCGTGAGAGCAACGGTGCTCCCTGGTTCAAGGATGCATCGGGTCGCCGGTTGGTGGACATGGAGTTCCCCCTTCGCGATGAATCAACCTCTTCGTATGAACTGAACTCTGTATACATTTGACGTCATAAGACATCGTATGTCAAGAGTGTTCGCGTGTGGCGCTTGATATGATCGTGCGGAATTCGATATGGTGCCGAGGTTGCAAATGCGGGAAAGGGAAGACGAACAAACCCTCTGCGAGCCGGACACTCGCAGAGGGTTTGTTCCTGGGTTGAGGAGGACCCACACAGTTGGAGGGGCGCGCTACGCTAAGGCGCGCGCCCAGATCAGACGTTCCCGCCTGCAGTCGCCGCGATCGCTAGATCTTGGCGAGCGCCTGCTCGAGATCGGCGATCAGATCGCCAACGGTCTCGAGACCGACGGAGACGCGGAGGAAGTCAGGGGTGACACCGGTCGACTTCTGCTCTTCTTCGGAGAGCTGGGAATGGGTGGTGGTCGCCGGATGGATGATGAGCGACTTTGCATCGCCGATGTTGGCAAGGTGCGAGAAGATCTCAACGTTCTCGATGATGCTCTTGCCGGCTTCGAGACCGCCCTTCACGCCGAAGCCGAGCATCGCGCCGTAGAGACCGTTGCGCCAGTATTTCTTGGCCGTCTCATGCGCGGGATGGCTGGGCAGACCTGGATAGTTGACCCACGAGACCTTCGGATGCTCGTTCAGGAAGGTCGCGACCTGCAGGGCATTCTGGCTGTGCCGCTCCATGCGGAGGGGCAGCGTCTCGGCACCGAGCAGGATCAGGAATGAGTTGAACGGGCTGATCGCCCCTCCCGTGTCGCGCAGCCCCTGCGTTCGCGCCTTGATGATGTACGCGAGCGGCCCGACCGCCTCGACATAACTCACGCCGTGATAGCTGGGATCCGGCTCCACCAGGTCCGGGAAGCGCCCGGAGCCCTTCCAGTCGAAGTTGCCGGAATCCACGATGATGCCGCCCATAGACGTGCCGTGGCCGCCGATGAACTTCGTGACGGAGTGGACGACGATATCGGCACCGTGCGCGAACGGCGTGACGAGATACGGCGTGGGGATGGTGTTGTCGAGGATCAGGGGCACGCCCTTCGCATGCGCGGCGTCCGCGACGGCGCGGATATCGAGGGTCAGCAGGTCAGGATTGCCAATAACCTCGGAGTAAACGGCCTTGGTCTTGTCATCGATAGCGGCGGCGATGGATTCCGGGCACTGATCCACGAACTTGACGTTGATTCCGTACTTCGGGAACGTGTAGTGGAAGAGGTTGTAGGTGCCGCCGTAGAGGCTGGTTGTGGAGACGATGTTGTCGCCCACGCTAGCGATATTGGTGATGGCGGCAACAACTGCGGCCTGACCCGAGGCAAACGCGAGTCCGCCGACGCCGCCTTCGAGCGCGGCGATTCGCTGCTCGAGTACGTCAGTGGTCGGGTTCTGCAGCCGGGTGTAGATGTTGCCGAGCTCACGCAGGGCGAAGAGGTCGGCGGCCTGCTGGGTGTCGTTGAAGACGTAGGAGGTCGTCTGGTAGATCGGAACCGCGCGTGAGCGGGTGAGGGGGTCAACGACCTGCCCCGCGTGCAGTGCCTGCGTCTCGAATCCCAGCTGCTTCTGTCCGTCGTTGTCTGTCACGAGTTGTCAACCTTTCGTTGGTGGTGAATGCTCTGGTGCGGACCACCCGCACGAATCGATTCCTTGATGAAGAATGTGGCGAGCGATCAGTCGTCGGTGTTGGCCACGGCCACACGCGCTGCTCGCTGGTCGCCCTCGGCACGGTGCATGAAGTCAGCGATCACAGGAATGAACTGATCCCAGTCCTTGAGGAAGGAGTCGTGCCCGTGCGGGGAATCGATCTCCACATAGGTCACATCCTTGCCGAGTCTGGTAAGGCGATCGGCGAGTGCATGAATCTGTGATGCCGGGAAGAGCCAGTCGCTTGATATCCCGACGAGCAGGACCGGCACATCGATGCGCGAGAGCCACTCGTCGGGACCACCATCGCGGTCGACATCGTACAGATCCATCGCCCGCGTCAGGTAGAGATAGCTGTTGGCGTCGAAGCGGCGGACGAGCGCCTCGCCGTGATAGTGCAAATACCCTTCGATGTCGAATGTCTGGCCGAAGGTGGGGTAGAGCACCGGACGGCTGGCGGCGCTACGCCCGAACCGACTGTTGAGGTTGTCGCGGCCGTTGTAGGTCACCATCGCCGCCATGCGTGCGATGGCGAGGCCGTGCTCCGGAAACACGCCCGCCTGCTGATACTCGCCGTTGCGCCAGTTCGGATCCGCCATGATTGCGCGGCGCCCGAGCTCGCTGTGCGTCGCGATGCCCTGCGCATCGAGTGCGCCGGACGCGGCGATCGGGGCGACGGCCTTCACCATGTCGGCGTGGCGCGTGGCCCATTCGAGCGCCTGGAACCCGCCGATCGAGCCACCGATGGCGATCAGTTTCGTCACGCCGAGTCGTTCGACGAGGCGGCGTTGGGTCGCGACGATATCGCCGATCGTCACGAGCGGAAAGGTCATGGCCCAGGGTTCGCCGGTGGCCGGATTGATGCTTGACGGGCCGGTGCTTCCCTGGCAGCCGCCGAGGATGTTTGCGCAGACGACGAACTGTGTCTCGGTATCGATCGGGCGACCGGGGCCGATCAGCGGTGTCCACCAGCCGTCGGCTCCGGCGGCGTTGCTGTCGCCGGTCAAGGCGTGGAGCACGATCACGGCGTTGTCGCCGGCCTCGTTCAGCGTGCCCCAGGTTCGATAGGCAAGGGTGACATTCTCGATCCTCCCGCCCAGCTCGAGATCGAAGCTGCCGAGATCGAGCGAGCGGAGAACCCCGTCGTTGCGCTCATCGCCTTCGCGGACGATCCGCAGGTAGGAGCGCTGATGGGTGTCGGATTGGGTTGTGGTTGCATGTGCTGATCGGTGCGCCATGGCGTGCCGTTCTCGCTCTCTCGAAAATGGGGGAGGAGGGAAACGGACACTGTGTCTGGATGCGCTGTGATGGAATTCCGGGTACCGAAATAGGGGAGAACAACCTTGTCCGTTGCTGGGGGAAACGAAAAACCCCCTGCGTTGGACAGGGGGCGATGCTCATTTCATAGGATGCAGCAATCGCAATCCCTTATCTCGCAGATCTCTCTGCCGGAGTTGGCACCTTACGCGAACGACCACTTTCGTGGTAATCGTTGCAGGCTGCCGGGCTTCACAGGGCCGATTCCCTCCACCTCTCTGGATAAGGCTCTTCAGTTGTTGAATGCAGCGTACCGGACGCGATTATCTGCTGTCAAGGGGTTTTGTGAAAATCATCGCGAACGGCCTGCTGCCGGGGGACGGGATTCGTACGGGACGACGTGATCGGGCATTTCCGCGGCGTTGGCATTGTCGGAGCGCCCAATCAATGTCAGCAGCTGCATCGATCGATCCCGGGGATGCCAGGCACCATGCGCCGATGAAGGGAGCGGGTTCCCCGGCGGGAGGACATTGCGGCGGCAACGTAGACGTTCACAAGGCGAACGCGCCGCAAGTCCTCCCCTCCTGACGTATCTCGTCAGGCGATGGAATCGGTGATGAACCCGGTGACGTGACCGTGGAGGTCCTTCAGCGCCTGCTGGTCGATATAGACCATGTGCCCGGTCGGATACTCCTCGTACCGGATGTTCTCCCGGAGATTGGGATCCAGGACCATGTGGTTCATCGTGTAGATGGTTGCGTAATAGGGTGTGGCGAGGTCGTAGTAGCCGGAGGCGACGAAGACCCGCATGTAAGGGTTCTTGGCGAACGCATCACGCAATTCGGCACTCGTGTCGGCTGCCTCGCCTGGAGTGTACGCCCACTCCAAGCCGCGGAGGATGTGGTATTCGACATCGGACTCGTACCCCAGCTCCTGCCGGATGTATTGGTTGATCGTGGACGTGAAGGGCGGGCGGATGCCATTCAGGCTCGGGTCGTAATCCGGCGCCTCGGAGACGCCCGAGCGGTCAAAGCCCTTGAAGCGGCTGTCGAGCCGGCCGACCGTGCGAATCTCGTCCCGCGTGAGCTCCTTGCAGAAGCGGTGGATGTCGATGCGCAGATTGGTCTGGATCAGGTAGCTGCGGGAGAGCCCGGTGTAGCGCTCGAGCCCGTCGAGGACGATCTCGCGCTCCTCATCCGGGAGGCGATCGCCGAGCGAGAGCGCGGGCACATAGGTCGTCTCAACCCATGCTTCGACTTCGTCGAGGAAGGTGCGGACATCCTTCTTCTGCAAGGTCGCATCGAGTCTGCCGTGGAACCAGGCGGTGGCGGCGAAACTCGGCAGGTAGAGCGCGAACGGCAGATCGTTCGCCCAGGTGAAGCGAATCGTCTGCATGTTGAGGACGCTGGAGACGAGGATGAGACCGTTGAACGCGATGCCGCGCTCGATGAGATATCCGGCCAGTCCTGCGGAGCGGAAGGTGCCGTAGCTCTCGCCTGCGAGGAAGAGGGGCGATGTCCAGCGTCCGTAGCGGGTCAGGAAGAGGCGGATGAACTCGCCGACCGACTCGATATCGCCGTGCTGGCTGCGCGCGCGCTTGCCCGCCTCTTCGGAGACGGCGCGGCTGAAGCCGGTGTCGACGGGGTCGACGAAGACGATGTCCGTCTCGGTCAACCAGGTGTACTCGTTGTCGACCAGTTTGAACGGCGGTTTCGGCATGCCGCCATCGTCCAGCATTTCGACGCGGCGCGGCGCGAGGCCGCCCATGTGGAGCCAGACCGATGCGGAACCTGGACCGCCGTTGAAGGCGATGGTCATTGGCCGCGGATCGGCATCGGCCGGAGCATCGAGCTGGTAGTACGTGAAGAAGAGCTTGGCTTCCAGCTCTCCCTTGTCATTGCGGATTGGCATCAGCCCGGTCGTCGTCGTGTACGAAAGTTTGGTGCCGCTTGCAACGGTGATCTGGTGCGAGCGCACGATAGGCTCGGGAATCTGGTCTTCAGCGGGCGTTGGAGCGGCGGCTGGTGTCGGTGCATTCGGTGTCTTGTCGGTCACGCGGTCTTTCTCCTGCAGTGAGATTCATCAGGAACAGCTCGGTTTGCTGCCATGCAGTCTAGCTGAGGACAGGCAGGTGACGGCAAGTGATTACCTCGCCCCAAGTTCACAGGTCTTGTGAAGCTCGGACCTCGACCCCACGAGGTTCCCTGTACTAGCGAGTTCGGACGTGTTGTTATCGATCGCCTTTCCGCGGATGGAGGTGGGCGCCAGGGTAGGACAAAACCCGAGCCGACTGACTCGTCGGCTCGGCGGGGAGGATGGGCGGCGATGGAGGCGCTCGGCGCGCCGAGGGATCAGGCCAGAAGGCGCGTGAGTTGCGTCTCGAGTGCGGGACGGAAGTTCGCCAGGAGAGCCTTGGCGGTCCACGGCACGTGGATGGTGATGCTCACGTCCTCGTCGCCGACAGTAACCTTGCCGTCGACGGGAAACCCGAACGCCTTGCCCCGCATCTCACCGCCGTGATCCGACCACGTCACGTCGAGCGCCTCGGGCTTCGGCCAGAAGTTCGTTGCATGGGCAGCGCGTTCCGCTTCCCGCAGGCGATGCAGCGCCGTCTCGCGTCCAAGCGCATGCGGGATGACGATGATGTCGGTCACGGTCTCCACGGGTCTGACTTCCCCTCACGTAGCCGGCTAGGCGAGCAGGCGCTCGGCCCGCTCGCGAAGCGTCGTCTCGATCGTGCCCTGGAACGGTTTGGCTGCCCACGGGAACTCGCCGTTGATGGTGGCGTCGGTATCGGTCACGACGAGTGAGCCCGAGATCTTGAATCCCATCGCCTTGAACGAGAAAGTGCCGCCGTTGTCGGTCCAGTGCTCCTTGAGATCGGAGATGCGGTCGCCGTACTGCTCCTTGGCGCTGGCCAGGATGTTCTTGAGGCGGTTGACGGCTTCTTCCTTGCCAAGATGATGCTGAACGGTCACGGATGACTTGGGCATGTGCTGCTGTTGCTCCTTGATAGACGGCGGTGCCCGACGCGGAAACACGCGGGTTGTAGAGATCACGACCTAGGCCGTCACCCAAAGGATACCCGGTTCGTTTACTCGATGACGGTGGCCAGCGGCACGCCGGTTGTCGGGCTGGAGGCATTGGCGTGTGCGGTTTTCTCCATCCGTCCGGCGCGACGTGCGAGCCGGCCAGCCTCGACACCCCGGCGCATGGCAAGTGCCATCCGGACCGGATCCTTGGCGCGGGCCACGGCGGTATTCACGAGCACCGCGGATGCGCCGAGCTCCATCGCCAGCGCGGCGTCGGACGGGACGCCGATCCCGGCGTCGACGACGACCGGGATGGAGACCGATTGGACAATCCGCTGGATGCTCACCCAGTCCTGCATGCCCTGGCCCGAACCGATCGGCGAGGCGAGTGGCATGACGGTTGCCGCGCCTGCCTGCTCCAACCGCTGTGCGGCGACGAGATCCGGGCTGGTGTAGGGCAGCACCACGAAACCCTCGGCGACCAGCAATTTGGTCGCCTCGACCGTTGCGGCGACATCCGGCCAGAGGGTCGTCTGATCGCCGATGACCTCGAGCTTGATCCAGTTCGTCCCCGTGGCGGCGCGGGCGAGCCGCGCCATCTTCACCGCGTCATCCACGGTGTACGCGCCGGCGGTGTTGGGCAGCAGGCGGTACCTGGAGAGGTCGATCTCGTCCAGCAACGAGGTGCTGTCGCCATTGAGCGCGTCGAGATTCATGTAGCGGATGGCGACCGTCACAATCTCGGTGCCGGAGATATCGAGCGCCTCGATCATCGTGGCGTTGTCGGCGTACTTGCCGGTGCCCAGGAAGAGGCGGGAGCTGAATGTCACCCCGGCGATCTCTAGCGGATCAGTGTCCTCACCGGTGTGGTCGCCCCCGGAAACGGCCCGCACGATCTCCACGTTGTCACCCTCCTTCAAGCTGGTCGTTTTCCAATCCGAGCGCGGAATGATGTCGCCATTGACGGCGACAACCACGGCGTTCACAGGCAGGTTCCGCTCGCGCAGGAATTCCGCGATTGTCATATCAGCGACGGAAACGGTCAGTGGCTGCTGGTTGACGGTGAGATGCATCGAAGATGTTCCTTTCATGGTATGGAAGGCTGGTCGAGGGCGGCGTGGAGGGCTCGGGTCGCGGCACCGGGATCGGCGGCGTCCAGAATTGCGGAGATCACGGCGATCCCAGCGCATCCCGTGGCGATCACATCCGCGACGCTGCTGGCATTGATGCCGCCGATCGCGATCACCGGGAGCTCGACCGCCGCCACGACATCCGCCAGCGCGCCGATCCCTGCGGGTGGTTCGCCCGGGTGAGAGCCTGTCGCGAAGACATGCCCGAAGGTGACGTAATCCGCGGCGGTCGCGGCGACGGCCTCTTCTATCGAATGAACGGAGACGCCAATCAACGGGAAGACGAAGGAGCGACGGACGACGTCGGCCGGCAACGACCGCGCGCCGAGGTGGACACCCGCGTTTCCCAGAACGGCCGCCACGTCCGCTCGGTCGTTGATGGTCAGCGAAGTTCCCGACTCCGCGGCGTGAGGCGCGATCCGGTTGGCCGCCGCCAGTATCTCGCGGGCGGATGCACCGGGTTCGCGGACCTGCACCACGTCGACACCGGCGTCGAGGGCGGAGCGCACGCGGGCGAGGCCCTCGTCGGTGAGCAAAGTCGTAGCGGTGGCGATGAGGTGAAGTTGCCGGCGATTCTGCACGCGATGCACCCGCTCTCGCAGACGGCGTCTGCATGCGCGGCGACGTGGCATGAGGTGGAGACGCGACCGACCCCAAACGCAACGATGCCGCGCCCGAAACATTGTCGGAGGCGCGGCGGCGAAGCGAGGGACATTGGCGGTGGTTTCGCTTGCTCGTCCGCGCTTTCCTCCGCCGGTATTGACCGGATCAGGTTCAAGGGACTCTCTCAGCCGGATCGTGAGAACGATCCCGGCACCCCTAGCGCGTCAGCTCGATGGTAGCACGAATTCGCGTGAAGGGCCGTGGTCGTCGCAATTTCTGAGGTTACGGGCTCGACGCAAAGGAGGAGGACGATGCTCCTGGCCGGGAACGAGAAGGAAGGATGACACCTGCGGTCGATTCAGAACCCATGATGAAGCAGAGAACACCCCGTGCTCCAGCTTCGGGCGGCAGCACAGGGTGTTCTTCGCGACGGGACTGTTGCCTAAAGCGCTAGCTTGTTGAGAGGTTATCGACCAGCGAGGGCGCTGGCTGCGGCATCAAGCTTGGGCTTGACTTCATTGGCCAGCGCCTTGAGCTCGGGGACGTCGCCGGCTGCTGCCATCATCGCGTGAGGATCGACGAAGGTGACGCGGGTTTTGCCCGCCTCCTCGCGCACGACGACGTTACATGGAAGAAGCAATCCCAGATCGATATCGGCGTCGAGCCCCCGGTTGGCAAGTGCCGGGTTGCATGCGCCAAGTATCGTGTAGCGTTCGCGTTCGACGCCGATCTTTTCCTTCAGGACCTTGTCAACCTCGATGGTTGTGAGGACGCCGAATCCCTGCTCCTTGAGGGCGGCAGTGGTTGCGTCCAGCGCTTCGTCGAACGAGAGGTCGAGTTCGACCATTCGGCCATACGCGCGATCTGTGGTTGTCATGTGGTCCCTCCATGATTTACGTGCTCCCCGGACGAGGGAGACCCTAATACTTTACTTTTGTAAGTATACATCAGCTGCAAGTGGCGGCGGGATCGAATGGGCATGCTATGGTGCAACGTAGATGCTTTGAGGAGCCATGAGAGCAGGGAGATGGGGGGCAGCGGGATGATCGGTGAGAAGGTTCGGCCAAGGTGGCTGCTGTCGGTGTGCATGCTTGTCTTGCTCGGCGTGAGCACCGTGTATTTGCCTGCGGCTGCCGCCACCCTTCCGACGCCGAACGACAGCGACACATTCACGGTGGACGGTGCGGAGCCGCACACCCTGCCGAAGGATGCCGAGCGAATGATCGTCCACCGGGTCGTCGATGGCGACACCGTTCAACTGATGTATCCCGACGACGACTGGTACTACGTCGTGCGCATCATCGGGATCAACGCGCCGGAGTCGGTGAAGCCGAACTCCCCGGTGGAGTGCTATGGCCCGGAGGCAAGCAAGCGACTGAAGGAGCTGCTGCCGGCGGGATCGGTCGTCTACGTGGAGCGGGACGTCTCGGACGAGGATAAGTACGGGCGCTGGCTGCGTCACGTCTGGATTCTCGATGCCGATACCAAGGAAGCGTTTCTCGTCTCCGAGATCCTGGTGCGGGGAGGATATGCCGACGCCCGCGTGTATCGGCCCGACGATCTCTTCGACGATGAGCTGGCGGACGCTGAGAAGGAGGCGCAACGGGAAGATGCCGGTATGTGGGGTGCCTGCTGACCGGCATCACGGTCCTGCACAAACTCGCCTCCAGAACGGGAGGGCCATGCGCCCTCCCGTTCTGCGTCTGCGATGTCCGCTGTCGCCGGCCGTGGTTGACAGATGGATTTGTGCCGGGTAACATCAAAAAATCAGAAACGTGAACAGTCGTATCCATATGTGAACTGCCGCCTGCGATGAAGGGATAGTGCGTGGCCAGCGCGAGATTCCGGTACAGCTACAGCGTACGTTGCCAATGATAACCAAGGCCCCGCAGGTGAAATCGGCGGATCGCGTGCTCGATATCATCGAGTCGCTCGCGGCGTCACCGAACGGCCTCGGGTTCACCGAACTGGCGAGCGCGCTGCACATTCCGAAGAGCAGCCTGCACGCCTTGCTCGCAGTTCTGACTGACCGGCGGTTCGTGGAATATGACGCGGTACGGCGTCGCTACGCGCTCGGACTTCGGACCTGGGAGGTCGGGCAGGTCTACATCGGCCACCGGGATCTTCTTGCCATCGCGATGCCGGCCATGCAAGGCGTGGTCGATGCAGTCAATGAGACCGTCCAGCTCGCCATCCTTGATGGCGTCGAGAACGTCTATCTCGCGAAGGTCGATTGCACGCACCCGGTGCGCCTGCAATCGGAAGTTGGTAGGCGTCTCTACGCACATGGCACCGGGTTGGGCAAGGCGCTGCTGGCAGGGCTTCCCGATGCCGAGCTCGAACGTCGCTTTGCATCCACAGCGCTTCCTCGCCTCAACGCACGCTCCATCAAGGATCTCTCTCACCTCCTGCGCGTGCTGGAGACTGTTCGTACGCTCGGCTTTGCCGTAGACGACCAGGAGTACACGGCAGGGCTGCGATGCGTTGCGGTTCCGGTGCTTGGTATCGATGGGCAGACAACCGCCGCGCTTAGTGCTTCGATCCCGCTGACTCGCGCCGGTCAGGAGCAGATGGGGGCCGCGCTACGGGCGATCGCCCGCGCGAGTATCGATATCTCGCGACAGCTCGGAGCGTCGGCTCCGGATCCCCGCCTCGCACGGTTGACGGATTGGCATGGGGATGTCCTGAAGGCGCAAGCCATGGCGCTGGAAACCGGGGAGCCCCACCGGGATGCGTCGCGCTGAGGGGATCTCGATCGCGCCGAAGGCCCTGCCCGAGTAGGCGCTCTTGCTGGAGTGGCTGGCCCTCTACTTGTGCAGGGTGGACCCCGACTCCCGCCTGGCGCCGGTCGCCCGATCACCTTGCAGCGGAGGCATGGCCGAGCCGCGCTTTGATCGGGATCGTCAATCTTGCCTTACCCAACGTGATCGGACTTGTCGTGGTCCTCCGGCGCCGAACGGGAGCACGCTGGCTACGGGGAACTCCTGTCCCATACAGGCGGACAGCTTGGCGAGGCGGTCTACCACAGCCGCCACCGTGTTGAAGCACTGGATTTGTGAGGACGGGATGAACCATGCCACCCATTCTGAAGTGCCGCCGGCCGAGGTGCTGGACGACGTGGCCAGTGTGGTGGGGGCAGAGGTCACGCTTCTCAGCCGCCTCCCCGGAGGCTTCGATGTGGGTGCGATGCGTGTCCATCTGGCTGGTAGGGCAGATGCAGTACTCAAAGCCTGGCCCCGGTCACGCCCCGACCAGTTGGACGAGGTGTTGCGAGCCCAGAGAGTGATCGAGCACATGCGGGGGCGCGGCTATCCAACCCCGGCGTGCCTCGGAGTGGGCGCCACAGCCACGCATGTATGGAGTGTGATGGAGTTCGTCGATGCGGCTCCGATGCAAGAGCTGACCCCGTCCCTCGTTGAGCAGTTGATGGAGATCGTCGAACTCCAGGCTGGCCAGACCACCGAGACCCACGATCATTGGTCGTACGCCTGGCGGCTCGCCACCGGTCAGGAATGGGGTCAAGATCTGGATCCGAGTTTGACGAGGGCTGTCGCCGGGCTTTCGGGGTATTCCTCCGAAGTGGCCGCCTTGGTTGAGCGCCTGCGACTCATGTGTGCCGACGTCCCCCCACCACGGGAGGCACCTGACATGGTCCATGCCGATTTCAAGCCCGACAATGTCCTGGTCCGGGACGGAGTGGTGGTGGCGGTCGTGGATATCGGGAACGCCGGGAGCGGCACGCGGGCGACTGATCTCACCACCCTCCGGTGGTACACCTTCGAGGATCCGCTTGACGACGCCCGGAGGCGGCTGTGGACGAGAATCCTCGATCAGGTCGGATGGGAGGGTGCGGCGGTGCTCACAGCGACACAGATCCTTCTGCAGCTCGAGTGGCCCATCCGCCACGGGCGCCACGATGTCGTTCCAGGGGTGGTCAAGCGCGCCCAACGCGCCATCGACGAACTGAACGCGCTTCGCTAGTTGCCGCCGGTGGATTGGCAGGAGATGGGATTGCAGGCTGAGGCGTTCTCGACCCCGTCCGCCGAGCTCTTCTTGCTGGTGAGCTTGTCGCGACGACGATCAGGACTGTTGGTCCCTGAACGCTGTCGCAAGGGCGGCGATGTGGCCGACGCCGATCCCGCAGCAACCGCCGATGATCGTAGCGCCGGCCGCAACCCAGCGCCGGGCGAATGCCAGGTACAGGTCCGGATCGAGATCGGCGCGGATATCGCAAAGTCCGGTATTTGCCGCCAATTTTTTCGTCTCCGGCACGAAGGCGTTGGCGTAGACACCGATCGGCATGTCCGGAGCGATCGCAACTGCGGCGAGTATCGCCGCCTCCATGATCTCTGCCTCGCTGCAATTGAAGAGGAGGGCCGAGACACCGAGCTCTGTTGCGGCAGCGACGATCTGGGCGAGCGACTCGCCGGAACGCGGTCGGGGTTCTTCCTCTCCGCGCAGGACGCCCTCCGGATGCTCGTCGTCGTCATCGAGCGTGAACGACACCCAGAGCGGTCGCGGGTCGTCGCCGAGTGCCTGTCGGATCGCACGCATCTCGGCGATCGACGATTGCGTCTCAGCAAGCCAGAGATCGACATGCGGGGCGAGACCGGCAATCAGCGGTGCGAGGATATCCGGAGCACGCTCTGGTACGAAGAGATCGGGTCGATAGGAGCCGAAGATAGGCGGAATCGAGCCGGCAACCCGTACCGGGCGGTCGGCGCCGGCCGCCTCCTGACGGGCGAGCCGGCCAGCGAGATCGGCCAGCGCACGGCCTCGCTGGCGGAAACGGCCCTCGCCAAGGTGATACGGAACGACCGCGTAGCTGTTGGTCGTGACGATATCGGCGCCCGCCGCGATGAACTCCCGATGGACCTGCGCAACGAACTCCGGCGCCTCGACCAGCGCAAAGGCTGACCACTCCGGCTGCCGGAATGGCGCACCGACTCGCACCAGCTCCCGGCTCATGCCGCCGTCCAGAATGGCGATCGGTTTGGTCATGACCCCAAGATCCTTTGTCTTGCTCAGAGGTGTCTCTCACTCCCGGCTTCGCGCCGTAGAGGTGCGATGCCGTGGGTTTGATGATATCGCATGCGGCGCGGGAGCCCGGACGCACCAACCAGATGATGGAGAAGATCCCTTCTCCCAGAGACAAATCGCCCCCTATCGCAAAACTTGATGGCGGGATATGCTGGATCGGGTTGATTCAGAGCGTTATGCGTCGTACGTGGCGAAGAGGTTTTCGCGCTGTCGCGGGTGATCTGGTCCGGGAGGGCTTGCGTCTCAGCGCCAGTCGCTGGTCCTAAGACGAGGATAGGGGCGGGAGGAGCACATGAGCAGAGGACCTCACCGGCTGTTGTCGCTGTTGATGGTATTGACCGTCCTGATTGCGGCATCGGGGCCGGCGTTGGCGTTGCAGGGAGCCACACCGGAGGCGACCCCGGCGGGAGTCACCGGCGCTCGGTCAGGGCAGCCGGTCATCTTCTTCGCGGCGGATGGCATGCGGCCGGATCTGGTCGAGAAATACGCGGATGCTGGATTGCTGCCGGCATTCGATGACATGCTCAGGAACGGCGTGACCGGCGAGAATGGCTTGCTGCAGGCGTTCCCGCCGAACACTGGCGTCGGCTGGTCGACGCTGGCGACGGGGACATGGCCGGGCGAACACGGCTCGGTCAATAATTCGTTCTACCGTACGGGCGATGTGAGCTTCGGGCAGGCGACAAGCGGGTTCGACGCCTCGATCTTGGAGGCGCAGACGATCGCGCAGGCGGCGCAGCAGGCCGGCAAGACGGTCGTGTCGCTCGAGTGGTCGGGAACAACCGGGCTCGACCCGGCCCTGACCGGCCCGACGATCGACTATCGAACGACCCTTTCCCGGCCCGGAGTGGTGACCACCGCTGAGGTCTCGTCAGCCCAGGAAGCCAGGGCCGAGCAGCTTGGGGTGGCGTACGAGCCGGCCGCGTTGGCCGAGGCGACGGACTGGACCAACGTGCCCCGGTCCTATTCGCCGGCGTTCGAGCAGCGCATCGTGGCGGCCAGCACGAATCTGGCAGTCAACCCGGATCGCGGATACAGCCTCTATATCTACGACTCGACCGATGACGGCACCGTCAATTACGATCGCGCGCTTGTGGTCCCGGAGGGGGTGGTGAGCGACGAGGCGACCCCTGCCGCCTCGCCGGTTGCGTCGCCCGCGGCATCACCGGTGGCGGCCGGACAGCGGGACGGGAGCAATGCCATTGGCGATATTGCCGTTGGCGACTGGATGAACGTCAAGGTCACATTGACCGGTGATCGCGCGGGTCAGACCGCCGGTTTCCACCTCAAGCTCATGGCAATGGCCGGCGACCTCTCCTCGTTCGGCGTCTACTTCACACCGATCGAGCGCACGAATGCCCAGTATCTGGCGATGGGTGATGAGGGAAGCGCCGCGTTCGAAGAGACGCTCAACGCAACCTTGCCCTCGGTGGCGGTCCCGGACTACGCCCCCCTGGAGTCGGGCCTGATCGATGAGGACACCTGGGCGGAACTGGGCGCGATGTGGCAGGAGAGTCACCTCGCCTATCTCGATTACATCCTCTCCGATCTCGGTGTGAAACCGGACCTGCTGATGCTCGGCACGTCGATGACCGACGAGTACTCGCACCAGTTGCTCGGGCTGGTTACTGAGACGGACGCCGATGGCGACCCGAATCCGTTCTTCGACGATCTGAATGGCGATGGCACGCGGGACAACCGCGTCGAGGTGCGGGAGGGATATATCCAGGCGGCGTACCAGATGGCGGACGAGTTGCTTGGGAAGGCGAGAGACCTGATGGGCGACGAGGCGAATGTCTTCGTCACGTCGGACCACGGGTTCGCGCCCGCCTGGTACGCCGTCAACGCCCAATTGGTGCTGCAGAACGCGGGGCTCAGCGTCGCTGGCTGCTCAATCGGCCCGGATGTCAACCTGGCGGCTATCCAGATGAAGGTCTGCGCATCAGGCGGTACCGCCAACATCTATCTCAATCTCGTCGACCGGGACACTCCGGGGCTTGTGACCGAGGATGAGTATGAGGGGCTGCGCGATCAGATCGTCGCCGCGTTCGAGGGGCTGAGCGATCCGGATCATCCTGATGCGACCGTCGTGCAGCAGGTTTTCAGGAAGGAAAACCTGCGCGACGTTCAGGGCACCGATGCGTTGAACATCGGCCGCAGCGGCGACGTGGTTGTGGTGCTCAAGGCGCCGTACCAGTTCAACTCACCGGCTCCAGACAAGGTGATCGCGCCGTCCGAATT
>JBARWF010000099.1:0-15438 GCA_049646645.1 Thermomicrobiales bacterium
GTCGTGTTCCCTGCGGCGGGGGCGCGGAAGGCCGTTGCTGGCGAGCCGGCGGCCGCCCCTGCGGAGCCGTTGCCTGGCGCGGATCGCGGCCCTCGCGCGGTGCCGAAGCCCGTTGCTGGCTCTCGGCTGCCGGACGCTGCGCGGAGCGCGACACCGCCTCGTCTCGTGGCCGGGCCGGGCGCCGGGACCGCTCCATAACGGGAGCAGCGGTCTCATCCTCGCGGAAGGCCCGCTGCAACGCCACGCGATCGATATCCATCGCCGGCTCCGGGCGGGCGCCTCGTCCGGAATGTCCCGGCTCCGGCACCGCGGCATCGGCAGCCCCGACCGGCCCATCCACCACCAGCGGCACATCCTCGATCCCGAGCGCCTTGAAGAGCTGGTAGAGGATGATGGCGCCGAAGGTGCCGATCCCGATCCCCGCCATCGCGAAGTCGCCGAAGTTGATCGTGTAGTCAGCGGCACCGGCGATCAGCACGACACCCGCGATGAAGAGATTGCCGCTCTTTGAGAAATCGACGCGGTTCTCGACCCAGATCCGCACACCGGTGACGGCGATGAGACCGAAGAGCACCGTCGCGATGCCCCCCAGAACCCCGTTCGGAATGGACGCGATGAGCGCGCCGAACTTCGGGCAGAAGCCGAGAATAATCGCCGTGATCGCCGCAACGACGAAGATCGCGGTCGAGAACACGCGGGTGACGGCCATCACACCGATGTTCTCGGCGTAGGTCGTGACACCGGTGCCACCACCGGTTCCCGCGATCATCGTCGCTAGTCCATCACCGATAAAACCGCGTCCGAGATAGGGCATCAGGTTGCGGCCCGTCATCTCGGAGACCGCCTTGATATGGCCGGTGTTCTCAGCGACCAGGATGATGGCCACCGGAGCGATCAGGCTGATCGCGTGCCAGTTGAAGGACGGAGCGACGAAGTTCGGCCAGCCGATCCATGCGGCATCCCGCACCGGCTGGAAGTCGACGCCCGAGATGTGCATCGGTCCGACCGCCCGCCCTGCGGCGTCAGTGCCGCCGAGGATGAGCGCCACGAGATAGCCGAAGATCGCCCCGAGCAGGATCGGCAACCGCCCGAGCATGCCGCGCCCCAGGATCGCGATCACCATCACGGCGAGGATGGTGATGATCGCCAGCGGCATGCTGGCGGAGGCGAGATTGCGGGCGGCGCCCGCCAGGTTGAGCCCGATGATCGCGACGACCGCGCCCGTCACCAGCGGCGGCATCAGCGCGTCGATCCAGCCCGACCCGGTGTAGTGGACCAGGATGCCGATCAGGAGATAGACGAACCCGGCGGCGATGATCCCGCCGAGCGCGGCCTTCATCCCCCCGTCGCCGGCCATCGCCGCGCCCACCGGCGCGATGAAGGCGAAGCTGGATCCCAGGTAGCTCGGCACCATCCCCGCGGTGATCGCGAAGAAGAGGAGCGTGCCGATCCCGGAGAAGAGGATCGCGAGGTTGGGATCGAACCCCATGATGAGCGGCGCGACCACCGTCGACCCGAACATCGCCAGCACATGTTGCATGCCGAGCGCGATGGTGTTTCCCCACGGCAACCGTTCATCGGGACCAATCACGCCGGATCGCTTCTCGCGCCACGAGAAAAGCATCCGGAGCTGGTCCAGCCCATCCTGGTAGATCTGCTGCATCCCTGTCTCCCCATGCCATGCGCCAGCATCGCATGCTCCATCCAACCCCAGCGGTGGTGGCGACACGCCAGTTCGCGGTTCCGGGCGCAACACACCCGTGCTCCGCACGGTGCCGTTCAACCAATCCGCATCTCAATTCAGCGTATTGTCGCGGTCACGGCGCCGCAACGCAACGCGTGCCCGAAAGGCACGAGAGACAGTTCCTCGTCGGCCAGGGAGCGCGGGTTTCACCATGAGGCGAGCATCCTGGTGAGACGGGGGCATCTTCCGCAGACTCGGTTACCATTCCACCCAATGTGCGCCCAGCGCGACGAATCGGAGCCTTCACATGCGCGTTCTCATCACCGGAATGTCAGGTACCGGGAAGTCGTCCGTTCTCGCGGGTTTGGCCCTGCGTGGTTGGGAGACAGTAGACACCGATTACGATGCCTGGAAAATCTCCAACACCGATGGCGATCTCGTCTGGGATGAAGCACGCATGGACCGGTGGCTTGCACAAGCCCGGACCGCTACCAATCTGGCCGTTGGCGGATGCGTGCCCAATCAGGGGCGCTTCCATGATCGCTTCGATGTGATCGTCCTCCTCACGGCTCCACTCGACGTGATGCTTGAGCGCGTGGCTTACCGAACGACGAATCCGTACGGAAAGTCAGAAGAGGAACGGAGCGAGATCCGCGCCAACACGGCACTGGTTGAGCCGCTTTTGCGCTCCACCGCCAATATCGTGATCGATACCTACCGCACCACGGTTGACGACATCGTCGATCGGCTCACCACAATGGCCTTGCGCTCAACGAGGGAGGCATGCGCGCCGGAGCGTTAGGCCAAACCAAACGCAGAGCGGATCGTCTTGATACCATCCGGGATGCCCTCGGCCGGGTGCGCCTTGCCCTCGAACTCGATCGAGACGTAGCCGTGGTAATCGACCTCCGCCAGCATCGCCGCGACCCGGCTGTAGTCGATCTCCGGCGTCACCAGCACGCCGCCGCCCAGATAGACCTTGGCATGCAGGATCGCCAGGTCCGGGAAGAACCGCTGCATCTCGGCGTACTGATCCGGCCGGTGGACGAAGTTCCCCGTATCCAGCACGTACTTGAGCCACGGCGAGTTCACGCCGTCGTGGATGCGGGCCGTCCCCTCCGCCGTCCCGGTCAGTCCCCAGTGGTTCTCCAGCACCAGCGTCACACCCCTGAGCCCGGCGTAATACGCCCCCGCCGTGAGTGCCTCGATTGCCCACTGGTAGCCCTGATCGAGCGTGTAGCCCTTCTTCGGCGGCTCCTCGCCGTTGTTGGCCAGCAAGTCCTGGAAATCGGTGATCGTGTGCCAGCGTCCACCCAGCGCTCGTACGAACGGCGCACCGAGAACCGCCGCGATATCGATCGCCTCGACCAGCTTGTCGAGCTCCCGCGCTCGCTCCGCCGGCGTCGTCTGCACCGGATTGTGGGAGGCGGCGATCGTCACCGGCGAGATCCCGCGCAGCCCCATGTACTGCCGCAGCTCACGGAGCGCTCCGAGCGATGTCTTTCCCGAGAGCCGCAGGTGCTCGATCAGGAACTCGATGCCGTCCGCACCATAGTCGACGCACCGGTCGATCATGGTTTCGACGGGCGGCGTGGTCGCCCCCTCCGGCCCGCCTCCGAACCGGTGAAACGAATAGGACGAGATCGCAATCTTGATGGACACAGGTCATCTCCCGTAACGTCGCCACTCGCATCACAGGCATGGCCCCCGCTTCGGGAAGCCGTCCGGAACCCTCTCGCGGGGCCGATGCGCGTCAATCTTTCCAGATTCACGGTTTTCCGGCAACGCAGCCGTCAAAAGGCAGATATTCTCATGATTTTCGGGTATCTTGGACGGACGTCATGTCGCGTGGGTGTATTGGGGAAGGGACGCAGCGGTGGAGGATCGGGTACTGAGCCAGACGGATGTCGTTCAGCATCCCATCGGATCGGAACTGGATTCGACGCGCCAGCGCGTCCATGACCTGTCGTTCTCCGCGCTCTTGCAGGAACTGCGCATTGCCCGTGGCTGGACCAAGGCCGATCTGGCCAAGCGCTCCGGCTTTGATCCCAGCTCGATCACCCGCTTCGAGCAGGGCTCCCGCGCCCCGGAGCGCGATACGGTGATGCAGCTCGCCGATGCCATGGCCCTGCCAATGACCGATCGTGACCGCCTGCTGGCAGCGGCCGGATTCCGTTCCGAGATCTGGGACGATCCGCTGCTGGTCGAGCTGGCCCAGGTGCTGGGCGAGAGCTCGCTGCCGGCCGCGGCCAAGAACGAGGTTCGCTCCGTCATCCGCATGGCGATCGCCTACTGCCGGCTCCAGCGCCTCGAAGCGTTCTAGGGTTCGCGGCTGCGTTCAGCCCCGCTGCCAGCCCCCGATCCTCCTGTACGTGACCTATGGCGTTCCACCTCGAGCGCCAGCGCCCTCATCACCACCGATGCTCTCCGGGAACCCATCATGCTCATTGCACCTGCCGAGAACGCCGCCGGACTGATGGAGCGAGCGGTCGCGCATCCGGCGCCTAACGCACCATGGGCGTGGCGCGCGCTTGCCCCCGCGCTGGTCGTCTTCCTCCTGCTCACCGGTACGAGTGGAGCCGGCATCGTGACCGCGCAAACCCCACCTGCCCTGCCAGCGGTCGATCTCGATGCGCTGGACCCCGACCAATGGTCCGTCAACGCCCTGTTCCTGGCGCCGGGCCAGCATCTGCGCATCACCAACCGGGGAGTCCTGCCCCATACCTTCACCGTCGCCGCATGGGGATTGGAGATCGATCTGCCGACGCTGGAAACCGTCGAGATCGTTGTTCCCGCCGATGTCTCGCCCGGCGACCGCGTCACGTTCTCCTGCTCGGTCGGCGACCACCGCAGCAACGGGCAGGAAGGCACGATCACGATCATCGCCGCTGAAGATACCCAAGCCACCGCGCCGAGCAACGACACGACGGCAGCCGCAGACGATCAGTTCACCGTGGAGCTGCGCGACGACTACTCGTTCACGCCATCGCAACTCACGGGCAGCCCGGGGCAACTCATCGAGCTGCGCAACAGCGGCGTGCTGGAGCATCATTTCGTCGTCGATGAATGGAATCTCAACGTCACCGTGCCGCCAGGAGGCACATCCCTGGTCCAGATTCCCTCGACGGCGACACCTGGACAGGCCGTGATCTTCTATTGCTCGGTACCGAATCATCGCGAACAGGGGATGAGCGGTCAGCTCACGATCGTCGCGGACCGGAGCACGAGCGCCAGCGCGACCACGCGCGGCCGGCTCCCGACGCATGCCCCGGATCTGGGGCGCTTCATCCCCGACGCATCGGTCTTCAGCCCCGGGTGGCAGCGCATCCGGGCGGGAAACGCCCGCGCGATCATCCCCGAGCTCGAGAACCTCAACGTCAAGATCTTTCCGGGGGAGGGTCGCGGCGCAGCCTATATCGGGCCGAACGGCAGCCGCGCGGTGATCGTGGCGCTGCCCTTTGCGACCACGGCGGTGCCGACCAATCAGCTCGACGACGCGGTGGCAACAATCGAGACCGCGATGACCGCAACCTGGAAGACGAACGGCCGCCTGGGCGCATCCTACGACGGTGTGCCGAATCCGGCCGGCTGCGATGTCGTCGATCGCATCGGTGGCATCACGAATCTCTATACGCTGCCCGCTGGCGGCACGAGCTGCCAGTTGCGAGGGACGGGAGTCGTCCTCTTCGTCGCGATCGAGGGCGAGGTCGGGGACGCCAGCAGCGTCCAGGCGTCGGATCTGGTGACGGAGCGCTTGCTGAAGCAGGCCCTGTCGCCAGGATCATGAGGCATCGTCCGCTATTCGGGGTTTCCCCGCGAGGCGTTGTTTTCCGTCCGTAGGGGTCGACCTGTGTGTCGACCCGATCGGGCGAAGCCCGATATCCGGCGTTCGTGATCCGGGCTCCCCGTCGAAGGGCCATCGGGCCGACACCCCTTCGGGGTCGGCCCCTACGAATGGGAAACCTCGTCGCCGGAAAACCGGCACCCGCCCCGGAATCGCCCCCCTACGTACCGGGGACGGTGGCGAAGCCCACGATGCCAATCCCCTCGACCCCGATCGCCGACGGATCGAGATGGACGCTCGTGACGTTCAACCCGGCAAACGGTGTGACCCCGAACCAGCGCTGCAGATGCTCGTGCGGCCGGTTGTAACCCTTGATCAGCGGCGTCACCCACGCCACGACCTGCACGTCATCCTCCACCGGGCGCTCATCCCCCGTCGCCTGCCGGTGCCGCTCCACGAAGCTCGCGATCGCCGTTCGCCCCACGATCAACGCGCTCTCGCTCACGGCCTGGCTCATCGTCGCCTTGTCGATGATGTCGTCAGCCCCGGCCACGCGCACCGCGAACCGGATCGTTTCGGCATCGCGCTGCGCCTCCAGCTGCGGCGCCAGAATCTCATCGACGATATCCTGCATCGCCGCCAGGTCCGCGCTCATCAGCACATCGCCATCGCCGGTGTATGAGGGAATCACGAACGCGCCGGGCGGGTACACCTCGTTCGGCTCATGATCAGCATGGCGCTGTTTCTTCAGCAATACTGCCGGAATCCCTGAGGCAATCGAGTACATCGCGCCGACCGGATAGCCGGACATCCCCGGCACGACCAGCACATCCACGTCCTGCTCGTGGAGATGGGCCGACACCTCGCGGACATGCGCGCCGACGTACTCGGGCCGCGCGGCGGTCTTCAGCAGGCTGCCGTACTCGATCCCCGCCCCACCGCCGGGGAACATCGCCGATCGTCCGAGGCGCAGCAGGCCCCGCAGCAGGTCGCGCCCGCCGGATGAGAGGGCGGAGGCTTCCAGCGCCGGTCCCAGCGCCTCGTAGGGCGTGACCGCGCCCTCCGGCAGCGGCACCTGGGCAGGTGGGGCCTCCCTCGGCCGCTCGTAGCGGCGCAGAGCATCTGAAGAGGGATTCACATCGGACATCGAAAGAAGGGTTCTCCCATGTTGGGGGCGGTGCCCGGAAGGTGGCTTCCGCCCGCGTTCGCTTGCTCCGTCATCATGGATGGTGCGTCTACGCTGAACCGTCCTATCCCCCAATCCCGCACATCCGTCATTCTTCGCTCCGCTCAGAATGACGCGGTATGGGAAGTTCAGAGCAGGTGCTCCACTCAGAATGACGACGCATCGGCATGGTATTCCAACGGAGACACACCGCTAGCGATCCTCACGAATATACGCCTTCCCGAGCGCCGCCGGGGAGCCGATCCGCTTCGACCGCGATTGTTGCGTCGCCAGAATCAGCACGATCACGGTGAAGATGTAGGGCAGCATGTTGAGAAAGAACGAGGAGATCGGAACATTCACGCCCTGCAGCCGGAACTGCGCCGCCTCGACCGCGCCGAAGAGCAGCGCACCCGCCGCCGCGCGAGCTGGGTTCCACATCCCGAAGATGACGAGCGCCACCGCGATCCAGCCGCGGCCGGCGGTGATGTTCTCTGTCCACCCGGGATTCGTGGCCAGCGAGATCACCGCGCCGCCGATTCCGGCGAACGCGCCGCCGACCAGCACGTAGATGTAGCGCTGTCCGGCGACGTTGATGCCCATCGCGTCGGCGGTGGCCGGGTTCTCGCCGATCGCGCGCAGGTTAAGGCCGGGCCTCGTCCGATAGATGAACCACCACAGCACCGGCACCACCACGTAGGCGATGTAGACGAGCATGTCCTGCTTGAACAAGATCGTGCCAAGCCGGGGAATATCACTCAGAACCGGGATCGCCAGCTTGTGAAACGAAGCCGGCGGCGGCTTGCCGACGAGCGACGCCCCCAAGTAGGCCGAGAGCCCCTGCCCGAAGAGCGTCAGCGCCAGCCCGCTCACGACCTGGTTCGCGCGCAGCGAGATCGAGAGCACGGCGTGGATGAGCGACATCGCCGCCCCGGCGATGATCGCACCGAGCACCCCGACCCAGGCATTGCCCGACCAATAGCAGAAGGCGAACCCGGCCAGCGCGCCCATCAGCATCATGCCCTCGACGCCGAGATTGAGCACGCCGGCACGCTCCGCCAGCACTTCGCCGAGCGCCGCGTAGAGCAGCGCGGCCCCGGAAGCGACCGCCGCCGCCAACACGGAGGTCATGAACCCGAGGGTCAGGACCTGATCCATCAGTTCGCCTCCCGCGGGCCGGTCCGCACGATCCGATAGCGATTGAAGAAATCGCCTCCGAGCAGGCAGAAGAGGATCACACCCTGCAGCATCGGCGCGATGGCGGAGGGCAGCCCGAGCGAGATCTGGAGCTGGTCGCCGCCGACGAGCAACCCGGCCAGCAGGAAGGAGACGAGCACGATGCCGAACGGGTTCAGCCGCCCAAGCCACGCCACGATGATCGCCGTGTAGCCATACCCGGACGAGACACCGCTCTGCAGTGAGTGATTGATACCCGCGACCTCGCTCATCCCGGCGAGACCGGCGAGTGCGCCGCTCAACGCAAGCACGAGCACGATATTGCGCGCGGTGCGCATGCCGGCGTACTTCGCCACGCGCTCGCTCGCACCCGTCACGCCGATCTCGTATCCCCAGCGGGTGCGCCGCAGCACGAAGAAGAGCGCGACCGCCGCCACCAGGCCGAAGACCAATCCGAGGTGAACGCGCGTCGTGCCCCAGACGGGCAGGTACGAGGCATCCGGAAAGGTTGCCGTGCCGGGAAAGCCGTATCCCGCCGGGTCGCGCCACGGCCCGTGGACCAGGTACTCGGAGAGCAGGATGGCGACGTAGTTGAGCATCAGCGTGGTGATCGTCTCGTTGACGCCGAGGTAGCCGCGCAGGAGACCGGGAATCGCCGCCCACAGCGCGCCGCCGATCATCCCCGCGATCATCATGGCGGGGATGATGACCCACGGCCCGGTGCCCGAGAACCCGAAGAGTGCGACCCACGTCGCGAAGATCGCGCCGAAGTAGAACTGCCCTTCGGCGCCGATGTTCCAGAGCTCCATCCGAAAGGCGACGGCGACCCCAAGGCCGGTCAGCAGCAGCGGGATCATCTTGACGAGCGTTTCGGAGAGGCTGTAGGAGGTGCCGAATGCACCCGACGCCATCGCCTTGTAGACGACGAACGGATTCTCGCCGGCCAGCAGCATGATCACCCCACCGGCGACCAGCCCGGCCAGCACGCTGATCACGGTGATGAGTAGCTGGGCGCGTATCGAGGACGAGTGGACGCGCTCCAACCGGAAGCGCGCGCGGCGCTCGGAGGTATCGAAGGGAACCGTGGAAGGACGTTCGCTCATGAAGCCGCGACCTGCGGCGCCGGTCCGAGCTGATCGAGCGGTGTTCCCGCCATCATCTCGCCCAGCATCTCGGTGTCAGCGCCACGCGCCGGCACGATTCCCATGATCCGACCCTCATACACGACCGCAATCCGGTCGGATAACACCACGAGCTCCTCCAAATCCTCCGAGATGAGCAGCGTCGCCGCCCCCCGCGTGCGCTGCGCGCGCAATACGTCATGGATCGTCTCCGCCGCGCCGACATCGACGCCGCGCGTCGGATGCACGGCGACGATCACGTTCGGCTCGCCGGCAAGCTCCCGCGCAATGAGCAGCTTCTGCTGGTTTCCCCCGGAGAGATCACGGACATTGGTTGACCGGCTCGGCGTCTTGACGTCGTAGCCCTCGACCAAACGATCCGTGAAGCGGGCGATTGCGCTGGGAACGAGCACCGGGCCGCGGGCCAGCGGCGACCGCCGGTAGGCGCGCACGATGGCATTGGTCGAGATATCGAGTGTCCCAGCGAGACCGGTTCCCAGCCGGTCCTCCGGCACGTGCGCAACACCGGCCCGCGCGATCTCACGCGGATGGCGGTTGGTCAGATCGCGCCCCTGCACGGTGACCGTGCCGCCGGTCGCCGTTCGCATGCCGGCGATGACCTCGGCCAGCTCGCGCTGTCCATTGCCGGCGACCCCGGCCACGCCAAGCGTCTCACCGGCCCGAATCTCGAACGTGACGCCGTTCAGGGCAGGAAGCCCCTTGTCACCACTCGCGCGCAAATCGGCAACGCGCAGGATCGGCTCGCCGGCTGGCTGCGCTGCGACCTCTTCCTCGGTCAGGAGCGCCGCTGCCAGTTCGCGCCCGACCATCAGCCGCGCGAGCTCCCGGCGTGTCACCGCCCCGCGATCCATCGTCGCCACGACTTCGCCCCGGCGCAGGACCGAGATCCGGTCGGCGACTGCCAGCACCTCATCGAGCTTATGCGAAATGAAGATGATGCAGAGCCCCTCGGCGGCCAGGCGGCGCAGGGTGGCCACCAGTTGTTCCGACTCGGCGGGCGTGAGGACCGCTGTCGGCTCGTCCAGCACCAGAATGCGGGCACCGCGATGCAGCGAGCGGATGATCTCCACCCGCTGCTGCTCACCGACCGAAAGCTGCCAGATGCGCGCGCGCGGATCGACATCGAGCCCATGCTCCGCGCTCAGGCGGTCGAGCTCCTGCTCGACGCGCCGCAGGTCAAGCTTGAGGCCAGACGACGCCTCACCGAGCAGAACGTTCTCGGCGACGGTGAACGATTCGACCAGCATGAAATGCTGGTAGACCATGCCGATACCCGCCGCGATCGCATCGCCCGGCGATTTGAACGAGACGGTCTCGCCGTTGATCCGGAGTGTGCCGCCATCCGGGCGGTACATGCCGGCGAGGATGCTCATCAGGGTCGACTTGCCCGCGCCGTTCTCGCCGACCAGCGCGTGCACCTCACCCCAGCGCGCGGTGAACGTCACATCGCGGTTGGCCACGACCGAGCCAAAGCGCTTGGAGACGTTCAGCAGGCCAACGGCCTCCCGTTGACCATCCCCCTGACTTGCACCTGCGTCGTGTTCGTCCGCCTGGCTCACGCCCATCTATCCCTCATTGACCCCAAATCCGATTCATCATTCTGAATAGATCGTCTACGCCAAACTGTCCTATCCCTGTCATCCTGAACGAAGTGCAGCGCAGCAAGAGGCTCCCCGTGCGAAGCACAACCACTCGATGGCGCAGCCGTCGCTCTGGTGCCATGCGCGAGTCGGGCTGCGCCCGATGCGCGCTCGCTTCGCTGCGCGCGGGGATTCTTCATAGGCGATTGCGCAGCAATCGAGCGGGAGCGGCCCATCGCTCCGCTCAGAATGACGTGGGCCCTCGAGCGCGGTCCGGGATGGTTGCCACGGCGGCCGGAAACACGGAGATATCCCGTAGGGAGAGAGACAAGCTCTCTCCCTACGAGCGGGTAAAGGCGCATCGTCCCGGCGATGCGGTGGTTCCCCCTCGATATCGACTTCGCCCTAGCTGGGGATCGTGCCGTCCACGCCCTCGACGAACCATGTCATCCCAAGCAGGTCCTCAGCCGACATCGACTCGCCTGCGGCGACCCGCTCCTTGCCCTCATTGTCATTGATCGGCCCGGTGAAGACCGTGAAGATATCCTCCTCCCCGGCCTTGAACTTGGCGATCTCCGCGTCGGCGTCGGCCTTGACCTCGGGCGTCACGAAATCGGCAATCGGGGAGAGGTCGACAAGCCCATCCTTCCAGCCGCCCCAGTACTGGTTCGACTCCCAGGTACCGTCCTGGATCTTCTTCACGGCGTCCGTGTAATAGAGCCCCCAGTGCCAGATCGGGCAGGTCAGCACCGCCTTGGGCGCCAATGACGCCATGTCGGCGTTGTAGCCGACACCGTACTTGCCGGCCGCCTCCGCCGCCTGCATCGGTCCCGCTGTGTCCTGGTGCTGGGCGATGACATCCGCGCCGCCATCGAGCAGCGCCTCCGCCGCCTGCCGCTCCTTCTGGGGGTCGTACCAGGTATTGGTCCAGACGACCTGGACCTTGGCCTCCGGGTTTGCCTTGCGCACGCCAAGCGTGAAGGCATTGATGCCCCGGATGCACTCCGGAATCGGGTTTGCCGCGACATAGCCGAGCTTGCCGCTGGCCGACATGCCGCCCGCGATCAGGCCGGAGACGTAGCGCGGCTCCTCGATCTTGCCGAAGGCGGTGCTCATGTTCTCCGCCGTCTTGTAGCCGGAGATATGGATGAACTGGATATCGGGGAACTGCTTGGCGACGTTCATCATCGGGTCCATGTACCCGAAGGATGTGCCGATGATGAGGTTGTAGCCCTTCTGCGCGTAGTCCCGGAAGACTCGCTCCGAGTCAGATCCGGTATCGGGCACGCTCTCGGAATAGGCCGTCTCCACGCCTGGCACGTTCTCCTCAAGGTACTTGCGCCCCTGATCGTGCGCGTAGGACCAGCCGAGATCCCCGACCGGCCCGACATAGATGAAGGCGACCTTGAAGGTCTCCTGCGCGGCCGCCTCCCGGATGCCGCCGCCGAGTGCCACCGTTGCGGCGGTGGCACCGGCGAGTGCGGTGAACCGCCGCCGGTCGATTCGCATGCTCTGAAAATTCTTCAACGCGCCGCCTGCCTGCCCTGTCATTCGCTTCGTACTCCCTGTCTGCGTGTTACGCGATCGCTCCAACCAGAACTATCGACCACTGCCATCCTGTCAGGAATCGCCCATCTCCTCGAAGAGAATCTCCTGCGCGCCCTCCCAGACGACTCGCCGTCCGACTTCCTTGAGCTGGTCTCTTCCTTCAACGATGGTCAGGAAATGATTCCCCGCCAACTGCCCCATGGTACTGGCAAAGCATGTGCGGCCGTAAGGGAAAAGAATCTCGGTCTCGCTGAACCCGCCCGGGTAGAAGAGGATCTCCCCCGGTGCCGGGTAGCTGGTCGCGTTCTCGAAACCGACCCCGAGCTTGAAATCCCCGAGCGGAATCCAGGCCGATTCGCCGCTCCAGCGCGCCTGGATCAGCTTCTGCCGGAACGGCAGGATCGCACGGAAGGCGGCGACCGTTTCCGGAGCCCCCTCCACAAAATCCGCGGTGAAGACGAGATCCCCCACCGTAATCCTCAGCATCGCTTCCCATCCATCATGTGCCGCACCGGCGCGGTCCCCTGGTTCGCCTTTTACCTGTCATCCTGAACGCAGTGCAGCGCAGCGAGAGCACATCGGGCGCAGCCCGACTCCCCGGCAAAGAGAAGCGCCTGCCCGATCGGTATCGTTCGGGATTGCGTGAGGATGAGCGGGTGGCAGCTTCGCTGCCAAGTGCTCTCGCTGCGCTGCGCACGGGGATGCTTCGTTCCGCTCAGAATGACGGGAATGGGACGTTTCGGTGTAGATCGTCCACTCAATCCCGGCGATTGTCGCATATTGGCGGGCATCCTTGCGCACTACATCCCCTCGCAGTCATTCGTAAAGGCCCACCAACCCGGATCACTATTGCGAATGATTCTCATGAAGGGTGTACACGTCCCACTTCGACTGCTACAATCCCCAGCAAGATGAGAATGATTCTCATTACTGACTGGAACCATCGGAGATGACGCATGACCGACGCCGCCTTCCCATCGCCCACAGATCTCGCAGACCATGAGCGGCCGGCACCTGGTGATTCCTTCGCCGGCTTTCTCGATCGCTGGTCGCTGGCCGTGAGCGCGATCGGGGCCTGGCTCTTCACCGTGACGGCGATCGCGCTCGATCACCTCACGTCGACACCGGCGCCGGTGGTGGTCGGGGTCTTCGTGCTGGCCTATCTCTTCGGGGGCACCATCGCGACCCGGGCGGCCCTCACCGATCTCCGCGACCGGCACGTCAACATCGACCTGCTGATGGTGACGGCCGCGATCGGCGCGGCGATCATCGGTGCTTGGGCCGAGGGCGCGATCCTGCTCGCGCTCTTCTCCAGCTCCAACGCGCTCGAACACCACGCCCTCGCCCGCACCCGAAACGCCGTCCGCGCCCTGATGGAACTGGCGCCAGACATCGCCACCCGCATCAGTGGCGACGAGCTGACGACGGTCGCCGTCGCCGACCTGCGCCTTGATGACCTGATCCTGATCCGGCCGGGCGAGAAGGTCCCGGCCGACGCCGAGGTCGTCGAGGGCACCTCCGCCCTCGATCAGGCCGCGATTACGGGCGAATCCGTGCCCGTCGAGAAGCAGCCGGGCGATCACCTCTTCGCGGGGACGATCAATGGGCAGGGTGCACTCCGGGCAAGCGTCACTTCGCTGGCCGGCGAGAGCGTCCTCTCCCGCATCGTCAAGCTCGTCGAGCAGGCCCAGAGCCAGAAGAGCCGGACGGAGCGCTTCACCGACGCCTTCGAGGGTCCCTATGCCATCGGCGTGATCTCGGTCTCGGCGCTGGTCGCGATCGTGCCGCTCTTCTTCGGTGTGAATCCGGCCAGCGCCTTTTACCGGGCGATGACGCTCCTCGTGGTGGCCTCGCCCTGCGCACTGGTCATCTCAACCCCGGCCGCTACCCTCTCGGCGCTGGCGAACGCTGCCCGCAACGGGGTGCTGGTCAAGGGCGGCACCTATCTCGACGCGCTGGGCGGGATCGACACCATCGCGTTCGACAAGACCGGCACGCTGACACTCGGCCGTCCCCAGTTCTCGGACGTCACCGTCACCAGCGACCGGATCGATGAGGACACCCTGCTCCGGATCGTCGCGAGCGCGGAACAGCTCTCGGAACACCCGCTGGCAAACGCGCTGGTCGAGGGCGCGCGGGAGCGAAACCTCGCCCTGCTGCCCGCGAGCAACCTGGTCGGCACGAGCGGCGAGGGCATCCGCGCAACGGTTGCGGACCGGCAGCTCGCGATCGGTAACGAGCGGCTGATGACGAACGCCGGCATCGTCATTCCCGAGAAGGCGCAGACGTTGATGACGTCGCTGCGATCGAGCGGCCAGACGGCGATGTTTGTCGGCGATGAGGATGGACTGCTTGGGATCGTCGCGGTGGCGGATCGCGTCCGGCCTGAGGCGCGGGGCGTCATCAGCGCCCTGCGGAAGATGGGTGTGCGGCGGATGGTCATGCTCTCCGGGGATAGCACCGAAGTCGCGGAGGCGATCGCGCAGGAAGTCGGGCTCGATGAGGTGCGGGCACACCTGCTTCCCGAGCACAAGGTCGAGGCCATCCGTGAACTGCAACGTCACGGCAAGGTCGCGATGGTCGGCGACGGGGTCAACGATGCGCCGGCGCTGGCGACCGCCGACATCGGCATCGCGATGGGGCTGGGCGGCACCGATGTCGCACTGGAGACGGCGGACATCGTGCTGATGGGCGACGAGCTGGCCAAGGTTCCCTATGCAATCGACCTCAGCCACCGGATGCGCCGGACGATCCGCATCAACATCACCTTCGCGTTGGCGGTGATCGCGGTGCTGGTCGCCTCGACGCTGGTGGTCGGGATTCCACTGCCGCTGGGTGTGGTCGGGCACGAGGGCAGCACGATCATCGTCGTGCTCTTCAGCCTGCGATTGCTCGCTACCCGCAAGGTGACACTTCCGATACACGTTGTGGCAGGCAACCGTCCGAAGCTGGCCACCGCCTCGACGAGCTGAGCGTCGCCAAGGTTCTGCCCTGATCCGCGTCACAAATCCCTTCGTACGGGTGTCGACTCTGGAGCTCGCATCCGACCAGTTCGAAAGCACGGACACCGCGAATGGAGCGGTGAGGGCGGACACACGGGTCCGCCCGTACGAATGGAGGTGCGCTGCTCCAAAATCAACGCGAACGTGAAGAGAGCTCCTCCTTCCAGGGAGGCGCTCTCTCGTTCGAGCCCGCTTTCTATCGATTTCCGCGTCAGGCGCTACTCGCCCGTCATCGGCTGCCAGTTGGTGGCCGAAGGGGTCTGCGGCGGGGTCGAGACCCGGTCCGTGCGCGGTCGCAGGACAATCGGCTCCAGATCGCCCTCGATCTTCGGATCCGGCACCCAGGAGAGGAAGCGC
>JBARWF010000100.1:0-11900 GCA_049646645.1 Thermomicrobiales bacterium
CGCACGGGTGAGCGAGCGGAACCGGCCGCGGCACGCGCGTCCACGACGCCGAACCACGGGCTCAACAACCGGCAATTGCCGTTGCAGCCGTCGGCACACGGGCTCAACCCGCGCCTGACCTACGATACCTACGTGGTCGGTTCTTCCAACCGCTTCGCGCACGCCGCGTCGCTCGCGGTCGCCGAGAATCCCGGGGTTCAGGTCAACAACCCGTTCTTCGTGCATGGCGGCGTCGGCCTCGGCAAGACACACCTGCTCCACGCGATCGGGCACCGCGCGCTGGAGCTGCGGCCCGAGCTGACGATCATCTATGTCTCGTCCGAGACGTTCACGAACGATGTCATCAATGCGATCCGCTCGCAGCGGATGGAGGAGTTCCGGGCGCGCTACCGCTCGATCGATATCCTCATGATCGATGACATCCAGTTCATCGCCGGGAAGGAGAGCACGCAGGAAGAGTTCTTCCACACTTTCAACGCGCTCTACCAAAGTGGCAAGCAGATCATCATCTCCAGCGACAAGCCGCCGAAATCGATCGCCGCGCTCGAGGAGCGGATGCGCTCCCGCTTCAACGGCGGTCTCGTCGCCGACGTGCAGTCGCCGGATTACGAGATGCGCACGGCGATCATCCGCTCCAAGGCCGATGAGTTCGGCATCCGCATCGCCGATGACATCATCGAGTACATCGCCAGCAAGGACCAGACCAATATCCGCGAGCTGGAGGGCGCGCTCAACAAGATCCTGATGATGGCCCAGCTCTACAACCGCCCGCTCAGTCTCCAGCTCGCCATGGAGGCGCTGACCGATGCGACGCTAACCGGCAACCGCGCCTCGGTGAGCAACAACGATGTGCTGGATGCTGTCTGCGCCTACTTTCACGTCTCGGAGAAGGATCTCGCCGGTCGCCAGCGCAAGCGGGAGATCGTGCTGCCGCGGCAGATCGCGATGTTCCTCATGCGCGAGGCAACCGACAACTCGCTGGTCGATATCGGGCGCGCGCTCGGTGGGCGCGACCACACGACCGTGCTGCACGGCATCGAGAAGATCGAGCTGCTGCTGGAGACCGATACGCAAGTGCGCACGCATATCATGGCGATTCGGGAATCGCTGCTCACCGGTCGGCGCTCGTGACGATCTCCACGCCAGGGGGAAGCCCGTTGCCTCAGCCACCCGCAGCGCTCGAAGCGTCGTATCCCGCGCTCTTCGCCCCCACGCGCTGGGGCAATGTCACGCTCACCGGCTTCCACCTGCAGGACGACTGGCCGCCGATGGCACAGATCCAGAGCGTCAACGTTGTTCCCTTCGTGGGTGACCGGTGCATCGTCATCACGCTGGAGAACGGTCGGACCACGCTGCCCGGTGGCACGCGGGAGCTCGGCGAATCCCTCGTCGAGACCGCCCGGCGCGAACTGCTCGAGGAGACCGGCGCCACCTTCGAGACCTGCAGGCCATTCGCCTACTGGGAATGCCACTCGGCCGATGCCCAGCCGTGGCGTCCATTTCTCGCGCATCCGGATTTCCTGCGCGCGGTCTGCATCGCGGATGTCGTGCTGGCCGGGGCACCGACCAACCCGGCGGACGCGGAGCAGATCGCCGATGTCGCCCTGATGCCGCTTTCCGACGCCATGGAGCGATTCCGGCGGGACCGGAGGCCGGAACTCGCGTCGATCTATGCGCTCGCCGCGGACATACGCCGGGGCAGGAATTCTGCGTGTCGACGGTGATGCTGATCGCGATCCCGGCCAGCGGGCACCGGTTACTTGACGGCTTATGCCCGCGTGACTAGGATGCGCGCAATTTCCGTGCGTTCCATTCGTGGAAACCCTCAGAAAGGATCTCTGCGTGCCACAACTCGGGGTGATAACCGACGAAATCAGTGAGGATCTGGGCCACGCGCTCGCGGTCTGCAAGGAGCTCGGCATCCAGGTCGTGGAACTGCGGAGCATCTGGAACACCAACATCATCGATCTCGATGACACGCAACTCGCCCGCCTGGAAGCAACGCTCCAGCAGGGCGGGGTCACCGTCTGTGCGATCGCCTCGCCCTTCCTCAAGTGTCATATCGATCACGATGCCCCGGCGGCTGGCCGCATGCACTCGGCGGGACAGGCCACCCGCGCGGAGCAGTGGGATATCCTCGAGACGTCGCTCGACCTGGCGGACCGTTTCCATGCGCCCATCGTGCGGGCCTTCAGCTTCTGGCGGGTCGAGGATCCGACCGCCGTCCGCGATGACGTGCTCGACACGTTGCGCCAGGCGACGGAGCGCACGGCCAAGCGTGGAAAGCTGCTCGGGCTCGAGAACGAGCATGCATGCAACATCGCGACCGGCGAGGAAACCGCGTGGTATTTCGAGCGCATTCCCGATCGCACGCTCGGGGTGATCTGGGATCCGGGCAACGAGGCCGCGCTCGGCGACGTGCCCTTTCCCGATGGCTACAACGCGATTCGAGACCGCGTACACCACGTTCACCTGAAGGATATCGCCGAGATCGGCGACGCCGCGCACTTCACGACGATGGGTGCGGGCGCGATCGACTACGTGGGGCAATTCAGGGCGCTCGCCGCGGATGGCTACGCCGGCGTCCTCTCGCTGGAAACGCATTTCAAGGTCGAGGGCGATGGCGAGCCTGCCACCCGCGCCTGTGCGGCGGGAACCCGCGAGCTGGCTGCCCGGGCCGGCCTGTCGCTGTCATGATGCAGCCGGTCCCACCCCTCACCCCGATCCCGTTCCTGCATGTCATTTCGAGCGAAGTCGAGAAATCTCTTCGCACAACAGCCGGACGAAAAGAGATCCCTCGACTCCGCTCGGGATGACGGGTAACGCGCTGAATGACAGATTACGAATGACAGCATTGCAAAGGAGCAACGGACTCATGGCCTTCAACGTCAAGAAGCGCGGCAAACTCACCTACT
This sequence comes from Thermomicrobiales bacterium, assembly GCA_049646645.1. Taxonomy (GTDB): domain Bacteria; phylum Chloroflexota; class Chloroflexia; order Thermomicrobiales; family UBA6265; genus JASGDN01. Next base: position 2,916 of record JBARWF010000100.1, read on the forward strand.
ATTACCAGGGCGATCGCCCGGTGCTCTCCGCACTGGTGACCGAAGAACAGGCCGATGGCGATCTTAGGATATACTTCGCCGGGTTGACAGGAGGATACTCGGCAAAAGGCGTCCTCGGTCTCGATGAACTCGTTACCATGGATCCACATCGGGAAATTCCGCTCGTCTTCCGGAGTTGGGAGAAATGGCTCCAGGATGCGGAAATCTGCGAATCACTACGCGATGTCGATTTCATCGAGGTCCACGCCTTTGGATGCCAGCCCAAGAGCCCAAGCCCGCTGACGGACCCAGCCGGATACGCCGCCGAGCAGCAGCGACTGCGTGCAGCGTACGCGGAAGCCTATGCGGGGTTCTTCGCCGAGCATCTGCCCGAGCACGGATTGCCCTGCCGGTTCACGGTTCATCTCGTCGATGTACCCGACACCGCGGCGTCCTACGAGTTCTATAGCGTCGGCCTCTTGCAGCGGTGACGCGGCTTCTCCATCCTGATCGGAAACAGGGGAGCGAGAAGATATCCATGGAGAGATCTCATCGATGACCGAGCGTTCGACGACGAAGAAGAGCGATAGCCCCGTGCCCGTAGCGGCCGCGGCGAAAAATGGCGCCGAGGAGATGCCCAACGCCTCCGTCCTCGCCTTTATCGAGATTCCGAAGGGCAGCCGGAACAAGTACGAGTTCGACAAGAAACTCGGCGCGTTCAAGCTGGATCGCGTGCTCTACAGCTCCGTGCACTATCCGACCGACTACGGCTATATCCCGGATACGCTGTGGGAAGACGGCGACCCGCTCGACATTCTCGTCATGGTCAGCGAGCCGACTTTTCCCGGCTGCCTGATCGATGCGCGGCCGATCGGCGGACTCGACATGTCCGATGAGAAGGGCTCCGATTTCAAGGTGCTGGCCGTCGCCGAGAACGACCCGCGCTATGAGAATATCTGCTCGCTTCAGGATTTGCCCGAACACCTGCTGAAGGAAATCGCCAATTTCTTCGAGACCTACAAGATCCTGGAAGAGAAGGAGACCCAGATTCTGGGCTGGCACAACGCCGAGGAATCGCGCGCGCGGATCGAGCACAGCCGCAAGCTCTTCCGCAATCCGGAGCAGGTTTCCCGGTCCTGACCTGTGTGGAGTCGCCTCCCCTGCTTGACAGGATTGCTATACTATATAAAGTAAAGTATTGGGATTGTAGCATGCCAGCGCCGCGAAGGACGCTGGCATGCTGGTATCAGAAAGAGGCAGATCATGGCAGCCACCTCACGGCTCGAAGGCTACCGGGCACGCAAGGACGCCTACTATCGCGATCACGAGAACTCCCCGCTGACGCCGGAGCAGAAGGAGATCTTCGAGGGACTCTCCTACTTCCCCGAGAATGAGGACCTCCGCCTCGTCCTCGAGCTCGACAAGAGTGGCGAGGGCGTCGGCGAGGAGATCACCGTCGGCACCGTCAGCGGCGAGGCCAAGCAGTACATCCGTGTCGGGCGGGTGCACTTCAGCGTCGAGGGCACACCGACCACCCTCAGCGTGTTCCAGAACGTCGAGAGCGGCAAGTTCTTCGTTCCCTTCCGGGACAGCACCTCCGGCAAGGAGACCTACGCGGTCGGGCGGTATCTCGATCCCAAGGCGCAGCCGGATGGCAAGCTGGTGATCGACTTCAATCTCGCCTACAACCCGATGTGCGCCTACAACAGCGGGTGGGCTTGCCCGATCCCGCCGTTCGAGAACATGCTCAAGGTGCCGATCAAGGCCGGCGAGATCCTGCCGCACTTCTACGAGCACGCCGAGTAGCACGTCTCTGAAACATCCGTAGGGAGAGAGACAAGCTCTCTCCGATGGCCCGCAGGGCCATATCTCGACCGCTCCGGTCACCGGAACGTATCGATTCCGGGACACCCCGGGTATCGGGCTTTGCCCGATCGGTGCCAACGCCGCTGCTGACATAGAGTCGCACCCTACGAACGGGTGGGGCGAGTGAATCGCGCCCGGTGGTCCGTGTGCCTGCACGCCGGCAACGACGAAAGCCGAAACCCCTCGGAAGCGAACGCTTCCGAGGGGTTTCTTCGTGTCCGTGGGTATGCCGAATCAGTCGATGTCGCTTCCGACCCGAAACTGCGCCCCGAGCCAGCGCGAGAACTCGTCCGATGTCTTCTCGACCAGCTCGTTATCGATATCGTCTGAAACCGCCGCCCGACTCAGCAATGCGCCAAACGCCTCACGCGGCCACGCATAGCGGACCTTCCGCACTTCGACAAACGTACAGCTCTCATCATTGAACTGGAGCTCCGCGAGCACCCACTCGCTCGATTCAGCCGCCAGCAGGAAGAGCTGGGGGCCATGCTGCACGACGAACGGGATGACCACCCGCGTCTGATCGGCGTGCATCCCGCCATTCAGCACGGCACTGTCCAGGCGCGCCTGTGCCACGGCATCCGGCTTGACGCGTGCCGAACGCTCGGGTGCTCCCGCGTCGCAATGGGCAACACAGCCTTGGCGCTGGGCATCGGCCTTGATTGGGGAGGGAGCGGCGTGCTCTTCGGACGGATCGTATGGATGGGGCTGGCACATGGGCGAACTGTCCTTCGCGACCACACCCTGAGGTCATCCCGCCAACTTCGGCGATATGACTTGGAAACTCACGACGAGAGTTCCCGGAACCATCAGGGTAGGGCCGAACGCTATGGAGCAAGCGTAGCATCGATCGGAAAGCGGCTTCAAGGAAAAGAGCATCTTCGGGCAACGTCGATCAGTGGCAGCGACGATCGCTACACCCTGCCTCTCCCGACCTGGAGCCGAAATCGAAACCGTGGCGGCACACCTCGTGTCCGCAGCGGCGTCGGGCCAACGGCCGGGCCACCGGGCCGATAGTGTGCGCCGATATCCGTCTGCGCCGGATGGGTCAGCCCAGCCGACCCGCTACGGATTGTCGCCATCACTTCGAATCCCGCTGGAGGCAACATTCGCCGAGGAAAACAGTTGACAGCAGAGTGAACAGGTCATTAGATCTATCCAGGCGTACACTGATGCCTGCCGGTGGCGAGCGCTGGCACGCTCCAGCGTCCATCCGGGTTCCATGCTTGCTCTTCCCGCCGCGCATTCGTCGTACTGGCGCAGGCGTTTTCTGAAAGGACACGTGTCGAGTGAAGATCGCGAATATCAGGGCAACGACCGTAACGGTCCCCTTGGAGGCCCCCCTCCGCCACTCAAGCGGGGCCCATTGGGGGCGCTTCGTGCGCACGATCATCGAGGTCGAGACCGACGATGGCCGTGTCGGTCTGGGCGAGATGGGCGGCGGCGGGGAGAGTGCCGAGATGGCGATCGCCGGTCTCGCGTCGTATCTGATCGGTCACGATGTCTTTCAGCTGGAAGCCCTTCGCTTCAAGATCGCCAACCCGACCGCGAGCCTCTACAACAACCGCACCCAGCTTCTCGCGGCGATCGAGTTCGCCTGCCTCGACCTGATCGGCCAGAAGCTCGATCAGCCGGTCTACAACCTGCTCGGCGGCAAGCTGCGCGATGAGGTACCCTTCGCGAGCTACCTCTTCTTCCGCTATGCCAACCCCGAGACCGGTGAGGGCGAGGTCCGCACGCCCGCCCAGCTTGTCGCCCAGACACGCGAGTTGAAGGACGCGTACGGATTCACCTCGCACAAGCTGAAGGGCGGCGTCTTTCCGCCAGACTACGAGCTGGAGGCCTACCAGGAACTGGCGGCGGCATTCCCCGACGACCAGCTCCGCTACGATCCCAACGCTGTGCTGAGCGTCGAGGAGGCGATCCGCTTCGGGCAGGCGATCGAGCCGCTGCGCAACGACTATTTCGAGGACCCGACCTGGGGCCTGAACGGGATTCGCCGCGTCCGCTCGATGGTCAACATCCCCACCGCAACCAACACCGTCGTCGTCAATTTCGAGCAGCTCGCCGCGAACGTGCTCGATCTCTCCGTTGATGTCATCCTGCTCGATACCACGTTCTGGGGAGGCATCCGTCCCTGCATCCGGGCGGCGGCCGTCTGCGACACCTTCCAACTCGGGGTCGCCGTCCACTCCTCCGGCGAGCTCGGCATCCAGCTCTCGACGATGCTGCACCTCGGCGCGGTGCTCAATAACCTCACCTTCGCCGCCGATGCCCACTACCACCACCTGACGGACGACATCATTGTGGGAGGCAAGCTGCCCTACGCCAACGGCGCGATCAAGGTGCCGGATGGCCCAGGGCTTGGCGTCCAGCTCGACCGCGCAAAACTCGATGAATACGCCGCGCTCTACCGGGAGCTCGGCGGGTACTCCTACGACCGGGATCCCGGTCGTCCCGGATGGTTCGCGCTCGTGCCCAACGACCGCACGCGGTGGGCCGATCCCGCCGATGACCGCACACCTTCGCTCGTTCCCTAAGGGGATTCGGCCCTCTCACGGGCCAATCGCTACTGTTCAGGAGGAGAATCGCATGACCCGAAAACGACAGCGCAGTCAGGACACCCGCAATCTCGCCGGGATTCGCGATCGTTTTATCGCCTCGACGGCCACCGGCAGCATCGGCACACCCTTCGGCCCGGTGCCCGTCAGCAACCTGCCGCTCTTCAAGGAGATCGATGGAGCCCTTCACCAAGCCGTGCGCTTTCGCCTGCCCGCGAGCGACGATCCCACTGCACTGACGCTGCGCCTCACGCAGGGCGAGAACGTCATTGCCGAGGTGTCCGCCTCGCTCGGCGATGACGACCAGTCGGTGTTGCTCTTCGCGCCGGAGGTCGATGAGTCGACCACGGTGACGGCTGAGATTCGCGCGAATGGCGAGACCATCGGCAGTGGCGCGCACGAGCTGACGCCACAGCGCAAGTTCACCGTTCACCTTGTGCATCACTCGCACTACGACATCGGCTACACCGACCCCCAGTCGATCGTGATGGAAGCCCAGCTCAGCTTCATCGACTATGCGCTCGAGCTGGCGACGCTGACCGATGACTGGTCCGACGACGCGAAGTTCCGCTGGAACATCGAGGTCACCTGGCCACTCAAGCACTGGCTGCGCACCCGTCCGAAGCACGCCCGGGATGCCCTGCTCCGCCGCATCAAGGAGGGGCGGTTCGAGGTCCACGCCCTCCCCTTCAGCATGCACAGTGAGGCCTACTCCATGGACGAGCTCGCCCAGCAACTCGTCTTCGCGCGCGAGCTGCGAGAGGAATGGGGCATCGATATCGTCACGGCGATGCAGACCGACGTGCCGGGCTCGACCATCGGCCTCGCCACGCTGCTCACCGACGCCGACGTCAAGTACCTCGCCGTCGCCCATAACTACGCGGGCATCTCCGTCCCCTACCTGCGGGATGGCCAGCTGCTGAAGCGCCCGTTCTACTGGCAGGCGCCCGACGGTGAGAAGCTGCTCGTCTGGTACACCGATACGCTCTTCGGCAATGCCTACATGGAGGCGATGCAGATCGGCTTCGGCAGTGGCTACGCCGATGTGCTCGGCTCGCTGCCGGAGTACCTGAACGCGCTCGTGCAGAAGGGCTACCCGTACGGCGAGGGTGGCGACTGGATGAATCTCTCCCTGCGCGACGTGGAGATCACGAAGGTCCCCTACGAGTACGACGTCCTCCACATGCGCGTGCAGGGCGCCTACGCCGACAACGCCTCGTCGTCGATCCTGCCAGCGCAGATCGTCAAGGAGTGGAACGAGACCTGGGCGTTCCCGAAGCTCCGCTCCTCGATCGACCGCGATTTCTTTGCCGATATCGAATCCCGAATCGGAGATTCTCTCGAAACCTACGCCGGCGACTGGTCCGACTGGTGGGCGATCGGCGTCGGGTCAGCCGCCTTCGCGCTCGGCAGGAACCGGCAATCGCAGGCCGATATCCGCACCGCGCAAACGCTTCACGCCCTCGCCGATGTCGTCACCGACGAGCCGCTGCCGACCATTGCCGAGGATGTCCGTGCCGCCTACGAGAACATGGCCCTCTTCGACGAACACACCTGGGGTGCGGCCAACCCGTGGGGGCGCGAGGTGGACAAGATGTCCTCCGGCGCATACCAGTGGACGCGCAAGGAGGCGTTCGCCTACACCGCTGAAGAGCAGACGCAAACCCTACTCAACAGTGGCCTTCAGCGGATCGCGCCCCTGGCCGCCAGCACCAGCAATCGACAATCGGAGGCGACGCAGTCCCTGCTCGTCTTCAACCCGCATTCGTGGCCGCGCACCGATCTCGCCCGCGTCTTCATCCCGCGACACAACCTCGTTGGCGAGGACACTGAGCTCGCGCTGATCGATGTGGAGAGTGGCGAGCACATCCCGGCGCTCTTCGAGGCGCAGGACAACGCGAGCCATCGCCCCATCGGTCGCTGGCTGCGATTCGTGGCGCGCAGCGTCCCACCGCTCGGCTATCGCCGCTACGCGCTCGTGCCGGCGCAGGGCCAGGAATCGGCACGATCTGAAACGAGCGGGACACCGGGGCAGTTCGCCAACGCTCGGCTGGCCGTCGAGCTCGATGTCTCGACTGGCTCCATCGCCAGCATCCGCGATCTGGCCGGCGACCGCGAGCTGGTCGCTGCCGACGCGCCCTTCGGCTTCAACCGGTACATCTACGATCGCTACACCAGTGCTCCCGGCTTCAACCACCTGTCGAGTCGCATCGGTGGCGCGGCCGGTCCGTGGCTGCTCGGCTCGCGCAAGACAGGCGAGTACGGGCTGATCACCGGGTGGGAGTCGAACGGAGTCTGGGAGCGCATGACCCTGCGCTACGCCGGCGACGGCTCGGATTGGGCCGAGACGACGCTCACGCTGCCGCATGGCACCTCGCGCCTGCACATCCGCAATCGTCTTCACAAGCCGGTGACGATGCAGAAGGAAAGCCTCTACTTCGCCTTCCCGTTCGCCGGGGAGGATGCGGCCATCAATTGCGAGATCACGGGGGGAGTCGTCGGCCCCGACAGCCCGCACGTTCCCGGCTCGCTCGATCACTACCGGACGCTCGCGCACTGGGCGACGATCACGCAGGACGACCAGGCCCCGATCGCCTGGGCGACGAACGAGGCGCCGCTGGTGCAGTTCGGCAACATCCACCTGCCGTATGCCCCCTTCCCGGCGACGATTCCGGAATGGGAAGCACACCCGACCACGATCTACTCCTGGGCGCTGAACAACATCTGGGACACCAACTTCCCACCGGAGCAGGGCGGCGAGCTGACCTTCTCCTACGTCGTCGGTGTCGGGGGCGACGATGCCATCGCGCTGGGTCGCGACACGGGTGCGGCGGCATCCAGCCCGCTGGTCGGCGTCTGCGCGCCGGTCGGCGTCACCGCGCTGCCGGATACGCCGGACAGCGGCAGCTTCATCCGGCTCGATCATCCGGCGGTGGAGATCAGCCACCTCGCACCAGCGCGGGACGGATCCGGTATCGCCGTCTTCCTCCACTCGCTCGCCGATGAACCGGTGACGGCGGCCATGGAGGTCATCTATCCTCGCATCGCGAGGGCCTCCGAGGGCACGTTCCTCGAAACCGGGCTGACCGACCTTGCCATCGACAACGGGCGTCTCAATGTCGCGATTGCTCCGGGCGAGCTGAAGACCGTCGTGCTTCGCCTGGCGAACTGACGAGCTGTGTCTGCGGGTGAGCTTTGCGAGGCTCACCCGCAGACAGGTACGCACTTCTCCCCATGTCATCCTGAACGGAGTGCAGCGCAGCGAGCGAATGACGGGCGATGGGGGGCATCGACGGAGACAGTACGTGGCGGACGGCGACACAAGGCGGCCATAGAGAATACCGCAGATACGCCACTCAGCGGGCGGCGGCCTGAGCGGAAGGGGGTTCCTCCTGAAGCCGCTTCGCGATCACCGACCGCACCCGCGAGATGTGCTTCGTCATCCGCTTGCTGGCGCGCACCGCATCATGATCGCGGATCGCCTCCAGAATCCCGAGGTGGTCCTGATGGTCGCTCACCCGCGCGTTGAAGAGCGCCAGAATCGCGAACTGCTCGGAATCGTAGACCTCCACGATCGATTCCAGCATGTGCGCCAGAATCCGGTTGTCCGAGGCCCGGGCGATCGCCGTGTGGAAGCGCATGTTCGTCGGGCTGAGCGAAACGTCCTGCCCTTCCAGCAGTTGCTCCGCCTCGGCCAGGATCGATTCCAGCTCGGCGATGACCGGCGGCGTCGCGCGTTCCGCCGCAATCCCGGCGAGATAGGGTTCGATCAGGAGCCGGGAATCGAGCAGATCGAGGATCGATTTCGCATCGAGCTGCCCGTAGTGCGGATTCGCGATCATCATCCCCTGGTCGGGCCGCAGCACGTAGATACCGGAGCCGTGACGGATATCGATCACGCCCGTCGCCTGCAGGCGGCGCAACGCCTCGCGAATCGTCGGCGTCGCCACGGCGAACCGCTGGGCAAGCGCCTTCATCGTCGGCAAGCGGTCTCCCGGCTGCATCTCGTGGGCGGCAATCAGGTCGACGATCTGCTGCGAGAGCTGCTGCGACAGATCCGGCCGCGGCTTCACGACAAAGTCAGACGACGAGAGCTTCCCCTTCGCGTTCACGTTGTTTGCTCCAGATTGTTTCGTTGCATCGACCATCCTGCGTGCCATCATCCGCCGCACCCGCACCAGTATGCACGCTGCGTCCACACGACCCTGGGCACTTCCCTGGAAGCGCCTATGTCGTCGAGTTCCTCAGGGTATTTGACAGAGCCGCCGGGTTTCACTACGATGTCAGTGTAACTAAATCAGCAAGTGATTTGATCTTTTTCGATGCGCCGATCTGATCTCGCCGGCTCGCTACAGTTCCGGACGATCATCACCATTTACCGGTCCGGCGCAGGAGAAGTCGGTTCACTGGTTCGTCTCCACCGGTCGGCATGCCGGAAGACGATGGGACCTACGGTCGATGGCATTCCACATCAGGAGGATCGAGGCATGAGTTCCGGCAAGCACGACGGGAAGATTTCACACGCACTGTCCGGTGGCGGCACCCTCTCACGGCGCTCGCTCGTCGCCCGGGCCAGCGC
>JBARWF010000101.1:0-37039 GCA_049646645.1 Thermomicrobiales bacterium
GGTTGGGCCAGGGCGATGGCGGCGGCCGAGCGCACGCGCTCGCTGTCGCCGACGGATGTCCCTCCGAACTTGAGAACGATCATGCTGCGTGCTCCCTCGACCAGGATGCAGGCTCTCCGATGACATCGTTCATCAGGAGCCGACGATCAGAAACCGACCGGTTCGTGCCGCGTTTCCAAGCGTCGCAACCGCGGGGAGCGTCGCTGCTTCCGAGGTTGGAACAACTCGCACCGTGAACCCTGCATCGTTGCCGCGGTTCGGGGGCGAGATCACCGCATGACCCTGGCGCCATACGGACCTGAAGGTACAAGACACAAAAAGGCGGGAGCGTTGGTGATTTCGCTCCCGCCTGCCGTTCCGGTTCATGTGTTCGTTGACGATGCTTTGTGTCAGCGTACACCCGGCCCGGCAGGCCGACGAATAATAATCCCGGTCATGGTGGTGGTCGTCATGCCCGAGGTGATCATTCGCTTGGTCTTGCCGGTTGTGATGTCGCGCACAAAGTCATTCATAGCCCGACTATACTGCCTCTTCATGCATTCCGCAAGGACCTTGCCTTCACGACGTTGTGTGCTCGCCAGAATGGGCGAACCCGGCCCAGTGCCGAAGGGAGTTGCGCCGCTGAGGCGTTGTCCACCGTAGGGGACGACTTGGATGCCCAGTCGCGATCTCGTCCGCGCGAACGCGCGTTCAACGTCGTCCCGTAGAGAGGCGACTCTGGCCGATCATGGCATGGTGTGGGGCAAGTCCTCTCCTACGGCCGTAGATGGTCGGTGGTCGGTTCCAATGGACGGTTATTTGAACCGGTTTGCCTCGGGCTCGTCCGTGTCGAACGGGACCGCCATCAGCTCATCCCAGCACGCCTGCGGGATCTCCTGCTGCGCGAGGTCGATCGTCTGCGCGATCCGCTCGGGCTTGGTCATACCGACGATCGTGACATCGATACGGGGATCGCGCATCGAGAACTGCAGTGCCGCCGCCCCGAGCGCGACGCCGTGGCGATCGCAGATGTCGGCAAACAGTTTCGTCCGCTCGATCATGTGCGCGGGAGCTTGCTGGTAGGCGTAGCGCGGATACGCCTGTGGCCCCTTCGCCAGCATGCCGCTGCCATAGGGCGCGGCATTCATGATGCCGAGGCCCAGTTCCCGCGCGCGCGTGAGCAGCGAATCGGCGACCCGGTTGAGCAGGGTGTAGCGATTGTGAGTGATGAGCAGGTCGAACATCCCCGATTCGATGTACTGCATCTCGACGTCGATCGGGCCGCCGGCGACGCCAAGAAAGCCAATCGCGCCTTGGCGCTGGAAGTCCTTCAGCACGTCCATCGGGCCACCGGGAGCCATCGCTGACTCGTAGGTGGTGTGCTCCGGATCGTGCAGGAAGACGATCTCGATCCGGTCCATCCCCAGCAGGTTCAGGCTCCGCTCGAAGCGGCGCTTGATCGCGTCGCCGCTGAAATCCCCATCCGGACCGGCGCCGATCTTGGTCTGGAGCACGGTGCCGGCCGGCATGCCGCCCAGCGCCTTGAACGCGAGTCCGATCCGGCGCTCGCTCTCGCCATCGCCATACTCGGCCGAGGTGTCGATGTAGTCCAGTGGCCCCTTGAGGGCTTCCTCGATCGTCGCAATCGCGTTCTGCTCGGAGACCTCGTAGCCGAAGGTATCCGGCATATTGCCCAGCGGCGCGCAGCCGATCGCGATCGGCGGGACGTCGAGGCCGGTCTTGGCCAGGGGGACACGCTTCAGGATGTTGTGACTCAATGCAGATTCCTCTCGCTCGCAATGCGGGTAGTGGGAGATCCTCGTTTCGATCGTCGCGCGATGCCCGTAATTCCCGGTGGTCGGGTGGAGCTGATTGGCAGCCGGACGGTCGCCGACATCTTCGCATACTCGCTGGAAATGGACGAGGCGCCGCCGTGCTTCGCGTCACTGGCTGCTTCGCTCGATGGCAAAGCCTTCGGCCTTGAGCAGGTCGCCTGGCGTGACCTCGACCTTCTCAACGTGAGCTTGCGGGGATCCCTGCTCGCACCATTGCCGGAACCGCTCGAGGTCATCCGCATCGCCCTGTGCAACGATGGCGACCGAGCCATCCGGCTGGTTCCGCACCGATCCGACGAGGTGAAGGCGGCGCGCCTCGCGTGCGGCATACGCCCGGAAGGAGACACCCTGCACGAGCCCGGTGACGCGGATGTGCCAGCACAACACGCCGCTGGCATTCGGTTCGTTCGGCATGCCCTTCCTCCCTAGCGCGTGTCGGAGTGTCCGTTACGAGCTCCGCACGTCCTCCTGCAACGGCCGTTCCAACGATGAGAGCGGTTCGGCGAGCGCCCGCATCTCCCAGACGTCCAGGGAGCGGATGTGGGGGGCGCCGATCACGGCGATCCCGTCGCTCGCCGGATTCGTCGGGTAGACGCGATCGCTGATCGCGATGCGCTCGTTCAGGAAGACTTCGATCACCGAGCGGTCGACGAAGACGCGCAGCGTCACGTCCTCACCGGCGGAGGGCTCGACAGGCGTCCGGCTCACGGCACCGCGGGCGTGGGGATTCGTACTGGCGCGCGATGTATCCAGCGTGAGCGTGCGCGTGGCGGGATCGAACACGATGCGGGTTTCCTCGGAGCCATCGTCCGTGCGGCGCACGGCGAGCCCGACCTCTTCCGCGGGTGCCTCGAACGTTGCGAGGATCTCGACCGCGTCGCCCCGAATCGCATCGAGTGCGCCGGACCCGGCCAGGCTGTCCGGGGGAATCTGCGTGTGCTTGCCCCGCAAGTTGGCGATTTCCGGGGCAGGCGCCGAGTGCAGCGCGCCGTCGCCGGCGATCGTGAGGATGCGCGGCAGCGTCATCGCGCCCGACCATCCGGCCTCCACCTGCTCCTCGTCGTCGCGCCGCTCCCGCAGCCAGCCGATCATGACGCGCCGTCCGGCATCGTCCGTGAAGCTCTGCGGTGCGTAGAAGCTGGGCCCGGCGTCGACAAGTCCCTGCCGGGTCGGAGAGAAACGGTGATCGAGATAGTCGCCCGTCATCCACGCGACGTTGAGGCCGCCGTTGTCGTGCGAGGCGACGATCAGCCCGTGACTGCCATCGACGGCGAAGAAATCCGGGCATTCCCAGCCGGTTCCAGTTGGAAAGGGCTCGGTCTGGCGCGCATCACCGACGACCAGCGGGTGCAGGTACTCCCACGATTGCAGGTCAGTCGAGCGATAGAGAAGCACCGCTCCCCCTTCTCCCTCGATACCGGAGCCGATGCCCTGGTACCAGGCGCCATCTTCCTGCCAGACGGTGTGATCGCGAAAGAAGACGATATCGAGATCGGAAGGTGGCTCCGGAATCACCGGGTTGCCGGCGAACCTGGTCCAGGTTCGCAACAGGTCGTCGTCGCTGGTGGCGAGGCAGGGGCGCTGATCGTCGCCGCGCACGCCGGTGTAGAGGATCGTGGCTTGCCCGTTGTGATCGAACGCGCAACCGGAGAAGCAGCCGTCGGCATCCGGGCCGTCGGGCGACGGTGCGAGCGCGATGGGGAGATGCTCCCAGTGGACGAGGTCGCGGCTGACGGCGTGGCCCCAGTGCATGTTTCCCCACAGGGCGCCGAACGGGTTGTGCTGATAGAAGAGGTGGTAGGTTTCGCGCCATTGGATGAGGCCGTTCGGGTCGTTCATCCAGTTCTTCGGCGGCGTGAAGTGGTAGCGCGGCCGGTAGGGATCGCCGGTGAGCGGCGGTGTGGAGGCGTCTGCGACGGGTTGATGCATGGTGAGGTGTTCCTTCTGTCGGTCGTCCTGAACGAGTGTGTCTCTTCGCGCACGATATCGTCATCCGACAGACGAAGGATGACGGCGTGGGGGGTGCGACAGTTTGGCCTTGACGGTCTATTCAGGATGACGTAAGCCGAGGCGCAGCAACGCGAACCGGGGGCCGCAGCACGCGGCCCCCGGTTCGTTGAAACGCCGTTGTCTCGTGTCGCTCCGCCCTGCTGCTTACTGCGCCGGCTTGATCGTGTTGATCCAGAGCGGCGAGCACCGGTGCCAGAACGCCGTGTTGATGTACGGGTTCTCTTCGTTCGGGAAGTTCGACCAGTACGTCGTGTTCGTCGGAATGCGGTGGAACCACTGGGCGAGCCCGATGTCCGGCAGCTCCTTCACCCAGATCGCCATCGCCTCCTTGAACAGCTCCGCGACCTTGTCGGACCCTTCCTCCGTGACCGCCATCTCATCGACGATCGCGTCGTAATCCTTGTTCACCCAGCGATACGGCTGCTGCGATCGCTGGCCGGTCGGAAGCGAATAGCGGCTGTGGTAGAGATTCAGGGTGAAGTAGGGGTCGCGGACACTACCGCCGTGGCCGAGGATGAAGGCATCGATCGCACCAGTGTAGACAGTATCGGAGAACTCGTTGCCGATCGCGTTCTTGAACGAGGCGTCGAAGCCTGCCTGCCGCAACTGCTCGGTCAGGATCGGTGCGATATCCTGGAACAGCGTTTGGCTCATGATGACCATGGAGAAGCGCTTGCCGTCCTTGGCCCAGAAGCCGTCGCCACCCTTCGCCCAGCCCTTGCCCTGCATCTTCTCGTCGACCTTGTCCTGCCCGGACTGGTTGATCTGGTCGGAGAGGTCCTTGATGGTGTCGGTGTAGGCTTCGAGCGCCGGAAACTTCGGGAAGGGCAGAATCGTGGATTCGCCCGCGCCCTTGTAGGCGAACTGGATCAGCTTCTCGCGGTCGATCGCGTAGTTCAGCGCCCACCGGATATCGGGGTCGTTGTACGGCTCCTTCATGCAGTTGAAGCCGAGGCCGATCGGCCACCAGTCACGATAGCCATAGGGCGGCTTGTTGCCGGTCCAGGTCTGGACCGCCGGGTTCTGCGCGATGACGGCGGCGATATTGTCCGGCCGCAGGTCGATGGAGAGGTCGTCCTGGTTGGCGATCGCGAGCTGGACCATCTTGGTCTCGTCGGCGCCGGGGATGATGAGAATCCGCTCGGCCGCCGGCAGCTCGTGGAAGCCTGTCTTCTTCGCCCACCAGTCGTCGCGGCGGTCGTACATCCGCTGCTCGCCACTGGTCTGCACCATCTTCCACGGGCCGGTCGTGACGGGCAGGCCCTTCGCGATATCGAGGAAGGTGTAGGTGGTCGGGTCTTCCTTCTCCCAGATGTGCTTCGGCACGATCATCATGCCGATATCGAAGTGATAGGTGAAGAACTGGGTCATGAAGCGCGGATTCGGCTCGTTCAGGTTGATCGTCAGCGTGAGCGGGTCGGCCGCGGAGACATCCTTCACCCACTTCGTCATGTCGATCGACCAGGTGAGGGAGGGCGAGTTCTTCTTCAGCATGTCGATCGTGAAGACGACGTCGTCGGCGGTGAACTTGGTGCCGTCGCTCCATTCCACGCCATCACGCCACTTGATCGTGACGGAGGTGAAATCGTCGTTGTACTTGAACGATTCGGCGAGCCAGGGAATGAGACCGGCATCGCACTCCATGCCTTCCGGGCCGCAGACGGCATCGGTGTTATAGGCGTTGTAGTAGAACGCGGGCTCGAAGCAGTAGGGGAAGCCGGTCATCGTCGAGATGCCCGGAACATACGGGTTGAAGGTGGTCGCATCCGTGATCTGGACGGCGGTGATGCCGAAGATCAGGGTGCGGTTCCGAGGGACTTCCTTGACCTGACCGCTCTCCTGCGCCGCAATGACGGAGGCGGGAAGGGGGATATCGAGCAGCATGCCGGCCGCAGCCGCTGCGGCCGCGCCTCCGACGAGAGACCGTCGACTGAACGGGGTATTGAGCTTCTTCGTCAGTTGGTCCATGAGCGTTGTCACTCCTGTTTCCGAACATCGAAGGTTGCGCGATCGTGCGAAGCATGCGCCTGTCGAATCGCCACGGTCGCGTGTCAGCCATGGAGCGCGATCCGATGCCAGCAATGCGCCGGCGAGGCGCCGTGCGACCGAGAACTCAACGTCCTCCTTCCCCTGATCGATCGAACGATGGCGGATAGCAATAGGCCCCGTGTGCCAGGGTGCGCGACGGTCGGTCCTTAGCCAACCGGGGTGGTCGCGGGACGCGCTGGCGGAAACGTCTGCGTGATATCGCCGGTGACGACCGGGAGGGTCGATTGCGCGACGTCGGTCGTGCCGTGATGGGTGGCCGGGAGGTAGCAGGATGCGGCGCGATAGTCCTCGGTCCGGTAGAGCGGCGGCGGCGCCTCGGTGCAGATCGGCATCGCATGCGGGCAGCGCGGTGCGAAGGCGCAGCCCACGCGTGAGGCCGGCCGGTCATCGACGACCGCCTCGACGACGTTCTCTCCCCAGCGCCGGTTGGGGTCGGGGAGCGGGATCGATGAGACCAGCAGCTGGGTGTAGGGATGCGTCGGTTGCTTGATGACCGGAACCACGTCCCCGACCTCCGCCACCCGGCCCTTGTAGAGCACGAGGATGTTGTCGCTGACCTGGTAGGCGGTGGTGAGATCGTGGGTGATGTAGAGCATCGAGATGCCGAGATCCTCGTGCAGCTTGCGCAGGGTCTCGAGAATCGTCGCCCGGAGCGATGCGTCGACCATCGAGACCGGTTCGTCCGCGATGATCACGCGTGGCTTGAGCAGCATGGCGCGGGCAACCGTGATGCGCTGCCGCTGGCCGCCGCTCAACTGATGCGGGAATCGGCCGAGCGTCTCGTCCGGTCGCAACCCGACCGCCGAGAGCGCTTCTTCCATCAGGACCCGCGCCTCCTTGCGGGAGGACGCGAGCTTGAACTTTTTGATCGGCACATCGAGCAGGTGGTCGATCTTGTAGAACGGATTGTAGACCTCGAACGGGTCCTGGAAGATCGCCTGGACCTCCCGCCGGAAGTGACGGAGCGATTGCCCCTTGAGATCCGCGAGGTTCTGCCCCTGGTAGAGTACCTGCCCCTTCGTCGGGTTCTGGAACCCGAGCAGAATCCGGGCAAGGGTCGTCTTGCCGCTTCCGCTCTCACCCACCACCGAGGTAAACGTGGGCTTGTCGCTGGCGATCGAGAAGGTCAGGTCGTCGAGCGCGACGGTCCCGCCCTGGGCGGGATCGCCAAAGATCTGCGAGACGTTCCGCATTTCGAGAAGATTGGTTGTTGGGGTTGCAGTAGACATGCGGTACGTTCCTCAGGAGCTCGTCGGCGTGGATTGCGGGTAGAGATGGCAGGCCGCCTGCTGGTGAGGGGCGACATCGGCCAGAACTGGCGTGACCTGCCGGCAGATATCCATATGACGTGGACACCGGTCGTAGAAGAGGCATCCATCGGGAGCGTTGAGGAGCGATGGCGGGATGCCCGGCACCCCGCGGAAGACTCCGCGTTCGTTGAGTGTCGGCAGGCTGGAGATCAGCATCTGCGTGTAGGGATGCTTGGGCGCGGCGAAGATCTCGTGGATCGTGCCGACCTCGACCAGCTTGCCGGCGTACATCACGCCGAGGCGGTCGACGAACTGGGCGAGCAGCCCCATGTCGTGACCGACGAGGAGGACGCTAGCGCCCAGCTTCAGCTGAATGGAGGCGAGGGTCTCCATGATCCGGCGCTGCACCACGACATCGAGCGCGCTGGTCGGCTCGTCGGCGATGATCACCCGCGGTTCGAGCGTGATCGCGAGGGCGATGCAGACGCGCTGCTTCATGCCGCCGCTCAGTTCGTGGGGATAGAGCTTCTCCACGTCCCGCGAGAGACCGACCATGGTGAGCAACTCGGCCGCGCGTTCGCGAATCGCACTTTTGCTCATCTTCGGCTCGTGCGCAAGGATGCTGTCGTCGAAATGATCGCGCACCCGGCGGACCGGGTTGAGTGAGTTCATCGAGCCCTGCGGAATCAGCGAGACCGAGGAGAGCCGGAGCTCGCGCACGCGCTCGTCGGAGATCTGCGCCAGATCCGTCGATCCGCCCTTGCCATGCAGGAGCATCTTGCCGCCCACGATCCGGCCCGGCGGCTTGATCATGCGCATGATCGAGAGCGCGGTGGTCGATTTGCCCGAACCGGATTCGCCCACCAGCCCGAAGCGCTCGCCCTCGCGCAGGTCGAAGCTCACGCCGTCCACGGCCTTGACGATGCCACGGTTGGTCTGGAAATGAACGTGCAGGTCGTCGACCGTCAGGATCGCGGGGCGATCCGATGCGTTGCGCGGCGCGTTGGCGTGTGCCGTCTGCATCATGCTTCCACCTTTCGGAGACGGGGATTCGCGATTTCATCGAGGCCGGCGCTCATCAGGAAGAGGCTTACCAGCAGCAGCACGATCAGCACGATCGGCATCACCAGCCACCACCACATGCCGCGGATCACGGCGTTGAAGGTGATCGACCAGTAGATCGTCATGCCGAGCGTCGGTTCGTTCTGGGGGCCGAGCCCGAGCGCTTCCAGGCCAACCGAGGCGAGAATTGCCGCCGCCACCGAGCCGACGAAGCTTGCGGCGAGGTAGGGGAGCAGATTGGGCATGATCTCGCGCAGGATGATCTCGTCGGTGCGCATGCCGGAGAGCTTCGCCATCTGGATGTAGGCGCGCTCCCGCAGGCTGAGCACCTGCGAGCGAATCGTGCGGGCGGGCCACATCCAGGCCAGCGCCGCCACGATCAGCGCCATCAGCTCCACGCTGATCGACCCCTTGATGGAGGCCGCCACCGTGATTAGCACGACGAGCCCCGGAACCGTGAGCAGGATGTCGCAGATACCGCGGATGATGAGGTCGATCCAGCCGCCAACGTAGCCGGCGGTGAGCCCGAGCAGCGTGCCGAAGACGATCGCGACGGCGCCGGCGATCAGGCCGACTTCGAGGGTCAGCGGGAGCCCGACGACGGCGACCGCGAGTAGGTTCCGCCCCTGGTCATCGGTGCCGAACGGGTACTCGGTGGTCGGCGCCATGGCGGGCATGGCCGCCATCGGCTGCGCGCCCTTGGTGTCGACAAACAGCGGGCCGATGAACGAGAAGGCGAGCAGGCAGGCGAAGATGATCACGCCCGCCACCAGCTTCGGGTTCCGCTTCAGGTAGGTGCGGATGCTCTTTCGACGCAGCCCGGCGGTTGGCGGCGCGTTGAGCATGCGTTCGCCTTCGAGTGTTGCCGTTGCCATCGATCATGTCCTCCAGATACCCGCGTGCGCCGTGCGCGCGGAGGCGTCAAGGTCGTGCCGCCGCCCGGAATCAGGCGCGAATGCGAGGGTCAAGCAGTGGGTAGAAGAGATCGACGAGCAACGTGGCGATGGCGATCGTGAGGATCACCATGAAGACGACGCCGTAGATCACGAAGTAGTCGGATGTCTGGATCGCGTTGTAGAGCAGCGAGCCGACCCCCGGATAGGTGAAGACGACTTCCACGATCAGGGCGCCACTGACCACGTTCCCGAGCGAAAGCGCGAGGGCGGTGAACTGCGGCAGCATGGCATTGCGCAGGGCATAGCGGATGAAGATCGTTCGATCGTTCAGCCCGCGCGCTTCCGCGAAGGTCATGTAGTCCTCACCACTCGTCGTCACCATCATGGCCCGGATACCGATGGCCCAGAAGCCGATGGCGGCGAGAATGATCGAGAGCGACGGCAGGATCGAGTGTTTCAGCACATCCCACCAGAACGACCACGTCGCGGAGGGCAGGGTGCCCGGCGTATAGCCGCCCGAGAGCGGAAAGATCTTGAAGGTGAAGGCGAAGAGGTAGACGAGGATCAGCGCGAGCAGGTAGTAGGGGATCGCGGCGAGGGTCAACATCGGCGCGAGCAGGAGTTCCAGGAACTTTGGGGATTTCGGCCATGCCATCAACGCGCCGATGATGGTGCCGATGGCGAACGAGAGGATCGTGGTGACGGTCAGGAGGCCGATCGTCCACGGGAGCGCGCGCATGATGAGGTCGATCGCCTTGGTCGGGAAGAACGAGAGCGAGTACCCGAAATCGAAGCGCATCGTATCCCAGAGATAGTTGAAGTATTGCTGGTAGAGGGGTTTGTCCAGCCCGAAGCGTGCCTGGTAGGACTTGACCATCTCCTCGACGCCGGTCTGCTGGTACCCGCCCTGCATCATCATGGCGAAGAGGCGGGCACGGATCGGGTCCCCGGGTGCCATACGCGGCAGAAAGAAGTTGAGCGACGCCGCGCCCCAGATCACGATCAGGAAGAGGCCCAGCCGCTGCAGGAGATACTTTCGGGTCATTACCGACTCCAGGTCGCCCGTTCTCCGATGAGGTAGACACCTGCCAATTGCGATGTCTACCGCTCACACGCCTGCATTCAGCGGGGCACGCGGTTCGGAGAGGTGGGATAGGCTTGTTTTTCCAAGTGCGGTCACTCTAGCACGAGGGGGAGTCAGATCACAACACGCCGTCGAGGACGGATTTTGGGCATGGATGCCCAAGCCGGAGCGGCACCATCTTCCGGGGTATGTGGGCGAGGGGGCCGTTGGGGGAATGGTCCGTGCTGGTGGTCCTGCCGTCCGTAGCGGTCGACCAAGGAGCTTGTCCTGAGCCTGCCGAAGGATGTCGACCATCGGGCGAACCACCAGCCCCATAGTCGTTCGCGGGGGGCTCGACGACATTCCGTCCCGGAACCGGTCGGGATATGGCCCTCCGGGCGATCGGGTCGACCCCTACGAAATCGGAACGATCGCCGCCCATCGATGAGTCTCATCGATGGGCGGCGCTGAGATATCGGCCTGTGGACGATCGGTGGCGGATCAGCCGCCCGCCATCGCGCCGATGACGAGGAGCGGTTCCGTTCCCTGCGCCACCGCGTCGGGCAGCGGCGCGTCCGGCGATTCGTGCGAGAGATCCTGCTCACAGGCGAAGAAACGCACGAGGGCCCGGCGGCGTTGCGTCGAGCGGTCGCGGATCGC
This sequence comes from Thermomicrobiales bacterium, assembly GCA_049646645.1. Lineage (GTDB taxonomy): Bacteria > Chloroflexota > Chloroflexia > Thermomicrobiales > UBA6265 > JASGDN01. The sequence continues at coordinate 10,805 of JBARWF010000101.1, forward strand.
GCCCTGCAGCACGGGGTAGCGCGCCTCGATCGCATCGATCACGGCGCGCTGGGTGACCGGACCTTCGATCTCCACCTGCGTCTCGCCGGTGAGCCGCGCCAGGGTCCGCAGGTGGGCGGGAAGCATCACCCGGATCACGGTAGTGTCTGCACTTCCACCGACATCACGGCCGGAAGATCGCGCACGATCGGCGCCCATGAATCACCTCCATCTGCTGACGCGTAGACCTGGCCGCCCGTCGTGCCAAAGTAGATGCCGCACGAATCGAGCGTGTCGATCGCCATCGCGTCTCGCAGGATATTGACGTAACAATTCTCTTGCGGGAGCCCGTTCGTCAGGGCTTCCCACTCGTTGCCCCCGGTGCGGCTGCGGTAGACGCGCAGCTTGCCCTCGGGCGGGAAATGCTCCGTGTCGCTCTTGATCGGGACCACGTAGATGGTCTCCGGCTCGTGCGCGTGGACCTTGATCGGGAACCCGAAGTCGCTCGGCAGGTTGCCGCTCACCTCGTGCCAGCGCTCGCCGGCATTGTCGCTCCGCATCACGTCCCAGTGCTTCTGCATGAAGAGCACATCCGGTCGTGACGGGTGCATCGCGATGTTGTGGACGCAGTGCCCGACCTCGGCCTCCTGCTCCGGGATTTCGCCAGACGCCAGCCCCTTGTTGATCGGCTGCCACGTCGTGCCGCCGTCGTCGGTGCGGAACGCGCCCGCCGCCGAGATGGCGACGTAGATGCGGTCGGCATTGGCCGGGTCCAGCAAAATCGTGTGCAGGCACATGCCACCGGCGCCCGGTTGCCAGAGATGCCCGGAGGCATCGCGCAGCCCGGCGAGCTCCTTCCAGGTCTGTCCGGCATCATCCGACCGGAAGAGCGCGGCATCCTCCGCGCCGGCGTAGACGACGTCCGGGTCGGTCAACGACGGCTCGAGATGCCAGATGCGGGTGAATTTCCACGGCTTCTGGGTGCCATCCCAGAACTGATGGGTGCCGGGATCGCCCTCGTAGGAGAAGTCGTTGCCGACCGGCTCCCAGGTCTTGCCCCCGTCGTCCGAGCGCTGCATCGTCTGTCCGAACCAGCCGTTGGATTGCGACGCGTAGATCCGGTCCGGATTCACCGGGGAACCCTTGAGATGATAGATCTCCCAGCCGCCGAAGAGTGGGCCGCTGACATCCCACTCCTGCCGGTTCTCGTCGGATGTCAGGATGAACGCGCCCTTCCGCGTTCCCACAAGTACTCGCACACCGCTCATTTCTGGCTTCCTCACGCATGGCCGGAACAAGGCTTCTGGCTCCGGCGTTCCGGATCGTCCTGCCGACGATGGCCCATCTGATCCTGACGTTTCGGTGGTGGACGCGCTCGCCGTTGAGCGCGTCCACCATCCTGTACGTACGATGCTACATCGTGGGCGGTGCGGATGCTTCTTCCATCTTGCGGTGCGTGAAACGAGGCGCGCGTGGGTCAGGTGTGCAGGGAACGGCACACGGCCGTTCCCTACAGGAGGCGCGAATTGCCCGTTGCTCCGGGAGCCATCGCGGGAACGGCACCAAGGGGAGACGTCGCATGCGACGTCTCCCCTTGCGCGGGAATCTTGCGCTAGTCGAGGAAGGACGGGAGTGGCAGGCAAACCTCGCTGCCCGACTCCATCGAGGCGAGCCCCGCTTCGAGGATCTCCTGCGCATCACGCGAGAGCTCGGGAGTGACGATCCCGACGAAGGGCTCGTCGTGCAGCAGGCAGTACGTGAAGTAATCGATCGGTGAGCGGTAGTGCGCGGGGAGTGCCGGCGCCTCGATCGTCTCGCCATCGGTCGGCAGGTTCTGGTGCTGGCCCGGATTGCTCTGGTTGGCGACCTTCAGCTCGGTGTTGCTGATGAGGGCGATGGCGCCCTGATCGCCGTAGATCATCGGCGGAATCCGCACCGGCACCGCCGGCTGCGTCCATGTGCCCTCGCAGACCGAATGCCCCTTCGGATAGCCGAGCACCATGATCGCGTTGTCCTCGACCGTGAAGAAGGTCTTGGAATAGCGCCCACCCATGCCCAGCACCCTGCTCGGCTGGCCCATGATCCAGCGGCTCAGCACCGCGCCATAGGAGCAGAAATCGATCGCCGCGCCACCGCCGTTGCGCTCGCGGTCGATCAGCCAGTCCCAGCCGATGCGTCCGACCGGATTGCCGGCGAGGTAATTCGACGGCGGTCCGCCGTGCCCGGCGCGATGATGGATCTGCCAGACGTTGCCGATCACGCCATCGTCGACGAGCGTCTTCAGGTGATGGATCGCGGGCGACCAGTTGGTCGGCCAGTTGATCATCAGCCGTACATCGTGACGAGCGGCTGTGGTCGCCATCTGCTCGGCCAGCGCGAGCGTGGCCGCCATCGGCTTCTCCTTCATCACGTGGATGCCGCGCTCGGCGGCGTCGGCCATGATATCCGCCGCGTTGAGGTTATCGGCGCAGGTGACGATCGCGACCGGGTCGGCCTGCCCGTAGAGCTCGTCCGAGGTCTCGAACGTCTTCAGGTCGGGATACTTCTGGGCGAAGAAGGCGCGCAGCTCCTCGTCCTCGATCACCGCCCCGACGATCTCCGCGGTCGGGCAGTCATACGCTGCGTCCAGGAGGCCGCCGAAGTGGAGGTGATCGCCGCCAACGAAGCCGAGCCGAATCTTTGCGTCAGTCATGAGGGTCGTTGTCCTTTCATTTCAGTAGGAAGCGATGGCGTCGCGTCCCGTTTCGTTCGACCAGCGCGGTGTCATCGATGAACTTCCGGGTGCCGCATCAGGGACGATTCGTTCCCAATCACCCTTCGATCACACACCAGCACCAACGCGGTCCTACGCGCGGGGGACGGGGAAATCAACGGGCAGCCCGGTCTCGGCGGAGCGATAGATGCCAAGCACGACCTCCAGCGCGTCGCGGCCATCCTCGCCGGTGAGGAGCAGCGGCGTATCATCCAGCACGGAATCGACGAGATGGGCGATCTTGCGATAGTGCATCTCGACCAGCGGCGGATCGGAGGCGTTGATCTCGTGCCACCCGGCGATCTCGACGGGCTCATTGATCTTCTTGCTCAGGAGGCGGATGGTGCTGCCCTGGATGGTGAGTGAGCCCTCCGACCCATCGATCGACGTCTCGCCGTGGTTGGCCTTGACCGCCCAGGCGCTGTACCAGGTCCCCATGGCGCCACTCGCGAAGGAGAGCTGGGCGGCAACCGTGTCCTCGACATCGATGTCCGTCAACAACTGGTCGCGAACCATCACTTCCTTGCGGAAGGTGGCTGTCGTGGCATAGACGCGGGTGATCGGGCCCAGCCACCAGAGCAATTGGTGCGCGGTGTAGATGCCCCAGTCGATCAGCACACCACCGCCGGCCAGGTCCTTCTTGAGGAACCAGGGCACGCCATGGCTCGATGGACTGGCGGCGGTGATGGTGACGCCCATGATGGTGCCCAGTAGCCCGTCGTCGATGATCTGCTTGACGCGTGGCCAGAGGGTGCCGAACCGTGGCTGGTAGCCCATGGAGAACTTGACGCCGGCCTCGTGGGCGGCACAGACCATGGCGTCGGCATCTTCCAGCGAGATCGCGATGGGCTTCTCGCAGAGGATGTGCTTCCCTGCCTTGGCCGCCGCGATCACGGGCTCGGCGTGTGCCGCCGCCCAGGTGGTCACGCAGACCATCTCGACATCGGGGTTGGCGATCAGATCGTGGTAATCCTGATAGGCGACGCCCCCGAACTCCGCGGCCGTCGCCTTGGCGCGATCGAAATCGATATCGCAGACGGCGACCAGTTTTGCGCGTGGATTGCGAACGATATTAGGCAGATGGGCGGCGCGAGCGATGCCACCGCAGCCGATCACGCCGATCCCGAGTTGTCGTTCTGCCACCGGAGTCTCTCCCGTTCAATGCTCTGCGCGAGACATGCATGTTCGTACGACGTGGTTACCCTGGACCCGAATTCGCCTTTGGTATCGTGCTTGTCGGCTGCCATTGACCCATCCTGGCTCCGTCATTCTGAGCGAAGCGAAGAATCTCCATGCGCACTGCAGCGAGAGCACATCGGGCGTAGCCCGACTCCGCGGGTGACCCGAAGACGACGGCTTCGCCGTCGAGTGGTAGTGCTTCGCACGGGGATCCTCTCGCTGCGCTGCACTGCGTTCAGGATGACAGCAAATGGGACAGTGCGAGCGAGACAGGCGATTCTGGATGGCAAAGGGCTTGCCGAGAGTTCCCTCAGTTCAGCCCGTAGTGCTCGTTGATCTCGTCCTGGTACGCTGTCACCTTGCCGTTCAGGACATCGCTGACCGTCACCGGGCGGTTAACCGTGGCCGATTCCAGCACGGCAAACGACGTTGCCAGATCGAGCAGTCCCTCCTCTCCAGACGCCTCCATCGGCGTCGATGATGCGATTGCGCGGAGAAAATCGAGCATCTCCAGCGCGAATGGATCGCGTATCCCGGCAGGGAAATACCCTCGCCGCAGATCGGGCGTAGCTCCACGCTCGAAAATCTCGCCCGCCGTTCCGTGGAAACCGTCGTCGCGGGTAATCTCATCGCTCTGCAACGAGCCCGTCGTGCCGTAGATGGTCGATCCCTTGCCATAGCCGCTGGCCGCGCCGTGCCCGCCCCAGCTGGAGAAGGTGGTGCCGACCGCGCCGCTCTCGAAGCGGAGATTGGCGAGGAAGACATCCTCGACCTCGTTGCGGACCCGGTTGGTGATGGCGCCGAACGCATCGGTATCGACGCGCTCCGGTTCGAGTTGCTGCGTATACGCGCTCACCTCGCGCACCGGACCCATCAGGTACCGAATCAGATGGAAGAGATGGACGCCGATATCGATCGTGCCGCCACCACCGGCCTGCAGTTTCTGGTGACGCCAGGCGGTGCGGGCGACGATCCGGTTCGGGGACCATTCGCCGCCGACGCCGCCCGAGAGCCAAAGTTGCGGATCACCGATCGTGCCCTGATCGAGCACCCACCGCGATGCCCGCGCCGATTCGGTGTATCGCAGGCTCTCGGCGACACCGGCGATCAGTCCCCGTTTCGCCGCCTCGTTGACGATCTGCTGGGCGGCGCGAACGCTGATGGCGAACGGCTTCTCGATCAGGACGTGCTTGCCGGCGGCAAGGCAATCGAGTGCGATCTGATGGTGTAAGCCGACCGGCGCCAGGATGAGCACGGCATCGACGAGATCGGCGGCGAGCATCTCTCGCCAATCCTCGAACAATTCCGGCAGCGTCTCCGGATGCAGATCGCTCGCGTACAGATGAGGTGCGCCAAGCGGATCGCGGTCGTTGGTGGAGACGGGCGGCCGTGGAGCCGGCCCCTCGCCACGGAGACGGAAGGTGGCCGCGTCCTCGCGCCGGCGGGCGGAGACCGCGGTGATGCGGACATCGGCGAGCCCGGCATCGCGGATCAGTTTCATGCCGCGCATGTGCGCCGGGAGGATGCGGGCGGCGCCAACGATACCGAGTCGGGTGAAAGTGCTAGTCATCTGACTCCTCTGTACGGCGCACGCATCACGCGAGCGCGAATAAAACGTGACATCGTTGGCGGGACTCTATCGCTCATTGCCCGAACTGTCGATGCCTTCTCGTGAATACGCCGGAAATGATCCGCGACGAGCGTGGTGATGGCGCTCGCGGCGTCATTCCTGCTGAGTGCCGGTGGAGGGGTGTTGGAATACGGTGAGGTGAGTTTGGGGGAAGCAATGGCTGACGGCAGCATGCGGATCGCGGGGTTGGATCATCTCGTCTTGACGGTTACGGATATCGAGGCGACGTGCGCGTTCTACGAACGGGTGCTGGGAATGCGGTCCGTGACGTTCGGTGAGGGGCGGCGAGCGCTGGAGTTCGGCCAGCAGAAGATCAACCTGCACCTGGCCGGGCACGAGCTCGAGCCCAAAGCGGCGCGCCCCACCCCCGGCTCGGCCGATCTCTGTTTCATCGTGGAGACCGCCCTGCCGGACGTGATCGCGCATCTGCGCGCCTGCGGAATCTCGCCCGAGCTGGGACCGGTCGACCGGACGGGCGCCGCAGGTGCGACCCGATCGATCTACCTGCGCGACCCCGATCGAAACCTGATTGAGTTATCCAGTTACGTAACGAATGAACACGGTCGAGGCGGCGTGTCTTCGTGAACACCATAAGCGTTATGAATGATTTATAGTTCGTCTCGGCAGCACGAACGGCCGTCTGAGGCACCGGCTGACTCGCGAGCAGTGAATTCACGCCGGCGATGGCTGACCGCGCGGTCCCATCGTGGCAGAGAAGGGCATTGTCCATGGTCCTGTCCCGGTTCTTGCCGAAGGATGAGCAGTTCTTCGACTTCTTTACGGAAGCGGCCGCCAACGCCTCGGAGTGCGCCCAGGTGCTCGCCGAGGTCGTTGACAGCTCCTCCGAGAATCTCGAGCGACGGGTACGCCGCCTACGCGATCTCGAGCACCTCGGCGACGATATCAGCCACCGTATCTTCAGCGCGTTGCGCAGCACCTTCGTCACGCCCCTCGATCGCGACGATATCCAGCATCTGACCACCTCGATCGATAATTTCGTCGACAACCTGGAGGAGATCGGCAAGCGCATCCTGCTCTACAAGCTGGGAGAGTCGACGCCGGTCGCCCGCCAGCTGGCGCAGATCCTGGTCGAGCAGGGTGCACTGATGGTGAAGGCCGTGCCGCTGCTGGAGCGCACCGCCGCCAACGGCCAGGAGATCCGGAAGTACGTGCTGGAACTGCACCGGCTCGAGAACGAGGGTGATGACCTCCTCAGCAATGCGCTCGCCGGGCTCTACGATGGCGTGACCGAAGTGCCGTCCCTGATCCAGGCGCTGCGCTGGGGCGAGATCTACGGGCTGCTGGAGGATGCGAGTGACGCTGGCGAGGATGTAGCGGATGTCCTTGAGGGGATTCTGATCACCTATGCCTGATTCAGCGCTCATCCTGCTCGTCACGATCGTCGTTCTCGGTCTGGTATTCGATTTCATCAACGGTTTCCACGACAGCGCGAACGCGATCGCGACCGTCGTCGCCACCCGGACCCTGACTCCCGGCCAGGCCGTCTCGATGTCGGTCGTGCTCAATATCGTCGGCGCGCTGACCGGCACCGCCGTCGCCGAGACCATCGGCACGGGGATCGTCGAGACCGGTGTCGTGACCCAGGAGCTGGTGATCGCGGCGCTGATCTCCGCGATTGTGTGGAACCTGATCACCTGGTGGTACGGTATCCCCTCCAGCTCGAGTCACGCGTTGATCTTCTCGATCGTCGGCGCCGGAATCGCGGCGGCCGGGGTTTCATCGATCGAGTCGAAGGGCGTGACGAAGGTGCTGGAGGGCATGGTCTACTCGCCGGTCCTCGGCTTCATCGGGGCCTTCCTCTTCCTGATCGGTCTGCTTTGGATCGTCGCCCGCAAGCGGCCTCGCGTCGTGAACCGGATCTTCGGACGACTGCAGATCTTCTCGGCGGCGTTCATGGCGTACAGCCATGGCAACAACGACGCGCAGAAGACGATGGGCGTTATCACGCTGGCGCTTGCCGGCTACTACGGCTGGAGCGGAGAGGACTGGGGCGTGCCACTCTGGGTCACGCTGGCCGCCGCCGGCGCGATGGGACTGGGCACCGCGACCGGTGGCTGGCGCATCGTGAAGACGATGGGGCTGAAAGTCGTTGATCTTCGGACGATCGACGGTTTCGCCGCCGAGACCTCCGCGGCGATGATCATCGAGGTCGCGAGCCGGATGGGTATCCCGGTTTCGACGACGCACGTCATCTCGTCGGCAATTATGGGTGTCGGCGCGACCCGCCGCGCCTCCGCCGTCCGCTGGGGCGTCGCCGGGCGGATCGTGTCCGCCTGGGTGGTGACCATTCCCGTCTGCATCGGCATCGGCTGGAGCATCTTCCACCTCATCGACTTCGGGAAGAACCTGTTCTCCTAGGCAAAATGGACCCGTTCGTACGGGCGGACCCGTGTGTCCGCCCTCGCTGCCTCAAAGGCAACGCTTCTGCATCCGGGCGTGTCGCAGGCGGACCTGAGGGTCGGCACGTGGGCCGACCCGTACGAATGAACGGATCCTCCTTATGAGAATGCGGGCATCACCTCGCGCGCGAAGAGATCCATCCCGGTCCGCTCCGGTGCATCGAGGAACCAGAGCAGGAAGTGATCGGCGCCCGCAGCCACGTACGCGCGTAACTGCGCCTCCACCTCCTCGGGCGAGCCAATGAGCGTCGTCTCCCGGAAGGAGGCGGGGGGCTCGGCCGCCGTGCCATTGGCATAGGCAAGCAGGTTCGGATCGATCGCGTCCTGATCGGGCGCCTTCGCCAGAATCCGCCGCAGCGTGTTCCGCACATCGTCCTCCGGCGCGACCAGCACCTGCAGCTCAACGCTCTTCTCGATCTCGTCGGGATCGCGTTCGGCCGCCTGGCAGGCTTCCGCCAGCAAAGCAAGCCGGCGCTCCAGTTCATCCAGTCCGCACGGCGTCGTGTTCCATCCCTGCCCGAACTCGGCGCAGGCTTTGAGCAGGCCGGGTTCCAGCTCGCCGAACCAGAGGGGCGGATGCGGTTGCTGGACCGGGCCGTAGGCGCAGACTGCGTCGGTCACGCCATAGGGGCCGTGCCTGGTCGTGAGCGGCGATTCGGCCGCCCACAGGTCGAGGATGAGCCGCAACCCGGCGATCGTCTCCTGCACGCGGATGGTGACATCCTCGGGGTAGGGCAGGTGATAGGCCTGATGCTCCCGTTGCTGGCGACCGAAATCGTAGAAGAGGATGAGCCGGCCCTTGCTGACCTGGTCGAGCGTGGCGATCATCTTCGCCGCCAGCGCCGGCGAGCGGAAGTAGTGCGCCTGGTGGATCATGCCGATCTTCGCGCGCGAGGTCGATCCGGCGAGCGCGCTGAGGATCGTCCACCCCTCCAGGATCGCCTCATCCCGGCCGAGCATCAGGTGATCGGCCACCCAAAGCGAGTCGAAGCCGATTTCCTCGGCCCGGCGGCCGAGATCGAGCGTGGTGGTCGCGTCGACCCGGTCGTAATTCGGAGTCCGGAAGAGACCGGCGGAGGGATTCGCGAAGATCGGCAGGCAGTAGCCGAATTGTGGTCGCGGCATCGGGGCGTCCTCGATTGCGTGGGTAACGGTGGACGTGAGCGGAACAGTCAGATTCGCGCGTTACTCGATGACGGTCTCGTAGAACTCCGCGACCCGCTTGTCGAGCAGCGGCCAGATCTTGCCCTTGATGATCTCCTCGAAATGCGGCGTGCTCCGATGGACGTCGACCGCATCCATATCGGCGTAGCGCTCGTCGATCAGGATCAGGTTCGGATCTTCCGTGGAGCGGTTGATCTCGTAGCGGGAGCACTGCGGCTCGTTCGCGCGGACGAGCGGCACGGCCTCCGCGAACGCGGCAAGGGCCTCGTCCATCTTGCCCGGTTTGACGTAATACCTCGCGATGAGCACGATCATGGAGAAATCCTTTCCAGAAGGCGATGACAATCTGCGCGCACGATGCCATGGAATCAGGCTTCCGGCAAGACTCAAGCGGAGGCGTGGACTTCGCCTGCATTCCGTAGTGGTCGACCTGGTGTCGACCATCGGCCGGAGGTCGATATTCCACGCGGCTGGTGCGGGTTGGAGCACTTCCTGCCATCCCGATTGAAGCGAAGGATCAAGCTGGCATATGTGATGGCTTGCCTGCCTCGTCCTCAACCGAAGGGAACTGGGAGGGTCTCATATAAATCAGGCGATCCCTCGCCTCGCTCGGGAAGACGTGAGGGCGTGCGTGAACGTATCGCTTTCGATTGCTTGCCCCCCTTCGGCACGTTGAGATGGGGCGACGCGGGGCCGCATCTCAACGTGCTCATGATTCCGCGACGAGGTGCTTGACCGGTTTGCCGTCGAGTACGTTGCGGATGTTGAACCAGAGGTCCTGCGAGTCGTGAATCCAGGTCCACGGCCCCTGCGCCGCCGAGTGCGGGGTCAGGATCACGCGGTGGCTCCCATCCTCGTGCAGGGCATGGAGCGGACTGTCGGCCGGGAGCGGCTCCTCGGCGTAGACATCCAGCGCCGCGCCGCCGATCTCACCAGCGTAGAGCGCGGCGATGAGCGCATCCTGATCGACCAGCTTGCCGCGCGCCGAGTTGGTGAAGAGGGCGGTCGGTTTCATCAGGCCGAACTCGCGGGCGCCGATGATGCCCTCGGTCTTCTCGTTCAGGGCGAGCTGGGTCGAGACCACGTCCGATTGCCGGAAGAGCTCGTCCCACTCGACATAGTCCATCCCAAATTCCCGCTCAAGGTCAGGGAAGCGCGTGAGATCCCAGTAGATCACCCGCATGTTGAAGGCGTGGGCAACACGCGCGATCGGCCGCGCGATCTCGCCCATTCCCAGCAGGCCGAGCGTCAGGTCGCTGAGCAGTGGGACGCCGGGATGGTAAGCTCCCCACTCATTCAGGTACGACCGGCTCTGCATGTAGTCGCGTTGGTCGCGCAGCCGCTTGAGATATTCGAGGATCATCGCCCAGACATGCTCGGCGACGGCGGAGTAGTTGACGAGCGGGGTCGCGGCGACAGGGATGTTGCGCGCCCGGGCAGCCTCCATCGGCACGCCCCGGTAATCCCTGCCCAGGTGCTGGATGAGACGGAGCTTGCCTGCGTCCGCCAGCGCCTCCGGCGGGAGCATCTCCTTGTGCAGGATGAAGAAATCGGCGTCGGCCAGTTCCTGCCGCAGGGTATCGGGATCGGTGAGCGGACGAATCCACTCCTCGTGCTCGTGGAACAGCGCGCTGAACCCGCGCTGATACTTCACCGGATCGTAGAGCCAGACGACGTCCAGCTCCTGATCGGGGAAGAGCTCATTAAGCGAGACGACATGCTTCTTCGCATCCGGATCCTCGGTCAGCAGGCGCTCCTGGATGTGCGCTGACCACTCGTCCCAGCTCCGCATCCCGAGGATGGTGTTGCCGATGTTGTCCCAGACCACGACCTTGATTGTGCTCACAGGCATATGCTCCAGATGTTGATGGAAGAAACGGTGGTCGATATGGCGCGATATTTTCTATTCGCAGGATGCAATTGGGCGCCTGTCCCCGCAGCTGCACCGGAGCGGAGCCGAGGGATCGCACCGATGGCCCGCAGCGAAGCGAGACCAGTAGGGCCATATCTCCGGTCCGACGACCGGACGCATGGGCGTAGGAGACCCGGATATCGGCCTCTGGCCGATGGTCGACATCCTTCGACAAGCTCAGGACAAGCTCCTTGGTTGACCGCTACGGATTGACGGCTCACGACGCCAGTGCCATTAATACAAACCGACGGCTTACGGCACCGGTGCCATCAGTTCCGCCTGGTAGGGCGAGTTCTCGTTCACGATCAACGAGGCGACATCGAGCGCGCGTCCCAGCCGCTCGGCCTCGATGAAGCCGTAAGCGATTGCGAGCGAGCGCAGCGCGAAATGGCCATCGACCTCTGGCGCCCGGTCCTCGATGATCGAGGCGGCAAAATCCGCGTGCTCGATCGCCAGCAGGTTGGCATCGATGGTCGCGAAGTCGAGATCGTAGGTTGCCAGCCGCTCGCCCCCGAAGAGCCGTGCCGTCACGTCGTCGAGCGCGAAATCCGGCACCAGCGCCAGCAACTCATCGTTGTCGAGATGCGTGTCGGTGCCATTGCGCCGCAGGGTCAGGTCGAGTGGCTTCCCGGAGCGGTCAGGCGGCAGCCCGAGCGTGCCGTTCCGCCCGTAGGCCATCCGCGCAAAGTGTCCCTGCCCGCGCCCACCGAGATCGATCACCCAGTTGCCGATCGCGCCGTTCTCGAACTGGGCCACGCCGACCGAGAGATCCTCGGCGTCGACCTCGTGCGCGATGCCATCGGTGTCGATTCGCGTCTGGTCGACGATGCCGTTGAAGCCGAAGACCTGCCGGATCGGCCCGACGAAGTACTCCAGCAGATCGGCATAGTGGATTCCCATGTCGACCACGATCCCACCGGAATGCTTGCGGTGCCGCCAGGGGGTGATGATGACTTTCTCACCGGAGCCCGAGGAGGATTGCACGAAGAGGTGCAGCGGCCCGAGCACACCGGAGTCGAGCACGGCTTTCGCCAGCCGGTTGATGGGGTCGCGCCGGTAGTTCTCGGCGACGGCAAGCTTGCGATCAGCCCTTTCTGCGGCATCGATCAGGGTGATGCCCTGCGCCACCGTCAGTGCGATCGGCTTCTCGACCATCACGTTGACACCGGCCTCCAGCGCCTCGATGCCGACGCCGGCGTGCGTATCCGGAGCAGTAGTGACGATCATGGCGTCGATCTGGCCCAGATCACGATGCATCTCTGCGAATGACGCGAAGGTCCGGGGGCGCTCCCCGAGCAGCTCATGCGCGAGATCGGCGGCGCGCTCGGCGTTGGCCGCGAAGATGTCGCAGACGCCGGCGAGCTGGAAGGGGAGGGCGTCGATCTCCTTAAGTCGCCGGAGTCCCTTGATGTGGCGGCACCCCATGCCGCCGCAGCCGACGAGAACGAGTGTAAGCATTGGCATCGTGACCCTTTCAAGTGCTCATGTTGCGCTCGGTGTCGTATGCCGGAGCGGATGAGGTCTGCATTCGCATACCGATGGGTGGTGACATTGACGGCTTCGTGCGTCGCTCGACCCCCATGTCATCCTGACCGCAGGAATGGGCCGCTCCGCTCGATTGCTGCGCAATCGCCTATGGCGGATCCCCGTGCGAAGCACTCGGCAACGAAGTTGCCGTTTTGATGCCATACACCGAGCCGGGCGCAAGGACTGCATCACCCGTCATTTCGACTGCGCTCGAAATGACGGGATAGTCCTTCAATACAGACAGAACAAATAGACTACTCAGATTGACGGAAGCGCTGGCGCAGGAATGGCTATCTCGTACCCCAATCCACGCACATACGCCGCGTTGATGCGCGCGCTCTCCAGCGGTGACACCTCGCTCTGGCTCTGCTCCAGCACGACCCAGCCCCCGAACCGACGCGCAGCCAGCATGTCGAGGATGCCGGCGAAGTCGATACCGAGCGTGCCGCGTCCGAGCTCCGCGAACTTGCCGTTCCCCCAGTCCTTCAAATGGATGTAGCCGAGCCGGTCCCACCAGCGGTCGATCACCGTCAACGGGTCTTCGCCGACCAGCGCGATGTGCGAGGCGTCGAGGCAGAGCTTCAGGTCCTCGGTCTGCGCCATCAGCAGCTCGATCTCGGCCGACGTCTCGATCGTACAGAGCGTGTGCGGGTGGTAGCTGACCGTCACACCGAGCGCCTTGCCGTAGACCGCGAGTTCCTCGCAGAAGGCGGCGAGGGCGGCGTAGTCCTCGGTGGAAGGCGGGCGATAGCGAAGGCGACCGCCTCCGACCAGCCCATAGGCGTCGGCCCCGAGCTCCGACGCGAACCGGATGTGGTTCTTGTGGATGGTGCGGTGAAGGTCGCTGACCGGCAATTCGATGCCGCTGAAGAGGGTCGCCGGGATCAGTCCATCCAGGTGCTCGCCCAGGCTGGCGGGCGTCCCGAGCAGATCGAGTGTATGCCCGAAGAGCTCGACTGCCCTCCAGCCGCTTTCCCGGATCTCGGCGAGCGCGGCCGGCAGATCGCAGGTCGCGCCCCAGTTGATCGTGCTGTAGGCGAAGCGAAGCGCGTGTGATGACGCGGGCGCATCGGCCCGCGCGGTGGAATCCATGAAGTCGGTCATCCTTTCTGTCCGGACATTGCGATGCCTTCGACGAACCAGCGCTGGGCTGCGATATAGAGCACCAGGATCGGCAGGATCGAGAGGGCGACGGCGGCCATCATGATGCCGCGGTCCTGGTTGGCGTTGCCGCTCAATTCCGCGATCGCGATCGGCAGGACCTTCATCTCCGGCGAGCGCACGATGATCAGCGGCCAGAGATACATCTTCCAGGCCGTGAGGAAGGTGATGATGCCGTAGGCGATCAGTACTGGCCGGGAGAGCGGCAGGGTGAAACGCCAGAACTGCTGCCAGTAGTTGGCGCCATCGAGCCGCGCTGCTTCATACATCTCGTCGGGCAGACGCATGAAGAACTGGCGGAAGAGGAAGGTGCCGAAGGCGCCCTGGGCGACGATCGGCAGGATCATGCCCTGGTAGGTGTTCACCCAGCCAAACTTGACGACGATGATGTAGCTCGGGATCAGTGTCACCTGCGGCGGGATCATCATCGTGCCGAGATAGATAAGGAAGAAGACGTTGCGGAACGGGAACCGGATGCGGGCGAAGGCAAACCCGCCCATCGTCGTGAAGAGACCCTGCAGCAGGACGATGCTGACGGAGAAGAACAACGTGTTCAGGAAGACGCGGCCGTTCACCCGCCGGTAGCCGTCGACGTAGTTGTGCCACTTGAACGGATCCGGAATCCACGTCGGCGGGTAGCTGAAGGCCTGCGCGTTCTCCTTCAGGGATGTCGAGACCATCCAGACGAAGGGAATCAGATTGACCGCCGCGCCGATCGCGAGGGCGATCAGGATGAGCGTTTTCACCGTCAGGCGACCGGTGCGATTGGGAGCAGGGCTCGTGCTGGACATCATGAGTAATGCACCCACTTTCGCTGCAGCACCCAGTTCAGGACCGTGAAGAGGAAGACGAAGACGAAGAGCATGTAGGCCTCCGCCGAGGCATACCCCATCCGGAAATACTGGAAGGCGTTCTGGTAGATGTCGTAGATGACGACGTTGGTGGAATCGAGCGGCCCGCCCTGCGTGAGGACGTTGATCGTGTCGAACCCACCGAAGAGCACGCCGATCATCGTGTTGAGGCCGACGAAGAAGGTGGTCGGCGTGATGAGCGGGATCGTGATGTGGCGGAACTGCTGCCAGGCGGAGGAGCCATCGAGCGCGGCCGCCTCGTAGTAGTCACGGGGGATCTCCTGCAGCCCCGCCGTGTAGAGGATGATGTTGAAGGGCAGGAGCAGCCAGATCGTCATGATGATCACGGCCGGCATCGCCCAGTTGAGGCTGAAGAGCCAGTCGATCGGCTGCAATCCGATCTGGCGCAACCCGTAGTTGATCAGCCCGAAATCCTTGGCATACATCCATTTCCAGACGGCTGCCGCCGCCACGGGCGAGGTGACGAGCGGCAGGAAATAGATTCCGCGCCAGATTCCCTTCAGCCGGTTGGTGGCGTTGAGCAGCGCCGCGATCCCGAGCGGGATGATCATCGAGGGGATGATGGCGCCGATGGCGAAGTAGAGCGAGTTCTTGATCAGGGTCGCGGAGAGCGGGTCCTGGAAGAACATCGTGTAGTTGTCGAAACCGATGTATTTGGCCGGCGTCAGGACGCTGTAGTCGAAGAAGCTGAGGTAGAGTCCGTAGCCGACCGGGTAGGCCGTGAAGAGCAGGAAGAGAATGAGGTTGGGCCCCAGGAAGAGAAGGGCCCAGAGTGCTCCTCGCCAGTCCGTCTTTTCCCGGAACTTGCGGGCTGCGCGGCGATCGGTTGGCATCGCCGCCGGCGCCGGTATCGCGGCACGCTGCATGGGATATCGTCTCCCGGATTCATCTTTTGGTAGGCATGGCCTGGGATGCAGTCGTCTCGAACTTCCGTTGGCCCGCCATCCTGAGCCGTCAAGCGGTGTTACCTTGCGCGCCCCCGTCCGTCTACGGCTTCTGTCTGAGCACCCCTTCGCCTGTCATCCTGAGCTTGTCGAAGGATCTCTTCGTGGGCTGTTGGCACGGACCCCTGTGTAGGTAAGGCGCTCCGCATCCAGCGCCCGACGACGGATATTCTTTGGCTTCGCTCAGAATGACAGGTAGGGGACTGAATGACGGTCAATGGCCAGAACCAACGGCAACGGCGGGAATGACACTGATAAGCCCACCAACGGCGGCTATCGAGTGTCACGTCGAGGCGACCCCGCCTGCCGGGGGGACGTGCGTCGCACGTCCCCGCAGCGCGCGCTACCCCATCCGGAGGGAGCGCGTGGCCTCCTGCGCCATCTTGTTCACCGCGTCCTCCGGCGACATCTGGCCGAGCAGCACGGCGTCGATGCCATCCTCCATCGCCTTCTTGAAGTTGCCGGTGCTGTAGAACGGCAGCGGCGGCGGCAGCATCGCATCCTCCGTCGCGCTCACGAAGACGGCGTTGTTGTACGGCGGGCCGGGAAGGTCCCGCCACGCCGGGTCGTCGTAGAACGACTTGATCGGCGGCACCACCAGGTACGATTCCATGAAGAACTTCATGCCCTCGGAGTAGGTGTATTCCATCAGCTTCCAGGTCGCGGAGGGATCCTTGGTCTTCGAGGAGATGGCGTAACCCATCGCGCCCATGCCGGTGCAGCGGCGAGCCGAGCCCTTTGGCACGAGCTGCACGTCCCAATCAGCCTTCAATTGATCGCGGAGGGTCGGCACCGCGGCGCGGACGGTGAAGGTCATCGCGGCCTGTCCTACCTGGAAGGGCACGCCGTCGCCGCCCATCGTCTTCTGCACCGATGGCGGCGCGAACCAGCCGTTGGTGAGTCCCTGGAAAATGTAGCCCCAGGCGCGCTGCCCTTCCGGCGAGTTGAAGACCGCCTCTTTCTGGTCGTCTGAGAGGATTTGCCCGCCTTCGGCGATCACCATCGGCACCCAGTAGGCCCACCACGAGTAGCCAGCGGCAACGCCATACTGGGTCGTGGTGCCGTCGGCGGCCTTGATCGTCAGCTTCTCCGCCGCCTCGAGCATGTCCTGGTAGGTCCAGTCCTCGCTCGGATAGGGAACTCCGGCGGTGTCGAACATCTCCTTGTTGTAGTAGGTGACGACGACATCTGCTGCCCGCGGGAGGAATCCGAGCTTGCCTTCGTATTCGCCGAGCGCGAGGAACTTCTCGTCGAACTCGCTCAGGTCGAAGCCGGTCTCCGCCGCCAGCGGGTTGAGATCCGCCGTCAGCCCTGAATCGAAGAAGGGCTTGGTGAAGACATCGGCGCTGACGAACATGTCCGGCATCGTGCCAGCGGAGATATCGGTCAGCAGTTTCTGGTCGTAGGTCTCCGGATCGTAGTTCAGCACGGAGACCTTGTAGTTGGGGTTCTTCGCGATGAACGAATCGACGACCTTCTGCACCAGGTCGATCTCCGTGCCGGAGACCGCGTTGATCGCCCACGTCAGCTCAACCGTGTCCTGGGCGAGCAGCGCAGGGTGAGCGGCCCTGCGGCCCGCTGCGCCTGCCCCACGGGCACCGAGCGCCGTGGCTCCGGCAATCGCTCCCGCCGCGGCGCCCGCGCGGATGACATCCCGTCGTGTCGTGCGGATCTGACTCATCTCGTTTCTCCTCAAACACTTTGCGGATAGCACGATGGTGACATGTTCCCGTCATTCTCGCGATGCGGACGGGAAATCAGATGGCCCCGCCTGTAATGCACGTCACTCCTCGCTGCGGTCGTCGTGTGGACAGGCGCGTACACGGAGACCGTTCGGCATGTCGCACGGCTCGCCACCATCTGCGGCGAGTGGACATGGACTTCGGACCGGGTGTTCCCGGGAGATGGGTGTCTCATCGATACTTGGTTGGTTCAATGCGGCCATTGTAGGGACGTTCTCCCGCTTGTCAATTCGTGAACCCGCGATTTGCTACCCATTGGTCCTGGGAATACCCCCGGACCCGCCCTCGTGTATGCCCCCGTATCGCTTCCGTCACCACATCTCCGGATATGATGACTACTCTTGCTTATAGCGAACTGATAAGCTTCGCACCGGGTCTTCAATGTGCAGATATTGTCTGAATGGTGTGGGGGGAACGTGCGTCGTGAAGCGTTTGTTGACTCTCGTCCTTGTGCTCTTGCTCGGCGTGCCGACGGCGGTCTCCGTCGTGGCGCAACCATCGTCCGCGCCGGCGGGTCCCGATCTCAGTGTGGCGGAGAATACACCGGTCGATTGCGCCTCGCTGACGGTCTTCGGCACGGGGATCGTACACCCGCAGGCGGGTGAGACGGTCTGCGGCACCCTGCAGGTGCCCGAGAACTGGTTGCAGCCGGAGGGACGCATCATCTCGATCAGTTACGTGATCCTGAAGAGCACGAGCCCGAATCCAGAGCCCGATCCCGTCGTCTATCTCGAAGGCGGACCCGGAGGAACGGCGCTCGCCGGGATCGATTTCTGGGCGAGCAATTTCGTAAAGCTCCGGGAGAATCGCGATATCGTGCTGTTCGATCAGCGCGGCGCCCAGTTCTCCAGCCTGCTCTCGTGCTCCGCCTTCACGGTGGACGATATTCTCGCGAGCAACAACACTGTGGCGCTTGAGAGCGACGCCGATGTCGAGGAGACGGGGGATGAGCTGGTCGACCTGCGTCCCGCCTTCGATATCGAGACAATCATGGCGGAAGCACGCCACCGGACCGGCGAGCAGACGGCCGCCTGCGTGCGGGAGCTGTTGCAGCAGGGCGTCGATCTTCGCCAGTACAACAGCGTTGCCAATGCGCGGGACACCATCGCCCTGATGCAGGCGCTCGGCTACGAGACCTTCAATCTCTATGGCATCTCCTACGGCACGCGGCTGGCGCTGGTCATCATGCGCGACTTCCCGGACAGCGGGGTGCGCAGTGTCGTGCTCGATTCCACCTTCCCACCGGAGATCAAGGGGTTCGAGCTCTACCCCAGCGAAGCGCACGAGGTGATGATGCAGCTGTTCGCCGATTGCGCGCTCGATCCCGTCTGCGGCACTGCCTATCCGAACCTGAAGCAGCGGTTCATCGCGCTGCTGGAGCAACTGCAAGCCGAGCCCGTGACCGATGCGGACGGGATCAGCGTCGAAGCGGTCGACGTGATCATGATCATGCGGCAGATCCCCTCGATGGTGCAGATCGCGCCCTACATTCCGCGCCTGATCGAGGAGCTGGAGAATGGGGAGACCGCGACCTTCCGTCTGATCGTCTCCGGCGGCGTCCGCTCCGCCAATGAGGATCATGACGAGATCGGGACCGACGGCGAGCTCGCCGAGATCCCCGAAGAACCGGTCGCGTCACCGGCGGACGAGGTCACACTCGGTGACAACGACGGCGAGCCGCAGTCCGCGCCGTCCATCTTCTTCGACGCCGTTGCCTCGCTCGCGCTCGCGTCGCCCGATTCGCAGCGCCGGGAGATCACCTTCCTGCTGGCATCGCTCACCGAACTGCCGCCGACGAAGGAGAGCCTGGAGACGTTTGTCCAGAACGCCTTTGCCGACCCCATCTATGAGCCGGTGCAGGCGCCATTGCTTGCGTTCGTTCACGACCTGAGCGAGGAGGACGTGCAGGAGATCTTCGCGACCGTGGCGGCGAACGTCAGCCAGTTGCAGTCGCTCGTCATCGGCGTGTCGAGCCCGCTCTTCAACTCGGTCGAGTGCAACGAGGAGATCCCGTTCGAGGATTTCTCGACGACGGTCGCCAATACGCAGGCACTGGAGATCCCGGAGATCGCGTTCGACGTGCCGTTTGGGATCGCGGGGCAGTTTGCCCAGTGCGAGCAGTGGCCCTCCGGCCGCGCCCTCGATATCGAGAACAAGAGCGTCACCAGCGATATCCCGACGCTGATTCTGGCCGGAACCTACGATTTCCAAACGCCGGTCTCGTGGAACAAGCAGGCCTTCGTGAACCTGCCGAACGCCTACTATTCCGAGTTCCCGATGGCGGGCCACGGGGTGATTAACTTCTCCGACTGCGCGAAGGACATCACGCGGCAGTTCGTCGATGATCCCAGTGTCGAGCCCATCAACAGCTGCAAGGCTGATCTGAAGCCGCAGTGGGTGTTGCCGGATGTGCCGCTTCCGGGCGAGGCAACCCCCGGCGCCTGATGCCCTCCCGGTACCGACCGGGCACGGCGACTCCTTCATTCATACATACGGGCGAGCCCATGCGGGCTCGCCCGTTTTCCTGTCCATGCCGTCGTTACCATTCCCGCAGTTCTGCCGGAGTGAGATGGAACGCTCGAAGAGATGCATGACACGTTCGTACGGGCGGACCCGTGTGTCCGCCCTCGCGTCCTCATGAAAACCGTCTGTGCATCAGACGCGGCTCGTGCGGGATCCAGGGTCGACACACGGTCGACCCGTACGAAGGCAGGATCGCATACGTAGGGCTTCGCCTCGCTCTGCTTTCCATGTCATTCCGAGCGAGGCAAGGTACGGTGTTGTTCCCGGGTTACGGCTGTGCCGGAGCGGGCGCGGCGGGCGGCGCACCCGGTCGCGAGCGGCGGAGCCGTGCCCAGAATGGCGGATTGCTGGCACGCCCATTGGCGGCAATCTCCGCGTGCAGTTCCCTGCGCTGCAGGTAGTAGAGCGTCGTGGCGATGATGGTGATCGGGTAGACCATCGCGAAGATCAGGCTGGAGATGTAGCCCGCCACCTCCAGCGAGACGGCGTTGAGCAGGATCAGCGCCAGCCCGACGAGCGGGCCGGGAATCCCCGAGACCAGCGTCACCAGCACCGCCATCCCGAGCGTGCGCAACCAGTCGCCCTTGATCACGTCGCGGCTGACGTGGCGCGCCGAGCGCACGCCCGCACCATCGATCAGGACGGCATGCGGGCTGTAGGCCCACTGGATCTGCCGGTAGATGGCGAGCGGGATGAGGATGATCGTTGCCGACATCAGGAAGAGGATGAGGTAGTTGTAGAGCAGCGCTCCCAGGATCGTCGGGATGTTGCGCAGCGAGTGCCGCACCGATTGTCCGTAGTCGGGGCGCTCGCGGTTCGCGATCTCCACGGTCGCGGCGATGACTCCGGGCGCTACCAGGCCGATCAGCATGAACTGGAGCAGGAAGCCGATGCTGCCGTCGTTGACGAGCGAGGCGAAGGAGAGCGCCGGCTCGGCATCCGAGGTGACCCGATGCACCAACGCCTGCTGCTTCACCAGCCGCTCGATCCAGGTCGTGAACGCCCCCACGCCCAGGATCAGGAGCGCCGAGAGCAGGAAGGTCGGCAAGTTCCGCGTATAGAGCCTGATCGCCGCCCCGAGATAGCGCCGCGTCAGGATCGTCGACAGCAGCAGGAAGACGATCACCACGGCGACTGCCCCCAGGATGAGCTGCGGATAGACCTGCACCTGCTTCGCCGCGTTCCCGCCCAACGTCGAGAGCACGCAGAAGAACTGGCCCGGGCCCACCCCGAAGGTCGACGTGTGGGGAACGGGATAGCTCGCCGAGCGGAGATCGTCCGTCCACCCGATAGGCTTCATCCAGCGCCCGGACATGTTGGGGCTCTTGGGGCCGTTGAATTGCCAGGGGTGGTACTCCCCCCATCGCCCTTGGAAGAGCGCCCAGGCAAACGGCCCGTTCGGGTCGATCTCCTGCGGGATGACGATCGCCTTGAGCGGGATCCTGGTCAGCTCCTCCTGTGATTGGTCGCAGCCGAAGCCGGACCCGTCCTCGCCCCAGGCCAGCCAGATCGCATCCTGGTAGTAGTCGGCGTGCGATCCCTCCGCGGGGAAGGTCACGAGGTGCCCATCCTCCATCAGCACGTTGTCGTCGCCCCAATCCGCGTTCTCGCCGCCGCTGTGCTGGGCGTAGGAGAGCATGGCGGGATCCTGCTTCAATGCCTCCTCTGGCGTGTCGGCATCGAACGTCAGCTGGATCATCTCCCAGTCGGATTCGTGACTGTTATTGAAGCTGTCGAAGGCGTAATAGAACCAGTATTGCAACGCGAGCTTGCCGGGACGGTCAGGTTGGGTCGCGATGTGCGCGTAGACCGAGGGCGTCAGCCCGAGTTCCGCGATCCGGGCTCGTGACCACCTCTCGTAGCCGCAGCCGGGCTCCAGCGACTTGCCGGGAAGATCGATGTAGTAGCTGGGGTCGGATGCGACCAGATCCTGCGCCGACGGCCCGACCTTCACAACCGGATCACTGGTTTCGCCCGCGTGCTTGCGCCGGCGCAGCTTGACCTCAGGATTGTTGAGGGTGATGTCGACCGCGATCGGGATGTAACGTTCGCCTTCCGGGCTGCAATCCGAGGGCTGCTTGCGGAGGTACGCGATCGGGGCATATTTGTCCGCCAGGGCCTGCTCGGCCGCGGAGACCGTCGTCGCAAGGGGAGTGGCCGCAGGGGAGGCTGCCCCGGCCGGCACCGGCGTGCCGGCGATCGGCGACGCATTCTGGGCTCCGGCGGGTGTGACTGCGCCCAGCACCTCGCCCGCGAGGAGCGTGAGCAGGAAGGCGACCGCGATCAGGTGTCTCGAGGATCTCGTGTAGCTCATGTGACCGCGTTCCTTGCGCCAGATGTATGTCCAGGGGATCAGGTCCCCGCACATCTTGCCACACGGTTTGTCGATTGTGTGAAAACCGTCCCGGCGAAAATCTTCCTCAACCCTGCGCCTTGGGGATCCCCGAAGAATCCACGAGGTTTCCGCCAGCCTGGCGGGCACCAGTACCCAGCTGAGGCGATACCTGATTGCTCTGAGTCGAATTGATGAATATACTTGTAGGCCGGAATTCCCCCACTCTATCGACAAAGGTCAGGATCTTGGCATGGTCTTCCGGCAGAACTGCGCAGATCGGCCGGGGCAAGAGGTGCCATACGGGTATAAGACGGCTTCTATATTCATAATCAATTGAAATATCAGACGGCCTCAGGTACTATTACCGAGGGCATTGAGCATAGCGAATAATGCTCTCATCCACCAGGCAATCGGACTAACTTGGCAACGCGGCTCCTTTCAGCCGTGCCTTTCGCATACCCACGAACAGGGCGCTGGATGACCCGCGTAGGAGCAAGGGAGAGGAGGGGTGCCGATCAGTCGTGAAGCGGTAATGACAGGAATGACCGTGGTGGGTCCGGGTGAAGAAGAGGGGACATGGCGAAACTATTCAGACTGATAATCGCGCTCACCATGGTGAGCGCTATTCTTGTGCCGCAGTTGGCTGCGGTCGCGCAGGACGACGTGCCGACTTCGGAGGCTGTCCCGACCGCGAGCGACGAGACGGGGATTCCCACTGAATTCCCGACTGATGAGCCGGTTGCGACCACCGTGCCGGTGAGCACGGTTCCCGTGGTCTACCCGACCGACGTGACCGTTCCCGCCCAGAGCGCGGCCGATGTGCCGCCCGCAACCGAGAACGTCGTTTCGACCGTGATCTCCACGGAGATCACCAAGGAGTTTCGCGCCGCCGCCGTTTTGACGGGCGCGATCACCAACGTCACCGTTACGCCGACCACGCTGTCCGATCCGTGCGATACGGTTCAGATGGAGATCTCGTGGGCGGTGCCGGACAGCGCGGTAAGCGGTGACACGTTCAGCCTGACGCTCGATCCCCGTCTGAACGTTGGCAACAATGTCTTCTTCCTCCCGAGCCCGGAACCGGGAATCAACATCGCACGCGTAGCGATTTCGGGAAACGTTGCAACCTTCTCGCTGCTTTCCTATGTTGATACCCACAACAACAACTCGGGGAATGCGTTCTTCTCGTCCTCCTCGTGCTGGGCACAGGGCATCAACGAGGAGACGATCAATCTCCAGTTCACCGCCAACGACGGGACAACCTTCACGCAGACGGTGACGAACCCGCAGCCGACGCCGGCGCCGACGAATACGCCGCGTCCGACCAACACGCCGACGAACACGCCGGTTCCGACGGCGACGTGGGATCCGAGCATCCCGACCCCGACGCCGACCAACACGCCGACGCCGCGGCCAACCAATACCCCACGGCCGACGAACACGCCGACGAATACACCAACCCCCTCGCCGACGTGGGATCCGAGTGTTCCCACGTTTACGCCGGTCCCGACGAACACGCCGCGCCCGACCAACACGCCGGCACCAACCAACACACCGGCGCCGACGGCAACGCCGGACCTGAGCACGTCCAAGAGCGGCATCTTTACCCGGAACGATCAGGGCAAGCTCGACCAGGAGGGCGCCCTCCAGTGGACCGTGACCGGACCCCAGGGGCCGTTCACGAGCCTGACGATCACCGATAGCGTTCCAGCGGGAGCCAACTGGGCGATCAACTGCTCGGGCATTGTGCCGTCTCCCGCAGGCACGGTCGATTGCTCCACGGCCAGCGTCTCGGTGACGTTCACGGACGTTCCCTATGGCACGCGGCCATCGGTGACGATCCTGGGCGACGTCACGACCGAGTTCGAGGGGACGCTGCTCTCCTTCTCCAACAACGCTACCTTTGAAGGAACCGGGCTGGGACCGATCTCCCAGGCGTCCCGTACGCTTGTCCAATCCTCCGGTGGCGGTGGCGGCGGCGGCGGCGATGTGCCCGTTACCCCGCTCGCGCCGACGGTCAACCAGACGGCCTGCGACGGGCCAAACCAGACGACTCCGTCCGTCACCCTGCCTACGAGCGAGGGCATTACGTACAGCAAGGAGGGGGCGGAAGTACCCGGCGGCCAGGTGACGGTCACGGCAACCTTGCAGGACAACTACATCTGGGCGACGACCAACCTTGCGGGCTGGACGTTCGACGGCAACAGCGCAACGTATGTCGTCGATCTCGACGATCCGGACTGCAACGAGCCGGTCGCGCCGATGCTACCGGAGGTCGAGCAGGCAAAGTGTGAGTTGGGTGCGGTGACGACGCCTTCGGTCACGCTGCCGGCGAGCACCGAGGCCATCAGTTACAGCAAGGAAGGTGCTGAGGTTCCAGGCGGTCACGTGACGGTCAGGGCTACCCTCAATTCCGGCTATGTCTGGACTGACAATATCCCGGGCTGGACGATTGATGGTTTAGTTGCGACCCGCATAGTGGCTCTCGCTGATCCCACCTGTACCCCGGTCTCACCGGTCTCCCCGGTCGTGGAGCAGGCGACGTGCGAGCAGGGCGGCGTCAACGCTCCGCTGGTGACGCCGCCGGCCAACACCGAGGCGATCACCTACAGCCAGGAGGGTGAGACTGTTCCGGGCGGCACGGTGATCATCACGGCGACCCTCAATCCGGGCTATGCGTGGTCCGAAATGCCGGTGGCTGGCTGGGAGTATTCGACCCCCCTCGCCACCTATGAAATCCATCTCGACGACCCGGAGTGCACGCCGGTCATGCCGGTGGCCCCGGTTGTCGAGGAGGGCGTGTGTACCGGTGGCGAGCTCATCCTCCCAACGGTGACCCTGCCAGCCGATACCGATGCCATCACCTACACGAAGGTGGGTAACGAGGTTCCCGGCGAGCAGGTGATTGTCACCGCAACCCTGAATCCGGGATTCGCGTGGGAATCCACGGATCTCGAGGGGTGGGAATTCTCCACGGGGTCGGCGACCTACACCGTTGATCTGGAAGACGTGGAATGCGAAGAGGTTATGCCGGTTTCCCCGGTCGTCGAACAGGCGACCTGCGAGGTCGACGGCCTCGCGCAGACGACCGTGACATTGCCGGAGGATACCGAGGCGATCCACTACACCCTGACGGGTGAGGTCGCTCCGGGCAACACGGTGCAGGTCATCGCGGTCCTGCAGCCCGGCTTCTCATGGGCTGAATCCGACCTTGACGGTTGGGTCTTCGGGACCGGTACCGCCAGCTACTCTGTCGAGCTCGACGATCCCGACTGCGAGCCCACCGTTCCGGTGGCGCCGGTCGTGGAGCAGGCGACCTGTACTCTTGGCGTCATCGCGAAGCCAGCGGTGACCCTGCCGGAGGATACCGACGCGGTCCTCTACAGCATGTCCGGGAGTGTGATTCCGGGCGGCACGGTCGTCGTGACCGCGACCCTGCAGGAGGGTTACTACTGGGAGACGACCACGGTGCCGGGCTTGGTCTTCGACGGGGGAACGGCAACCTACGCCGTCGTTCTCGACGATCCGGTCTGTGCGCCGGTCGCGCCGGTCCGGCCGATCGTGACCGATCCGGAGTGCGGTCAGGGTGGCGTCACGTCGCCATCGCTGACGCCGGGTCCGGACACGGAGGCCATCACCTACGTCAAGTCGGGGGATGAGGTTCCCGGTGGGACGGTCGTCATCACCGCCACGCTGAACCCGGGCTACGCCTGGGCGGCGGATCTGGGCGAGGGGTGGGTCATCACTTCCCCATCGACGGCGACCTTCACCACGACCTTCGGCACGCCGGACTGCGATGATCCGTCCGCTCCGGGCACGGACAAGCCCGGTGCATCCAAGTCTGGCGCGTCCAAGCCGGGCGTGGGCAAGGAGAATGCATCGGTGACCTCGCTGCCATCCACGGGTGCCGGCCAGAACGCCTCGGCGATCAACGGCCCCTCGATGTTCATCGCATTGATGGTTGGTGGCCTGCTCTTCATGGTCGTGGTTGCGATGGGCTGGAAGCGCGGCTCCTCCCGATCCTGACCTTTGCGGACCGGGGAGAAGCCTCCAGGTCATTGGCGGGGGAGGTGCCTCGGCACCTCCCCACAAGTG
>JBARWF010000102.1:0-27581 GCA_049646645.1 Thermomicrobiales bacterium
GTGATAAACAGGTCGCCGCTCGGGCGTCCTGAACCATACAATCCACAAAGAGCAGTACCTATCGGCCAGAGTCATATGGTGCGGAGGGTGTATGCCTTCACGAGAGTATGAGATACCGCTCGACCTCGGCATCTCGCTTCGTGTGAGGCAAACAACCAACCGCGGACTGGTTGAGAATTTCTCCGTGCAACTGAAGCTGTACCACGATGGACGGTGGTATCCCGTCATCCGCTACGACAACGCGCATGGCGAGGCGCACATCGACTACCTTGATCCTGCCGGGAAACATATCAAAAGGAATGGCTCAATATCCGCTGGCCCTTCAATGCTGCCCTCACGCAAGCCCGCGAGGAGCGTGAGGAGGATTATCAGCGCCATATTGATCGCTTCATGCTCCAGATGGAGGCCCGCTAATGGTCAAGACATATCCTCGCACTACGCGACTCAATAATCCGGATTACTGATTCAACGAAGACATTATCGCGGACGACTTGCCGATCCCGGCGCTTGAACGACCTGATCTGGCTCCGACCCTCAAGATCTACGCGCGGGGCGAGGGGCCCGGTAATCCGGACATCGTGACGGCGCGCACCGAGGCGTACATCATCGGCTGGCGAGAGAAGCTTCCCGAGAGCTTCGACTAACCAGATGCCGCGCATGCTGCGGGGGCGGCGGGTCCAGAGTTGAATCAGGCGAGCCGGGAGAAAACATCCTCTCCCGGCTCGATGCATTTCCCGGAACAAGTGTGGATGAAGTCCAGGACTGCTGCTGGCATGGCTGCGGTCGTGGCGGTGTCGATCATCGCGATGGCGGCACGCTCCGCGCCGATACGGCTCGCCGGAAGAGCCGGCAGTGCCTCTCAGATCTCCATGTAGTCAACGATTGAATATTAGGCGAGATCGGGTCTGCACCCAATGTTGTGAATACATCAATCGATCGTCCTGCCCAAACAGGTAGTCTAGCTGATAATCATCTGTTACGATCTAACTCCGCGTCCCCTGAACGCTCGACGTAGAGCAGGACGCGCTCGCGAGAGAAAGAGGTACCCTCAATATGGCCACCACGCTCACCGTCAATGGGCAAGAGCAAACGCTCGAGATCGACGAGAACACACCGCTCCTGTGGGCGCTCCGCAATGACCTCGAGATGACCGGCACCAAGTTCGGCTGCGGCATGTCCCAGTGCGGCGCCTGCACCGTCCATGTCGACGGTGTCGCCACCCGCTCCTGCGTCACCCCGATCAAGGATGTCGCCGGCAAGCAGATCACCACCATCGAGGGCCTGGCGCAGAACGGCGAGCTCCACCCGCTGCAGGCGGCCTGGATCGAGGCACAGGCGCCTCAGTGCGGCTACTGCCAGTCCGGTCAGATCATGACCGCGGCGGCGCTGCTGGAGCAGAACCCCTCTCCGACCGACGAGGAGATCGTCGAGGCCATGCAGGGCAATCTCTGCCGTTGTGCTACCTACAACCGCATCCTGCAGGCCGTGAAGATCGCCGCTGGCACGTCGTCCCCGGCGACACCGGCAGCCACCAACTAAGAGGGAGTTCTTCGTGAGCATCAACACACCCAAGCGTGGCATCGGCGCCACGCCCTTCTCCCGCCGCCGTCTCGTCCAGACCGCGGGCGCGGCCGGCCTGACGATCTTCTGGGTCTCGGGCGCCAAGGCTTCGGCCCAGGACGCGAATGCCAGCCCGATCGCCTCGCCGGAGGCCGGCGCGACACCGGAGGCTACCCCGGTCGCCACGCGCCAGGGGCCCCCGACCAACCTGGATGCCTACCTTCGCGTCAATGAGGATGGCACCGTCACCCTGCTCACCGGCAAGGTAGAGTACGGGCAGGGCATCGAGACCGGCTTCCGCCAGCTCATCGCCGAGGAGCTTTCGCTGCCGTTCGAGTCCGTGATCGCGATCATGGGGCACACCGACGAATCCCCGTGGGATCTCGGGACGTTCGGCAGTCTCAGCACCCGGATGACTGGTCCCCGCGTTCGCCAGGCCGGCGCCGCGATGCGCACCTGGTTGCTTGAGCTCGGCGCCGAGAGCCTGGGGCAGGATACCTCCGCACTCGAGCTGAAGGACGGCGCGGTGATCGTCTCCGCCGATCCGTCCTCTTCCGTCACGTTTGCGGAACTCGCGAGCGGCAAGACCGACTCGCGCGAGCTCGATCCGAACATCCCGCTCAAGGATCCCAGCACCTACACCGTCATCGGCCAGTCGATTCCCCGCCCGGATGTGGCCCACAAGGTCAACGGCGAGATGAAGTACGGGATCGATGCCACGGTCGAGGGCATGGTCTGGGGCAAGATCGTGCGCCCGACCGGGTTCGGCGCCACACTCGCCGACATCGACTTCTCCGAGGCGGAGAAGATGCCCGGCTTCGTTGGCTCCTTCCGCGACGGTGATTTCGCCGGGATCGCGGCCGAGCGGCTGGACCAGGTCGAGGCCGCGCTCGCCAAGGTCAAGGCAACCTGGAATCCCTCGCCAAGCACGGTGACCTCCGACACGATCTTCGATTTCCTGCTGGAGACCGCCGATGAGGGACAATCGATTGGCGACGACACCGGTCCCGGCCAGGAGAAGGATCTGACCGCCGGCATCACCGATCCGGTGGAGCTCACCTTCCGCGCGCCCTACGTCTGCCACACGCCGATCGAGCCGCGCTCGGCGCTCGTCCAGATCACGGACGACAAGGTGAATGTCTGGAGCTCGACGCAGGACCCATTCACGGTGCGGGCGGTCGTGGCCGGTATTGTCGAGCGCGATCCGGAAAGCGTCGTCGTGACGCCGATGGCGGCCGGTGGCGCCTTCGGCAGCAAGATCCAGCCGATGGCGGAGCCGGAGGCGGCGAAGCTCGCCAAGGCCTTCAACCGCCCGGTGAAGATCGTCTGGCGGCGCGAAGAGGAGTTCATGCACGGCCAGTACCGGCCGGCAATGCTGGTCAATATCGTCGCCGGAGTCGATGCCGAGGGTGGAATCTCCGGCTGGCAGTACGATCTCTACAGCTCGTCGTACCACCCGGAGGGGTCGGACCAGCAGAACGGCGCCGCCGCCGACTGGAGCGCCGACATCCGCGAGATCTACGGTGTGACTGCGGCCAAGACGATGTGGTACCAGGCGCAGTCGCCGCTGCCGCCCTACTACTGGCGCGTCAACGGCGCGACCACCAACACGTGGGCGCGTGAGGTGACGATCGATGTGCTGGCGGAGAAGGCGGGGCTCGACCCGGTCACCTTCCGCAAGAACCTGCTCGCCGACAACCCGCGAATGGCGGCCGTGCTGGACGCGGTGGTCGAGAAGTCGGGCTGGAAGCCCGGTGTCGGCAGCACCGGCCAGGGCTTCGGGGTCGCGCTCGGCTTCGACGCCGAGACCTACATCGCCCAGGTCGCGCGGGTCGAGGTCGATGAGTCGACCGGCGAAATCATGGTCAAGCACTTCGATGTCGGCGTGGACTGCGGTCTCGTCATCAACCCGGAAGCGGTCAAGCACCAGCTTGAGGGCGGCGTGGTCATGGGCACCAGCGCCAGCCTGCGCGAGATCATTACCTTCGAGAACGGCACGGTGACGAACCCGTCATTCGCACAATACGCGCCGATCACGATGCGCGAGGCCCCCTCGGTGGATGTCGTCTTCAGCGAAGACAAGAACAATCCGATGGGCGGAATCGGCGAGCCGGGCGTGGCCCCGACCACCGGCGCGATCGCGAACGCGCTCTACGATCTGCTCGGCATTCGCATCTTCGACACGCCGTTCACCCCTGATCGAGTGCTGGCGGCACTCAAGGAGAAGGGCGCGGCAACCCCCGCCAGCTAGCATCACGCTGGCACAAGACAGGGTTAGCGAATCGGGCCCGGAGCGCATTGCTTCGGGCCCGATTCGTCTTCTTCCAGCAGTGCTCGTCCCGCGTGACCGGCGATGCGCCAAGCGAGAACGCCTCCCTCTCCCGCACGGAGAAGCTCTCGTTCAAGGCCTCGCTGCGACGCTTCGGGGTCGACAGCCTGCACGGATGGATCACCATACTCGCAGCGTTCAATGCCACTCCGGACCTTGGAAACATCGCTTGCCCGTCTCTGGCGATGGTCGGCACCGGTGAAGGCAAGGAAGCCCGTGACCAGTTCGACGAGTTCGTCAACGGGGTCGCCGGTCCCGTCGCCCAGCGCATCTTCACGCAGGCCGAGAGGGCGGACATGCACTGCCAGTTCGGGAACCTCTCGCTCTCGAACACCGTGATCTACGACTGGCTGCAGGCAACACTCGCATAGGCGAACCGGGATGGCCGAGCGCCAGACACAACCGGATGAGCGCGTCACCCCATGCGCTCATCCGGCCCCAGGTCACCCCCCTAGACTCCGGAGGGGGTGACAGGAGGCGGTGCCGGCAACACGCCAAGCTGCTTCAGCATGGCGAAGGTATCCATCAGGTGCAGGAGCTCGACTCCCTGCCCGCCGCCCATCCGGATCATGTGCATGTGCGGCACCTCGATGCTGCGGCCCGTTGCGGGCAGGCTCGACGGGCCATCGGGTGGCAGCAGTGGTCTTTGCAGGGGGCCGGTATGTGTTCCGGTCATGACAGAGTGGAGCGCCACCCAGTCGCCCTCGCCGACCATCCGCGTAATCCTGAAGTGCAGATCCGGAAAGGCCGTCCGCATCGCGACGATAACCGCCTTCAGATGCACCGCGAAATCGGCCTCGTCCGGATGCTGATGGTCCAGCCCTGCAGGCGATACGGCCTCATCGACTGCACTCAGGTCTCCATGGTTGAACGCATCCTCGAAAACCCGTGCGACCAGCCGCTTGTTGATTTCGATTGCATCGGGAACTGCCACCATGATCCACCTCCGCAAATTTGACCAGAATGCTATTCGGATGAATTACATGGTAGCATATGCTTCATGAGTGATGCTGTCAAGCCGGTTCGCCACTACAACGCAACACGCCGCCAGGACGCTGCCCGGGAAACCCGGCGTACAATCATGGACGCCGCACACAGGCTCTTCCTGGAACGCGGATACACCGCCACGACGATGCCGGAGATAGCGCGCAAGGCTGAAGTCGCCGTCGATACGGTCTATGCCGCCTGCGGTCGCAAACCGGAAATCCTGCGCGTCTTGATCGAGCGTGCGATCTCGGGGAGTGATGAAGCGATTCCGGCCCTGCAACATGACTACGTGCGCGCGATGCAGGCGGAGCCAGATCCGCGCCGCAAGCTGATCCATTACGCCAGGGCCATGCGGGAGATCCAGGGTCGACTGGCGCCGCTCGTCCGTGTCTTGCGTGAGGCAGCCCCGTCCGACGACTCATTGAAGGCACTTTGGGCAGAGATCAGCCAGCGTCGCGCGGCGAACATGCGCCTGCTTGTCGCGGATCTTGCCAAAACCGGTCAGCTGCGCGAGGGGCTGTCTGTCGAGGAGGCGGCGGATGTGATCTGGGCCACGAACAGCCCGGAGTTCTACATGCTGCTCGTGGATGAACGCGGCTGGGCACCGGAGGCGTTTGAGCGTTGGCAAGCGCAGACGTGGATCACGCTCCTGCTCACGCCCGACGCGACATCGTGATCGCGTGGTGAGCTCCTCCGCTCCCCCGCATTGACGCATGGGGCCGCCGTCCATGCGGCCTCTGCATAGACGGCGGCCTTGCTTACAGCGGAATTCGAAATGGTGACGACAATCCGTAGCGGGTCAGCTGGTCTGACCCATCCGGCGCAGCCGGATATCGGCTCCCACTATCGGCCTGGTGGTTCGGCCGATGGCCCGACGCAGCGGCTGACACGAGGTCGGCCGCTACGGTTTCGATTTCGGCTCTAGGGGCGCAATGTGACGCTAGGCATCCCAGGCAAGGAAGTCGTTGGCGACCCAGCCCACGGTGCCGGCCTGGTTGAACCATTCAACGCTCACCCACGTGTAGCCATCCGCCTGCACGAGCGATGCATCGGTGACCCGCCCGGTTGCGCCCGTCTCAACGGTGAGGATGACCGAGTCGCTCAGCGACGGACCGCTGCGGACGTTGAGCGGTCCGTCCGCCACGCGCACCCGCGTTCCCGTTGGCTCGGTCGGCGCAAACGTCAGGAATTCACCCGCGAACCAGCCGACAGTACCATCATCCGCGATTTCGACCTGGTACCACTGATAGCCATTCGCCGCGACCGGGCCGTCGAGCACGGTCGCGGCGGTTCCCTCCGGATAAACGCCAATCACACCGTACGCGGTACCCGCGCCCGAGCGAAGGTTCAGGTCGGTTGTGGTCATCATCCAGGCGCCGATGGGGAAGCTCGTACCGCCGTCATTGCCGCCGCCGGTGTGGCCCCAGGCCAGGAAGTCATCCGCCATCCAGCCCACGGCACCCTGCCCGTCGATGATCATGCTGATCTTGTACCAGGTGTACCCATCGGCAACCTGCGGACCGGCAACGACCCAGGCGTTGGTCCCGGTATCAAAGGTCCCAACGACGCCATACCCGAGCCCGGAGCCGGATCGCAGGTTGACGTTATCCGACGTGACATGGACGGCCGTGCCCTCCGGCCAGCCCCCCGGGCTGCCACCGCCGAGAAAATCGCTGGCGACCCAACCATTGAGTCCGGTGCCCGCCTTGTTCACACTCATCCACGTGTAGCCATCGGCATCAATTGAATCACCGAGATAATTGACCACATCACCGGCATACAACGTGCCGATCACATTGCTGGAAAGCCCATAGGTATCCCGCACGTTCACATCATTCGAATTGCAAACGTACTGGACATCGCCATTCTGCGCGCTTGCCGGGCGCGCGGTCAGGACCGCCGCTGCGCCACCGCCCAGCAGGACGCTCCCAAGTGCTGTTGTCTTGGCAAACTGCCGACGAGAAATGCGTGTCTGTCCGTTCATGTCCAATCCACTCCCACACGATTGACACCAACACCGCTCCCCGGTGCTTGTCACTCCGTATCGATCCTCAATCGGTAATGCTTCGCCCAGCACTACGCCATGGCGTCGTTCCTTCCTCGCGACTGATGGCCAATCAGGTCGACCGAATGTCCTTCCCACTTCTCCAACGCCCGCACCATGACAATGGTTTCGCGCAGTGTTTCTATCTGTTTGCCTAACAATCTCTCGTCGTTGAGAACTGCCGGCTGCAGGCTCCCCGGGCGCGTTGCTCTGATGACGACAATCGCTGATGATGAGAAGCGAAACACGCGTGGAATCGCGAGGGTAGCGGAACTCCGGCAAATCGGATAAAGGACGCATGTGAGCGAACCGGCAGAGCAGACGATGAAGCGAACGACGGCCGGGTCTTCAGAAGAGGGAATCTGGCGACACCGGTTCTCGGCCATCTCCGATGAGCAACAGGGCTTGTTGCTGGGGCTCCTCGGGGTGCTCGCTTTCAGCTTCACGCTGCCCTTCAGCCGGATCGCCGCGCCGCAACTCGGCGGCCTGTGGGTCGGGATCGAGCGTGCGGTGCTGGCGGCCGCGCTCGCGTCCCTGATCCTGCTCGTCCGCCGTGAGTCGTGGCCCGAGCGCCGTCACTGGCGGCCGATCTGTATCGCGGCTCTGGGAACCGTGCTGGGGTTCGGCCCCCTCTCGTCGCTGGCGATGCAATACCTGCCGGCGTCCCACGGCATCGTCGTGGTCGGGTTGCTGCCGGCCGCAACCGCGGTGATGGCGGTGCTTCGCGCCGGCGAGCATCCGCCCCGCGCGTTCTGGGTGGCCTGTGCGGCGGGCGTGGTCGCTGTGCTGATCTTCGCCATCGCGCAGGGCGCGGGACGCCCGCAGTGGGGCGATGTTCTCCTGCTGGGCGCGGTGCTGGCGGCAGGGCTCGGCTACGCGGAGGGCGCGCAGCTGACCAAGGAGATCGGGGGCTGGCGCGTGATCTCGTGGTCGCTGGTCTTCAGCATCCCGGTGCTGCTCGTCCTCTCGCTGGCGCTCTATCTCTGGCACGGCTGGCCAACCGGCGACGCAAACGCGTGGTGGAGCATGCTCTACCTGGGTTCGGTCAGCATGTTCTTCGGGTTCTTCCCCTGGTACCGGGGTCTGGCGATCGGCGGGGTGGCCAAGGTCGGACAGCTCCAGCTCGTGCAGCCAGTCCTGAGCCTGATGTGGGCGGCACTGCTCCTCAGCGAGCACCTCTCGCTCGGGACGGTCCTCGCCTCGATCCTCGTGATCGCGAGCGCCGCCCTCAGCCGCCTCACCCGCACCCGCACCCGCTGACGCCGGCAGGAATCCGCCAGCCGCCATCACTTGCCAAAAAGCGCAAAAATTTGTAGGATGATAGGGTGTATACAATCGATCGCTGGAGAAAACGATGCCCTTGACTGCCCCTTCCCGCTCATCCCTCGTCGATCAGGTAATTGCCCAGTTGCACGGCTCCATCGAGACCGGCGAGTGGGCGGTCGGCTCGAAGATCCCGACCGAGGCCGAGCTCGTGGACAAACTGGGGGTCGGCCGGAACACCGTCCGCGAGGCCGTTCGTGCCCTCGTCCACGGCGGCATGCTCGAACCCCGGCAGGGCGACGGCACCTACGTGCTCGCCAGCAGCGATCTCGGTGCCGTGCTGCTGCGCCGGCTCGAACGCTCGAACCCGGTCGAGGCGCTCGAAGTCCGCAACAGCCTGGAGCGGGACGCTGCCCGCATGGCTGCGACCCGCCATTCCGACGAGGATCTACAGCGTATCCAGGACGCCCTCGCCGCGCAGATCGAGACGATGAAGACGGACGACATGGAGGCGATCGTCGACGCCGACGTCGCCTTTCACTTCGCCATTGTGACGGCG
The DNA here is from genome assembly GCA_049646645.1 of Thermomicrobiales bacterium. GTDB lineage: Bacteria > Chloroflexota > Chloroflexia > Thermomicrobiales > UBA6265 > JASGDN01. Next base: position 8,743 of record JBARWF010000102.1, read on the forward strand.
ACTCATAACAGCGTGCTGATCGACCTCTATGACTACCTGACCGAGGCATTGCGCGAGTCGATCATGGCCGCGATCAATGCGCACGACCATGACGGTGTCCGCATCGAGGAGCACATCGCCATCGCCGAGGCGATCGCGGCGCGCGATCCAGAAGGCGCCGAACGCGCCGCGATCACACACCTCAGCCACTCGATCGCCGCCGTGGAGGCGTTTCACGCCGCGAGAACGACCGGGCAGGTCACGTAGCTGATCAATAGGCGTCATCCAGCCTCGCTTCCGATAGCGACATTCGATTTCCGAGGACAGTTCGTCCACCCACGTTCCGATCAAGGAGGATTTATTTGGCCGCTCGTTCGTTTGGGTTCGCCCGCCGGCAACCGATGATTGTCCAGCTCCTGCGGGAGGAATTCGCCGGCTATTCCTGGCGCATCGGCCAGCGGGACCTGATCGCCGGCCTGACCGTCGCCGCGGTCGCGCTTCCCCTGGCCCTGGCATTCGGCGTCGCCAGTGGCTCGACGCCGGCCGCCGGCCTCGTGACAGCCATCGTTGGCGGCTTCCTCATCGGCCTCCTGGGCGGCGCCCCGTACCAGATCAGCGGCCCCACCGGCGCGATGTCCGCCGTGCTGATCATCATCGCCCAGCAACATGGCGTCCGTGCCCTCTGGATCGCCGGTCTGCTCTCCGGCATCATGATCCTCGCGATCGGTCTGCTGAAACTCGGACGCATCGTCAACCTGATCCCGGCGCCCGTGATCACGGGATTCACCAGCGGCATCGCGCTTGTGATCTTCATCGGGCAGATCGATAACTTCCTTGGAATCAAGACGACGGCCCGGGATCGATCGGCGGAAAAGCTGCTCGGCTATTTCACCAATCCCCTCCCGAGTCTCAACTGGAGCGCGATCGCCTGCGGAACTATCGTGATCCTGACCATGGTCGCGCTGCCGCGGATCTGGCACGCACCGGGACTCCCCACGGCTCTCGTGGGGATCGGGCTCGCTACTTTGGCAAGCTGGGGAATGAACCTGCAGGTCACGACGATCGGGGCGATCCCGAGCGGGATCATCCTCGATGAGCGCCTGATCCCGAAGGCATCCGACCTTGAGCTCGTCCAGCACCTGATCGGTCCGGCATTCGCGATCACCCTGCTGGGCGCGATCGAAAGTCTGCTCTGCGGGGTCGTTGCCGGGCGGATGACGGGCAAGAAGCTGGCCGTAAACCAGGAACTGGTGGCGCAGGGGATCGGCAATATCGTGCTGCCCTTCGTCGGCGGCGTGCCGGCGACCGCGGCGATCGCCCGGACGAGCGTGGGAATCAAGGCGGGTGGCGTCACCCGCCTCGTCAGCATCATCCATTCGGTGGCGTTGCTGCTGAGCGCGCTCTTCCTCTCCACCCTGATCGGGCACATCCCGCTCGCGGCGCTAGCAGGTGTTCTCTTCGTCACCGCGTGGCGCATGAACGAGTGGCACTCCATTCGGTTCTACCTGCGGCATCGCCTGAAGGGAGCAACCGGCACGCTCGTGGTAACGATGCTCGCAACGATCGCGCTGGACCTCACCCAGGCCATCGTCATCGGGCTCCTCGCCAGCCTCGCGCTCTTCCTCACCCAGGTGGCCCAGCTCAACGTCAATGTCTCGCCGGTGAATTGGGCGAAGTTGGGGATCAGCCCCGATGTCAACCACGATGTGCAGGTGGTTTACGTCAGCGGACCGCTCTTTTTCGCCTCCGTGAACCAGTTTGTCGAACGGATTGAGGAATTGCCATTTGCCGAAACGCTCATCCTCTCGATGCGTGGCGTGCCGACGGCGGATGTCTCAAGCGTGCAGGCAATCGAGCATCTGTGGCGAGAGCATGACCAGCGCGGCGGCACGATCTACATCACGGGATTACAAGCCCCGGTGCGACGCATCTTCGAACGCGCGCATCTGGTGGAGGCGATCGGCGAGGATCACTTTCTGTGGAGCGCGGACCAGGCGCTGCGCACCATCGCCCACCGGTCCGGGACGACAGGAGCACGCACCGTCGCGGCTCCGGCCGACGATGCGCGCGATGACCTGCCGTTCGCTATCAGCCCGGCTGGTTGAAACCGCGCATGGAAACGGCGAGCAGCGGACGATTGCCGAACTGCGGTCCGCTATCTCTGCCTGTCCAAAACGATTTGTCTTGACTGGGAGTCAGGCCAGGATGTTGACGCTTGTCGTTACCAATTGTGCCTGCAGCAGGGCCAGCGAGTGGAGCGTATGCCGGGCATCGGGAAGCCTCGTCAACGTCTTCCGTTGCCGCTGAGCAAAAAACCGAGGCATTGCGCCCTCGCTTCGGCGTGCAATGCCTCGGTTTCCAGTCTTCGGCTCTCGACCACCGCGATCATGACGCCCCGGCACAAGCCGAAGCGTCTCTTGGTCTCGCCCGGTTCGGACTCAGCATCGCCGTCGAAGTCGGGTTGGACGGTTTTTACGGGGACGACTCGCCGAGAGGTTTCACCGCCGCGCCGTCCCGGACAGGCCCCCGGTTACAACAGCACTTCCGCCCGGGCGCTGGATCCCGCACGGCGCTTGGGCGCTTTCCGACGTTCGGTCCGCATGTCGCTGAGGCACGTCACGCCGACCGTCAGCTTGCCGCTGGTCAGTCCCGCGTTGGCCAGATCGGCAAGGGCCCGCTCCTCGGCGAGCAGCTCGGCCTCCAGGTCGCAGTCGGCCGCGCTCGCGCCCGTCACGTCGAACTGGTAGCGGTACGAGAAGAATTTCAAAGCGCGATCGTACGTGAGCGTCCCCTCCGGGGTGAACGCCGCCTTGAGTGCGTCGTGGCTGGCCGCATCCGCCAGCAAATGCTCGCGCTGGGCGGCGTCCACGGCCTCGAACTGCCCGCGCACGATCGTTCGATATCGTCGGATCTCCATAGCTTTCTCCATCTCGCTGGCAGGCAGTTCAGAACACGTGCATATCGCCTTGGCCCGCCAGGCAGGAGATACTGTACTGTATCCAGATACACTTGTGCATCCGGATAATCCTATAAAGGATCGAACCATGCCCACGTCGCGCCATCGTCTGACCCGAGAGGAACAGCAGGAGCAGACGCGCAACGATCTGCTCGCGGCCGCCACGGCGCTCTTCGCGGAGCGCGGTGTCAATGGAGCGTCGATCGAGCAGATCTCCGAGCGGGCCGGCTATAGCCGGGGGGCATTCTACAGCAATTTCGAGGACAAGCAGGATCTCGTGCTGGCATTGCAGGAGGCGCGCACCCGGCGCGAGTATGAGGAGATCCGGGAACTGATCGATGCCAACCGTGTGGGCGAGGAGCCATTCCGGAACCAGATGGAGGCGTTGCGTGCCTGGCATCGCGAGCGGGCGGCGCATCAGGAATCGTGGCTGGCGCTGCGCACGGAACTCTGGCTCTTCGCCCTCCGGCACGACGATCCCGCCCTGCGCGAGCGGATGGCGACGACCGAGCGCTTTGCGCAACAGGCGCTCCGAGGGGGTATCGCCCAGGCGATGGAACGGGCGGGTGTCGATCCGCCTGCCCCACCCGCCGACCTCGACTTCCTCGCGCTGATTCTGCACGCGCTGGAGGATGGGCTGCTGATCCAGCGGGTGATCCGGCCCGAAGACACGACGGACGATCTCATCGTCGACGCCGTTGACGTCCTGATCCGCGCCTGGATCGCGCTCGCCCGGGAAGGGGTGACGCCAAGCGACTCTCCATCAACGTCGTAGGGGATGATCTGGATGAGGACAACGCTTCTGCAATCCGCTACCGGGTTGCAGAAGCGTTGTTCCGTTGTTCCTGCCATCGGCTGGGGCAATATCGGCCTCCGGCCGATGGTCGACGCGAGATCGACCGCTACCGGGAGGCTGGCTACCTCGTACGATTGGCGATGCGGACGCCGATCCGCACGCGGTGCGGCCGACCGGTGATCGGATCGATCTGAAAATCGGCGTGCGTTCCCCTGTAGTCGCCGTCCATCACCAGGAAATCGCGCTCGCCGATCGGCGCAAATCGCACCGGCGGCGGCACCGGTTGCTCGTTGCCGTGCAGATCCGTCGTCCGGATCGTCGCCTCCAACGCTCCGCCGGCGACGCTGAACTCGTAGCTCGCCAGCGGCTGGCTGTAGGTGCCGGCGAAGGACCCCAGCGCCTCGGCGGAGAGCGCCACCGGCGCATGATCGGGCAGGTCCAGTCCCAGTTCAGCGGAGAGCACCTGGCGCTCGATCTCGGCGTTCGCCATCCCGCCCCGCGCGCTGTTCGTAAGAATCGCAAAGGCGAACTTACGCGACGGCACGATGGTCAGCTGCGTCTGGAAGCCATCGTACGAGCCGCCGTGCCCGATCACGCGGGTGCCATCGGTCGCCTCCCGGATGTTCCAGCCGATGCCCCAGCCCTCATTGTCGGCGGCGCGCAACCGAATAACCGGCTCCTGCATGGCACGACGCCGGTCATCTGAGATTCCCAGCGGCGCGTCCGAATCCCCCATGTGCCACGCGGCGAAGCGCATCAGGTCGACCACGGTCGAGATGACGCCACCCGACGGTCGCCGCGCCCGGGGATAGGCATACGAACGGATCAGCTCGTGCGTGCCATCCTCCGGCGACTTCAGGGCGTGCCCGAGTGCGACCGGATAGACGATCGCCTCTTCGGCGGTATAGACGGAGCGCTCCAGCCCCAGCGGCCGGAAGACGCGCTCCCGCATCGCCTCCTCGAACGTGGTGCCGAGCAGGGTTGCGACCACGTGCCCGGCCAGCCAGTATCCGGTGTTGCCGTAGGACATCACCTCGCCGGCCTCGGCCCATTGCCGCAAACCGCCGAACATCGCAATCGCCTGCGCCGTCGCATCGTCGCCCGCGCCGACGTTGGCCAGATCGGCCGCCAGCTCGCAATCGATCCCGGCGGTGTGGCTGAGCAGGTGGCGCATCGCCACCTTGCCCTGCCGCTCGGGAGCGGCATCGGAGATGGCAACTCCCGGCAGGTAGTCAACGATCGGTCGGTCGAGATCGAGCAAGCCATCCTCGACCAGTGTCATCGCGAGCGTTGCCGTGAACGGCTTGGAGATCGAGGCCACCCGAAAGACGGTCTCCGGCGTCACCGGCTGTCGGGCTTCAAGGCTGGTGACGCCATAGGTGGAGAATCTCGTCTCGCCTTCCTTGTAGACGCCGATCGCGGCGCCGGGGACAGTCCAGCGAGCGAGGATCTCGTTCGTCGCAGGATCGACATCGGTATGCGAATCGGACCGGGAGAGAACGGAATCGATCATGTGCGTGTACGCCTTCATTGTGGTGAGTGGGGTCAGCTCGGATCGCCCAGATAGCGCTTGAACCAAGCGATCGTCCGCGAGATCGCGTCGATGCGATGTGCAGGTTCACCCGAAACGATGAATCCGTGGGCGCCGCCGGGGTAGCGGGCGAACTCCGCCTCGCAGCCGACCTTCTTCAACGAGATGAACATCTGCTCTGCCTGGCCGATCGGGCAGCGATCGTCGGCCTCGCCATGGATGATGAGCGTCGGTGTCGTCGCGTTGTGAATGTGGGTCGACGGCGATCGCTCCTCGATGATGTCGCGCGATGCCCAGGGGGTGCCGCCCAGTTCCTGAGGAATGAAGGTGTGCCCCAGATCGCTGGTGCCGAACATCGATTCCAGGTCGAAGGCGGGCGCGCCGCAGACCGCCGCCTTGAAGCGGTCGGTGTGCCCGATCACCCAGGAGGTCATGTAGCCGCCATAGGAGTAGCCGTAGATACCGGTCCGCTCGCGATCGACATAGGGTCGCTGAAGCACCAGGTCGAGAACCGCCTCGATATCCTTCCAGTCCTCGCCGCCCCAATCGCCGATGCTATCCTCGGCGAAGGCGCGACCATACGTGCTGGATCCGCGCGGATTGGTCAGCAATACCAGGAAGCCGTTCGCGGCGACCGTCGTCTCCAGCTGGCGCATGCCGTAGCCATAGGCACCATGCGGACCGCCGTGCACGCCGAGCACTAGCGGGTAGCGCTTGCCGGGATCGAAATCCGCCGGCTTGAACAGCCAGCCTTCGATGGTGAACCCGGCCCGCTCGATGGAGATCTTCTCCCACGACGCGGCCGGGGACTCGCTGAAGAATTCCTCCGCCTCGTTGAAGAGCACGGTGCGCTCGCCCGTTTGCGGATCGATCGTGACCAGTCCGACCAGCCCGTCAAGGTCGCCGGCCGTCTGCACGACGCAGTTGTTGCCGGCCGGTGCGCTCAAGCCGGCGTGCATCGCCTCCCAGCGCCCGACCTGCGTCGCTTCCCCGCTGGATGTCTCGACCGTCCAGAGCTCGCTCGCGCCGCGGCTGAACCCGTGGACCAGCACACGATCAGGCGTCAGCCAGACCGGATTCGATGCCGCCGCGCCTCCGGAATCGGGCTCGAACGCGAATTCGTCGGCCAGCTTGCGCGTGGAATGGTCCGCCAGGGTGTGGATGAAGAGGCTGTTTCCAGGGCGACTCCGCTCATCGCCATCGAAGAGGAGGCTTCCACCATCGGGCGACCACGAGACCTGCCCGACGTCGCCATCCTCAGGGCCGACGCGCGCCATCGCGCCGGTCTCCCGATCGATGATGCCGACCTGACCGCGCATGCCGTTCTTCTGCGGCAGCGTCGCTGCGATCCGGGAGCCGTCCGGCGCCCATTGCGGCCGCAGGTGATCGACGAGCTCCGTCGTGAGCTGCCGCCGCTCGCCCGAGTCCAGATCGAGGAGGAAGACCTGCGCGCGGACGTCGTTCCGGTAGCCGATACCGTCCTGCTTGTAGTCGATGCGGCGCACGACCCGCACCGGAGCGGCTGCCTTGGGATCGCGTGGCGTCTCGTTCGGATTCTCGGGGTCGACCGCCACCGTATAGGCGAGCGTCGATCCATCCGGGGACCAGGCGAGACCGCCCGGCGCAGCAGCGTGACTGGTGACGACGCGCGCCTCACCACCGTCGAAGCCGAGCAGGCAGATCACGTTGGGATGATCCCCCTCCCGCTGACTGACAAAGGCGATCTGGCTGCCATCCGGCGACCAGACCGGGCCACCGTTGCGACTGCCGACCCACGTCAGGCGCCGGCGGTTGCCGCCATCACGATCGCAAAGCCAGATTTGGCTCTCGGTCTTGCCGGTCCCGGCATTGACCTGTCCACGAACGTAGACGATGCGCGTACCATCCGGGGAGATGCGGGCATCGCTCAAGGACGGGAGCGCATTGACCGCGCGCTCCGGGCTGAGTGGTCTGGTATCGGTCACGGTGCATCCTTTACTGAATGTGGTGATCGTGGGCGGGAGGCGGCGCTAAAATGCTCGCCCGCACCGCAGCATGTTCTTTCAGTGCAGGGTACCCGGATGCTGCCCGATGGCAAGGGCGATGGTGCACGGCAGGGCGATATCCGGGCGTCTCGTCGTGTACGATGTGCAGGACGGCCCGCTCGCGCTTTCGCCGCATCCGGTCCTTGCTTCCCGTTCGGATCATCCGCATCCTTCCGCCGAAAGTCGAGCTCACCATCGCCTCCGCGCTCTCCACACCATCGGCCACCACCTCGCGCTCGCGGGTCTTCACCGTGCTGCTCGTGCTCGGGGTCATCATCACGGCCGTCAACCTGCGCATCGTCATCATCGCCGTCTCGCCATTGCTCGACCAGATTCGCGCCTCCACCGGGCTCTCATCGACGGCAGCCGGCCTGCTGACGACGCTGCCGGTGCTCTGCTTCGGGATCTTCGCGCCGCTTGCGCCGCGCCTGGCTCGCCGGTTCGGGCTCGACCTGGTGCTCCTGGGCACGATGATCGTGCTCACACTTGGCATCCTGATCCGCTTCGCGCCCGGCACACCGTTGCTCTTCATCGGCACCGGCGTCATCGGCGTCGCGATTGCGATCGGCAACGTCCTGCTGCCCGCCTCGATCAAGCGCGATTTTCCGCACCAGCTTGGGGTCATGACGGGCCTGCTGACGATGGCGATCTCCGCCAGCGGGACCATCGGAGCGGGATTCACGATCCCGCTGCAGAAGCAGACAGGGTTCGACTGGCGGGGAACGCTGGCGCTGTGGGCGATTCCGGTCGTGGTCGCGGTGATCGCGCTCATCCCGCGGCTGCGGCTCAATCAGCCCGGCAAGCGCGGCCCGGCGCACCGGCATGTTCCGATCAACCTCTGGCGCGATCCGGTCGCGTGGGCCGTAACGCTGATCATGGGGCTGCAGTCATTCAGCTTCTACGCGCTCGCGACCTGGTTCCCGACGATGATGGCGGAGCATGGGATGTCGAGCGAGCATGCGGGATTGCTGCTCTCACTGGCGAACTTCGCGGGCTTCTTTTCGTCGTTCTTCGTGCCGGTGTTCGCGAGCCGGCGGCGGGATCAGCGAGTCTATGTGCTGGCGATGGCCGTCTGCTGGTCGATCTCGCTCGGCGGGTTGTTGATCGCGCCGATGACGCTGACGCTGCTCTGGATGATCCTGTGGGGTGCGGCGGCGGGAGCGGCCCTGAGCCTCTCGCTCTCGTTTATCACGCTGCGCTCGCCGGACGCGCCGCATGCCGCCCAGCTCTCGGGGATGGCGCAGACCGTCGGCTACTGCCTGGCCGCAACCGGACCATCGCTGATGGGTGCGCTGCGCGACACGACCGGAAGCTGGTCCATCCCGCTGCTCCTGCTGCAGGGCATCCTCGCGGTCATGCTGATCGCGGGCCTCAACGCGGGCAAGGACCGTCTCGTCGGCCAAGTGCCGGCCGCTTGACGCCGAGGAGTCTGTTTTCGTGATTCAGCTATGAGTGAACTTGGCGATCTCTGCTCTCACCCGCAGCAGGCCGATCGTGAGCGCGCATGGGGCCGGTATCCGGCTGCGCCGGATGGGGCAGACCAGCTGACCCGCTACGGGTCGTCGCCGCCATTGCGAATTCCGCTGTAAGGCACACTCCGTCAGTTCGCCCACGGATCGGCGGTGTGGGAACGAAACCCAAGAGACGATCGCGCATCAGCGGTCGATGAACTTTCCGACGAGCTCCTACACCCGCTGCAGCGTCAATATATCGACAGTTCCCATTGAACGCCGGAACTGGGTGATGCTCGCCGACTTTTCCTGCTCACAGAGAATGAAGGATGGCGCGACCAAGCCACCTTCCGGCGGCGCAATCGGTAGATGAAAAGAAATTCCCTTATTCGTTCGGGTGATCGGAACCACAATCCGCAGCATGTGGGGAAGTTGATTGAATTCGTCGTTCGATATGACGACAAGGGCCGGTCGGATTTCGCCCTGTTCATGCCCTCTGACTGGATCGAGCACGACACTCCACACCTCACCGCTACGCGGTTCGGGCAGCGATCTCATCTTGCTGCTCCATTTCCTGTAGTTCCTCCTCGGTAAAGTACGGCTCCTCATTCTCGAGTCCGTCATTGCTCAGCGTGTCCCACTCCTCAAGCTCGTCCGTATGCGCCTTCCACTCGACGGGATCTGCCCGCAGGCGCTCGTATCCCTTGCGGGCTTCCTCCCAAAACTTCTAGTCCTCATACCGCTTGACGGACTCGGCGATAGCCTCATGCAGCTTTGGCAGGAAGAAGAGCCAGCCCTCACGATGGCTCTCGCGATCTGCGTCCTCATCGGGCAGGGAGGCAGTTGCCTGCTGGTAGGGTCCGTGTGCGATCGTCAGCCGTGTCCCGTCGCCGTCAGCCTCGCTACGCACCATCACCATCCGTGATGCCAGTTCCGGCTCCTCCTCCCAGCTCCAGCTGAAGATCAATTGATCGGGAACGGAGAGCAGTACCTCCCCGTGCAATGTCTTCTTCAAGGCGGGCCAACGCACCTCGAAGCATCCGCCGGGAATGGGCTCTATCTCGTGTTCGTCACCCCACCACTGCCCGAGCAATTCCGGCTCCGTGAACCAGCGCAGTACCGCCGCCGGCTCGATCGTATCCAGTGACGTTTCGATTACCAGCCACGTCGGCCCATCCAGCGTCACACGCACCGCCTCTTGCTCATTGGTCTCCATCACCGGCTCCTCCCCAGAGTTTGCTCGCATCCGACAATCGCCGCCCCAGCCTACGCGTCGCCGTCACATCGTGCATCTTCCGCCTTGCGTTTGCCCGTTCCGCCGGGACCGGATAGACTCCTCGGCAGGATGCGAACGAAACGACCGCTCACCTCACCACCTTCACAAAAGGGTTCTCCCTCCGTCGACGATGCCGGTTCCGATACAGATCCCGATCTTCTCGCCGACGCGATCGCGCCGGGGGAGGACGAGGGTCGCGATGCCGCGGGCTCGGCCATTGGCCGGGGTGAGAAGAAGATCAACTGGCGTCGTAATCTCTATGCGATCTGGGCCGCGCAGTTGCTCGCGATCATGGCCTTCAGCATGCGCGCGCCCTTTCTGCCCTTCTTTCTCGGCGATCTCGGTATCCCCACCGACAAGGAGCAGGCACTCTGGGCGGGCTTCCTGAACGCCGGCGGGGCCGGCGTGATGGCGATCGCCGCGCCGATCTGGGGCTCGATGGCCGACCGCAAGGGTCGCCGCCCGATGCTCCTTCGTGCCCAGTTCTGCTCGTTCGTCACCATCGGACTCATGGGCATCGCAACCTCCCCCTGGCATGTGCTCGGGCTGCGCATGGTCGAGGGTGCGCTCGCGGGCACCGTCACCGCCGCCACCGCGCTCGTCGCGACCACGATACCCAAGGAGCGCCTGGGCTTCGGGCTCGGCCTGATCCAGACGGCCATCTTCTCCGGCGCCGCGATCGGGCCGCTGGTCGGCGGTATCCTGGCGGACCAGATCGGCTACCGCGAGACGTTCGGTGTTGCCTCAGCCATGATGTTCTGCGGCGGCACGATTACCCTCTTCCTCGTTCACGAGAACTTCCACCCGGTCGTGCGCGAGGAGGGCGCACCGGTCCAGGAGCGGGCGTGGCACATGCTGCTGACGCCGCTGCTGCTCGGCATGACGATCGCGATGATCGGGATCCGGGCCGCCGAGGGCGCCATCCAGCCGATCATGTCGCTCTTCATCAAGCAGCTGTCGGGCAACGCCTCCAACGCCTCTACCCTCGCAGGACTCTCGCTGGGCGTGCTCGGGATGACGAGCGCGATCTCGGCGATCATTCTCGGCCGCGTCGGGGACAAGCGGGGATATCGCAAGATCCTCATGATCTGCGCATTGGGCGCGGCGCTGATCTACCTGCCGATGTCGCTCACGCAACATCCGTGGCAGATGATTGTCCTGCAGGGCATCTTCGGAATCTTCGCCGGCGGCATGATTCCCTCCGCCAATGCCCTCGTCGCCAAGGGAACCGATCCCGAGCGACGCGGGCTCATCTTCGGCATGATGGCGACCGCGACGTCGATTGGCGGCTTCATCGGTCCGCTCGCCGGTTCCGGCTTCGCCGCAAGTTTTGGCTTCCGGGCGACGTTTCTCCTGACCGGCGCCCTGGTGCTTGCGGTGGTCGTCGTGCTCGTGGTGACGGGGAAACGCACGCCTCACGAATCCACCTTTCCCTCCGCGTCCGCCGACTGACCGGGAGGTTTCAAGGGACAGGATTACGTCGGGAACCGGCGTGACGCTGCTTTGAACAGAACGCGAGGAATCCCGCAAACGGAGGGGCGGCTCGATCGAACCGCCCCTCCGTCATCAACGGCCTCTTGCGTGGTCAGGAAACCGGCGAGGCGACCGGGCTTGCTTCCGGTGACGACACCGGTGTCGCCGCATCCGCGCCAAACATCGGCACGCAGTCGCTTCCATCACACATCTTGAACAGCTCATCGACCAGTGGACCGGCGGATGTCTCCTGCAACCCGATGAACCAGACGGAAAGCATCGGCAAATGTCTCTGGAGAATCCATTCTTCGTCCGGGACCGGCGGCATGGAATCAGGTGCGATGGTTGCCAGCACCCCGATCCGGCCATCGCTCAGGCGTTGCGCCGTATCCAGAAAGACATTCAGGTTCACCTGCTCACCATTCGAGGCAGTCCACATCGTCAGCCGCAGCGGCTCGCTTGTGGCTGGAATTGGTCCCACCCAGAGGTGTTGTATCGCCTCTGCCCGATGCGTGGCTCCCGAAATATCCGCCGGTGTGCCAGCGATTCCGCTCCGGAGCTCCGTCACGAACCGCCAGGTGGCGACCTGCGCCAGTCCATCGTAATTGGGTCCCCCCATACAGCCGGCGAACCGCGCCAGCACATCCGGCAGCTCCGCCTTCAGCGTGTCGCTGATCGACCCTCGCTGCTCGTAGCCGTACGGCGCCCGGTTCCCCGCAACGAGCACATGGTGCCCATCCACCGTGCACTCCGCGGCCTCCGCCGTCGCATTCGGGCTGGCACTCGCCGCGATCCCTTCGGCCCCGTGCGCGGAGGCAGTTGGGGTGACAAGCGAATTGCCCGCGCCGCCGAAGCTGCGGAAGCCCGCGGCAATCGCGACCAGCAGCGCCGCCACCAGCAGCACCGTGACGGCCGGCTGCAGATCGACATGGGCACGCGTCCACGCTGGGATGGCCCGCCGCGCCCCACGGAGCGACAACGGGTTCGACGGCATCACCGGCCCCGCGACCAACCCGAGCTGGGGCGATGTGCGCGCGGGGTGGATTGGGGGTTCTGGGGTCGCGGCCACGTGCGATTGGCCGCGCATCATCGTGGCCCAGATCGCCGACTTCTGGTCGGCATCCAGCCCGCCTTCGGGGAGCGAACCGCTGATCGCCGTCGCATCGACCTGCCGGACCCATGCTGCGGTCGCGACAAGACCGGCAAGCCCGGGCGGCGTGCTGGCGTTTGCCGGCGAGCCGGCCTCGCCGTCGCGCGCCATCCGGTCGAGCTCCGCGTCCAGGCCATCGATCGCTTCCGCGGTTTCCTGAAGTTCGGGAAGACGAGCCGCCGAGTCGCTGGTGGATGGCTGGTGTGCAGATCGCGAACGGAGCGAGGAGGTTCTACGAGGATCATGCATCGGTCTTCTCCTTCTGGGGAAGGTGCGGCACTGGGTCAATGGGAACGCCGGAGAAGCTGCCGGAGCCGGGAATAGGCGCGAAACTGGGACGATTTGACCGCCGCGAGCCTCATATCCAGCACGGCGGCGATCTCCGGACCGGTCAGCCCGGCCAATCGCAATTCGACGATCTGACGCTGCCCATCGGTCAGGGCCTCCATCGCCTCGCCGAGCTCCCGCCGCTGCTCGCTGGCGAGCGCGTGGTCCTCGGGCGATGGCCCGGTGTCGGTGAGATACAGGTACGGCCTCGGGCGGTCGCCCTCGCGGTCACGATCGTGGTCGTCACGATCGAGTGATGCATGCGGGCGACGCAGGCGGTGAGCATCCACGACGTGATTGTGGGCGATCGAGAAGAGCCAGCTACGAAAGGTTGCCCCGCCCGGTTGAGGATCGAAGCGCCCAATCGCGGCCAGCGCTTTCACGAAAATCTGGCTGGTGAGATCGGCCGCCTGCTCGCGATCGCTCGTCCGCCGGTAGCAATACCCGAAGACCGCATCCACGTAGCGCTCGTAGAGCGGCGCAAAGGCGAAGGGATCCTCTTTTGCCCGTGCGATCTCCTGCCGCTCACGGTCCGCGAGGGCATCTGCCTCACGCGCAGCCGGGGAGCACTGCCGCGGGCATGCGGGAAGCGGGGCATCGACCTCCCCCGATTCGTCTGTGATGTTCGCGCGAACATCCTGCCCCATGCGATCGACTGCCTTTCCGCTCCCCGGTATTCTCTATCAGCATCGCTCGGATCGTTCCGTTCATGGCCATTACAAGGGGAAACGACCTCGCCGCAAAAAGGATTCGGGGGCATCATCCGGCACAACACACAGAGACGGGATGGCCATGTTGGCCATCCCGTCTCCTTCACACACGTCACGAATCCGGGTTCCAGAGAACCCACTCAGAATCCTGAGCCTGACCGCTAGCTCGCTACAGCCGGTTCCAGTTCGCGATATTCCAGAAGGTTTCGCCGAAGGCGGTCACCGCGATGTTGTCGACGCGGATGTCGTTGGCGACCGCGAAGCGGTCCGCCACCAGCTGCACGAGCGGCACCTCCACCGCGTTGTCGATCACGTGATCGTTCAGCTCGATGAAGAGCCGGATCGCCTCGTCCTGCTCGGTGATCGACGCGATCTTCTCGAAGGTCGCATCGTACTCCGCGTTGCGGTAGCGGGTCTTGTTCGTCCCGTGCCAGCCGTTCTCCTTCTGCGCGATGTTCTCCCCATTCGGCCCCGCATACCAGTACTTCATGTAGTTGAGCGGGAAAGCCGAGGTCGCGCCATCGGTGTACTGCTGCATATCGGAGTAGAAGTGCGTGAAGTTCTGCTCGTTGGTGTCGTCGAAGAAGATGCTTCCGTCGACCTGCACCAGCTCGACCTTGAAGCCGATATCGGTGAGGTTCTGCTTGACGACGTTCTGCACCTTCTGCCGGATCTCGGCGGTCGTCGTCACGTAGCGCAGCGAGAGTTGCACGCCATCCTTCTCGCGGACATCCCCGTTCAGCGCCCAGCCGGCATCGTCGAGGATCTGCCGCGCCTTCTCCGGATCGAACTTCCAGGTCGTGTTCGGAGACTCATAGATTCCCATCCCGGCCAGGATGTTGTGTCCCGGCGGCTCGCTCGGCGCTCCGGCGTAGAGCCGATCGGAGAGGGTCTGGCGATCGATCGCGGTCGCGATCGCCTTCCGCACGGCGGGGTCGGTCAGAAAGGGATGCGGTGTGTCCTTCTGGGAGCGCTGCCCATCGACCTCCTTGTTGGGATCGGAGAAGTTGAACTGGATCTTCTCGACACCGGTGCCCGGCGGGCCGTAGATCTTGCCCTTGTCGCCGAGATTGGCCTCCAGCGCCGTCTTGTCGATCTGGAGCGTGAAGGCCATGTCCCAGTCGCCGGTCTGCGTCACGGCGAGCACGGCCGACGCGGCGTCGCCACCGCCCTTGAGGATGATCCGGTCGAAGAACGGCTTATTCGGCTCGCGATACCTCTCGTTCGCCCGGTAGATGACCTGATCGTTCGGCGCGAACTGTTCGACCACGAAGGCACCGGTGCCGATCGGGGCATTGCCGAACGCCTTGTTCGCTTCGGCCGCGTCCTTGCCATCCCAGAAATGCTTGGGATAGATGGCGCCCAGATTGGAACCGAAGGGCTGGAACCAGCCGAGCGTCGGCGCCGCAAACGTGACCTTCACCGTCAGCGGATCGATCGCTTCGACATTCGAGATGATCGCCCAGGAGGCGGCGTCGATCGACTGGTTGGCCTCGTCGACATTCCACTTCCAGGTGAAGACGACATCGTCCGCCGTGAAGGGCTCGCCATCACTCCAGACGACATCCGGCAGGAGGGTGAACGTGACGGTCGAGAGATCCGCCGCCAGCTGCCCGTTCGCATGCGACGGCACCTGCGTCACGAGGTTCGGAAGCAGCGAGGTATCAGGCGCGTAGCTCAGGAGCGGCTCGGAGACGATCGAGCCGGCGGCGATATCCTTGCCGCCGGTTGCGTTGTGCACGCTCAAGCCAGACGCCGCCTGCGGCACGAGGATGCGCAGGTCACCCCCGGAACCGCGCGTCTGGCCCTCGGTGCCCGCGGTCGGCCGCGTATACGCCGCTGCCGGGGTCGCGCCCGCCGCCGGCGACGCGGATGGCGAGGCATCCTGTGCCAACGCCGTGTTGCCGAGGATCAGGGAGACGGTCGAGGCACCGAGTCCCAGCGCCATGGCCCGGGTGAGGAATTGCCGGCGATCGATCTCGCCGCGCGAAAGCCGGTCATGGAGATCGCGCAGGGTGGTCCGGCTGTCGGGATACCGGGAGGACGTGTTCATCATGCGTGCCGCCTTGTTCTATCTGCAATTCGCAGAGCGTCGCCCGCTACACCGTCGGCGCGGACCGGCATCGGTGTTCAATATGGGCGCGCAACGACTCGATCCCCGTCCGCCCCCGATTCTCGCGAATCCCGGCAGAGTCCTCGCAATCATACCGTGCCACGCCCGTTCAACCGGACGGTGACGGCGGACGCGGCTCCCGCTCTTCCGGACGGGCACTCCCACGCGCCATCAGGGCGGCCTCGACCCGGTTCCGGGCCTGCAGCTTCTGCAAGATGTTTGTCATGTGGTGCTTGACCGTCTTCTCACTGATCTGCAGGAGGGCGGCGACCTCCTTATTGCTGTCCCCCTCGGCGACATGCTCGAGAATCTGGCGCTCCCGTTCCGTGAGCTCATCCAGCGGATCCGGAGCGCCCCGGCCCGGGGCGCCACCCGAGAGGTCGTAGAGCAGGCTGGTCGCCAGCGAGGGCGTCACGTAGACGTCACCGGCCGCCACCGCCCGCACGATCCGGATCAGCTCGCGGGCGGCCACTCCCTTCAGCACGTATGCCCGCGCCCCCGCGCGCAGGGCGGTGGTCACGTCATCCTCGTGTTCGGAGACGGTCAGCATCACCACCTTGATCACCGGGTAGGCCATCGCGATCTCGCGCACCGCGTTCAGGCCACCACCCGGCATTGAGACATCCAGCAACAGCACGTCAGGCAGATACTGCCCAGCGATCGCGATGGCATCGGCGGCCGACGCCCCCTGCGCGATCACATCGAGATCGGGATGCTGGTTCAGGATATGGGCCACCCCCTCGCGAAAGAGCGGATGGTCGTCGACGATCGCAATCTGCAGGGGCTCAGGCATCACGCTCTCCCGTCGTCCGGAGCGGCAGCGTCACCAGCACTCTTGTGCCGCTCTCTGGCGAACTCTCGACCCGGAATTCGCCACCCAGGGTCTCGACGCGCTCCCGCATACCGAGCAGGCCGAGGTGATTCTCCGCGCCACCGATCGTGCCAACGGGGTCGAAACCGGGTCCACCGTCCGAGACGATAACCCGCATCTCGCCATCCGCCTGCTCCGCCTCGATTCGCTGCCCCCTGCCGCCAGCGTGTCTCCAGGCATTGGAAAGCGCCTCCTGCACGATGCGGTAGACGGCGATCTTGGTCGCGAGCGAGGCACCTGGGCCGAGATCACTGGTCCGCACCTCGACAGCGGACCGTGTGCGGCGCCGATGCGCCTGCGCCGCACGCTCGATCACCTCGGCCAGGTTCAGCTCGCCCAGTTGGGGCAGCATCAACCCGGCGGAGATATCGCGCACCTCCTGCAGTGCGTGTTGCAGGGAGTCCTGAATCTGGCCCAGATCGCAGTCGTTTCCCGCCGCCCGCTCTGGCTGGCAGCACGAGGCAACGTGGTCGAGCTGAAAGAGGGCAAGACTGATATCCTGCGCCGGGCCATCGTGAAGTTCAGCACTGAAGCGCCGCAGGAAGCGCTCGTTGAGGGCAGTCGTCCGCGCGGCCGCGCCCCGCACACGCTGGTGCAGTTCATCGTTCTGGCTCAGCAGATCCGTCAAGCGACCGACCTGGCCAGCGAGCGCCCGTTGCTGCCGCGCGATCGTGTCGCTCGAGCGTTGCACGAAGGCGGCGAGCAGGACGTAGATAAGCAGCGTCGCCCCACCGACGACCAGCCAGGTATGCAGGCGCGCCCGCATCACGTCGCCGCGGACATCGTCGGTGCCGTAGTAGAACTCGGCGACGGCGATGATCTCTCCCGTCGCGCTGCTGCGCACGGGACTGTAGATCTCCAGCAGGTCATGCCGATCGAGTCCCGGCCCGAGATGAACCTCGCCCTCGATGTCACCGATATCGGCGGAGACCTTGCCCCGAAACGCGGCGGCCAATTCGTCATCGACGGAGAAATGCTCCCCGACGGTCGCCGGATCCGTACTGTAGATCACCGCACCCGCCGGATCCCACACCCGAAAGACGGCCACGCGTTGCCCGAGCGGCGTCTCGCCCAGCAACGCATCGAGGGTTTTGGTTGCATTGGGGGAAAGCGTGTCCCGGTAGGTGAGCTCCTGCAGCGGCGGGGCGATCAGGCTATCGACGTACAACGCCGTCGTGGAGGCGGTGCGATGCACGATCCCCGCCTCGATCTGGTGACTGACCCACAGGCCGATGCCAGCCATGCCGACCACGAGGATCAACAGGCTCCAGAGAAAGAATCGCTTCGCCAGGCTCAATCGTCCCACAGCCGCGCACGCTCCGATCCCGCCGATCCGCTCATCCTGGCCTGTTCGCCTGACTATCCCATGGAACCGCGTGCATGCCCATGCGACCAAAGTCCAACCCCTTGCCGGACCATCGCCCGTTTCCCGGATGACGTCCACCCAGCATAGTAGCGGTGGTCCAGGTCGCGGTTGCAGATGCGATCAGAGGCCGGCACCGCCCGGGAATCCATCCACAACCGGGCATCAGGCGCGGGAATCGCGGCAGGTTAGCCATGTCATGAATCAGGAAAGGGGGAAGCCGACAATCGCGACCGGCAGCAATCGACCCGTGCTCCGGCGCTCCCGGCGTTCGACCGAATGTCACCTCATGAAAGGCACATACCGATGAAACGTCTGTTGTTGCTGATCCCACTTGTCTTCGCACTTCTTGCCGGCCCGGCGCTCGCGCAGGGCACGACCACGGTGAAGACCCACGATGACGCCAAGCTGGGAACCATTCTTACCGACGCGAAGGGCATGACGCTCTACATGTACACCAAGGATGATCCGGGCAAGAGCAACTGCTACGACCAGTGCGCGGCGAACTGGCCGCCGCTGACCGCGAAGGAGCCGCTGACCCTGCCCGATGGTGTTCCCGGGAAGCTGACGCTGATCGACCGGACCGACGGCACGAAGCAGGTCGCTTACAACGATATGCCGCTTTACCTGTTCGTGAAGGACAAGAAGCCGGGTGATGTGACCGGTCAGGATGTCGGCGACGTCTGGTATGTCGTCAACCCGAGCGCGCCCGGCGCGACGCCCGCCGCTTCTCCGGCAGCGACCCCCTCGTACTAAGCAGCGCTCGACGCACCAAACCCAAGCTCAGGGCTGCCGCTGCTCGTTCATTCATGAGGAACG
>JBARWF010000103.1:0-6826 GCA_049646645.1 Thermomicrobiales bacterium
GTACCCACGCAGGCCATTGGCGCGGGCGATGTGACCCTGACCCTCCAGACGGTGGACGGCGCCGAGATCCCATCCACGGCGCGGGTATGCATCGGGAACGTTTGTCGGCAGATGAGCGACAATGAGGTGCGCATGGCCGTGACCGGCCCGCGGACACTCACGTTCGGGGCGTTGCCCTCCGGCACGCATCCGTTGCTGATCACCGGAGCACATCCCTATGCGGATGTCATCGATGAGGTCACCGTCGAGGAAGGCAGGATCGCGACGGTGACGGTCGTGCTGGTCCACGCCCCGTTGCCGACCATAACGGCGACCACGGTGCCAATGGGCACGGAGCTTGCCGTACCGACGATGCCGGGAGACGGCACCGGGGGCGCGTCTCCCGGGGGAACGGCCGCGAGCGCTCCCTCCGGGCATACGCGGCCCGTGACAGGTGGCGAGCGACCCGCCGGTTCCGGCAGCGTCGCGGTGAACGCCCTACCGCGAACGGGCGCCGGTCACACCTCGTCCGCGAGCATCACCCTGCTGCTGGTAAGCGGCCTGATCGTCGTCGGTGCGGCGGGTCTTGCCTGGCGGCGATACTCGCGATAACGGCCGGCCGTTCATCGGCGGACAACGTTTGCGAGGGGCCGGGGAACCGCTTGCAGGCGGCCATCAGGTCCACCATTCCGCCGTGAGCGGAGAGAAGAGGGACAAGGCGTTGCGAGGGAGGCTTGGCTGCTTCAGTCCTCCGATCAGCGCAAAGGATATTCCGCAACAATGGACGTACAACTGCAGCAGATCGCCCAACGGGTGATCGATCTCGACCGCGCCACGACGTTCTACGCTGGATTGCTGGGGCTGCCGCCAGCGGCTCGCTTCGATCCACCGGGGCTCGTCTTCTTCAACCTGGGATCTGTTCGGCTGCTCCTGGATCGGGCGGCACCGGGATGCCTGCTCTACCTGCGAGTGGATGATCTCCACGCCCGGATCGAGGAGTTGCGGGCGGAGGGCGTGGAGATCGTGCAGGAGCCGCATGTGATCTTCACGCATACCGACGACCGCATCGGTCCTGCCGGAAACGACGAGTGGCAGGCCTTCATCCGGGATTCGGAGGAGAATCTCGTCGGGTTGATCGGGTACCAGCAGATGGCGCCATAGGGGCAGCAAAACGGAGCGCGAACCGGTGACACCGCGCTCCGTATCCTGTGCTGGTCCTGTTTTCGCTATTCGGGGATCTGCAGCGCGGCGAGCGAGAGGCGGATCTCGCCCAGGTGATAGGCGGAGTGCGCGATGATCGCCATCGCGCCCCCCACCGCGTCGTCGGTCCACTCGTCCAGGTTGGCGGCGATGGTTTTTATCTCGTCATAGGACGCGCGGAGCCCGGCGATCAGCGCGTCCCATTCCTCCGGGGTTACCTCGGTAACCTGCCAGGAGGAATCCCAATCGGCCGGCGTCGTATCGCCATCGCGCATATTACGGAGCAGCACATCGAGATAGAAGCGCGTGTGGTTCACCTGCGCCGCAATGGTCGATGCGCGCGGGGAGAAGACCCGCGATGCGGTCGCGGCGTCGATGGTGGCGAGGGTCTCGAAGAGCGATGTGCCGCGGTCGAGGATGTACCCGTGGACATGTTCGAAGGTCTCGTCCAGCAATTGGAGCACGTTCGCGCGAAAGATATCGGCCGGGATCTGGCTCATGGAAGTCACGGCGTCCTTTCCTGGGATGCGTTCGAGATCTCGGGGGCTATTCGGGAACCTGAAGGGCGGCCAGCGCCTGGCGGATCTCGCCGAGATGATAGGCACTATGCGCGACGAGCCCGAAGGCCCCGGCAAGGATGGTGGGATTCCACTCGGTATTGGTCTCGACGAATGCCCGGGCCGTGGTGAACGAATCGCGGAGGCGGGCGATCAGGTCCTGCCATTCCTCGTCATTGACCTCGCCGATTTGCCACGAGCCCGACCAATCCGCCTTCTCGTCAAAGCCGTTTTGCAATCCCGCCAGCAGCACATCCAGGTAGAAGCGGGTGTGATTGACCTGGGCCGCGATCGTCGCGGTGCGGGTGGAGATGACCCTGGATGCGGTGGTCGCATCGATGGTCGCGAGTGTTTCAAGCAGCGATGATCCCCTGTCGGTGAAGAGCGTCCATGGGTTGGGGGCGCCGACGAATGCCTCGTCGAGGGCCGCGAGCAGTGCTCCCCGAAACTCGTCGACCGGGATCTGATCGCTGCCTGTTGTACCCGTCGTGACTGGTGTGAGCGCGGTCATCGTGTGGATGTCCTTCCATAGATACCATTGCGAACTCGCGGGCCTCCGGCGGCAGGTGGCACACCTGCCGCCGATCCACCTCGTTCGAATTCTAGGGACCATAGCGGACAATGCCTGTCCGGGATTCTCGAATGGAACGAAGCATTCACTCCGGTGTGAGATGCCCTACCGGTGGGTAGGGGCGGTCCCACCCTGATCCGGCCGCATAAACCACCCGCTGTATCGGTCTCGGTATGGGTAGTGCATCCTAGGATAGGCCTGACACCGATCACAACCACTCAACGGTGAGTGGGTGGCGGGTACCGGCAACGACGCCGGAAGGAGGACTTCGATGTCGACGCACCAAGGACCAGTGCCCCCCATCCTACCCTCGATCCAGACGCCGACGTCTCGGCGCGGGATATTGCGCGGGGCAGCCGGATTCGGATTGGGGCTGGGCGCCGCCAGTGCGCTGCTGCGCGCTGGAGCGCAGGATCACGAGCATGGCACGCCGGCGCCGGGCGATTCCCGGTATGTCGGGTCGGACTCCACGACCAAGGGCGACACCGGCAATGCGACACCGGCACCCGGCGAGGTCCAGCCGTTCACGCCGTTCGATGCCTACCTCAAACCGGTGACGCCGGGGCCGAAGGATGTTCACCTGGCGTTCAGCGACCAGACCGTCCAGATCGCGAAGGATGTCGCCTATGCGGGCTGGACCATCAATGGGACGATCCCGGGCACCGTGATCCGCGCCGTCGAGGGCGATACGATCAACGTGACTGTCGGCAACGATGCGCCGATGGTCCACTCCGTCGACTTTCACACATCGCGGGTGAACCCGGAATATGGGTACCAGGCGGTGCAGCCGGGTGAATCCTTTGAGTGGAGCTATGTTGCGCAGTATCCGGGCGCGTACATGTACCACTGCGGCACGGCGCCGGTGCTGATGCACATCGGCGCCGGGATGTACAGCGCCATGATCGTCGATCCGAAGGAGGGATGGAAACCGGCCCAGGAGCTGATCCTGATCCAGAGCGAGTTCTACGTGAAGCCCAGCGATGACGGCAGCGGAGTCATGGTTCCCGATGCCGCCAAGCTCTTCGCCGGTGGCACCATGGATTACGTGGCCTTCAACGGATACGCCAACCAGTATGTGGAGCATCCGCTCAAGGTCAAGGCCGGCGAACTGGTGCGTATCTTCGTCGTCAACTGCGGCCCCAACGTCTGGTCGGCCTTCCATGTGGTCGGCGCGATCTTCGACAAGGGCTATGTAAACGCAAACCCGAAGAACGTGCTGCATGGTCTGCAGACGATCTCGATCGGCCCTGGCGACGGCGCCTGTGTCGAGCTTATCTTCGACGAGCCGGGCACCTATGTCGCCGTCAACCACGCCTTCGGTCATGCCGCGCACGGCGCGATCGCGCTGATTCAGGCCGAATGACTTCCCGCCCGCGCAGGTGGACGGATCGGATGCCGGTCACGCGCGAGGCCCCAGGCTCCTTCTGGGAGCCTGGGGCCTCGTCCATATGTCCGCCGTTCGCACGCGGAAAGCAGTGGCGGGAACGCTGTGCATCGCCGGCGGTTCGGCGATACTGGGCGTTCCGGTTCCCTCAGGATTCGCCATCACGGTGGTCGACGCGAGGAGCCGATGCGTTCGATTGAGGCGACATAAGCGTCGTGGTTGGGAGCGTGAACGGTGTTCGAGCCTACGTGGGAATCGGTTGCGACGCATCGATTGCCGGAGTGGTACGACGGTGGGAAGCTCGGCATCTTCCTGCACTGGGGACTCTATTCCGTGCCGCGCTGGGCGCCGCGGGTTGCGAACATCCAGGAGTTGCTGCGGGAACAGGGCCCCAAGCAGATGTTTCGCAGCAACCCGTACGCCGAGTGGTACCTGAACACGATGCAGATCGACGGCAGCCCGACGCAGCAGCATCACCGCCGGACGTATGGCGAGGGGTTCCCCTACGACGGGTTCGTGCAGACGTTCAACGAGGAGTCACGCACCGCTGATCTCGACGCGCTCGCAGCACTGTGCAAGCGCAGCGGCGCCCGGTACGTCGTGCTGACCACCAAGCACCACGACGGCTTCACGCTCTGGCCGTCGGCACATCCGCATCCGAAAAAGGGGCACTATCACGCCGAACGCGATCTGGTGGGTGACCTCACCGATGCGGTGAATGGCCAGGGCATGCGGATGGGGCTCTACTATTCCGGCGGCTACGACTGGCCCTTCAACGATGCCGTCCTCCGGAATCCGATGGATGCGGTCCTGGCGGCCCCGGCCGATCCCGCCTATCGGGAGTATGCCGTTGCCCATGTGCGCGAGCTGATCGATCGCTACCAGCCGGCGGTGCTCTGGAACGACATCAACTGGCCCGCTGGCGGCAACCTGGCGGAACTCTTCGCCTACTACTACAACACCATCGGGGATGGCGTCGTCAACGATCGCTGGGCGGAGGCGCCCGTCCGTCGGGACGCCGCATCCGTATTCGCCCTGAAGATGGCGGGCGAGGCCGCGCAGAAGCTGTGGCGGTTCATTCCCGAAAGCAAGAAGGAACTCGCGTTCCCGCCATCGAAGCACTTCGACTTCAGCACACCGGAGTACGCGCAGTTCGATGAGGTCGTCGCGAAGAAGTGGGAATCCACGCGCGGTGTCGGGCACTCGTTCGCCGCAAATCGGAATGAGCGGCCAGAGGATATCCTGACGACGACCGAGCTGATCCGCTCCTTCTGCGATATCGTCAGCAAGAACGGAAACCTGCTCCTCGGAATTGGTCCGGAGCCGGACGGCTCGATTTCGCCGGAGCAGCAGATGCCGCTGCTGGGCCTTGGCGACTGGCTGGAGACCAACGGCGAGGCGATCTTCGGTACGCGACCGTGGCAGACGGCGGAGGGAACCACCTCGGAAGGAACGGCCGTCCGCTTCACCAGGCGGGAGGACACCGTCTACGCGATGCTGACGGAGACGCCGGGTGTCTCCCGCTTCCACCTGCGCGGGATCGAGGCGACCGGGATCGCGAATGTGCGGCTGCTCGGTGTAGACGATCCTCTCAGCTGGACGGTGGATGAGCGCGGGCAGCTGGAGGTGGAGTTGCCGGCGTCGCTGCCGGTTTCCGCCGTGCATGTCCTCTGGATCGACGGCGCCACCAGCATGCGCGCCCGTTCCTGACCTCCTGCCGGGGCGCCGGCCCAATCACGCTGTTCGTACGGGCGGACCCGTGTGTCCGCCCTCAAGCTCGCATGGCAAGCGCCGATGCCTGCGAACCGGCTCCATGCCGTGGCACGGGTCGACCCGTACGAATGGACATGACGACGTTCGCCATTGCCGTCGGGTGAGAAACGCCCGTCGTTTTCCTCACGTTCCAGTCGCGATGCGGGGGCGATGGTCGATGTCGTCGAGGACGGCGCAGAGCGCGGCGCTCATCACCAGATCGTCATGCCCATCGCGGGCGGGAACGGACCAGCGCAGGACATTGCCCGGCCCATTCAGCACCTCGAATGTCGTCGCCCGCAGTTGTGCGTCGTAGAGCCGGGTGATCTCCGCATGATTCCCGGCATACTCCTTGAAGCGCCCGG
The DNA here is from genome assembly GCA_049646645.1 of Thermomicrobiales bacterium. Taxonomy (GTDB): domain Bacteria; phylum Chloroflexota; class Chloroflexia; order Thermomicrobiales; family UBA6265; genus JASGDN01. The sequence goes on from JBARWF010000103.1 coordinate 5,809, forward strand.
TATCGATCAGGCCGAGGAAGTCCCAGCCCAGCTTACTCTTGCTGGCGCTGGTGAAGATGAACGGGATCACCCGGATCGGCGCCTGTCCAGACCCCGGCCGACGCCCGAGCGACGCCTGGAGGAACGAGGCGAGCCCGGCGCCGATACCTGTGGCATCGACGACGACCCAGCTCGCCTTCCAGACGTTTCGCGCCAGATCGACGATCTGCGCGTGCAGGTCCGTGTGACGGGTGCCCGTCCACAGGCGCCGGTCGACCACCCGGTAGACAGGGCGCGTATCGCTGGCGGCGGCGTCGACCTCGACCACGGTGAGGGCGGTGCTGTCGCGCCGGTCGTTTCCGCTGGTCGCGCTGGGCGCGAACGCCGCCTGGCCGCCGCCGGATTCCTCTTCGCCCGCGACATCGAGCAGCAGCGCGTACCGCTTGCCGGGAGTGGCGCGCGATTGCCGGGCATGATCGCCCTGCATCTGGGCAATGCGCTGCGGAGGGAAGAGTCCGCCCTCGCCGTCGAGTTCCTTCAGGAAATACTCGGTCTGGATGAAGGGGTGGTGCTCGCCCAACTGGTCGATCCGCGCCCGCACGCGCGCTCCGTACGCGGGAATCTCGGCGGCGACCTCGTCCCACGGCACGAAGAAGACCCGCTGCCGGCCATCCTGCTGTTCACGTGCCCGCAGGTGGCGGATCTGGCGGGCGAGCAATGTGGTGGCGCTCCAGACCGTGCCCATGAAGAGCGTTGTCGCATTCGTGCTGGCCGCCATCGGATCGAAGACCGCGTCCCAGACGTCGGGATCGATGTCCTGCGCCTCGTTGGCGACGAGCAGGAGATCGGCGGTCTGGCCGCGGGCGTTGGCGCCGGGCGCGGCGGAGAGAAATCGGGCCGTGGCTCGGCCGACCCCGATGCCGTAACCATCGTGAATACGCGTCATCGGCGCGGTGAGCGGGTTGCCCAGCAAGCGGTCGCGCAGGCGGTCGCGGCTGAGTGCGGCCTGCGGGCGATAGGTCGGGGCCCCGACCACGAT
>JBARWF010000104.1:0-33400 GCA_049646645.1 Thermomicrobiales bacterium
GGACACATGTCCTCCCGGTTCGTCGTCTGCGTCCGTGCCGGAAGCGAATCAGCCCCAGGTTCCCGCAACCTGGCGCGTGGGAACATTGAGCCTGTTGTACAGGTTGGTCGTGGCGATCATGAGCAGCAGCGCGGAGAGTTCCGCCTCACTGTAGTGACGTGCAGCCTCGTCCCAGACCGCATCCGAGACCGGATCTTCGCGGTCGCTGAGGCGGGTCACGGCCTCCGCCAACGCCAGCGCGGCGCGCTCGGCTGCGGTGTAGAACGGCGCATCGCGCCAGGCAGACACCGCAAAGAGCCGCTCGTCCGTTTCGCCGGACTTCTTGCCGTTACGCAGCCCGAGATCCACACAGAAGCTGCAGCCGTTGATCTGGCTGGCACGGAGATGAACCAGCTCGAGTGTCGCGGCCGGCACGCCCACGCTCGTGATCGCCGCGTTCAAGCCCTGAATGGCTCGGATGGCATCGGGGACCACCATCGCCGGGTTTCGCATCCGTGCGCGCACCCGAACGACATCGTCCCGTGTCTCCAGATCTTCCTGCTCAGGCGATTGCTGCACTTCAGTAGCCATTGAACGGTCTCCTTACCGTATCCTCGTCATGACGAACAACATCCGTCCGTCACTACCATGACGGAGCGATGCCATCAGATGTGACCGCGGCCAATGCGCATCGCGCACCGTTCGCAGCTGTCGCAAAACCGGATTGAGACAGGAGATCACGCATTGCAAGAGCATGACTGGCTGGCGGAGAGATTCGAGGCGAACCGGGGACACCTGCGGGCCGTTGCCTACCGGATGCTCGGATCGCTCAGCGAGGCGGAAGACGCGGTGCAGGAGGCATGGCTCCGTCTCGCCCGCACCGATACGAGCGAGATCGCGAACCTGGAGGGCTGGCTGACAACGGTCGTCGGGCGGGTTTCCCTTGATATGCTGCGCACGCGCAAGACGCGTCGCGAGGAATCGCTGAATGCCGGGGCCGCCGAGCCGCTCGCCCGCCGTCCGTCCGGCGCCAGTCCGGAGGACGAGGCGGTGTTGGCCGATTCGGTCGGGCTCGCCCTGCTCGTCGTGCTCAACACCCTCTCCCCGGCAGAACGGCTCGCATTCGTGCTGCACGACATGTTCGCCGTGCCCTTCGACGAGATCGCACCGATCGTCGAACGCTCGCCGGAGGCGACCCGGCAGCTCGCGAGCCGGGCACGCCGCCGCGTGCAGGGCAAGGCGACGGCGACCGACGCGGACCTCTCGCGCCAGCGAACGGTCGTGGACGCCTTCCTCAACGCCGTCCGCGCCGGCGATCTCGACGGCCTGCTCTCGATCCTCGATCCGGGGATCGTGTTCCGGGATCACCGCGCGCTCATGCCATCGGGCGGCGTGCGCGAGGTTCGGGGCGCGACAGCTATCGCGGGCGATGCGATGAAGGGTGGCGCCCGCGCCGCACGCCCGGTTCTCGTGAACGGCAAGGTGGGCGTCGTGGTGGCACCGCGTGGGCGACTCCTGATGGTGCTGGATTTCACGATCACGGAGGGCAAGGTCAGCGCGATCGACCTGATCGCCGGCCCGAAGCGGCTGGCGGAACTCGACCTGAAGGTGCTCCCCGACTAACCACGTCGCGCCAAAGACCGGTTTCGCAGCAGCGCGACGCATCGACCTCGAACGGCAAACGGATGGCGCACCGCCACTACACCGATGTGGCTGGGTGGTGCGTCCCGGCGATCAGTCGAGGAGGATCCGTGGCCGCTCGCGCAACAGGTGCTCGGCCTCCCGCACGATGTCCCGCACGATCTCGCCCGCCGGTTGCATCGAGGCGACGAGCCCCGCGGAGACTCCCGCGCTGACGCCGACAACCGAGAGATCGGCACGCGCTTGTCCGGCCTCGACCTCGGCCCGCAGCGTCTCCCGGTGAGCAGGAATCTCGGACTCACGGCTGTTCCACCGCTCGATGAAGGCATTGCGCAGCATGCGATCCGGGATTCCGGCGGGGAAGGGACGCTTGCCGATCAGGTCGTAGAGGCGCGTCTGGACGGTGTCGTCGGACGACGCCGCGAGCACCGCCTCCTGCTCCCAGGACGGGCCTCCCCATTCATGGCTGGCCACGAACCGGGTCCCCATCCACGCCCCCTGCGCGCCGAGGAGCAGCGCCGCGGCCAGCCCGCGACCATCCGCGATACCCCCGGCAGCCACCACGGGAATTGGGGCGACCGCATCAACGACAGCCGGCAGCAGCGCGAAGGTCCCGATCGCACCCGCGTGCCCGCCCGCCTCACCGCCCTGGGAGATAATGACGTCGGCGCCGGCTCGCGCGGCCGTGATCGCCTGCCGGAGCGTCTGGACCTGGACGAAGACCTTTGCCCCCGCCGCGTGGGTCGGGGCGACGAAGGGCGTCGGATCGGCGAACGAGTGATTGATCGCCATCACCCCCTCGTCCAGCGCCACCTGGGCGAGGTCGGCCGTATCCGGGAACGAGGAGATGAAGCCGACCCCGAAGGGACGCGAGGTGAGCGCCCGGGCGATCCTGATCTGTTCCCGCAGCCACGGCGCTCCCTTGGGCGTCGTGCCGCCGATCATCCCGAAGCCGCCTGCCTCGGAGACCGCGGCGGCCAACTCGCCCGTCGCTGTGCCAGCCATCGACGCGTTGAGAATCGGCTGCTCGATGCCGAGCAACGCACAGAGCGGAGTGGTGATCATGGACGTTCTCCATTGTACAAGGGACAGGGCTCCCGGTGCTGATACCAGCTCCCCGACCCGGGCTCTGCCATACCAGCGCATAGCCGACAGACAAGCAGAGCGTCTGCCCGCATCGTCCCCAAAGCGTGTTCACGTCCCCCGGAGCCCGGGGCTCGACACCTCCCGGCGGGACGATCGTCCCGGCGAAGCGGCAGCCTGGTCCTGATCCTCTGGAGTCAGTTTTTTCGTCAAACGCCGAATGACGTACGACCGGGGAGGCTGCACGCTGCTCATTATCCGCGCCATAACGGGCTTCTTTGGTGGTGACTCCCCCGGGACTCGAACCCGGAACCAATGGATTAAAAGTCCACTGCTCTGCCATTGAGCTAGAGAGTCGCTCGCGCACCGTCAGCACGATGATGCCGCACACCATCCTACCGCGCCCCACCCTCTCGCTGCCATCTTCTCGCCCGGTTTCGGGGCTATTTGCCCCGGACACCCCATGCTCGATACCGTACCATCTGCCGGTATCTTCCTCGTCGCAACCGGACTCGCCGGCACGGACATCGCGTCAGCACAGGATCGATCGGACATCGTATGCTGCAGGATCTGCTCACCCCCCTTCCCGGCCGCACGGTTGCTGCCTTCATCCTGGCCCTGATGATCTCGGTCCTGGCCCACCGGGCGCGAGCGTTGGCGCCGTCCGGGGCGGTCGCGGCGACAATCGTCGGCACGCTCATCGTTTCCGGTGGCGGGTGGTGGGCGGGGCTGGCACTGGTCGTCTTCTTCGTCACATCGAGCGCGCTCTCCCTCTGGCGCAAGCGGCGGCACCAAGCCGAGCAACGCCGGGGAAGCCGGCGCGATGCCGTTCAGGTGCTCGCGAACGGCGGGCCGGCCGCGCTCCTCGCCGTCATCGCCGGAATCACGTCCTCACCGGTCTGGATCGTCGGCCTCCTCGCCTCACTCGCCGTCGCGAACGCCGATACCTGGGCGACCGAGATCGGCGGCGGCAGCGGCAGACCCCCTCGCCTCATCACGACGCTGAAACCGGCTCCGCCCGGCACGTCCGGTGCGATCTCACCAGCCGGGACGCTCGCCGCAGCCGCCGGCGCGCTCCTGATCGCCCTCGTGGGTGGCCTGGGCGCGTTGTCGGGAACCTTCCCGGGGGATCTCGCCGCATTGCGCCTGATCGCGATCGTGGCGGCCACTGGCTTTTTCGGCTGCCTCGCCGACAGCCTGCTCGGTGCCACGGTCCAGGCCATGTACCGGTGCCCTGCCTGCAACGTGCTGACCGAGCATCCGGTGCATACCTGCGGGGCAACGGCTGTCCTCATCAAGGGGCGTCGCTGGATCGATAACGATGTGGTCAATGTCACCGCCGTCACCTTCGGCGGGCTCCTCGGCCTGATGCTGACCTGGCTCACCTGAATCATGTTCGCTCCGGATCGTCGCCCCGTTCGCTCATGCGGTAAGATCAGATCAGACACGCCGGACGCGCCAGGCTCGGGCTATGTCACCAGGACGGTATGCCAGGGATCGCTCTCCGCGATACGCTGCTTGCTCTCCTTCGTACCCGAACACCCAGCCAGGTCACGCCCGCACGCCACAAGCACGACCATGACTACTGCGCGGCCCTATGACGGCGACGAACGCTCCGTCGCATGATTCTTGTGAGGAACATCCATGCCGACCCCCCTTCTTCGTGCCCGATTGACCAGAACTGGCGTAGCGGGAGCCTGTGTTGCGCTCGCCCTGAGTGGCTCGGTCGCACTCACTCCCCTGGTTGCGGCGCAGGAATCGACGTCGACACCCGCGGCGTCGCCGGTCGCATCGCCTCAGGCCTCACCGCAGGTTGCCCAGCAGCCCGCGACCGTGACACCCCTCATGGCTTACTCGTTCACCGCCTTCCCGGAAGCGCCGATGACGGTGCGCCTGCTTCGCATCACGCTGGCTCCGGGCGCGAGCGTTCCCATGCACACCCATCCGGGACCGGAGTTCGATCGCGTCGAATCGGGCGTCCTCACCGCACAATCCAGCGGCGATGCCCTGGTCTTTGCCAGCGGCAGCACCGAGGGCACCAAGCTCAGCAGCACATCCGCCGATCTCAAGAAGGACGACTGGATTCTCTATCCGGCCGAAACCGGTATGGCCTTGACCAACAACGGCGATGAGAACGCCGTGCTTCTCTCGGCGGTGGTCCTGCCCGTGGGAACCGACGCCCCGGAGAGCATCACCTATGCGGACGGCTCGCCCGATGCCGCCGCCTTCGAGGGCGTCTCCTTCACCGTGCTCGGTGACGGGCTGCTGCCCGAGCTGCCGGCAGGTGAGACCGAAGTGACGATCGACCAGGTGGAGCTTCCGGCCGGAACCGACCTGCCGGCGAGCCAGAATCCGGTGCTGCTCTCGCGCATCGATGGCAACTTGAGCTTCAAGGTCAAGAGCGGCAACGTCCAGGTCAGCCGCTCCGCCGAACCGGGGCTCCAGCCGAACGCCATTCCCAACCAGCAGTTCACCCTGGAGACCGGTGACGCCGCGTTCTTCCAGAGCGGGGTCGCGCTGACCCCCCGCGCAGGCGAGGATGCCCCCCTCTCGTTCTATCGTCTGGCCATTCAGCCCGCGTCTTCGCTCACCGCGTCGCCAGCGACCATCACTTTCACCGCGCCCCAGCAAGCGACCGCCGCCGCCACACCCGCGCCTGCGGGCACACCGACCGCGACGCCAGCCGCCGGTTTCTCGGAGGGCTCGCTCGTCCGCACGACGCAGGACGGCGTCAACATGCGCGCCGAGCCGTCCGTCGATGCCGAGGTCGTGAATGAGCTCAATTCCGATATCGAGCTCCGGATCCTCGAGGGCCCGGTGGAAGCGGACGGATTCACCTGGTATCACGTCGAGCTCACCAGCGAAGGCGAGGGAGACTGGCACAACGGCTGGATCGCCAAGGACTTCCTGAAGTCCGAGGCCGCACCGGAAGCCGCGGCCACCCCGTCCGCTACAGCGACGCCCTCTGCCAACGCCACGCCCGGCGCCGCGGCCTTCCAGGTCGATGAGATAGTCGTCACGACCGAGGATGACGTGCGAATCCGGACTGAGGCATCGCTCGAAGGCGACGCCTTCGAAATCCTGCCCAAGGGAACGCGCCTGATCATCACCGGTGAACCGGTGGTCGCCGAGCAGTACACCTGGTATCCGGTGACGGCCGAGGATAATCCCGACATCACGGGCTGGATCGTCGCCGACTTCCTGAAGAAGGCGTCGTAACGACACACAATCCCGGATTCCACAGAAAAGCACCCGCGGCATCATAGCCGCGGGTGCTTTTCCGTTCACTTCCTTCATTCCCCCAGAGATCGGGCTGCGCCCTGACGCGTCACGGCGAGCTGAAAAGCGCCTCCCGCATCACATCAACCGGCGCTGGCTGCCCCGTCCACAGTTCGAACGCGCGCACGCCCTGATGGAGCAGCATGCCGGAGCCATCGATTACCGCATTGCCGTTCTCGCAGGCATGTCGCAGCAGCGCGGTCTCGCGATAGGTGAGGTCCACAACCAGCGCCGCCGGGTCGAGCGCCACCAGCAGCTCCGGGGGAACCGGCGTCTCGTCGCCATGCCACCCGACCGATGTCGAGTTGATGAGCAGATCGACCGCCGGCGGCAAGCCGTCTTGAATCGACGACAGCGCGATGCCCTCAAGCGAAGACAAGCCAGACGCGGAGAGTTCCGAGGCAAGCTCCTGCGCCTTCGCGAGCGTCCGGTTGGCGATCGTGATCCGGCCCACCCCCAAGTCTTGCAGCGCGACGATCACCGCGCGCGCCGCGCCACCGGCGCCCAGCACCAGCGCATGCCGGAACACGCGCTGCCCGGAGGCCTCGCGAACCGATTGGGCAAAGCCATAGGCGTCGGTATTGTCGCCAAGCAGGTCACCATCCCGGGGGATGATCGTGTTGACGGCGCCGATGCGCCGGGCGGTCTCCGTAAGGCGGTCGCAATGCGGCATCACCGCCTGCTTGTGCGGCACCGTCACGTTCGCGCCGAGGATATCCGGCTGCCGGAGCGACGCGACGCGCTCCGGGATCTCGCTCTCCTCGGTCAACCAGAGCTCGTAGGTGGCATCGATGCCGAGGGCGGCAATGGCCGCGTTGTGCATCAGCGGCGATCGCGAGTGCGCCACCGGGTTGCCGATCAGACCGGCCCGCCTCATCGTGTCCTCCTCACTCCTCGCCTCATCCGCCGCCGTTGTCGCCCTGGTCGGCGGGCACGATCTCCTGTGTGTCATCCGTCGGCTGCTCGGTCGCGGCTTCGTTCGTACCGCCACCGCTCCCGCCGCCCGTGACATCTCCACAATCGCCCAGATACGTACAGCGGTTCTGGTTCTGCTCGTCGTTGGTGTTGGCGAAGACATGCGTGTTGCTGCCATCGTCCTTGGCCACAAAATAGAGGTAGGTCACATCCGCCGGCTGCAGCACCGCCTGGATCGACGCCAGCCCCGGATTGCTGATCGGTCCCGGCGGCAAGCCGACTACCTTGTAGGTGTTGTAGGGCGAATCCGAGGCGAGCGCCGCGTCCGTCACCTTCGGCCACCAATCATCCTTGTTGCCGATGATGTACTGCAGCGTCGGATCGGCGTTGAGCTGCATCCCCTGATCGATACGATTGAGATAGACCTTCGCAATGACCGGCCGCTCCTCCGGGACCACTGCCTCACGCTCGACAATCGATGCGACCGTCATCACCTGCAGCATTGAGAGACCTGACGCCTTCTGCTGGGCGCGCATCTCCGGGGTGAACTTGTTGTCGAAGTTGGTCAGCATCTGCACCACGATCTGATCAGCCGTGGCGTCGGAGCCGAAGCGGTAGGTGTCCGGGAAGAGGAATCCCTCCAGGCTCGCATCGGCGGGGAGCCCCTCAAGGAAATCGAAGCCCTTGCGGTTGGCGGGGTTGGCAGCGGCCTTCATGAACGCCTCGCGACCGTTCGGGAACCCGGCCTCTTCCAGCGCATCGCCGAACTGCTCCAGGCGCCACCCCTCGACGAAGGTCACGTTGATCGCCTTTGGCGCGGTCGCCGCCTTGTCGCCGCTAGCGCCAGAACCGGAGGCATCGTCCGGCACGGTGATGCGCTTGATGATGTCGGAGACACTGTCGCCCTTCAAGATGGTGTAGGTTCCCGGGCGCAGCTCACCTCCATCCAGCCGCATCCGCGCCTGGAAATAGAAGCCGTATTTCACGAGCTTGGCGTGGGTCAGCTTGTCGGCAACGCTGGATGTATCATCGTCCTCGGTGATCTGGATGGTGACAGGGCGCCCGATCTCCGCGGAACGGGTGCGATCCGTCCAGTAGTTGAAGAAAGCCGCGCTTCCCGCAACCAGGATCAGACCGACGAGCACGATCGCTCCGATCTTGAGCGATTGGGTAAGGACACGAATCAATCGATTGTTCTCCTGAATCCAGGTTCTTCCTGATGGACCGGTCTGGTGTCGGATGCATGGGATCGAGCAACCGGATTGGACGCGGGATATGACGTGGAAGACGCATGAAAGGCACCGTCACCGCTCCTGCGCACGGAGTCATTCTAAACGGACAGATCGGAGCAGACCAAATCGCCACGCCCCCCACGACACCTGACCACCAGGAACAACCGCCACTGATCGCGATCGTCGGCCCGACCGGCGTCGGCAAGACGGCCGCCTCGATCGCCCTCGGGACACGCTTCCCGGCCGAGATCGTCAATGCCGACTCCCGCTCCTTCTACCGCGGGATGGATATCGGCACCGCCAAGCCGGATCGGGCAGCGCGGTCGCAGGTGCCGCATCATCTGGTCGATATCCTCGAACCGGATGAGCCGATGTCGCTCGCAACCTTCCAGGACCTGACCTACGAGCGCATCGACGAGATCCACGCGCGCTGCCGTATCCCGTTACTGGTCGGCGGCACTCCACAATACGTCAACGCGGTCATGGAGGGATGGTCAATTCCGCGCGTTCCTCCCAACGAGCCGTTCCGACAGGAACTCGAACGCGTGGTCGAGGCGGATGGTGTCGGGGAGCTTCAGGCACGCCTGCGCGCCGTCGACCCCGTCGCCGCCGAGGCAATCGGCCCGAACCCGCGCCGCATCATCCGCGCGCTTGAGGTATTCGAGGCGACCGGGCAACCGATCACGGCGTTGCAGACCAAGCAGCCTGTCCCGTTCCGGACGCTCGAATTCGAGCTGCACGCTCCGCGCGAGGTCCTCTATAACCGCATCGATGCACGTGTCGACGAGCAGATCGCGCAGGGGCTCGTTGCCGAGGTCGAGGCGCTGCTCGCGCGCGGGATCTCCCCACGGGCATCGGCCTTCAGCAGCATCGGCTACCGACAGGTGGTGCCTTACTTGCAAGGTGAGTCGAGCCTGAACGCGGCGATCGAGCGCATCAAGTTCGACTCGCATCGCCTCGTGCGGCAGCAGCAGACCTGGTTCCGCAAGAACCCCCGGCTCATCCGCATCGATACGACGGAGCCGGCGTGGCTCGACCGGCTGATCGCGCAGGTGGATGCGTTCACGTCCAATTGGCGAGCCTCCTGCGAATGATTACCATGTACACGGGTTAGGCGATCGGTGAGTATTCCGACTCACGCGATCTGAGATATACTACCCAAAGGATAGTAATGGTATCGAACGGCCGGTCGCATGGACCAGGCGCGGCTGGTAAATCCACGAAAGGGAGCGCAATGGCCGATACGGCAACGACCACAACCCAGACGAACGAAGACACCTTCGCCCAATACGCGCATCCGGAAGTGCTCGTCTCCACCCAGTGGGTGGCCGACCACCTGGACGATCCATCCGTGCGTATCGTCGAGTCGGACGAGGACATCCTGCTCTACGAGATCGGGCATATCCCCGGCGCCGTCAAGCTCGACTGGCATACCGACCTGCAGGACCCACTCGCCCGCGATTTCGTCGACAAGGCGGGATTCGAGCAGTTGCTCAGTGAGCGCGGCATCGGCAACGACACCACGGTCGTCTTCTACGGTGACAAGAACAACTGGTACGCGACCTACGCGTTCTGGCTCTTCAAGTACTACGGCCACGCCGACGCCCGTGTGATGGATGGCGGCCGCGCCAAATGGGAGGCCGAGGGCCGCCCCTACACGCGCGCGGCGTCGCAGCACGAGCCGGCGACCTACACGGCGAAGGATCCGGACCCCGCGATCCGCGCCTACCGTGACGATGTGCTGGCCCAGGTGAATTCAGGTGCCCCGTCGCTGATCGACGTCCGCTCACCACAGGAATACACCGGTGAGCTGCTGCACGCGATCGGTTACCCGCAGGAGGGTGCCCAGCGCGCGGGTCACGTCGCGGGCGCGAAGAACATTCCTTGGGGTGCAGCTGTCCAGCCGGACGGCACCTTCAAGCCGGTCCCCGAGCTTGAGGCGATCTACCAGGGCAAGGGCTTCAGTCCGGACAAGGAGATCATCGCCTACTGCCGGATCGGCGAGCGCTCCAGCCACACCTGGTTCGTGCTGACCTACCTGCTCGGCTATCCGAACGTCCGCAACTACGACGGCTCCTGGACCGAGTGGGGAAGCCTCGTCAACGTGCCGATCGCCCAGGGCGAGGAGCAATAGCCGCCGTCCCGACCGATCGGCCCCAATCCGCACTCAAGTGGCCGGACGGGGGAGCTTCCTCCGTCCGCACCCCCGCCAGGAAAGCGTGTATCACCAGTGGATCGCCAGGAATACATTGAAATCCTCCTCGATCATTACGAGCATCCCCGCAACCGCCACCGGATGGAGGGCGCCAGCGTCCAGTTGGGCGGCGGCAACCCCGGCTGCGGCGACCTGATCACGATGTATCTCAAGATCGACGACCAGGACCGCGTGACCGAGGTCAGCTTCGAGGGTGAGGGCTGCACCATCAGCCAGGCCGGTGGCTCGATGATCACGGAGATTGTCGAGGGCATGACCCTCGACGAGATCAAGAACCTCGGCAAGGAAACGATGATCGACGAGATGGGCGAGGAGGTCGTCAAGAGCCGCGTCCGCTGCGCGACGCTCGCGCTCGGCACGGTGCAGGCCGCCGTGGATGCCTATCGCAATGAGCGCCGTCGCAACGAACTCAAGGAAGACGCCCCGGTCGTCTCCAGCTTCGAGAACTAGACCCCGGTTCGCAGACCGTATCGAACTGCGTTCGATGAAAGAGTGACGGGCGAGGCGTATCGCACGCCTCGCCCAAATCAACGCACCCCGTGTTCGTACGGGTCGACCTATGTGTCGACCCTGGAGCTCGCATGAACGTCGTTCGAATGCAGAGCGACTTGCCATGCGAGCCTGAGGGCGGTCCCGTTCGCGCGTATGAGTCGACCTGTGTCGACCCTCGCCATCTCATGCAACAGGCCCGGATGCAGAGACGCTTTCCATGCGAACCTGAGGGCGGACACACAGGTCCGCCCGTACGAGGGTATGAGCCCACTTGACCCGAGTGTCACCTCCGGATACCTTCCCTCCAGCACACCTCAATTCCGCTGATGAATTGGCAGAATCTGCTGCATGAAGGATGTATTCCGGATGTCTGCAAGCACCGTCGCTTCCCCGTCCAGGCCCGCATTGAGTGCCCACTGGCCCGTGCTCACCGCCTACGAGGGCCGCAGGCTCGCCCGCGTCGCATTGCCTCTCGGCGGCATCGGCACCGGCACGGTCTCCTTGGGCGGGCGCGGCGATCTTCATGACTGGGAGATCGTCAACCGGCCAGCCAAGGGGTTCACCCCGGACAAGGCGTTCTTCGTCGTGCGCGCCGCCGATGGAAACGACGTTCACGTCCGCTGCCTGGAAGGTCCGCTGCTCCCGCAGACGCACGAGGGGCCCTTTGGCGAAACCTCGCCACACGCCGGCCTGCCCCGCTTTGCCGAGGCGGGTTTCCACGCGGCGTACCCCTTCGGCCAAGTCGCGCTTCACGACGACGATCTCCCGATCGATGTCCGGCTGGAAGCGTTCAACCCGCTCATTCCCGCCGACTCCGACCGCAGCGGCATCCCGATCGCCGTCCTGCGCTATGTGGTGACCAATACCAGCGATCGGGCTCAAGATGTCTCGATCGCGGGCGTGCTTGAGAACTTCGTCGGGCGCGACGGGCACCGGGGGGAGTCGATCGGGAACGTCAACGAGACTCGCGCCGGCGAGGGGATCTCGGGCGTGCTTCTGCGCTCGAATGGCGTCCCCACCGATTCGTCGCGCTGGGGCACGATCGCGTTGGCGGTGCTGGATGGCAGCCACAGCCATGACCTCGATGTCACCACCCGGCGGGCCTGGGCCGATGTCAACTGGGGCGATTCCCTGCTCGATTTCTGGGACGATTTCTCGGACGACGGGCGCCTCGATGATCGCGATCAGGGCAAGGTGCAATCCCCGATCGCATCCCTGTGCGGCAAGGCGACCATCGAACCCGGTGAGGAAAGAACCCTCACCTTCCTCCTGGCATGGCACTTCCCCAATCGCCCGAGCTGGTTCGAGGACCGGCCGGATGCCGTGCGCGTCGGGAACTATTACGCCAAACCATACGCGGACGCCTGGGATGTCGCCGTGCAGACGGCTCCCCAGCTCCCGGCACTGGAGCGCGACACCCTCGACTTCGTGCGCAGCTTCTGCGAGACGGATCTGCCGGATGTCGTCAAGGAAGCAGCCCTCTACAACATGAGCACCCTGCGAACGCAGACCAGCTTCCGGCTCGAAGACGGCACCTTCATGGGCTGGGAGGGCTGCAACGACCACTGGGGATCCTGCCACGGCAGTTGCACGCATGTCTGGAACTACGAGCAGGCGACGGCCTTCCTCTTCGGCGATCTCGCCCGTTCCATGCGCGACGTCGAGTTCCTGCACGCTACCGATGAGCGCGGGCGCATGAGCTTCCGGGTCGAATTGCCGCTGAGCCGGGGCACGGAGTGGCCAACGGCGGCTGCCGACGGGCAGATGGGCTGCATCATGAAGCTCTACCGTGACTGGCAGCTCCATGGGGACGAGGCGTGGCTGAAGGGCCGCTGGCCGCAGGCGAAGCGCGCGCTGGAATTCTGCTGGATCGAGGGTGGCTGGGACGCCGATCAGGATGGCGTGATGGAGGGCTGCCAGCACAATACGATGGACGTCGAGTACTACGGTCCCAACCCGCAGATGGGCTTCTGGTATCTCGGTGCCCTTCGCGCCGCCGCCGAGATGGCGCGTCACCTCGGCGAGGACGCCTTCGCCGAGCGCTGCGACCGGCTCTTCGCCTCCGGCTCGGCCTGGCTCGACGCTCACCTCTTCAACGGCGAGTACTACGAGCACGAGATCCGGCCGATTCCCAACGCCGGCGATATCGCCCCCGGTCTTCGGCACGCAGCCGAGCACAATCCCGATCTCGGCGCCACGAACCTGGCCGATCCCGAGTTCCAGATCGGCGCCGGCTGCCTGATCGATCAGCTCGTCGGGCAGTACATGGCGCACGTCTGTGGGCTCGGCTACCTCGCCGACCCCGAGAAGATCAGGACCGCACTCGCCAGCGACTTCACATACAACTTCCAGCCGAACCTGCGCGGTCACTTCAACCACCTGCGCACCTTCGCGCTCGGGGACGAGGCGGCGATGCTCATGGCCTCGTACCCGTTGGGCCGGCGCCCGCAGCGACCGTTCCCCTATTTCAACGAGGTGATGACCGGGTTCGAATACACCGCCGCCGCGCACATGCTCTACGAGGGCCAGACCGAGCAGGGCCTCGAGGTCATCTCGGCCATTCGCGCCCGCTACGACGGCGAGCGACGGAGCCCCTTCAACGAGGCGGAATGCGGTCATCACTACGCGCGCGCGATGGCGAGCTGGGCGGCCGTGCTGGCGCTGACCGGGTTCCACTACTCGGCAGTCACCGGCGAGATGACGTTCGACGCCCGGCAGCCGAGGAGCCGCACATTCTGGTCAACCGGCGACGCCTGGGGCGTGCTTGCACTCACGGACGCTGGGCCGCAACTGGAGATCCATCGGGGCGAGGTCAATGTCGCGACCCTGAAGATCGATGGTCAACCGGTCGACTTCACCGTTTCCAGCCAGGCGGCGGCGTGAGTGAGCGGCGCTGACGGGGCTTCTGCACAACCGGGCCACGGATCGCGCCCGCGTCCCCGGGAGCTCGCGCTCAGCGCTGCCTGGCACGGCGGACTCACGCGAACCCTCCACACAGTTGTGGGCGAGCGGGTGACAATCATCTTCGCCGGACACTGGACGCACGGCTTCGGGCCGGATTTCTCGGACGCGATGCTTGAGTTCGAGGATTCGGGAATGCAATCGGGCGCGGTGGAGATCCACTACCGCACGAGCGAGTGGGTTCAGCACGGTCACCATCTCGATCCGCGCTACAACGACGTCGTGCTCCACGTCGTGAACCGGCACGACATGCCGGAGACGCGGCGCGAGGACGGCAAACTGGTCCCGGTCGCGGTGCTCACGATTCCCGATGACGTGCTTTTCCAGATCGACGCGCGGCTGCCGGAAGTGTGGTCGCGCCTGGGCGGCACGGTCTGCGCCGACCACCTTGCCGCCAGCGAGCCTCGGCGCATCCTGCGGATCATCCATGATCTCGGCGACACCCGTCTCCGGGAGCGCGTCACGCGATTCGAAGGCGAGTTGGCCGTCGCGCTGCCGAACGATGTGCTACTGGAAGCGCTCTTCGATGCCTTTGGCTACAGCGAGAACCGCGCGCCGATGCGGGAGCTCTTCCGGGCAATCAACACGGCAGGCGGGTGGGAGACGGCCCTGCACCGCGCCGCAGAACGGCCTGTATCGATCTGCGCCCTGTTGCTCGGAACCGGTGGGTTCCTGCCACTCTCGCCGGTCGACGGGCATCTCGGCGGCATCTCCCCGCAGGAACAGTCCCGGATCGAACGCTGCTGGCTGGCGATGTCACGGGAGTGGGACGTGCGGCCACTTGCACCGACGCGCTGGCAACGGGCGCGGACCCGCCCCGCCAATCACCCGGTCAGTCGTCTGCTGGCGCTCGCCGCGCTCCTCGATGCGACGCATGGCGATATGGTCGCGTCGTTGATGGGGGCGCTCCGGGACGGCGCCGACCTGCCGGACCATCTGCGGACACTGACGCACCGCGAGGCGGGTATCCAGCTCGGGCGCAGCCGCGCGACCAGCATCGTCGCCAGCGTGCTCATCCCGTTTGCAGTCGCATTCTCCCACCACACCGGGGAAGAGGAGACCGAGGAGCGAGCGGTCGCCATCTGGGATGCGCTTCCGGCGGCGGAATCGAGCCGGCCCGTGAAGCGGGCGCTCGCCCAGGTTTCCGGTGATGTGCGGTTACGCGGGTTGGGCGAGCGCGGGCATCAGGGGCTACTGCATCTCGATCGCACGCTCTGCACGCCCCGCCGCTGCTTCGAATGCCCGGTCGCCGCGGAGGTCATCCGCGCCGAACAGACACCGGAGTAAGGCCGCCCCCGCAAGGGCGGGGCGTGCATCGTTCGTTCCGGCGGACCCGTCGAAAGAAGCAGGCATTACATTCGTACGGGCAGACCGTGTGTCGACCCGTACGAGTGCGAGGACTGCTCTTGCCGCGAAGTCTGTCTGTCACGACAGCAACTACCACTCAGTGCTGCCGACGTAGACCACATCGCCGGAGGCCAGCGATGCATCTCCCGCCGCATCGACGATCGCCTTCGCGAAATCCTCGGTCGTGGGCAGCCAGCCACCCGCCTCGGCGCGGCGGTCCTCGATGATCCCCGGTCGCATGCGGTTGAGCAGCTTCGGCGTGATCGTGCCGTCGATCAGGTCACCGCTCACGACCACGAGCGAGATCGCGCGCTCCTGCAAGGAGGGGATCAGCTCGCGCAGCGCAACTTCGCCCGCCTTCTTGCTCGCCGCGACCGGCTCGTACTCCTCCATCACCGGCTTCTCACCGTGGAAATGCGCGAGGTGACTGGTCACGAAGACAATCCGGCCCCCATCCGCCATCACCGGCAGCGCCGCCTTGACGAGATTCACCTGCGAATCCCGGTTCAGTCGCATCGCGTAATCCTCGGCGACATCCTTCTCCAGCCCGCCACTCGCGTTGAGAATGAGCAGGTCCAGCGTGCCGAAGACCTCCCGCACACGCGCGAACATCGCGTCGACGGCGGGGAAGTCCGTCACGTCCGCCTCGGCGATCAGCGCCTGCACGCCCTGGGCCTCGACCTCCGCCGCGACCTGCTCCGCCCGCCGGGCCTTGCTGCGGTAATTGATCACCACATTCGCGCCGCGCTCCGCGAGCAGCGTTGCCGTCACCTTGCCGACCCCGCGTGATGCGCCCGTCACGAGCGAGACCTTCCCCAGCAGATTCTTCGTCGCCTCTGTCACAGATCGTTTCCTTTTACCTACCGAATTGGAGAATAGAGCGCCCCGAGGGAGCCGGGGCGTATGCCACTGCAAAGCCTACCCGATTCGATCAGTCGACGTGGCCCGGAGCCGGATGGGTGCCCGTCACTCTTCCTGAAAGAGGTTCTCGGCGTCGCGCTGCTGGTAGAAGATCGCCCGCCGCCGGCCGATCAGGGATTCCGTCTCCCGGGCCGCCACACCCTGCCGCCGCAGGACATAGCGAACGAACTCCTGCCCCGCCTCAAACTCGGGCTGCACCGTCTCCGTGGCGCCCACGGCCATCAACTCGTCGATGTTATCGCGGTACTGCGCGCGCGTCAGGATGTCGACATTCGCACTTAGGCGGCGGGCATGGATCGTCGTCGCCCGCGCGGCGATCGGGTCCGGCAGCGTGACCGCCAGGGAGCGAGCCGTGTGGATTCCCGCGCGTTCGAGCACCGCTTCCGCACCGCTATCGCCATAGATCGCCGGGATGCCGCGGGCCCGCAGGTCCCGGATGATGGACGGGTTCAGATCGACCACCACGAAGCCGAGCCCCTTCCGGATCAGCGCATCGCTCAGCGTGCGCCCCACCCGCCCGTACCCGCAGATGATGACGTGGCGGCGCAAACCGGAATGGTCGTCGTCATGCAGGGAGGTCGCGATCGCGCGATGCCTGAGCATGGGCAGGCGGGCGACGACAGGCGCGAGGCGTGGCATCAACCCGGGCAGCACCGGGGAGATCAGGATCGACGCCAGCGCGACGGTCAGGATGATGCCGTACTGATCGGTCGAGATCAGATGATCGTCGAGCCCCACGCCGGCCAGCACGAAGCTGAACTCACCGATCTGCGCCAGGTACAGCGCCGACAGGATCGCCGCCGGCACCTCTACCGCCGCCACCAGGAATCCCGCGGCCGCGATCACGATCTTCCCGCTCACCAGCACGATGATCATGACGATGATCTCGACGGGGTGCTCGATGAAGAGCACCGGCCGCAGCAGCATGCCGAGCGAGACGAAAAAGAGGGTCGAGAAGAGATCCCGCAGCGGAATGATCTCCGCCAGGACTTCCGTGGCGAACTCGGATTCCGAGACGATGAGTCCGGCCAGGAATGCGCCGAGCGCGAACGAGAGTCCCGCCTCGTGACTCGCGAACGATGTCCCGAGAGCAATAACGACCACCGTCAGCAAGAAGAGCTCGCGCGATCCGGTTCTTGCCACCCGGAAGAGGACCCACGGCACGAGCTTCAGCCCCAGCACCATCACCAGAATCAGCACGGCAAGCGCGATCCCGAGCGACTCCGCCATCGAACGCAGGATGTTCTCGGAGTTCCCCCCGAGAACCGGCACGAGCGCCAGCAATGGCACGAGGCTCAGGTCCTGAATCACACTCAGGCCGAATGCGATGCGTGCATGCCAGGTCGTCGTCTCGCCCCGGCTCAGGAGCAGCTTGATCATCACGATCGAGCTGGAGATGACGAAGACACCTCCGACCAGGAGGGATGCCTTCAGGCTCCATCCGAGCAGCGTCGCGGTGGCGACTCCCAGGGCAAACGTCAACGGGTACTGGATCGAGGCCGCGATCAGCGCGATTCGCCGTACTTCGAGCAGATGCCGGATCGAAAACTCGACGCCGAGCGCGAACATGAGGAAGGCGACGCCGAGATTCGCGAGCAGGGTCACTTGTCCGGAATCCGCAACCAGACCAGGGCTGTTTGGCCCGATCACCATCCCTGCGATCACATAGCCGACGAGGACGGGGAGTCCGAACCGCCGCGCGATCAGGCCCCCGGCGACTGCGACGCCGAGGGCCATGAACAGATTGACGATGAGTCGGACATCTTCCATGGGCGGCCTTCTGAGTCGGTGCTCCTGCCGGGCCACCATAATGGTGGCCCGACTCCCGCCGACGCCGCACCCATGCGCGAACGCTTCAACACCGAGTCCGCCGTTCCCGGATACCCGGGATCATCGGTCAGTCCCCGGCGCGTTCGTGTGCCGCGTGGTCAACGGCCCCGCGCTCGCATTCAAGGAGCGCCGAGACGGCTGATACGACGTGTTCGATGTGCGTGGTCTCGAGACCGATCTCGTCGGCGATCTCCTCGAGCGTCCGCCCTTCGAGCGTCCCCTGATAGGCACCCCACAGCCGCTCGCATGCAGCGTCGAAGAGCTCGCGCTCGTCGACAACGACCGGGTTTTCCGGCACCACTTCCGGGGGGTCTCCCCACCAGGCGGTCGCGGTGTTCATGAAGATCCGGGCCAGCTGGGGGGAGAGCTGAAAGCGCTCGGCGTTGATCTCGATCCCCTTGAAGATGTCAGCATCGGCCCGCCGCTCGCTCGCCGCCTTCCAGTCCGCCAGCATCTCCACGAGGTCGAACAGCGTCATCGCGTTCACCCCGTCGACATGGTATTCAGGATGATGGCGATTGTACGCATAATGATGATCGAGCGCTTGCCGCGCGTTCGTCAGCGCCGTCCGGTAGTCATCGCTCCCGTACTCGACGACACTCAGATCCTCATAGGCGCGCTCGAAGAGGGATCGCTCGGGTTCCTCGAGCTTGCTGGCGTCGTGTTCCCTGCCGCGACGTTCGAGTTCCCGCTGCACCTCGTGCAGCAGGGCCTGAACGCGGCTGATATGTTCGATCGTGCTGGTGACGAAGTTAGTTGTCTCAGTCACAACACTCTCCAAGATGGGCACGGTTCAACTTCGGGGGACTCCACCGACACAGTTTACGTCTAAAAGCAGACTATAGCCCAAAACCCGGCCCGCCGTTTCCTGTTGCATCGCCGAATCTCTCGGGGAAGGCAGATCATTTTCACCAGTGCGCGCGGGACCGACGTTCGACCAAAGAGTCAATGTATCGCTCCGAGGGTTGTTCTGCGAGAATGCTCATGCGCACCTCCCGAATCTCACAGATGCGGTTTGGTGCGCGTTGGTCTGGTAACGCCAATCACTGTCGTCCGGCGCAGCCCGTCCCCTGCTCCCCAGCCGGGGAGCGATTGGTGAACAAGGAGAATCGTATGGACCGGTTCAAGCGAAGTTGGCAGCTCGCCAAGGCCAGTTGGGCGATGCTCATGGAGGATCGCTCGCTCCTGATCTATCCGTTGATCTCGGGGATTGCCGTGGTCGTGCTGGCAATCCTGATCGCGATTCCCCTGGCCGTCGCCGGTGGCTTCACGGAATCGAATAACGGCGACTTCAGCGTCGTCCAGATCGTCGCGCTCTTTATCCTCTACTTCGTGTCCTACACGGTCATCACGTATTGCAACTCGGCGCTCGTGGCCGAGGTCATGAACCGGATGAGCGGCTCGACAACCCCGATTTCCGGCTGGGCCTTCGCCCGCACCCGGATGAGCACGATCCTGGGCTACGCGGCGATCGCGGCCACCGTCGGGGTCATCCTGAATCTCCTCTCCAATCGCTCCGGAGGCGCGGGCAAGGCCGTCGCAGCCCTCGGCGGCGCGGCATGGTCAGTCGCGACGTTCCTGGTGGTACCGATTCTGGTTGTCGAGGAGGTCGGACCGGTCGATGCGCTCAAGCGCAGCACGAGCATGCTGCGGCGGACATGGGGCGAGCAGATCATCGGCAGCACCGGAATCGGGTTTGTGACCGGCATCGCGACGGTCATCGTCGTTGCAATCGGCGTCGGCCTGGCGATACTGGCGTCGGCAATCGGGGTGATGGCCCTCGTGGTGATCGTGATCGCCGTCGCCGCTGTCGCGATCGCAGCCATCGCCGTCGTATCCTCGGCGCTCGACGCGATCTACCGGTCGGCGGTCTACCGGTACGCCACCGACGAGCCGATCGCGAACTACACGGGGACCGACGCGTTGCCGGCCGCATTCCGCCAGAAGTAGCGCCGCGCAACACCTTACTCCCGAGTAATACCCCGCACCAGCCCCAGCCCGGATCGGCTCTCCGGGCTGGGGCTTATGTGAACTTCATCACAGTTAGCCCCTGATGGTCAGTTTCACGACGTTCGAGGCACGCAGTGGCGCCCGCCCTGCGAATGTTCGTGCAATCGACACATCTTCTGCTGATCGCAGAAGCAAGAAGGGGGTTGTCATGCAGCCTATCTCACGACCACTTCATTCGCTCCATCGCCCCGTTGTGACGCATGAGTTCGACCGCACGGACTGGCTTCGTGCCAGCCTCATCGCCGGGTTCATCGCCACGTTTTCGATGACGATCTGTCTCGCTGTCGCCTATGCCGCCGCCAACGCGATCGGCGACGCCAGCGGCAACACCGTGCAGCGCTGGTTCGCGGCCCTCTCCGAGAACGAATTGACCCGTAAAGTCGGCGATCGTTTCTTCGTCGGCATGATCCTCAACCTGGTCATGGGTCTGATCTGGGCGATGATCTATGCCCGGTTCGCCGAACCGCGTCTCTCCGGACCCGGCTGGCGGCGCGGAGTGGTCTTCTCGATCCTGCCGTTCATTCTCGCAGTTGCGGTCTTCTTCCCGATCGCCGGCATCGGCTTCCTGGGAAGCGGCATCAGCGCCGGCGCCCTGCCCGTCATCGGCAGCCTGATCCTGCATCTCGTGTACGGCGCCGTGCTCGGCGCGCTCTACGCGATCGATCTTCGCGCCGGTCTCAGCACCGCTGATGGCGAGTCGGAGGCCGCCGAGGGTTCAGAGCGAGGGGCCGTGGCCGGCATCGTGGTCGGGATCATCCTCGGGTATATCGGCGGCTGGATCGTGGGCCCGGGCATGGCGGATCTCGCCAGCCGGCCGGTCATCGGTATCGCGGGAGCGCTCTCCGGAGCGGCGATCGGGATACTGATCGGGTCGCTCATCGGCATGAACGTCCACGACACGCCAGATCGCTGATCCTTCCTCCTCCCTATTCATCGCACAGCATCCTGAGCCCCACGTTGACCCTGGTCAACGTGGGGCTCAATGCGTCATCCCGAGCGAAGCAACATGCCGGGCGGTGTCATGTCCTCCCCTGTCATCCTTCACTGCGTTCAGTAGACCGTCTGGCCTAGACGGTCTATTCAGGATGACATGTCAAGGTGCATGCACCACCTCTGAGCATGCCTGCCAGACGCGGCATGTTCATTTTCGCGACGGGATGCTACGATTCTCCGCCAGAATGACCATGCACCACACTCCGTGACACCCGTTACCGCGACGGGACACAACAAGCGGAACGAAATTCGTCGTGCAACGCGGCCGTGATCGGGTCCTTTGCTCAGACTACCGGGCACCAGAAACGAGGTTGAGGGCAATGGCGCGATACATGATCGGACGAGTGGCGGGGCTCATTTTCGTCCTGTTCGCCGTCTCCGTGATCGCATTCGGACTCATGCAAGCCGTTCCCGGCGGTCCCTTCGGCACCGACGAGAAGGGCAACATGTCGGCGGAGACCCGAGCCGTCCAGGAGCGGAAGTACGGGCTCGACAAACCGGTCTACGTCCAGTACGGCAAGTACATGTGGAACGCCCTGCAGGGTGATTTTGGCACGCCATTCCAGAGCCCGACGGAGACGGTTGTCGGCGTGATCGCCCGGGCGTGGCCGATCACGATCAAGGTCGGCCTGCTCACGATCCTCCTCTCCTATAGCGTCGGATCACTGCTAGGGTATCTTGCCGCCAAACGCCAGAACAGCATCTTCGACTATCTCGTCTCCTTCACGGCCACGCTGGGCATCGTCTTGCCATCGTTCGTGGTGGCGATGTGGATGATCCTCTTCTTCAGCATCTATCTCGGCTGGCTGCCACCGGGCGGCTGGGGCAAACCGCAGCACTACATCATGCCCGTCATCGCCTATTCGCTCGCCCCGATGGCAATCGTCGCCCGCTACACGCGGAGCAGCCTGATCGAGGTCATGCGCTCCGATCACGTGCGCACCGCCCGCGCGAAGGGCCTCGCGGAGCGTCAGGTGATGGGCTGGCATGTCTGGCGGAATGCGCTCATCCCTTGCGTCACCGTCCTGCTTCCCGAGATCCCGAACATCCTCACCGGGTCGATCTTCATCGAGGCCGCCTTCCGCATCCCGGGACTTGGCCGCTTCTTCGTCACCAGTTCCCAGACGCGCGACTATCCGATGATCCTCGCCCTGGTGTTGCTGATCGCCGTGCTCTGGGGGATTACCTACATCATCACGGACATTCTCTACACCGTTCTCGATCCCCGAATCCGGATCTCCCGCTAGCAACAATGGGTGAGCAGGAAACGATGACAACCACCACAACGACGGCCCCTCCCAAACTGAGCGCATCGACGCTCCTGAGCGACCAGGCGAACGATCGTGCCATGCAGAAATCGCGCGGCGCCATGCAGCAAGCGTTGAGTCGCTTCCGGCGACAGAAACTGGCGATGGTCGGGCTCGTGATCGTCGTCGCCCTCATGATCTTCGGCTTCGGGGCGCCATTGCTCGCGCCGACCGGCTACGCCTATGCCAACCTGATGGACGCCAACCAGTTTCCGAGCAGCGCCCACTGGATGGGCACCGACACCATCGGACACGATTTCCTGAGCCGCATTATGTATGGCACACGCACGTCGCTGATCGTCGGCTTTGCCGCGGTCGCGGTCTCGATGCTGGTCGGCATCCCCCTCGGATTGCTGGCCGGTCTCCGTGGCGGCGCAACCGATTTCGTCATCATGCGCATCATCGAGATCATGACCGCGTTTCCGGGCTTGCTCTTCGCCATCTTCCTGATGACCGTCCTCGGCGCTGGCGTCGGCAACATCATCATCGTGATCGGCCTGACGAGCTGGCTGACCCTCTGCCGCCTGATGCGCGCGCAGCTTTTCTCCCTGCGCGAGCAGGAATTCGTCATCGCCGCTCGCAGCCTGGGCGCTACCGAAACCGCGATCGCCGTCCGGCACCTATTGCCAAATGCGCTTGCACCGATCATCATCGCGATAACGCTTGCCATTCCGTCCGCCATCTTTGCCGAGGCCGGCCTCAGCTACCTCGGTATTGGCATCAATGAACCCACGCCCTCGCTCGGCAAGATGGTCGCCGACAGCGCGCCCTACGTCCGGGTCTACTGGCACCTGGGCGTCTTCCCGACGGTGGCAATCGGGTTGATCATGCTCGGTTTCTCCTTTGTTGGTGACGGGCTGCGGGATGCCCTCGACCCGCGTCAGATGTAGGCCGGAGCATGACGCTTCCGGCAGAATGCAGGGACCCAGGGGCCAGACCGTTTTCGCATGTGATTCACCCGGAAAGGGCATGAACACCATGACATCGAATAACAAGGAAACCCAACGGGGGCTCGACAAGCTGACCGCAGATATGCGCCCGCAAGACGCGGCGTTCATGCGGCGGCAGTTCGGCCGGCGCTCGTTCCTCAAGGGCGCGGCTGGTGCCGGCGCCGGGTTGGCCGCCGCCGGCATGTTCGGCGCCTCCGCATTCGCGGCGCCGGGCAGCCTGATCAACGCGATGATGGAGCGCGCGCAGACGCCGATGCCACTGCCGGAGGGGGCCGCCCCGGCCGAGGAGCAGGTCTGGCGGATCACCTCCGACCCCGCCTTCGCGAAATCCCTCGATTTCTACGAAACCGTCTACAATCGCGCCGCCGGAGCTGATCTCAACAGTGAGGGTCTCGTGCGGATGAACCGCAATTTCGAGATCATCCCGGCCACCGCCGAGTCGTGGAGCGGCAGCGAGGACGGCAAGACCTGGACCTTCAAGCTCGTCAAGACGCTGACCTGGAGCGACGGCAACCCGGTCACGGCCGCCGACTTCATCAAGACCTTCCAGTACGCCGCCGACCCGGATCATGCCTGGGATTTCGCCTGGTTCTGGAGCGGCAACATCGTCAACTTTCAGGAGGCCTTCGAGGGCAAGGTGCCGGTCGAGGAGATCGGCGTCAAGCAGGGTGCGGACGAATACGAGCTGATCTTTACGACGGTCGAAGCCGCCCCCTACCTGCCGGCCAAGCTGATCTACTCGATGCCGCTCTCCAAGGCCGCGCTCGAGAAGTCGGGGCCGTTCTACAACAGCAAGCCGGAGACAGCGGTCTCCAGCGGCCCGTTCATTCTCGAGGGGTGGATCCCGGACCAGCAGGTGACGCTGAAGCGGAACGAGAAGTACACCGGCACCATGAATGTGCCGATCCAGAAGGTCATCGGCAAGCTCGCGGCGTCGTCCACCGCCTTCACGATGTACGAGGCCGGTGAGATCGACCAGATGGAGGGTATGGCCCCGGCCGAGCTCAAGCTGGTCAATGACGATCCGGACATGAAGAAGGAGCTCTACCAGGGCGTCAGTGACTTTGCCTGCTACTACTTCTTCTTCGACACCACGATCGCGCCGTGGGATGACATCAAGGTCCGGCAGGCATTCAGCCACATCGTCGACCGTGATGCGATGAAGCAGCAGATCTGGGATACGCAGGCCAACCCTGCTCCCAGCTTCCTGGCGCAGGGCTTCCCCGCCTCCAATGTCGATGCGCTGAAGGATATCCAGAAATTCGACCCGGATCTCGCCAAGCAACTGCTCGCGGAGGCGGGCTTCCCGGACGGCAAGGGCTTCCCGGCGGTGACGATCACGCAACGGGGTGGTGCCGCGCCGCTTGAGGTCGCGACGATCCAGGCCTACGCCGCAATGATCAAGCAGCATCTCAACATCGACGCGCAGGTCCAGAATCTCGACCGGCAGGCCTTCTATGCGGACATGAAGAAGATTCCGCTCGGGTTCGTCTCCTATGGCATGGACTACTTCGACGCGTCCAACATGCTCGGCGTCTGGCTCTCGGGCGGCCGCCACGCGTGGTCGAACAAGGATTACGACGCCAAGGTGAACGAAGCCACGACATTCCTCGGCGATGAGGCGGAACGCACCGCCATGTTCCAGGAGGCGGAGAAGATCCTCGTCAGCGACGTTCCGGCGGCGTTCACCTTCTTCATCACGCCGAACCAGCTCGTGAAATCGTATGTGGCGGGGCCGGCGCTGGAGCCGGACAAGAACGGGATCGCGGCCATCCACTGGCCGGGCTATGCGACCATGAGCACGGTTCCCGAGGAGATCTGGATCGCCGACAGCGCGCCCAAGGGTCGCTCATAGTCCCGTCCGCAGTAGGTGACTCCGGCAGGGAGTCACCTACTGCAACCGCTTGACGCGGATAGGGGCTTGCGCAAAAGCCGCTTGTCACTGAGATTGAGTACGAATGGCAGCGTGAATCACGCTGCCATTCGTGTGAGTTTGTGATGGCACGCCGGCATCCTCGCGAGACCCTGTCTGGACGTCAC
Source organism: Thermomicrobiales bacterium (assembly GCA_049646645.1). Lineage (GTDB taxonomy): Bacteria > Chloroflexota > Chloroflexia > Thermomicrobiales > UBA6265 > JASGDN01. Next base: position 25,196 of record JBARWF010000104.1, read on the forward strand.
TGCAGGCAGGCGCCATGTCGGGTGCAGCGCACCAACTGGAACCCAAAGGGAGCAAGGAACGAAAGCATGAGCCGCAAGACCACCAGGAATAACGAGCGACCAATGACGCCGCCCCAATCACCACTGCATGCCAATCTGTCTGATGTCCTGCCAATCGGGATCAGCCGACGGGCCCTCATGAAGGGCGCCGGAGCGGCCGGAGCGCTGGCCGGCATTGGCGCTCTCGGGGCAACGGGAGCACTTGCCGCTCCCATGCAGCAGGCAGCGGCGGCAATCAGCGGCCAGGAGATGCCGGAAGGAGCCGCCCCCGCCGACCAGCAGGTCTGGCGCGGTATCGCCGATCCCACAATCTCGAAGGCACTCGACTTCTACGAGACCGTCTACAACGAAACTGGCGGTGCTTCGGACCTCTTCAGCGAGCCGCTCGTTCGCATGAACCGCGATTTCGAGATCATTCCCGGGGCGGCGTCCACGTGGTCCAGCACGCCGGATGGCAAGACCTGGACCTTCAAGCTCGTGGACTACCTGACGTGGAGCGACGGTAACCCCGTCACCGCCGCCGATTACGTCAAGACCTTCCAGTACGCGGCAGATCCCGAGCATGCCTGGGATTTCGCCTGGTTCTGGAGCGGCAACATCGTCAACTTCGAAGAGGCATTCGCGGGGAAAGTCCCGGTCGAGGAGATCGGCGTCAAGCAGGGCGCCAATGAGTACGAAGTGGTGTTCGAGACGGTCGAGGCCGCACCCTACCTGCCCGCCAAGCTGCTCTATTCCATGCCGCTCTCCAAGGCCGCACTGGAGACCCACGGCGCGTACTACAACAACAAGCCAGAGACCGCCGTTTCCAGCGGCCCGTTCATCATCGAGGAGTGGATCCCCGACCAGCAGGTCGTCCTGAAACGCAACGAGAAGTACACCGGCAAGATGAATGTGCCGGTCCAGAAGATCATCACCAAGTTTGCCGCTCCGACATCCAGCTTCTCCATGTATGAAGCGGGCGAGATCGACAGCTTCGGTGGCCCGGCCCCGGCCGATGTCAAGATCGCCGAGGCCGATCCCGATATGGCAAAGGAGATCTACCAGGGCGTCGGCGCTTTCCCCTGCTTCTACTTCTTCTTCGATGTCACGCAGGCTCCCTGGGACGACCTCAAGGTGCGAAAGGCGTTCAGCCACGTGATCGATCGCGAGTCGATGAAGGCGCAGATCTGGGGGCCACAGGCGAACCCGGCGCCATCGTTCCTCGCGCCCGGCTTCCCCGCCTCCAACACCAAGGCGCTTGAATCCATCCAGTCGTTCGATCCCGATGCGGCCAAGCAGCTCCTGTCCGACGCCGGCTATCCCAATGGCGACGGCTTTCCGAAGATCACCATGCAGGTCCGCGGAGGAGCGACGCCCATCGAGACGGCCACCACCCAGTCCTACGCCGCGATGCTCAAGCAGCATCTCAATATCGATGTCGACGTGCAGATGATGGACCGGCAGGCCTTCTACGCGGATCTGACGGCGAAACCCACCAAGATCTCGTTTGGCTGGGTCTCCTATGGCATGGATTACTTCGACCCCTCGAACATGCTCGGCGTCTGGCACTCGGGAGGACGACACTCCTGGTCCAATCCCGACTACGATGCCAAGGTGGACGAGGCGACCTCCTTCCTGGGCGATGAGGCGGAGCGCACCGCGATGTTCCAGGAAGCCGAGAAGATCCTGGTCGAGGATGTCCCCGCGGTCTTCACCTACTTCGAGACCCCGATCCAGCTCGTGAAATCGTATGTCGCGGGACCGGCGCTGGAGCCGGACAAGAACGGCATCACGGCCATCCACTGGCCAAGCTACACCACGATGAGCACGGTTCCGGAAGAACTCTGGATCGGCGAGGATGCGCCCAAGGGCCGCTCATAGCGTATCGGTCCCCTGGAAATCCGAATATCAATGCGAGCATTGTGCAGATGACCAATCGTCTGCACAATGCTCGTTATATGTCTGGTGGCGCTGAGCACGCTGGTTGGCGTTGCCAATCACGACCGGTCTCCGCTCGTGGGCTCGTATGGCCACCTGATGGGGATGACACGCTGGTTCGTTGAGAAGGACGTCTCGTACGATACGCGCTCTGCCAACTGCACCATTTGCGAGAGGACAATTCATGGTCACATCAGCCACATCGGAACGCACGTCCATCGGGCGGCTCGAAACACCGGAAGAGCTCCGGGAGTATTACCTGCTCGATCCCGAGGTCACCTTCCTGAACCACGGCTCGTTCGGTGCCTGCCCGCGACCGGTGTTCGAGGAATACCAGGCGTGGCAGCTACAGCTCGAACGTCAGCCCGTGCTCTTCGTCGGCCGCCGGCAAGAGGGATTGCTCGATGCCGCCCGGGCGCGCCTCGCGACCTTCCTGAACGTCGATCCAGAGTCGCTGACGTTCGTCGTCAACGCCACGTCGGGCCTCAACGTCATCGCCCGGTCCATTGACCTCAAGCCCGGTGACGAGATCCTGACCACGAATCTCGAGTACGGCGCCCTCGACATGACCTGGGACTACCTCTGCAAGAAATCCGGCGCGTCCTACGTCCCCCGCGAGATTCCGGTGCCCTTCACGACCAAGGAAGCCGTGGTCGAGGCCCTGTGGGAGGGCGTCAACGAGCGGACGAAGGCGATCTTCCTCAGCCACATCACGTCGGGGACGTCGGTCATCCTGCCCATCGCCGAGATCTGCGCCCGCGCCCGGGCCGAGGGCATCCTCACGATCATCGACGGCGCCCATGCGCCCGGGCAGATCGACCTCGATCTGGAGGCGCTGGGCGCCGATATCTACTCCGGCAACTGCCACAAGTGGCTGCAATCGCCCAAGGGCTCGGCCTTCCTCTACGTGCGACCGGAGCATCACGACTGGATCGAATCGCTGACGATCAGCTGGGGCTGGGTGCGTGGCGGCAACACCTTCGTCACTCGCAACCAGCAGCAGGGCACGCGCGATGTCTCGGCGTTCCTCTCGGTGCCCGCCGCGATCGATTTCCAGCAGCAGCACAATTGGAGCGCCGTGCGTGCGCGCTGCCACGACATGCTGGCCGCCACCCGCGCCCGCCTCCACGAGCGCCTTGGGACGGAGCCGCTGTATGATGACAGCGAGACGTGGTACAGCCAGATGGCGCTGATCTCGATTCCGCCGGTCGACCGGGCCGAGTTTCAGTCAAAACTGCTCAACACGTACGGGATCGAAGTGCCGCTGACCGGCCTCGGCGAAGACCGCACCTTCGTCCGCGTCTCGGTGCAGGGGTACACGACCCAGGACGACCTCGACCGCCTGGAATCCGCGTTGCTGACCGAGTTCGCATGACCAGGGGCGGGCCGTCCTCACGCATGGAGACGGCCCTTTCGTACGGGTCGACCCGCGGGTCGACCCCAGGTTCCGAGGCCACAGGTCCGCAGGCACGAGCGATCTGCATGCGAGCCTGAGGGCGGGCACAGTGGTCATTTGTACGGGTCGACCTGCGTGTCGACCCTGGAGCCGGCATGCAACGGGTCCGAACGCAAATGCCCATCCCACGCACGCCAGAGGGCGGACACACGGGTCCGCCCGTACGTACGAATGACAGCCTGGACGCGAAGCGGCTTGAAAAGAGCACACATCAGGGTAGCGCGAGCATGACCAGCCCACAGCATTCTTCCAGTCCATTGATTCCCCTGCGCGTGATCGGCGCCTGCCCGCACGATTGCCCCGATACCTGTGCCTTCGTCACGGAGGTGCGGGACGGGCGCGCCGTGCGCATCGAGGCGAGCAAGGAGCACCCCGTCACCCAGGGGTGGCTCTGCGCCAAGGTCAGCCCCTACCTGGAGCGCGTCTACCACCCGGACCGGCTCACGCACCCGCTGCGCCGGTCCGGGCCGAAGGGCAGCGGTCAGTGGGAGCGGATCTCCTGGGATGAGGCGATCGGGGAGATCGTCGAGCGCTGGCAGGGCATCATCGCGGAGCACGGCGCGGCGGCGATCCTTCCCTACTCCTACAGCGGCACCCTCGGCCTGGTCCAGAATTTCGCCACTAGCGCCCGCCTCTGGAACCGGCTCGGCGCGAGCGGGCTCGACCGCACCATCTGCGATGCCGCTGGGACCGCCGCGATGGAGGTCACCGTCGGGGGCAAGGTCTCGCCGCCTCCGCACGACCTGCTCAAGAGCAAGCTGATCCTGATCTGGGGGCACAATCCGGTCTCGACCGCCCCCCACATGATGCCGATCATCCGCGAGGCGCAGCGCGACGGCGCGCAGGTAGTCGTGATCGATCCTTATCGGACGCGCACCGCCCGCTCCGCCGACTGGCACCTGCAGCCGCATCCCGGCAGCGACGCGGCGCTCGCACTCGGCGCGATCCACGTCATCTTTGCGGAGGGGCTGCACGATGAGGCGTGGCTCGACGCGCATGCACTCGGCTGGCAGGACCTGCGCGATCGCGCGGAGGAGTATCCGCCCGATCGCGTTGCGGCATTGACCGGCATCGCCGTCGAGGATATCGTTCGCCTGGCGCGGCTCTGGGCCACGACGACTCCGGCGATCCTGAAATTCTCGGATGGATTGCAGCGCAACCTGCAGGGCGGGCAATCCGTGCGAGCCGTGTTGGCCCTGCCGGCGCTGACCGGGCAGTACGGCATCCCGGGCGGCGGCCTCTTCTACGCCCAGAGCGGCTGGATTCAGTGGGACGCGGACGCACTCGGGCATGCCACGGAGTGCCCACCGGTTCCGCGCATCGTCAACATGAACCGGCTCGGGGCTGCCCTCACCGGCGAGGTCGACGGACCTCCCATCAAGTCGCTCTACGTCTTCGCCGCCAACCCGGTCACATCGACACCGAATGCGTCGGCGATCGTGCGCGGCATGCAGCGCGACGATCTCTTCACGGTCGTCCACGAGCTCTTCATGACCCACACGGCGCGCTACGCGGATATCGTCCTGCCGGCGACCTCGCAGCTCGAACACGTTGACCTGCACAAGGCCTACGGACACCATCACTTGCAGTACAACGCGCAGGCGATCGCGCCGATCGGCGAGGCGAAGAGCAGCTGGGATGTGATGCGCCTGCTCGCGGATCGCCTCGGCTTCACGGAACCGTGGCTGCGGCAGACGCCCGAGGAGATCATTGCCGAAGTCGTGGATGCGACCGCGCGCACGAACCCGCTGCTGACCGGGATCACGCTCGAACGCCTCCAGCGCGAGGGCACGGTTCCCTATCACACCGAGGGCGGGCCACTGCGGCCATTCATCGATGGCATCTTCCCGACGCCGGACGGCAAGATCCATCTGCGCGCCGACGAGCTCCGCGCCTGGGGCGCCGATCCGCTTCCCGCCTACGATCCCGGGATGTTCCCGGCCCCGGATGATGGCGACTGGCTGACCATGGTCTCCGGCGCGGCGCATCATTTCGTCTCGTCGAGCATGGCCAATGTGCCCCGCCTGATGAGGAAGGAGGGCCCCCCCTCGATCCACATCCACCCACGCGATGCCGAGCGTCGCGGTATCCAGGACGGCGATCCCGTCGAAGCCAGCAACGAGCGCGGCGCCTGCGACCTGACCGCCATCATCACGGATGATGTCAGGCCGGGCGTCGTCGTCGCCCCCAAGGGGCAATGGGGCAACCTCAAGCCGGATGAACGCGGTGTCAACTGGCTTACGTCGGACCTGCTCGCCGACATGGGCGGCGGCAGCACCTTCCACAGCACCCGCATCCAGCTCCGGCCAGCCGTACGTTCTGGCCAGCCGGAGCTCGAACCGGTCGCGGCTAGACGTCCTCGCGCAGCAGCACTCGCCGCCGCTGGCGCTCCTGGCGGGCTTCCTCCCGGATCAGATCTTTCACGCGATCCGGATCGCTAACGTTCTGCAAGGTCTTGTGCGGGGCACTGATATCGGTGCCCTCGATAAAGACATCTCCGATACCCGCGATGCGCTCGAACATGTTCTGCTTCACCGCAACATCGTTCACCCGGAAGAGGTCCATCTCCTCCGTACGGCGACCAACGAAGCCGTACTCAATGATCAACCGCTGGTTGGTGAGCTTGTAGCGATTGGTGACCGCCAGGCGCGGAGACCACAGCCGGCTGGGCCGCCCCTGCCAGATCACGCGCTCGCCCCGGGGGTGGCCATCCAGATCGTCGCCGAGCGGCTTGCCGTCGTCGGCGAGCAACCGTCCCTGGGCATCCTTCTGGTCGCCGCGCAACACGGGTTGGCCAATCTGGTTCACCTCCTGGACATCGTCGAGGCGGCGACCGCAGTTGTCGCAAAAGCGCGCGTCGTCGTCGTTTTTCGATCCGCAATCGGGACAATAGATCATCGTCGATTTCTCCAACGTGCATGCGAATCCGGGTGGCGGCGCGGCATCGCCACGGACATGAGTCCCGAGCCCGCTGCTCGGATGATACGCAATCCGTCCGCCCCCTGGCCCAACGAACGGCGTTGACAACCGCGGAATCCGGTGGCGACATGGTTCCCCTCGGCCCGCCCTCGTCCCTATAATGAAACCGGCGATGTTCACCTGACCGCTGCACACCATCTGGCGTTACGGGTCCCCGGGTCTTCTCGGTCGGGGCGCAGGGAGCGTTTTCTTCCGCACCATTTCCCGCAGAACGTGGACACCCAGGCATGCTTGCGGTCAGTATTGGCCAGCGCCGTGCCGCCGGTGCCTCACGCTCGCCCGTGAAAGGCTCACCCATGTCGCGCCATCGCCTCGTCACATCCTCCCCCGATCGTGCCCGGAATCACCGCGCGCTCCTCGTCTGCCTGTCCGCGCTGATGGCGCTCGCCAGCCTGCTGGCGGCTCAAGGCGCAACGTCGACCGCCACAGCCGCGTCCTCCCAGGCGCCAAGCGCCACCTTTCCGGCCCCGATCAAGCACGTCTTCGTGATCGTGGAGGAGAATCGGGATTGGGCCACGATCAAGGGAAGCGCGACCTTCCCGTACATCAACTCCCTGCTTGCGATCGGCGCCCACGCCGAGAACTATCGCAACGTGCCGGAAGGAGAGAAGCTGCATCCCAGCGAGCCAAACTACATCGTGATGGAAGCGGGATCGGAACTCGGTTTCGACTCCGATCACAAGCCGAGCGCCAAGAACTCGTCGGATACGAAAGATCACCTCGTGACCTACCTGGAGAACGCAGGCTTGAGCTGGAAATCCTATCAGGAGGATATCTCCGGCACGAACTGCCCGCTGGAGGACGAGGGCGACTACGCGCCCAAGCACAACCCGATGCTCTTCTTCCAGGACGTGACCGACAACAACGATCCGAACTCGGCGAACTGCATCAAGCATGTCCGCCCCTACTCGGAGCTGGCTAGCGACCTCGACCACAATACCGTGGCCGACTACAACTTCGTGACGCCCAATCTCTGCAACGACATGCACGACAAGGGCTGCGACAAGCAAGCCGATACCTGGCTCTCACGCGAGATTCCGAAGATCATGGCCTCGGCAGCCTACAAGGATAACGGCGCCATCTTCCTGACGTGGGATGAAGGCGTGAAGGGTAACGAACCCATCGGCATGATCGTCCTCTCGCCGCTGGCGAAGGCTGGCTATTCCAACACGATTGCCTACTCGCACACCTCGCTGCTTCGCACCCTGCAGGAGATCTTCGGCGTGACGCCGCTCCTGAGAGGCGCGGCCGACGCGACGGACCTGAGCGATCTCTTCATGACCGGAGGCGCGGCCACACCTCCCGGTCAATCCGTGCCCTCACCAGCCGCGACACCCGTGGCCATGAACGGGGACCGTCGTTTATCGCAGGTCTGAGCACCTGAACTCCTGAACACGGCACCGGAGGCAAATGCCTGACTGGATGTCGAGAACGCGACACTCGTGCCCTGCTCCCCGCCATTTCCAGCAACCGCTTGTCGAGAAATCTCACCTCGGGGCCTCTTGAGGTCCCCTGCTTGCCCCTCCCGACTCGGCCGCACCGCTGATGCTGGAGCACTGGGCAAGAGATTTCTCGACCCATTCGGCTCCGCTTCGTCGCACGGCGAGGGCAGGCTTTCGCTCGAACTGACGGGGAAACATGGGCGTCCGTATGGATACCGCTCCTCAGCGCTTGAGATTGCCCCGGCACGAGAACGTAAGCCCTATGCCGTCCAGAGCCGGCCGCCCCCGTGTCACGTCGGCACCCACGGCACACCAGATGCGTATCCCTCCACGATCGTGAATCCGGCAGCGGTCCGGCGCGGGCAAGATGCC
>JBARWF010000105.1:0-39794 GCA_049646645.1 Thermomicrobiales bacterium
GCCGGACTTTCCCGTTGCTCTTGCCGTATGTGAGGCTCGATATCCGCGCAAGCGGCCCGTCAGCACGGTAGAGCGCGAAGACCTACGGCGCCGGAATTGTCGAAATCGACGCCGGCAGCGGCTCAGGTCCCGGAGTCTCCAGTGGCTTGCGACGTCGACTCGACGACGGGGTCTTGCCCTTGGCCGCCGGTTTCGGGTCTGAATCCACGCCCTCGCCGACGGCGCCGGACGGCGGCACGGCGGCGGCATGGCTACCATCGACGAAGGCAATCGCGAGGACTTCATCGAGGTGGCCGACCTCGATCAGCTCGAGATCGTTGCGAACGATCATCGGGAGCTCCGAGAGATCCTTCGCATTGCCCTTGGGCAGGATGAAGGTCTTGATGCCTCCACGGTGGGCGGCAAGCGTCTTCTCCCGGAGCCCGCCGATCGGCAACACCTTGCCTCGCAGCGTGATCTCGCCGGTCATCGCGACATCCTTGCGGACCTTGACTCCGGTCATGGCGGAGATGAGGGCCGTCGCCATGGTGATACCGGCGGATGGGCCGTCCTTCGGAATCGCACCCGCGGGAACGTGCACATGGATGTTGTGCTTCTCGAAGAAACCGTCCTCGATCCCGAGCTGCTTCGCACGCGAGCGCGCATACGAGAGCGCGGCGCGCGCCGATTCCTGCATCACATCGCCGAGCTTGCCGGTCAGGAGCAGGTCGCCCTTGCCCTCCATCACCGTGACTTCGATCGAGAGGAGATCGCCGCCGACGCTTGTGACCGCGGCGCCGGTCGCGACACCGATCTCATCCTGCTCCTCGGCCAGGCCGAAGTCGTAGCGAGGAACGCCGAGATACGTTTCGACATCAGCGCCGTCGATAGCGACGGAATCGGGTGGGGTCGATCCCGCGAATTTGCGGGCGACCTTGCGCGCCAGCGACCCGATCTCCCGCTCCAGGTTGCGAACGCCGGATTCGCTCGTGTACCGGCGAATCACGGTCTTGATCGCGTCCTCCGACACGCTCAGTTGCTCGGCGTTGAGCCCGTGCGATTCCAGAGCCTTCGGCAGGAGGTAGTTGCGGGCGATCGCCAGCTTCTCGAGCTCCGTGTATCCCGAGACCTCGATGATCTCCATCCGGTCGCGCAGCGGCGCCGGGATCGGATCGAGCAGGTTGGCGGTGGTGATAAAGATCGACTTCGAGAGGTCGAACGGCACCTCGAGATAGTGGTCGGAGAAGGTCGTGTTCTGCTCGGGATCGAGCACTTCCAGCAGCGCCGACGATGGATCGCCGCGGAACGTGTCGGAGCCGAGCTTGTCGACCTCGTCCAGCACCATCACCGGGTTCCGGCTCTTCGCATCGCGCAGGGCCTTGATCACGCGACCCGGCATCGCGCCGACGTAGGTGCGACGATGGCCACGGATCTCGGCCTCGTCGCGCACGCCGCCCAGCGACATCCGCACGTAGTTTCGCCCGATCGCCCGCGCGATGGACTTGCCGAGACTCGTCTTGCCCACACCCGGCGGCCCCACGAAGCAGAGGATGGGCGCGCGGAGCTTGTCGCCCGCAATCTTGCGGACCGCGATGAACTCGAGAATGCGGTCCTTGACCTTTTCGAGACCGTAGTGATCCTCGTCAAGAATGGCCGCCGCCTCGTCCAGATCGAGACGGTCCTCCGTCTCGATCGCCCACGGCAGGTCGGTCAGCCATTCGAGATACGTGCGAATGACGCCGATCTCCGGGGAAAACGGATGCTGCTGCTCCAGCCGCTCGAGCTGGACCAGCGCCTTGGCCTTGACGTCCTCTGGCATCCCGGCCGCTTCGATCTTCTCGCGGATCTCGTTGGCGACGACCTCTTCAGAGGAGCCTTCGCCCAGTTCCTTCTGGATGGCGCGGAGCTGCTCGCGCAGGAAGTACTCCCGCTGTTGCTTGTCCATGCCGGCCTGCGCCTCGGACTGGATCTCCTGCCGCAGGTGAAGGACGTTCAGCCGCTTCTGGATCAGCACGCTGAGCTGGCGGAGGCGGTCGATCGGATCGAGCGCCTCGAGAAGAGCCTGTCGCTGCTCGGAGGTGAACTCAGGCGAGAACGCGATGAGGTCGGCGAGCCAGCCGGGCTCGTCCACGCTGCGCACCATCGTTAGGACTTCTTCCGGCACGTTGGGCAGCATCGACATATAGCTCTCGATTTGCTCGAGAACGGCCGACATCGCGGCTTCCGTCTTGGACGCATCGGCGACGGATTCATCGATCCGGCGCACGCGCGCCGCGACATACGGATGATCCTGGATGATCTCCTCGACCACGCCGCGCGCGACGCCTTGCAGGATCACGTGATCCTGCCCCCCGGGTCGCGAGATGTACTGCCCGACTTCGGCGATCACGCCGACTTCGCACAACTCGTAGTGCTCTTCGGTGATCTGCCCGAGGAGGTCGGCGTTCGGGAGCACAGGCTCGCGCTCCTCGCCGTCCTGCGGCAAGGAGGGCGTATCCTCCCCGCCAAGCTCGCTCTCGATCAGGTCGGTCATCAGGTCGATCAAATCCGGTGAGGGACGCGACACTTGGCCGCTCGCCATGGGCTCGGTTTCGACCCGGCGCTCCGTCAGCAACAGGACGTATCGCGGGTTCATCCGCATAGCCCGGTCGATGGCCAGCGCCGTCTCATCGTCTTCGATGGGATAGGGGATCGACATGTGCGGCAGCAGCAACGTCTCGTCGGTGACGACCACCGGGAGCGCCATTCGCTTGTCCGCCGCCTTGCGACGCGGGGAACGGCGCCGGCGCGGTGCGGATTCGGCCTCGGTTGCATGCTCGTCGGTGGCACTTTCGGCTTCGGCGGGAACCGCCTTCTTGCGGCCCCGTTTTGGCCGGGCGGGGCCGGCCGCTTCGGACGGATCGCCGTCTGCGGCTTCACCGGAGGCATTCACCGGTTCGACGTCAAACGGGACCTCATCCTTCTCCTCAGGATCGGGATTGGTCGATTGTTGCTTGTTCGCGGAATCGCGAGAAGCCATTGCTGATTCGTCTCAACTTTCCAGGATTGACTCGTCATCCACCAGACGGCGCACTGTGCGATTCTGGATGAGATGAGATGGAGGCCGGCTCCAGTGTCGAACGATGCTCCTGCGCGGCCGTTTCGCGCCGCATCGAATCATCGTCCGGTCGAAGCCGCAAGCCGGAGACCCGTGCTCCGGTCGATTACGCGGGTGCGCGGCATGCGCCGCGCGTCGGGACGTTCCGGCTATGAAGGTCGCGCAGCGTCTTCAGCGTAGCACCCATCCCTGTAGTATACGGGCAATGTCGATGTGTTTCCTTTTACATGTCAGGCCAATATCTGGACCTCGCGGGTCTGGCGCTGCGGATTCCGATGCCGCAGGGACCATGCCCTCAAAGCGACGGGGCAGAAGGGCTGTCAGGGGTCGCTTTGTTACACTCAGGGGAGCAACCGTCCGGGTGCAGGCGAATGCGCGCATATGGGTATGAGGAAACAGGAACAATGGGCGAAGTGGCGAACGGTCAGAGCGGCGCACAACAGTCGATGGGGACGGGATCGCCGGCGCAATCGGCGTCGGTATCGATTCCCGAGCTGCCGAAGCCGCAGGGTGGTGCCGGCTCGCATGAGCTGGCGATCGACTCGAATGATCCGGATGTGCTTCGCCAGCATCTCGCCCGTGCGCGGGAGCGGCTGACGTTCTACGAGTCGTTCGATCGGATTATCGGTGAGAACATCCGGCGGTCCGGCGAGCTGATGCTCGAAACGATCGCGCTCCGTGAGGAAGCGCAGGAGCGCGAACGGGTGACTGCCCAACGCGAGGCCGAGCGCGACGCGGTCCGGGCCGCCGAGCAGGAGCGGTATCGTGCCCTCTTCAGCGGCTTGATCGCGGAGGCGGATCGCGCCCAGGCCGAGTTGACCGCGCTCCGGTCCCGGCTCGCCGATGCGCTGTCGTCCATAACCGGCGGCGCACCGGAGACTGCTTCCGAAACCGACCTGCAGCCCGACTTCGCAGCTCCTGAAACGCTTGCGGAAGCAGAGCCATCCTCAGTTATGGATACTACCGTGCCAGCAACCGCGGCGTCTGGTGAGCAGTCGCGACCGGAATCTGAAGCTCCGATTCCCGCACCGGAGACCGGAGCGGACGCCCCGGATGCGATGAGGGATGAGCCGGCTGGCGACGGCGCGCCACGCACGCTCGATATCCTGGTGCAGGGCGTGCCCCGGGCCGCCGTTGCCCTGTCGCTCCAGCGCTATCTCATCACCCTCGCCTATATCAGCGCTGTGGAGACGCGGGAGTTCGCCGAGGGCATTTTGCGCCTGACTGTGACGACCACGAATCACACGGGACTGGCGGATGCGGATCTGCGCGCGTGGCCGGATGGAGGAACGCTCGTCCGCCGTGGTGAGACCGCCAACGTTCTCGAACTGACCCTCGAAGAGTGATCCCTCTCTCCCGTGAACGCTTGAAGGTGTAGCCGCGACATCGCGGACTGTCGGGCCGAGGACGCAACCTCGCTCTATACTTGCTCTGTGCATATACGGCATAAGAACACCGCGAGCCCGGACCTACCGGGCATGAGTCTGGTGTAACGGTACCCTAGGGTTTGCCGATTATCGCGGGGGCGGAGCCAACGACGTCATGGAGCATTCGAGACAGTCGCGCAGGACGGTGACAGAAGATCGCCACCTCCTCGAACCGCATCTCTCCGGTTCATCGCCGTTTGGCGTGCGCAATGAATCGGTCATCGCCGAGTCGACCGGGCGCATGCTCGATGTCAGCGATGCCTTCGCGGACGCAACTGGACTGACGCCTGGCGAATTGATCGGCAGCAATCTCTTCAACCTGGTGCACCCGGACGATGTCGCCTCACTACGGGAGAGGGTCTCCGAAGTGGATCAGCGGCCGAATGGCGTGCGGACCCATGAGTTCCGCGTTCGCTCCGCGCGCATGGATTGGCGCTGGATCGACGGTCGTCTGCGGTCGTTGCCCCGGCCCCAATGGGGAGACTGCGTCGAGTTCGTCGGCATCGACGTGACCGAGAGCCGGATGACCCGCATCGCCCTCGCCGGCCAGAACCACATCCTGGAAATGGTGGCGGCAGGTGCGTCGCTCGATACGACGCTCGACTCGATCTGCTTGCTTGTCGAAGTCTTGCTGGCGGGATCGCGGTGCTCCATCCTGCTCGCGGATGACGAGGGGCAACGCCTCTATCATTGCGTCTCGCGGGGACTGCCCGCGGGCTACATCAAGGCGATCGAAGGTCTTGAGATCGGGCCCCGGGTCGGCTCGTGCGGAACCGCTGCGTTCTGCAAGCAGACCGTGGTGGTGGCCGACATCGAAACCGATCCACTCTGGGCCGGTTGGCGGGACGTCGCGCTGAAACACGAGTTGCGCGCATGCTGGTCCACACCGATCGACGGTGAGCGCAACGGCCCGGTTCTCGGCACGTTCGCGGTCTACTACGATCATCGGCATGCCCCGACACTCTGCGAGCGCGAGCTCGTTGAACAGACAGGGCACCTGGCGAGCGTTGCGATCAAGCATCATCGCGCCAAGGAATCGCTGCGGCAGAGTGAGGAGCGGTTTCGGGCGCTGGTCCAGCATTCATCCGATATCACCCTGCTGATCGCCCCGGATCGCACCGTCCGGTACGCAAGCCCCGCCCTGACGGAGGTTTTGGGGCATCATCCGGCCAACGTGCTGGGCGTCGATGTGGTTCGCTACCTGCATCCTGACGATGTCGCCCCGGCGGAACGGCTTTTCGCGGAAGCACTGGAGACGCCTGGGGTCTCTCATCCGGGCGTGGAGATTCGCGTGCGGGATCACGCCGGCAACTGGCGGTGGCTGGAGGTGATCCTCACCAACCTGGCAGGGAATCCGAGTGTCAACGCTATCGTGGCGAACGCGCGCGACATCTCCGACCGCAAGGCGGCGGAGCGGCAACTCCAGCACCTGGCGTTGACCGACCCGCTCACCGGTCTTCCGAACCGCACGCATTTTCTCCAGCGGCTCACGCTGGCCTTTGACCACGCCGACCGGTCGCAGTGTCCGGCGATTCTGTTTCTCGATCTCGATCGCTTCAAGCTGGTGAATGACGGGTACGGTCATGGGATCGGGGATCGACTGCTGATCGATACCGGCCAGCGGCTCAGGGAATGCTTGCAGCAGGGAGCGTCACTCGCCAGGTGGGGAGGCGACGAGTTCACCGTTCTCCTCCCGGCATCGTCGACGGTCCGCGCCACGGCAGTCGCGCTGGCCGAGCGGATTCTCCATGCATTTGCCGAGCCTTTCGTCATCAACGGGCGCCGCCTCTTTATCAGTCCCAGCATCGGTATCGGCATCGGGCGATCCGGTGAGCCATTCACCCAGCTGATCCGGGAGGCCGATATCGCGCTCTACGATGCAAAGCTGCGTGGCAGGAGCCAGTACGCCATATTCGACCCGGCCGTCGGTCATCGGCTGATGCTTGCAATGGAACTCGAGAACGATCTTGGCGCCGGTCTGGCCGATGGTCAGTTCACGCTCGACTATCAGCCAATGATCGATCTGCGCACCGGAGACATTCTCGGGGCTGAAGCGCTCATTCGCTGGCGACATCCCCAGTACGGCCTGCTGGCGCCGACCGATTTCATTCCCATCGCGGAGCGATCCGGGTTCATCGTCCCGCTCGGCAACTGGGTTCTGGAGGAAGCCTGCCGGCAGTTCGCTCGCTGGAATCGAGCTCCTGGGCGCAGGTCGCCAGTGCGCGTCGGCGTCAACGTCTCCGTTTCCCAGATCCGCGCGCCCGGATTCGAGCACCGGGTGAACAAGGTCCTGCGTGCTCAGGGCCTGTCCCCGGATCACCTGGTGCTGGAAGTGACGGAGAGCGTTGCCGCGGACGACGAATCGACCGTGCTCACGGTATTGACGAGCCTGCGTGCGGCGGGCATGTCGATCGTGCTCGACGATCTTGGCACTGGGTACGCCGGCTTGCGCGCGCTGCAGCGCCTCCCCGTGTCGGGATTCAAGATCTCGCAGGAGTTCATTGCCGGTTCCGACGAGAATACCACCGCCACCGCCCTCATTCGCGCCATGCTGGCGATTGCGGACGACCTGGGCCTGCGTGTGACTGCGGAAGGCATCGAGACACCAGCGGAACTGGCGCTTCTCCAGCAGCTGGGATGCATGAGGGGTCAGGGATATTACTTCAGCCGCGCCCTCTCACCGGCAGAGTTTGAAGTCCTGCTGCAGGCGGAGGCGCCGTTCGCCGCGGTCGTGGGCCATGAATACGCGTTCTCCCACCCGCACGGCCGACCCCTGAACGGACAGGCGTCCTCATAGCCCCAGCAGGCCGGCCCGCTGGTCACACTTGACATGCATAAAGTTTAGAACTAAACTATAAGCATGGATACGACAACGACTGAAGGCACCATTCAAACTCCTCCCCCGACGTCCCAGCCAGCACGGCGACAGTTCGGCATGCCGGAGGCGGTGGTCGCCTGGCTCCGGCTGGCGCGCATCTATCAGAAGATCGACCGCCGGACCGCCGTAACCCTCAAGTCCTGGAATCTCTCCGTCAGCCGGTTCGATGTCCTCAATCACGCCGGTGCCGAGGAGGGGCGCTCCCAGCAGGAGCTTGCCGATGCCCTGCTCGTGACCAAGGGCAATATCACCCAGCTTCTCGATGCGATGGAGCGTGAGGGGCTCGTCGAGCGGCGGCGCATCGGTCGCACGAATCACATCTACCTGACCGATTGCGGAAGAGAGTTGCGGGCGAACGCGCTTCGCGAGCACGAATCCCGCATCTGTGAGGAGTTTTCCGTGCTCTCTTCCGAAGAGCTGTCGACCCTGCTGCGCATCCTGCGCAAGCTTGATCGATCGCTTCCCGGCCCGGATTAGCCCCGCTTGGTCCTTGTCGACCGTTCGTCTCGACCCGAGTCGCAACGACCGCGACTCTCAATTCCAAGGAGAACGTCATGACACTCGCAAATGGACTGGAACTCACCGGTCTTCACCACGTCAGCGCCGTGACCTCGAACATCGAGGCCAACCGCGACTTCTACACCCGCGCACTCGGCATGCGGATCGTCAAGAAGTCGGTCAACCAGGATGCCACGGACGTCTACCATCTCTTCTATGCCGATGGGCTCGGCACCCCGGGCACCGATGTGACCTTCTTCGACTTTCCGCACACCGCGCCCAACCACGCGGGAAGCGGCGAGATCCAGGAGATCGCGCTGCGCGTGTCGGGCGACGAATCCCTTGCCTACTGGCAGAACCGCTTCGACAAGCTCGGTATCCAATATGGTGCGGTCACAACCCGTGCCGGGCACAAGGCGTTGCCGTTCTTCGACCCCGAAGGGCAGCGGCTCGCGCTGATCGAGGATGGCGGTGACGCCGCCGCGATAGCGGGCGGTCAGCCGTGGGAGCTCGCCACCGTGCCCGTCGAATTCGGCATCAAGGGGCTTGGCGCGATCTCGACCTCTACGGCCCGGCCAGCAGCGACGTTGCGCGTCCTGACCGAGTTCCTGGGGTTCCGCGTGATCGAGGATCGGCCCGACGCGGCCGTTCCCGGCAATCGCGTCGTCACGCTTGAGACAGGCAAGGGTGGACCGGGCGGGCTCTTCATCGTCCATGTGACACCCGATGCGCCACGTGCACATCTCGGACACGGCGGTGTGCATCACGTCGCCTTCCGGGTCTCGACCTTCGAGGATCACGAGAAGTGGAACGAGTACCTGACCAGCGCCGGATTCCATGTCACACCGGTGATCGATCGCTTCTATTTCAGGGCGATGTATTTCCGGGAGCCGGGCGGCGTGCTCTACGAGATCTCTTCGGATGAGCCTGGGTTCGCGACCGACGAGCCGCTGGAGTCGCTGGGCGAGACGCTGGCCCTGCCGCCATTCTTGGAGGATCAGCGGGCCCAGATCGAGGCCCTGATCCGGCCGCTCGACACCCGCAAGATCGTGACAACCACCGAATACGGCCAGCCGATCCCGGAAGCGAGCAACGCCCGATGAGCGAGTCATCCCCTCAACCTCCCCATGCGAATGCGCCGGTCTACCAGGCCGGTGCTGCGCTCGACGGCGCGGATCTGGCCGTCATCATGCTGCACGGGCGCGGCGCCACTGGCGAGAACATCCTCGGCCTCGCCGAGGAGATCGTGCCCGGTGAGGAAGCGCTCTCGCGCATTGCCTGGCTCGCCCCGCAAGCGGCGGGCGGGAGCTGGTATCCCTACCCGTTTCTCTCCCCGCTGGCCCTGAACGAGCCGTGGCTCGGCGGCGCGCTGGCCGCTATCGACCGGTTGATCGATCACGTTCGATCGGATGCTCCCGACCGCGCCGTCGTGATTGTCGGGTTCTCGCAGGGAGCGTGTCTCGCGCTCGAGTACCTGGCGCGGGGATCGCGTCCGGTCTCCGGAGTGGCCGCCTTCAGCGGCGGCCTGATCGGTCCGTCCCTGACGGATCGCCAGCCAATCGGGGACCTGACGGGAAGCTGGGTCTTCATCGGGTGCGGCGACAAGGACGGGCACATCCCGATCGAGGTCGCCGAGCAATCGGGCCGCTTGCTGGCCGACGCCGGCGCCGCAGTCGACTTCCGCCGATATGAAGATATGGGGCATACCATCGTCGAGGATGAGACCGCGGCGGTCCGAGCCCGGATTGGGCAATCGCTCGCTGGGATCGGGTAGCTCGCACACCCGAGATCTGAAGGGCGTTTCAATACCATCGCAGAGAATGAAGGTGCGGTCGATTGCGACCGCCCCTTCGTCGTCTTCCGGAACGCAAACTGGTCCTAGGATCCAAGAGTTCAGCAATACCACCATGCAATTAGTTTTGCATGGTGGTATTGCATTTTGGGATGTGCGCTGCTATCGTTGGCTCATTCTGCAAGCATGAGGGATGTGATGACCGATCTCGCACCGGCGCTGTCACTGCCGGCAGGTATCTCCCAACGTCAGATCGCCGACCATATCGGCGTCTCGGTCTCGACTGTGTCCCGGGCACTGAGCGGGCATGATGCCGTCAGCGACCGCACACGGGCTGATGTCCTGCGCGCGATCGAGGAGCTGCGCAATGGTAGTGGCAGCGTCGCTCGCGCGCCGCAGCCCACGCTCTTGCGCTCGCATCGCGTGATCGGCCTGACGAACAGTCATCTCGCCGGCGGCGATTTTGCGGGTCCGGGCGAGACCATGCTGCACGAGATCCTGGGGGGAGCGGAGACCGCCGCCCAGGAGCGCGGATACCTCGTCTACACCTGGCACAACTCCGGCCTCTTTCTCGATGAGCGCGGTGAGGCGTTCTTCACCGCGGTCGATGGCGTCGTCATGACCGGCGGTGTCGTGTCGCCGGAGATCATCGAGATCATTCACGGCAACAGCCTGCCGATCACCATCGTCGGTGGTCACTTCCCGGGACTTCCCATTCCCAGCGTGAGCGGAGACTGCTATCGAGGAACCTACCTGGCGACCCAGCACCTGTTCGGGCTCGGCCACAAGCGTATTGCGCTGGTCAATGGCCCGACTGAAACCTACACGTCGCGGGAGCGCCGCGCCGGTTATCTCGAAGCGCTTTTTGATGCAGGACTGGCCATCGATCCGGCGCTCATTCGCTGGCGCGACGGGATCGACGGCTTCGGACCCGCGGCCGGAAGGGCTTCGACCAATGAGCTCCTTGACCTGGAGGACCCCCCGACGGCCATCGTCTACGCCAGCGACAACCTGGCAGTCGGTGGTCAGGGTGTCTGCCAGCAGCGGGGCCTGCATGTGCCCAACGACATCTCGATCATTGGATTCGATGACAACCCGGTCGCGCAGGCGATCAGCCCACGTCTCACGACGATTCGCGTCAATCGCGTGGATTGGGGCGCGCGCGCGATCGGTCGGTTGATCGACTCGCTTGAAGGTCGCCCTCTTCAGTCGGAACGCCTGCTGCTGCCCGTTGAATTGATCGAGCGCGATTCCACCGGGGCCGCACCTGTGGCTGTGTCGCCACGCTAAACGAGTTCTGGAGACAACAATGACGTCCATACAGGGACCAACCACCACGATCACCGCTACCCGGCATGAGCACGTTCCGCTCGTCGTTGTCGGCGGCGGTCTCGCGGGCAGCTTTGCCGCGATCGCCGCCGCGCGCAACGGAACCCGGGTTGTGCTCCTGCAGGAGCGGCCCGTACTGGGCGGCAACAGCAGCAGCGAGATCCGTGTGCATCCGGTTGGCGCGTCGCAGCACGGGTATCACCGTGACGCGCGCGAGACTGGGCTCATGGAGGAGCTCTTCATCGAGGTCCGGTCGCGCGCGTACGGGTTGCGGCAGATCAATGGCCGCCACTACCCGATGTGGGATGTGATTCTCGCGGAGATGGCAGAGGCTGAGCCGAACCTGACCCTCCACCTCAATACCCGCGTGATCGGCGTGAAGACGGAGCCCGTCGCGGACGGTGACTATTCGACGCGCATCACCGGCGTGACGGCGGTGCAGCAGGGCACGGAGGCAATCTTCAACTTCACCGCCGACATGGTGATCGATGCCACCGGCGACGGCTTTGTCGCGCTCCAGGCTGGTGCGCCCTTCCGGTATGGGCGGGAGGCGCGATCCGAGTTCAACGAGCGATGGGCGCCGGACGAGGCCGATGACATCGTGCTCGGCTCGACGATCATGTTCGCCGCGCGCGATGTCGGGCGCCCGGTGCCTTACACGCCGCCTTCCTGGGCGCATGCCTTCCCGGACGAGGAGTCGCTGCCTTTCCGCAATCACGACGAGTTCGAGAGCGGCTACTGGTGGCTGGAATGGGGCGGTCGCCTGAACACGATTACCGATAACGAGGCGATCCGGCGCGAGTTGCACGCCGCCGTCTTTGGCGTCTGGGACCACATCAAGAACCATTGCACCGTGCCCGGCGTGCGGGAGAAGGCCGCGACGTGGACGCTCGACTGGATCGGGCACCTTCCCGGCAAGCGGGAGAGCCGCCGCTTCGAGGGCGATTACATCCTCACCGAGAGTGATATCGACCATGGCATTTCCGATGTGCCAGCCGATGTGGTCGCGTACGGAGGCTGGGCGATCGACCTGCATGCGCCGGACGGCGTCTACTCGCCGGACCGTCCCTGCACGCAACCGCCCCTGCCCGATCTCTACGGCATCCCGCTCCGCTCGCTCTACAGTCGCAGCGTCAGCAATCTCTTCCTTGCCGGGCGGAATATCAGCCAGTCGCATGTCGCCCACGGCTCGACCCGCGTGATGAAGACGACTGCGGTGATCGGTGAGGCGGCCGGAACTGCCGCCGCATTTGCGCTCGCGCATGGCGCGTCGCCACGAGAGCTCGCCGGCAACGAGGTGTTGCTGGCACATCTCCAGCAGCAGCTGGTCCGGCAGGGAGCGTATCTGCCGAGACTGGCGAATGCCGACCGCGATGATCTCGCGCGGCGACCCGGCGTCACCGTCAAGGCGACGAGCGACGCTCCGCTGACAATCACGACGGGGGCGGATCACATCGATCCCGTCTGGGAGTACGCGGGGATCAGCACCGCCGAGTCCGCTGGTCTCGCGTATGAGATCGAACGGAATCCGGCCGGCCGCCACGTCGATCTCTCGATCAGCCACGCACAAGCGATTGTCATCTCAACCGGACAGATCGATGAGATCACGCTTCCGATCCACAATCACGGCTCATCCGACGCTACCATTCGTCTCTACGTGCGGCAGGGCGAGCATCTCCGCGATTTCGGTCCCGCTGTGACCGGAGATCGCGCGCTCGCGACACTCGAAGCGTCGATTCCGGCCGGTGAGCGTTCTGTTACGTTCCGGCCCGGCACGCCGATCGCTTGCCAGCCGGGAGCACCGGTCATCCTCGTCGTCGAGGCTCATCCCGAACTTTCCTGGGCGTTGTCGTGGCAGGAGCCGCCCGGCACGCAGGCCGCGCGCTGGGACGCGGAGCTCGGATACTGGCGCTGGATTCACGGCACACTCGGTTTCGACCTCTCGCCTGTCAGTCATCCCTACGACGCTTCCAACGTGCTGACCGGCATCACGCGACCGGAAGTCGGCGCCAATGTCTGGATCAGCGATCCCCAGCAGGAGCTTCCGCAATCGCTGGAACTTCATTGGCCGGAGCCAGTCGATATCAGCCAGGTGGAACTGACCTTCGACTCACAACTCAGCGGCTGGATCTGGGAGGGGACCTTCCCCCTGATCGCCAAGACCTATGACATCTCCATCTGCGAAGGCGACACGAACACGTGGACGACGGTCGCATCCGTGGACGACAACGCCCAGCGGCGGCGCGTCCATCGCTTCGGGACCCAACGAACCGACGCCCTGCGAATCACGATTCGCGCCACGCAAGGAGGGAGAACCGCTCGCATTGTGGAGGTTCGCGCCTACGCCGAACCTTCCCAAGGGTCATAGCGCGTTCCTCCGGAACGGCATTCCGGAACTCATCGTCACCTGATCAAAGGAGATTCATACATGTCCGATCGCAACCGATTCCAGATCAATCGCCGCAAGCTCGTCGGGACGGCCGCTGCTGGCGCCGCCGGGCTCGCACTCACTGGGCGCGCAAGCCAGGCATTCGCTGCGCCCGCACTGGTCCAGAGCGACGTCACGCTTGAGGTCTGGGGCGGTGTTCCCGGTGAGAACGGTCCGCAGGACGTAATCGATGCCTTCACGAAGGCGAATCCATCGATCAAGGTCAATTACACCCGGTACGTGAACGACGACACGGGCAATACCCAGCTCGACACCGCGCTCCAGGGCGGCACGCCGATCGATGTCTTCTTCACCTATGCGGTGCCGCGGCTTGGCCAGCGGATCAAGGCGGGCGCGGTTGCCGATCTCACGTCCTACGTCAAGGCCGACAAGGACATCGACAAGTGGGTGACCGAGACCGACGGGATCTTCACGTCGGACGACAAGTACTACAGCCTGCCGACGACCAAGGAGCCAAACTTCACGTTCATCAACAAGGACAAGCTGGAGGCTGCCGGGGCGTCGGTGCCCGCCGCAGGCTGGACGATCGATGAGTTCCGCGAGCTCTCCAAGACGCTGACCAAGGATGGGGCGTTCGGCACGTTCTCGCCGCCGGACACCGCGCGTGAGAAGCTCGGCCCCAACTACTGGTACAAGGAGGGCGGCAAGGAATCCAACTTCGACGATCCCGCCTTCAGGGAGTCGATCCAGCTTCACCGCGATATGATCGACGACGGCACGGCCTTCCCTTGGACCGACGTCCTGGCCCAGAACCTCAAGGCCTACGCCCAGACACCGTTCCTGACCGAGCAGACGATTCTCTGGCAGAACTCCTCTTACTCGCTGCGGTTCATCAGCGACAAGGAGCAGTATCCGCACGATTTCGTGACGACGTTCGCGCCGGCGCCGCTCGTCTCCGGCGTCGAGAATCCGTGGAATGGCGGCGGCATCAACAACTGGATCATGGCCAAGGAGGGCACCAAGAACCTCGACGCGGCCTGGACCTTCATTCGCTTCTGGCTGATCGAAGGCGCGCAGTACATGCTGAAGGCCGGCAAGACCCCGGCGTTCCCCGGCACCGATGAGACGACCGTGGTCGAGGGCATTCTCGGTCCCGATCGCGAGAAGCTCTACGACGTCGAGGCGTACAAGAAGGTGGTCTTCGATCCCGCGATCCGGCTGGTGACGGACACGATCACGACTGCCGGCGCCGAGATCCAGACCATCATCGATGGCCTCAGCGACCGCTGCTTTATCGGCGAGATCAGCGTGGATGAGTGGGTCACGGAAGCGAAGAAGCAGGCCGACGCCGCGATCGCCGGCGCCTCGTAGTCGTCCTCGACACGGCTTTACGGAGAATGACTCATGGTTTCTGACGGGAACAGCGTGCTGGTCCAGCCCGATGCGTCCCCGGTGATGGCGACAAGGACGAAGCGACAACGCGGGAAATCCTCGTGGCTTGGCTACGCGTTCGTCGCACCCAATCTCATCGGATTTGCGGTCTTCACGCTGCTCCCGTTGATCTTCGCCTTCGCCGTCTCCTTCGCCGATTGGGATGTGGTCTCCGGGCTCGGAGGTATCCGATGGGTCGGGCTGAAGAACTTCTCGACCATCATGACCGATGGCAACTTCTGGCACGCGGCACGCACGACGCTGATCTACGTTGGTGTCAGCGTGCCGATCACGACGGCGGCCGGATTGCTGATCGCGCTTGCGCTCAACGGTCCGGTGCCGGGTCGGTCATTGCTCCGGCTGATCTTCTTCATCCCGTTCATCGTGAACGCGGTGGCGATCTCGGCGACATGGATCCTGCTCTACCACCCGCGCTACAGTCCGCTGAACAACACCCTCCGGGCGCTTGGGGTGGAGAACCCGCCGCTGTGGCTGGCGTCGTCGCAATGGGCCCTTCCGGCGCTGATCATCATGGCGATCTGGGGCGGGTGCGGTTTCGCGGCGGTCATTTACCTGGCCGCGTTGCAGGACCTGCCGGAGGATCTCTTCGAGGCAGCCGAACTGGACGGCGCCGGCACGATCCAGAAGTTCCGGGCGATCACCTTCCCGCTGATCACGCCCACGACATTCTTCCTGCTCGTCACCGGATTCATCGGCGCATCGCAGTCGTTCGGCATGATCAACCTCATGACCCGAGGTGGACCGGGCACCTCGACGACAGTCGCTTCGTATTACATCTATCAGAACGCCTTTCAGTTCTACAAGTTCGGTTACGCGGCGGCCATCGCCTGGGTTATGTTCGCCTTTGTCCTGCTCCTGACGCTCGGACTCTGGCTCGTCCAGCGACGTGCAGTGGTCTATGAATAGGAAGGAGTGGGGAACATGGTGAGCACCGCGATGCGCCGGACGGTTGGCCGACAGCGCCGGGGGAGCAACCGGGGCGTCCGCACACGGTCGACACAGGTCCGCTGGATCGTCATCAGTATCGTGATGTGGGCAGTGGCCCTGCTCTTCCTGATGCCGTTCGTCTGGATGGTCGTCTCGTCCCTGAAGCGGGACATCGACGTCTTCCGGCTGCCGATCCGCTGGATACCCGATCCGCTGAGCTGGGCGAGTTACGAGAAGATCTGGACTGGGCCGCACCCGATCACACGCTTCATGGGCAACTCGCTGATCGTCGCCGCGGCGCGAGTCGTTGGGGAAGTGACGACGGCCTCCCTCGCGGCGTACGCCTTCGCGCGGATGGAATTTCGCGGCCGGAATGCGATCTTCGTGCTCTACCTGGCGACGATGATCATTCCGGCGCAGATGCTGCTGGTGCCGCGCTTCATCCTCTACCGGCAGCTGCACATCTACGACACGCTGTGGGCGCTGATCCTGCCCGGCATCTTTACGGTGTTCGGAACATTCCTGCTCCGCCAGTTCTTCATCACGATTCCGAAGGACCTGACCGATGCCGCGAAACTCGATGGGGCATCCGAGTTCCAGTGTTACTGGCAGATCGTGATGCCGCTCGCGAAGCCGGCCATCGCGTCACTCGTCATCCTGGCGTTCGTCTGGAGCTGGAACGACTACGAGACGCCGCTCGTGATGCTGACGACGGAATCGCGCTTCACCATCCCGCTCGGCCTGACGCGGTACATGGACGAAGGCGGAGGGTTCAGCCCGTCGCTGATCATGGCGGGTGCCGTCTCATCGATCCTGCCGGTGCTGCTCGTCTTCCTCGTGCTGCAGAAGCAGTTCATTGCGGCCCTTGCGCGGTCCGGGATGAAGGGATGACAAGCGAACACCGATAATCTTGGGAGGGCGTAGAGTGAAGGCCCCTCGCCCATCACTCTGAGAAGAGTTTCCCCAGTGACCCTGCCTTTCCTGTCATCCTGAGCTTGTCGAAGGATAACGTCCCAGTGGCCCTGTCAAGGGATCATTTGTGGATTCGCGGAGTTCGCTTACACAACGCGAACGAGAGATATCCTTCGACAAGCTCAGGATAACAAGACTCATTCAGCGCAGGTGCGCAAAGATGGCGCACCCTTGCGCAAGCTGTGTCCATTGATTTTCGCCCGTGTGGCGAGCAAGGAGTTTTGGTTTCATCATGTCGACAAATCATCCGAACATCAGCGGGGTCTTCCCACACCTGACCGTCAAGGCGGACATGACGCCGCGACGAAGCGAGACCGGGATCGGCGCGCTGATGCCGTGGGCCGGCAAGCTCTGGATGGTCTCCTATGTGGCGCATCTCGCCGCGAGCGGTTCCGGCACCGGCCTCTTCTCGATCGACGAGAACCTCGAGATCACCAAACACGAGCAGAGCATCGTCGGCACCTACGCCAACCGGATGATCCACTCACCGTCGGACCAGCTCCTGATCGGTCCCCACGTGATCGATACACGCGGAAACGTCCGCACGATTCGTGAGTTCGGCGAGCACCGGTTGACGGCGACAATGGAGCACCCGGACGAGCCGAAAACGAAGGCGCTCTACCTGACGATGGAAGGGCTCCTGTACGAAGTCGAGCTGGAAACGCTGAAGGTCACACAGCTCTTCAACCTGCTCGGCGAGCTCGATGTTGCGCCCGATGCCTATTCCCACTTCAAGGGCGGTCACTCGAACGGCAAGCACATCTTCGTCACCAACAACACCTACGAGGAGCGCGACTTCCAGGGGAAGGCCGCCGATGGGCGACTGGGGATGTGGGACGGCAAGGAGTGGTCGGTTGTCGAGCGCAAGCCATTCTGCGAGGTGACGGGGCGCTCCGGCGATGACGTGCCGGTCTATGCGACGGGCTGGGACAATTCCTCGGCCATTCTCAAGACCTTCTTCCGGAATGAGTGGACGACCTACCGCCTGCCGAAGGCGACCCATACCTTCGATCATATGTGGTACACCGAGTGGCCGCGCATCCGGGAGGTCGAGACGGAGCGCTTCCTGCTGGATACGCACTTCATGTTCTACGAGCTGCCGGCGATGCTCTATGACGGCAAGCTCTGGGGACTGCGCCCGATCTCGACGCATCTCCGGATGATTCCGGATTACTGCTCGTGGCGCGGGATGTTGGTGCTCTCCGGCAATCAGGTGACGCCGATCTACGACTCCAACCCGTTCGCGGGGGAGCCGCAGTCGAACCTCTGGTTCGGCAAGACGGATGATCTCTGGAACTTCGGCAAACCTGGGGGCTGGGGCGGTCCGTGGTGGAACGATGACGTCCAGGCGGATACGTCGTCCGATTCCTACCTGATGACCGGATTCGACAAGAAGGTGCTTCACATCACCCACAAGGCCGATCAGCCGGTCGAGTTCACCGTGGAGATCGACTTCACGGGCACGCAGGAATGGGTGACGTACGGGACATATGGTGTCGAGGCGGGCGGCTACGTTCACCACGAGTTCCCGGACGGCTTCAGCGCGCATTGGGTGCGGCTGACGGCCAGCAAGGACTGCACGGCCACAGCTCAGTTCATCTATACGTAGAGTCGTTCACAACATTCGGTGGGATGACTCGTCCGCTTTTCGTAGGGGACGACTTGATTAGGCATCGTTGAGGCCGCCCAATCAATGTCGTCCCGCCGCGTCCATATCGGGGAGACCGTTCGCATGATCGTCGAGCTTCCCGTGCGACACGTCGGGAGGACATTGCGGCGCGTTCGCCATTGGAACGCCTGCGGTTCCGCCGCAAGTCCTCCCCTACGGATTCAATACGTGTATACGTATATCGGTCATCACGGCGGATGGGGGCCGATCGCGGCTATGGCAGCGCCGTGGCGTACGGTTCGATCGCGGCGATCTCGTCGTCGGAAAGCGGCGGGAAGCTCAGCGCCCCGACGTTCTGCTCCAGTTGCGCAACACTCGATGCGCCGATCAGCGCCGATGTCACCTGGGGATGACGCAGATCCCACGTCAGCGCCATCTGCGCCAGCGTTTGCCCCCGGTTCTGGGCGATTTCGTTCAGCGCCCGCGCGCGCCGCAGGTACTCATCGGTGATCCCACTGCTCTTGAGCGAGCCGTTGATTGCGGCGCGGGAGTCGACGGGGATATTGCCGCTCAGATAGCGGTCGGTCAGCAGCCCCTGCGCCAGCGGTACGAAGACGATTGCGCCGATACCCTCCTCATCCAGAACGCTGACAAGTCCGTCCTCGATCCAGCGATTGAACATGTTGTAGCTCGGCTGGTGGATCAGGAGGTGGATCTTGTGCTCGGCAAGCGCCTTTGCCATCGCTGTCGTCTGCTCGGGACTGTAGCTGGAGACGCCGACATAGAGTGCCCGGCCGCTCTGGACTGCTGTCGCGAGGGCACCGGCGGTCTCCTCGATCGGCGTCTCGGGATCGGGCCGGTGATGGTAGAAGATATCGACGTAGTCGAGTCCCATGCGCTGACGACTCTGGTCGAGCGAGGCAAGCAGGTATTTCCGGGAGCCGTGATTGCCGTACGGCCCCGGCCACATGTCGAACCCGGCCTTGCTGGAGATGATCAGCTCGTCGCGAAACGGCCGGAAGTCCTCTGCGAAGATCTTCCCAAAGTTGGTCTCTGCCGAGCCGTACGGCGGCCCGTAGTTGTTCGCGAGGTCGAAGTGCGTCACCCCCAGATCGAAGGCGCGCCGCAGAATGGCACGCTGCGTCTCGATTGGTCGCGTGTCGCCGAAGTTCTGCCAGAGTCCAAGCGAGATCTCCGGGAGCAGCAGCCCGCTGCGGCCGGTGCGCCGGTACTTCATGGTGTCGTAACGCCGTGCGTCGGGACTATAGGCCGTCGGTATCATCCATCATCCAATCCTGAATACATCAAAGTCGTCCACTAACCCGAGGTTAGCACACGGCGGGCGATCGTCAATTATGGGGAATCCCCAGGTAGCATGGCATACGGCGTGCGCCCGAAATCGTGTGGCGATCGTGTGTCACGCCCCAATAAGACAAGGATCACGAACATGGACAATCGCGACCGGGTACCCGACGTCGATATCGAGTTGCCGCTCCCCGATGGCAACGGCCTGGATGCCGCTGAACCGGATGTCCACCCGGACCGGCTCATCGAGGAGGAGCCATCGAAGGGCGAGGAGGTCCTGTCCGAAGAGGAGGATATCCACGCCGCGGACAATGACGACGCCTTGCTCGAAGGCCACTCGCCCGAGTTCCAGCGTCTCGCCAAGCGACCGCAGAAGCATCGGGAGTAAGCCCGTTTCCGTCGCAGCACGTCGTTCTGCTCAGGCTCATCACACATCGCGACCGGCCCCGTATGGCACTATGATCCGGAGAGACGAATCCGGAGATCATGAGGCGATGCGAGAGGACGAACGCATGATTGCGAGCGAGCAGACGGGGCACAACGCGACGGATCGCGACGAGTTCCTGTGGCTGGAGGATATCTACGGGGTCGAGCCGCTGAAGTGGGTCGCCGAGCAGAACGAGCGGACCGCTGGAATGCTGGCGACTCCGGAGTTCGAGCGCACCGAGCGACGCATTCTGGAGGTGCTGGACTCGACCGATCGCATCCCGCTCGTGTCGAAGCGCGGGGCGTTCTACTACAACTTCTGGAAGGATGGCGATCATCCGCGCGGCCTGTGGCGCCGGACAACGCAGGAGAGCTACCGGACCGAGCATCCCGAGTGGGAGATCCTGCTGGATGTCGACGAGCTCTGCCGCGTCGAGGGTGCGGAATGGGTTTTCGCGGGCACTGATCTGCTCTATCCTGATTACACGCGCGCGCTCGTCCGCTTGTCGCCCGATGGCGGTGATGCCGTTGCCATCCGCGAGTTCGACGTCGAGTCGAAGCGGTTTCTCGATGAAGGGTTCGTGCTTCCCAGCGCCAAGACCTTCGTCTCCTGGATCGATCGCGATGCCATC
The DNA here is from genome assembly GCA_049646645.1 of Thermomicrobiales bacterium. GTDB lineage: Bacteria > Chloroflexota > Chloroflexia > Thermomicrobiales > UBA6265 > JASGDN01. The sequence goes on from JBARWF010000105.1 coordinate 20,713, forward strand.
TTCGTCGCGACCGACTTCGGTCCCGGCTCGATGACCACCTCCAGCTACCCCCGGCAGGTGAAGCGCTGGCGACGAGGGGAACCGCTCGAACAGGCCGAGATGGTCTACGAGATCCCGGCTCACCACACGCTTGTCGATGTCGTGCACGATCATACAGAGGGGTTCGAGCGCGATATCGCGGTGGACATGGTCGACTTCATTGTGAGCCGGACCTCGGTGCTGCGCGATGGCGAGCCGGTACTGATCGACGTGCCCGGCGACGCGAGTGTCGATGTCCACCGCGAATGGCTCCTGATTCGTCCCCGGACCGATTGGGCGCTGGACGGCGGAACGTATCCCGGTGGCTCGCTGCTCGCCGCGCGCATCGATGCCTGGCTGGAAGGCGACCGCGCCGTCGACGTGCTGTTTACACCTGATGCGCACACCTCGCTCGATTCCTGGAGCTGGACGCGCCACCACCTGCTCATCACGTTGCTGCAGGACGTCTCGACGCGGATCGATGTCCTCACCCCAGGTGCGGATGGCTGGGAGCGGTCCGCGCTCGCGGGTGCACCGGCGCTGCACACGGTCAGTGCTTCGGGAGTCGATGCCGACGAGAACGACGACTACTGGCTCGTCGTGACCGGTTTTCTGACACCGTCGGCACTGATGCTCGGCACGATCGGTGAGGGAAACCCGGAAGCGCTCAAGACGTCTCCCTCGTTCTTCGATGAGTCCGCATACACGGTTGAACAGCACTTTGCGACATCGAACGATGGCACGCGCGTTCCATACTTCCAGGTCGGACCGCGTGACTTGGCGCTCGATGGATCGCATCCGACGCTGCTGACGGGGTATGGCGGCTTCGAGATCCCGCTGAAGCCGTCGTACAGTGGCTCGGTCGGGCGATCGTGGCTGGAGCGCGGCGGTGTTTATGTGGTCGCAAATATCCGGGGTGGTGGCGAGTATGGACCTGCTTGGCACCTGGCGGCGCTTCAGGCGAACCGGCACCGCGCCTACGAGGATTTCGCGGCCGTCGCCCAGGACCTGATCGACCGGGGTGTCACGAGTCCGGCGCATCTTGGCTGCGAAGGCGGGAGCAACGGTGGCTTGCTGGTCGGGAACATGCTGACGCACTATCCGCAGCTCTTCGGCGCGATCGTGTGCGAGGTGCCGCTGCTCGACATGAAGCGCTACACCAAGTTGTCGGCCGGGACATCGTGGATCTCGGAATACGGCGATCCGGACGATCCCGCGCAGTGGGCGTTCATCGAGTCATTCTCGCCCTATCACAACCTGAAGGAGGGTGAGATCTATCCCCCGGTCCTCTTCTACACCGCGACGAGCGACGACCGGGTCGGGCCGGTGCAGGCGCGGAAGATGGCGGCTCGGATGGAGGCAATGGGCATTCCGGACGTGTGGTTCTACGAGAACCGCGAAGGCGGTCACGGCGCGGCGGCGGACAACAAGCAATCCGCGCATCTCCACGCCGCCGCCTACGAGTTCCTGTGGAACCACCTCTCCGATCCGGCATCCCGAGACTGAGTCCCGGCGTTATCTTCCAGATGCATGCCCGCAGGAGGCAGATCGACTGCCACCTGCGGGCATGCTGGCGCTGAAGGCACTCTCCTAAGAGGGGGACTCAAGCGAACAGCGGCTCCAAGTGCCACTCATCGACAAGCCTGTGCATCTCGTCATCCGTAGGCCGGCGGTCGAACCGCTCCGCGGCATCGAGCACCTTGGGCAGAACGTGAATATCGCCGACCGTGTTCAGGAAGATCCCGTTCCGTCCGAGCACCCAGTCGACCGTCATATCGATCGCGTCCTGATCCTGCAGTGGTTCATACCAGGTGGCAGTGGTAGGCGGCCGATCGCCCCACGGGGCACGGGTGATCGCTTTGATCGTCTGGACCGCGACGTTGCGCTGCTGGCACAGGGTGATGAGGTCCTCGAAATCGGCCGCGTACTGCGGATTCGCCATCATCGGGTAGTTGTATGGCAACAGCACGGAGTCGAAGTCGAATCGTTCGAGTGACTGCAGGTGCCTCGCCGCGACGGCAGTGCCATGGCCGGTTACCCCGATAAAGCGGACCAGCCCTTCGTCTCGCGCCCTGATCGCCGCCTCCAGCGCACCGCCAGGACCAAGCGCGGTGGCCCATTCATCGGCGTCGACGAGGTTGTGCAGCTGGATCAGATCGACGTGGTTGACGCGAAGCCGTTCCAGGGAGCGTTGGATCTCATCGTAGGCGGCCTGTCGCGTGCGCTCGCCGGTCTTGGTTGCGAGGAAGAACGCATCGCGATGCTGTTCCATCCAGGGGCCGAGTCGCAATTCGGCATCGCCGTAGCTGGCTGCGACATCGATATGGTTGATGCCATGCCGCATCACCAGCTCCATCGTCTGGTCCGCTTCGGCCTGGCTCACCGCGCTCAGGGCGGCGGCGCCGAAGATAATCCTTGTGCTGTCGTGACCGGTGCGGCCAAAGGGAATTGTGGGGATCACGGTCAAACTCCTCTGCATAGATGAGATAGACGAACCGAGGTTTCGCCGTCGAATACTGCACGATCCTCGCCAGAGCGTGCAAAGGTCAACAGACGGAAGATCCTGATCATTTCTTCAGTGAAACCTGGATACGTGTTGCGATGGCGGCGGCGATCAACGCGAGCACCAGCGTGATGCCAAAGTTGACGATGTATGCCTCATGTGTCGCCGTCTCGACCAACGAGGCAAAGAGCGCACCGCCGATCGCCAGCACGACCGCCCCGGAGAGCGACTCGTTGATCTGGAGCGCCGAGCTGTTCGCGCCCTGCTCGTCGGGTTTCGACATCGCCAGCGTCGTGGTCGAGAGAATCGGGTAGACGAGCCCCATCCCCAGCCCGGCGAGGCCCCAGCCAAGGGTGCCCACGAGCACTGGAACCGTCGGAGAGATCGTGGCGATCTCGGCCGTGATCCCCGCGCCGATCAGGAGTGCGCCGACACGAATGCGAGCGGCAGTCGACAGGCGGTGTTCCGGCTGCCCCGCGATCCAGGAACCGACGAACCACGAGAGCGCCCCTGCGGTGAGCACCAACCCCGCCATCGACGGCGAGAGTCCGCGCTCGTTCTTCAACAGCAGTGGCAGATACGCCTCCGTGCCGACGAACGCGGCGGCGATCAGCCCGCGGATCGCGATCACGGTCGGCAGGCCGTGTGCGGCGCGCCAGGTGCCAACCGGCACGAGTCTCGGCACGCTGATGCCGATGGCGACCAGCGATGCGATGAGCAGGACGGGCCAGAAAACGTCGTCACGCTGCCCGGCGCGGTTGAGCACGATGATGCCGATGGCGGCGGCGATGGCCCAGAGCGGGCGCGTGCCGATACGCAGATCGCTGGCCGTTTCTTCCCGGGGGATGTTGCTGAGGGTCGGCCGCAGGATCATCACAGCGCCGACCGCGAGAACGGGGACGCCGAGGAAGAGCCATCGCCAACCGAGGTGCTCGGTGACGACGCCGGCAATACCGGGGCCGACAAGCGCCGGGAGAACCCACGCCGCAGCGAGCAGCGAGAACATCCGCGGCCGGAGCCGTTCCGGGTAGAGGTGGCCGATCATGACGTAGAGCGAGACGGAGAGCATGCCGGCGCCGAGGCCCTGCAGACTGCGGCCCATCACGATCACCAGCATGGAGGGTGCGAACCCGGCCACGAGCAATCCCAGGGAAAAGAGCGCGACGCCGGTCATGATCGGACTTCCGGGACCGGATTTGTCGTTCCAGAAGCCCGAGATCGTCATCGCGATGACGCCGGTGGCCATCGGCGCGGCAAACGCGATCCCGTACAGTGCGATGCCGCCAAGATCGGCCACGACGGTCGGCATTGCTGTCGCCACCGCCAGCGCCTCGAAGGCAGTGAGGAACATGAGCAGGAAGATGGCGAGCGTCGTGCCTCGGAACTCCCCTGTCCAGAGGTCCATGATCGATGTCGTGGCGTTCGTCTCAGAGGCGGGATGCTCGCCGAGGTCGGGCACGACTGGCTCATCCCGCCTCGGGGCTGACGGCGTTGGCTCGGCGATGGATTGACTGCTCACGAGATGTAGGATCCTTTATCCGGACGTCTATGGGGGTGCGATGGTACCCCGAATCGGGAGCGGCAAGCGATGAACTGTCGCGCTGATTGTGGCGACTTGGATTTGAGGACCGGCGCGATGACTGCTGTCATCTCGACGTGATCTGTGGTTGGCAGATCGCTCGTCCTCCTGTTGAGACAAGATATGACCTCAACCGACGTTGAGGTCAAGTCAGGGGATCGACTCCCGCGCAAACACCCACGTTCCCCGTCTTTTTCCGTCATTTCGAGCAACCACTTGTCGAGAAATGACGGAAAGGCAAGCCGTTGTAAGGGCTCTACTCCCAAACTCATTACGGCTGCCCCAACACACAAGCGTGCTGGCTGCTATGGAGCCGTTCGTCGGGGGAGACTCGGGTATTCCGCAGCGATGCCGTCGTGACAGAAAGAGGCACCAGCCGTCGACGGCTGGTGCCTCTTTCCATGCGTCCGGTGTCTCCGCGATTGTGCGGTGCGGACCGTTGTGTCAGCTCACCGGGGTAGCGGCTGGCGAGGCGACCGGGGAAGTCACCGGCGTCGCTGCCTCACCGCTCTTCTCCAGTTGGCCACAGGCGATCGGCAGGGTCATCTGGGCGGGAACGTCTGGCAGGGATGCGACTGTGTCCGGCAGTTTCGTATCGTCCGGCACACCGTGGACGAACACAACGCGCTGGTCGAGATTCAACTGCTGTCCCGGATGCGCCTTCTCGAAGGACGCTTCCAGCGCCTTCAGGGAGACGGTCTTCTCATAGGTGAAGCTGCCGTCCGCATTCGCTGTCGGATACGAGGCGTTCGTGATATCCAGGCTGACAGGATCGTCATTGAAGGGAATCAGCGTCACGCCTGCGAGCGGCTCGGTTTCCTTCAGGTCGACGATGCCATCGCCATTGGTGTCAGCCGCGGCCGTCGGGCACTGCGCTCTGTCCGTTCCCTCGGTGAAGCCGTGGATATGCTGCATGTGCATCATGTTTGGCGAGACTCCCTCGACCGTCGTCTTGATGGTGAGGTTGTCACCGTCGATGGTGATGTCCACGGTTCCATGCGCATCAAAACCACCGGTTCCCGCGTTCACGGCAGTGAGTGTTGCGTGGTAGCTCTCGGCGGTGCCCTGGGCGGCTAGCGACGACGTTCCCGCCAGTCCAATCATCAGGCTCAACACGCCAGCCATCGCAAGTGCAATCCGTCCGCGTCTCATGTCTATCCCCTCTCTCTTCAGCCGCGACGAAATCCGGATCCCGCGCCGATCGGGTTCGGTGTCGCAGGCCGCAATGCCACGCCAACCTGGCCTGCACAAACGGTGCCAGAAGCTTCCCGGCGCCTTCCATGTCGTGACCTGTTGCCCGCATTGAACCTGCTGTGTAAGGCAGCGACGCGGTGCGACGACCTATCATTTCTGAGGGCGTTGTCCCTCCCGTATGCACCGACCACCAACCAACGAGGCTCAGCCACCATGAACGTCGATCCGTCGACAACCATCGGAACCGGCGCCGCCGATTCCTCATCATCCGATCGCCTGCGCGCGCGATCTTGGACGATCTGGCCATTCCGCGTGCTCGTGACGATCCAGGTCATCCAGCTCTTCAACCAGTCTGTTTTTGCCGGGCAGTTCCTCAGCGGTGACTTCGGCGCATTGAAGTCGCATCGTGACCACGCGATCTTCGCCCTCATCACGATGATCGTCATCGCGCTCGCCGCGCTGCTCCTGAAGTGGCCGGGTGGCGGCACACTCTGGCCGTTCGCCGCGAGCGCCGGTCTCAGCTTCCTCATCTACGTGCAGATCGAGCTTGGGTATATGCGCTCGCTCGCGCTTCACATTCCGCTCGGGGTCGCGATCATCGTCGCCGCGTCGTTCATGACCGTGTGGTCGTGGTGGCCACGACCATGAACCGGATCTCCAGAAGAGCGTTCACGCGGATTGCGGCGGGCGCGGTGGTTGCGGCCGGGATCGGCGGGCCGCTTGCAGTCGGGCTTGGAGGATCGACCTCCACCGGCGAGCTGCTGAAGAGCGCACACCCGCTGCCGGAGCCATTCCGGGCCACGCTCCCAATCCCGCCGGTGCTGCAACCGGTGCGACAGGATACCGACACCGACTACTACGAGATCGTGCAGAAGCCGGCTCGCGTGTCGATTCTGCCGGATGTCCAAACCGAGATCTGGGGATACAACGGGATCATTCCGGGCCCGACGATCGTCACCCACCGCGGTCGCAGGGCCGTCGTTCGCCAGACGAATCGCCTGCCGGTGCCGACGGTCGTGCACCTGCATGGCGGGCGCACGCCGCATGATTCCGACGGATACCCGATCGATTATGTCTATCCCAATGGAAGCACTGCGGCGTCGGTCTCCGGGTTCGAGCACGACATGGCGACCGGCGATACCAGCTTCGGCACCCGCGACTACATCTACCCGCTTGACCAGCCGGCAGCGACCCTCTGGTATCACGACCATCGGATGGATTTCACCGGCCCAGGGGTGTGGCAGGGACTCGCGGGCTTCCACCTGCATCACGATGCGGTGGAGGACGCGCTTGGATTGCCGAGCGGTGCACGCGACCTGCCGCTGATGATCACCGACCGCAGCTTCGAGTCCGATGGCTCGCTGCGCTACCCGAGTCTCGACCGGACGCTGCACATGCTGCCCGGCGTCGAGGATCGCTACATGGCCGGCGTGCTGGGGGACGTCGTCCTCGTCAATGGCGCGCCGTTGCCCGTGGCACAGGTTTCGGCCAACCTCTACCGCTTGCGATTCCTGAACGCCAGCAACGCGCGGCGCTACCGGCTGGCGCTCGATCCCCCACCGCCCGGCGGCAACGGGTTCGTGCAGATCGGCAGCGACGGCGGGCTGCTGGACGCGCCGTGCCCGCACGACGCCCTGGTGCTGGCGCCGGCCGAGCGCTTCGATGCCGTCGTCGACTTCGGTCGCTATCCGTCGGGTGCCAAGGTGACGCTGGTCAACGAGTTCGGCGAGGCATCGACCGCGAGCGTCATGCAGTTCATCGTCGGGGAACGGGTGCCGGAGACCGCGACGATCCCGGATCGGCTGGCGGATCTACCGACGCTCGGGCGCGCGGACGTAGTAGTGACGCGCGAGATGAAGTTCATCAACGGCGAGATTGGCAAAATGCGCGGATGGCTCATCAATGGGGAGCCGTTCGCGCCAGATCGCATCAACGCGACGGTCAAGGGAGGGACGACGGAGATCTGGCGGCTGACCTCCGATTTCCATCACCCGATTCACCTGCATCTCAACCCGTTCCAGGTGCTCTCGCGCGGGCTGGATGGACCGGGCGAATTCGATCGTGGCTGGAAGGACACGATCGATCTCCGCCCGGCGGAACAAGCGGAGATCATCGTTCCGTTCGCCGATCTGCCCGGCAAGTACGTGTTCCACTGCCACAACCTCGAGCACGAGGACATGGCGATGATGGGGAACTTCGTCGTCGAGTGATCGTTTTTCGTCATTTTGAGCGCAGTTGTGAAGAGCCGTGTTCGCCCTTGCGTCCGAGCCACGATAGCGGTGCCTTGCGTGCAGGAAGAGAGATTTCTCGACTTCGCTCGAAATGACGGTGTAGACGCTCGAGTTGACGAGACTCTCATGCTCGAAATGACGGTGTGGGCGCTCGAATTGACGACACGCCAGTGCTCGAAATGACGGCGGTGACGGCAGAGATGCCCTATGCCCCGGCTGATTCGGTGAAGTCGATCATGTCGAGCAGGCCTTGCATATAGCCGACGGCGTGAGCTCGGCCCCGGTGGTTCCACGAGCTGTCGCCGTCCATGTGCGGGACGTGGTCATCGATGAGGAAACCGGTGAAGCCGCTCCGCTTCAGCAGCAGCATGATCTCGGCGGGGTTGTAGTTGCCCTCGCCGATGAAGCACTCCTTGAATGAGGGAACGCTGCCCTGCACGTCGCGGAAGTGCACGTAGAGGATGCGCCCGGTCGGGCCGAAGTGTTCGATCATCTCGCGCACATTCGCCTTTCCTCCGGGCATCTCAGAGCAGCACCCGAGGCAGAGATCGAGTCCCCACGCCTCGCCCGCACCCGTCTCGATCGCGATCTGCTCGGCCCGCTTGAACCCCGCCGGATCGATAAAGAGGCGCGCGACCCCACCCAGAACCGGCACTGGCGGATCGTCCGGATGCAGCGCCAGCTTCACACCGGCCTCCTTGGCAACCGGCAAGACCTCCTGCATGAAGTGCTCGTAGTTCTTCCACATCGTCTCGGCATCGATGAACTCGTCCGGGTCCGTCGTATGGATCAGGCCGCCGACCCAATCCGGGCGGTCCGGCATGAACTCGCTGCCGGCGGTCGGCGACGCCGCGACCGCTGCCATGTCGAATTCCCGCACCAGCGCCCCGCCGCGACCCTCCGCGTGGCGATCGGTCGTCCAGACCGAGTTCGGCATGAAGTTGTAGCCCAGGATCGGGATGCCGGCCTCGCCGACCGCGCGGATCGTCTGCTTGTAGTTCTCGATCTGCCGGTCCGCGCCCTCGCGCCCGGCCATCGCCAGGTGGATGTGCGAGAGCGGCACGTTCTCGATCGCTTCCAGCGCCAAGTCGTATTCGGCCGCCTTGGCAACCAGCGCCTTGAGATCCGCGACCTCCCATCGCTCCGCACCGGGCAGCAGCGGCGAGTTCATCTGTACGCCTCGCACGCCGAGCTGGTTTGCGAAGCGCAGAATCTCGTCGCTCATCTCGCTGAATTGACCGATCGCCACGCGCATTCCGGTAGTCGCCATCCTCATTCCCTCCTTCGGAAAAATGACTCGTTTGGCGACGGATAGTGCCAAACGCAATGCCTTGTGTTGATGGCGGCATCGTATCCGACATTCGGGGAACGGTGAACCCTGAGCACGCTGGCAATTGCCCGGACGGGTGGAAACCATGGGCGCCGGAGGGAAACGCTTGACAGGCAGGTGCCCGATGATAGAGTGCATGGCAGTTCATTCATGACAGACGCAGGTCGGCAACTTCGCCAGATACTGCGGCAAGGCGAGCGCTCGGCGAGCGTGGCTGGGGCACTCCATAGGCGGGTCTGCGTTAACGGCATTTCGTTGTTCTCCGAGGAGGTACTGCATGTCCGGTCAGTCGTTCAACAGAAGCTCACACCGGGTCTCGCGCCGAAAGGTCGTCGGCGGGATCGCGGGCGGAATCGCCGCCACCAGCCTGTTGCCGGGCATCCTTCAGGCCCGCAGCGCGCCGGCCCTGATCCAGAGTGGCGGCAAGCTCACGTACTGGGGCGGTCTCATCTTCTCCGACGATGCCAACCAGCTGCTCACGGATACCATCAACGACTGGGGCAAGGCGAACGGCGTCGAAACCGATGTCGTGATGATCAATCAGAACGAGACTAATCAGAAGGTCAGCGCGGCCGTCGAATCCGGTACGATGCCAGACGCTCTTGATATGGGGCTCGATCTGCTCCTGTTGCTCAGTTCCACCGGGCAACTTACTGCCCTTGACGAGCTTTACGATAAGATCGGCGCCGCTCACGGGGGATGGTACGAATCCATCGACTCTTCGCTTGCACCCGAGAAGTTCGGAGGGGCCCGCTACGGTGTCCCATTCGGTGCGAGTGGGAATATGCTCTTCGGGCGCAAGGATGTGCTGGAGGAGGCGGGTATCACCGAGATGCCGAAGACCTGGCAGGAGCTAAGCGATTCTGCCGAGAAGGCGCAGCAGCCGGGCATCTACGGCATGGGCTTCGCCCTCTCGAACGTGGGCGATGGCAACCTCAATATGTCCATCCTCCAGTCGTATGGCGGGCGCATCGCCGACGACGAGGGAAAGAACTGCACCATAAAATCGCCTGAGACGAAGACCTACCTGGAGTGGTTGAAGGCAGCGTGGGATGCCGGACTCTTCCCCCCGGGCGCGACGACGTGGGACGGTGCCGGGGACAATACCGCGTACCTCTCCGGTCAGGCGGTTTTCATCGCCAACACCGGTAGCGTGAGCATCAAGGCACAGGAGGACGATCCGGATCTCTATGAGGCAACGCAATATGCCGCGCTTCCCGCCGGACCGGTGATGCAGGTTTCTCCGGTTGGTCCGAATGTCCGCGCGATTCCGGCGACAACCAAGGATCCTGCGACCGCGCAGGCGCTGATCGAGCATCTCTCGCAGCCGGAATTCCTGCAGGAGTACTACAAGGTCGCGATTTACGGACCGGTCCTCAAAGATCAAGGGGAATTCGAAGCATTCGGCGATGCCGTCCACAGTGGGCTCAAGGATCTTGTCCTCCATGGCACGGCTCCGGGCGCTCCGGACGTCAATAACACCGCCTACGCGGATTTTAGTGCGAACTTCATCGTTCCCAAGATGCTGCAACGCATCGTGGTCGATGGGCTCTCCATTGACGATGCGCTGGACGAAGCCCAGGAGCAGGGCGACGCGATCTACGCGAAGCATCGCTAGTTCCGGATTCGAGTGCGCCGGGCACGCCGCAACGTCGCAGCGTGCCCGGCGTCCCATGTCTGCTTTCCGCCTCAAGAACTCCCTATTCTTCAACCAACAGTCGCGGAGCCATTCATGTCCCTGCAAGCGACATCCAGATCCGTCAAGCCGTTACGCACCTCACGGCTTTCACTCGCGAACCGACAAGCGCTGACCGGATACCTGCTTGTCGTGCCGGCCCTCGTGCTCCTGCTGGGGCTGGTCGCCTACCCGTTCTTCTTTGCGATCTTCATCTCGTTCACGGATCGGGTGGTGGGCAGAGCGGGCACTTGGGTCGGGTTCGATAATTTTCGCTATCTTTTCAACCAGCCGAGTTTCATGAAGACGGTCTCCAACACGATCATCATGGTGGTCGTCTCGGATATCGCGAAGCTCTTCATCGGTCTCGGGCTGGCGCTGTTGCTCAATCAGGCGGTACCAGGCCGCGGCCTGATGCGGGCCGTCGTCATGTTGCCGTGGGCAATGCCCGGATTCATCGCGTTTCTTGTCTGGAAGCTGCTCTTCATCCCGATCGGCGGTGGGCTCAACCTGATCCTCACCGAAACCGGCATCTACACCGGCGTCATCGACTGGCTCGGCCAGAAGTCGACCGCATTGCCGGCCGTGATCATTGCCACCGTCTGGCGCGGTTTCCCGTTCTGGGCCATCTCGTTCCTCGCCGCCTTGCAGGGCGTGCCTCAGGATCTCTACGAAGCGGCGAAATGCGATGGCGCCACAGCATTTCAACGGTTCCGCCACGTCACGCTGCCGTCGATTCGCCCGGTAATCCTGGTCGTCGTCCTCATGTCGTCGATCTGGACGGCCAACAGCTTCGAGAACATCTGGATCATGACCCAGGGTGGGCCGTCTGACGCGACGATGGTCTTCCCGGTGCTCGCCTACTTCGGCATGCAGACGCAACGTCTCGGTGAGGCGGCGGCTGTCTCCGTCGCGATGATTCCGGCCCTGTTGATCCTGGTCTTCCTGGTCACGTGGCTCATCAAGGAGGACGAGTGATGGAGAGCATCGACGCTCGTCCGGTCGTTTCCGGGCTCGCCAAGCCGACGCGAATGCAGGCCCTCCTTACCACGAGGGTTCGCAAGATCGGCACGCTCGTGTTGATCTACGGGTTGATGGCGCTGGTCGCGGCGATCGTGATCTTTCCAATCTACTGGATGTTCTCGATCTCGCTGAAGCTGCCGAAGGAAATCTACCGGCTTCCATCGCTGGTGCCCGACAACCCGACCTGGAAAAATTACCAGGACCTGATCGAGAAGAAGGACTATCTCACCAATATCCGCAACAGCCTGATCGTGGCGTCGAGCGTGACTGTTGTCTCGCTGCTCATCTCGTCGTTCGCGGCGTACAGCATCGTCCGCTTCCGGTATCGCTTCCGCGGCTTCGTCGGGCGGCTGATCCTGCTCACCTATCTGACGCCGGGATCACTGCTCTTCATTCCGCTCTCGATCATCGTCGCGAAGCTGCACCTCGGCAACTCGCTCTTCGGTCTCGTCATCATCTACCTGACCTTCTCGATTCCGCTCAGCACATGGCTCCTGTCCGGCTACTTCCGGTCGGTCCCGGCTGATCTCGAGGAGCAGGCAATGGTGGACGGCACGAGCCAGATCGGCGCGCTCTTCCGGATCCTGCTGCCGCTCTCACTGCCGGGGCTGGCGGCCGTCGGTATCTTCACCTTCACGGCGGCCTGGAACGAGCTGCTCTTCGCACTGATCTTCATCACCTCGGAGAGCAAGCGCACGGTACCGCTTGGCCTCCAGTACCTGATCACCGGCGATGTGCTGCTGTGGGGACCGATCATGGCCGGGGCGACGCTTGCCGCGCTGCCGGTGATGATCCTCTACTTCCTCGCCCAGCGATTCATGGTCCAAGGCGTCACGGCTGGCTCCGTGAAGGGATAATGTCTCCGGGACGGCATCCTGCATGCCCCAGACACGCGAGCGTTGCATTCACCATGACGCCGGGGAGCTGCCGTGACTATGTCGACTCCATCCGCGCGGACCGCTTCGGCGGTCCCGGCCTTCCTCTTCGATCTCGATGGCACGCTGATCGATAGCGTCTATCAGCACGTGATCGCCTGGGAGCAGGCACTCGCAGACTGCGGCATCGAACTCTCGGTCTGGCGAATTCACCGCCGGATCGGCATGAGCGGTGGCCTCTTCGTCAACGCCCTGCTGCGCGAGCTCGGGCATCCGCTCGATCCGGAGGTGACGTCCCGTATCCAGAAGCTGCATGCGGATCACTTCGCGACGATCGCCGATCAGGTTCGGCCGCTTCCCGGTGCATCGGAATTGCTGCGGACGCTGACGGAGCGCGGCGTGCCGTGGGCGATCGCGACGAGTGGCCATATGCGAAGCGCGCGGCATGGGCTGGAGATGCTTGGCGTGCTGGAAGGTCCCGCGCCGATCATTACGCGCGATCTTGTGGAACGCGCCAAGCCCGACCCCGATCTCTTCCTGGCGGCGGCGAAGGCGCTGGATGTCCCGATCCAGCACTCCTGGGTGATTGGCGACTCGATCTGGGATCTCCTCGCGGCCCGGCGGGCCCAGGCGCTGGGGATCGGGCTCCAATCGGGTGGTTATGGTGCGGATGAGCTGCGCGAAACGGGCGCCTACCGCATCTACGACGATCCCGCCGACCTGCTCAACCATCTCGATGAGCTCGGCGTGCGCTGACGCCAACCATAACAAGCCCGACGGTCATATCGCTGGGCTGATAATCCTTGATCGACTGCGCTCCAGGTTCGCCTGCTGCGGTGCGTGCTGAGCCGGATGCGTTCGGCAAACTCGCGGCGTGCCCATTCGCGTCTCATCCCAATCGCTGGACCCTGGCAGCGGCCTCTTCCGGATATGCAGGGATTAGCTATCATGCATCCAGATCAAATCGGCATCGGGGCCCGACGCGCCGCGGTTGACGTTTCGCCGCGGCTTTCTGATGCCCTGATTCGTGCACATCCTGAAGCAGAAGGAGCTTTTATGTCAGCGACACCCCGACCGACCGCCACATCGCAAAGGCGGCCATTCTACCGCCGGAAGGCCTTTCTCTGGCCGGTCGGGACCATCCTCGCGCTGCTGGTCGTCACCACAGCGGCTATCGCGCTCAGTCCTGATCCCGGTGCCCTGCTGATCAGATCTGTCTTTGAAGACAATTCGACGAAGGTCAAAGCGGCGCTGGAGGCCCACGCGCCGGAAGGTATCGCCTCGATCACGAACGAGCAGTATCGCGCCGGCGACAAGGACGCGCTGCTGGATGTCTACTTTTCGGATACCGTCGCTGCTGATAGCCGGCAGCCTACCGTCGTCTGGATCCACGGCGGTGCCTGGATTTCCGGGAGCAAGGACGACGCCGTTCCCTATTTCCAGTTGATCGCGGCGGAGGGGTACACCGTCGTGGCCGTCAACTACTCGCTGGCGCCCGAGAAGACCTATCCAACGGCGGTCCACCAGCTCAATGATGCCTTCGCCTATCTGCAGGAGAATGCCGAGCGCTTCCACATCGACATCGACAACTTCGTGATCGCCGGCGACTCCGCTGGGTCGCAACTGACGAGCCAGATTGCGACCCTTGTCACCAACCCGGACTACGCGGCGCAGATGGGCATCACTCCGTCGCTGCAGCCGGCGCAATTGAAGGGCGTTGTCCTCAATTGCGGTATTTACGATGCACCAAATCTCTGGGGCGCGGGCTCTGGGCTCATCGGGTGGGGAGACACTGTTGCGCTCTGGGCGTACACCGGCGATCGATCGAAGGACGGGAACAAGGCGCTCGACGAGATGTCGACAGTCAATTACGTGACGAGTGCCTTTCCGCCCGCGTTTATCACCGGTGGCAACGCCGATCCACTCACCGATGTCCAGTCGAAGCCATTCGCCGAGAAGTTGGAGAGCCTGGGTGTCGAAACGACGACGCTTTTTTACCCAGCCGACCATGAACCGGCGCTCGCCCACGAATACCAGTTCAATCTGGACAATGACGATGGGCAGAAGGCGCTCGCTGCAATCCTGGAGTTCATCAAATCGCACGTCGACTGATCGCGATCGGCAGGGGAATATGCGAGGTGCGCTGGGAGGACGATCAGCGTACTGCCGGACGCGGCGAGAGGCGAAACAACTCCGTGTCCTCCTTCCGCTCTAGGCGACGCTGGATGGAGCCGCCGATGCGCGCCGCCTGCATCTTGGCCATGTTGGCTTTTTCCCCAGCGAACATGGAATCCACCGTGTCGTTCCAGAGATCGAGCCACCGCTGAAAGTGCATCTGCGTCAGTGGCACCAGGCGATGGATATCGACATGAACCTGAAAGGCGTTGCGGCGATAGAGCCCTGCCTGAAAGAGGACCGTTTCCCAGAAGTCGCACATGATGGGCATGTGCGCGTCGAGATCCATCTTCACGATATCCACGAAGATGGGTCCCAGAACCTCTTCCTTGAACGCGCTCGTGTAGAACGCGCATACCAGCGCGGAGATATCGTCCCGGTTGCGGATGTCGTGAAGCACATCGAACTCCCTTGTTCGAACACACGCGGCGGAAGCGGAGAAATTGCCACGTTTCGGTCCACCGTGCTACCTCATAGTATAGAGTGTTCGATAGTTGTCGAATATCGGCCCGGAGCACTCATGCCCGGCCATGATGAGGAGCCGTCTTGACCTCACAACCACCATCGCTACCACTCTCGATTCTCGATCTCGCCCCGATCAAGCATGGGGCAACTACGCGCGAGGCGCTCGAGGAAAGTCTCGACCTGGCGAGACACGCGGAGCGGCTGGGATACCATCGGTTCTGGGTCGCCGAACATCACAACATGATTGGTGTCGCCTCGTCCGCGACCTCGGTCCTGATCGGATATCTCGCCGGCGGCACGTCCACTATCCGGATCGGTGCAGGCGGCATCATGCTGCCCAACCACTCGCCGCTGGTGATCGCCGAGCAGTTTGGCACGCTGGAGACACTCTATCCGGGGCGGATCGACCTGGGCGTGGGGCGTGCCCCCGGCTCCGACGGCTATGCGGCCCGTGCACTGCGCCGCGACCCGCGCAGCGGGGACGAGTTCCCGCAGGATGTGCAGGAGCTTCAGATCCTGCTCGGGCCGTCACAACCCAATCAGGTCGTGCACGCGGTGCCAGGAGTCAATACCAATGTGCCGATCTACATTCTCGGTTCGAGCATGTTCGGCGCGCAGCTGGCTGCCCTGCTCGGACTGCCATACGCCTTCGCCTCGCACTTCGCGCCGGACATGCTGGTGGATGCGGTGACCTACTATCGCGAGAACTTCCAGCCGTCCGCGCAACTGGAGCGGCCATATGTGATCGCCGGATTCAATGTGCTTGCCGCCGAGACCGACGATCACGCGCAGTATCTTTTCTCATCGAGCCTCCAACGGTTCGCCGAATTGCGCAGACCCGGTGGCAGCCAGCTCAAGCCGCCCGTGGCCGACATCAGCCAGGTATTAACGGCGCACGACATGGAAATGGCCAACCGGATGCTGCGCTACTCAGCGGTTGGTTCTCCGAGCACCGTGAAGAAGGGCGTGGAGGAGTTCGCCAAACTCGCCCAGGCGGACGAACTGATCGTCGTCACCAATGCCTGGGAGCATGCCGACCGCGTCCGGTCCTACGACATTCTGGCCGAGGTCGCCGGGCTGCGGCCATAGCCATCCGTTCGCGCCTCTTCGTCATCTCGAGCGAAGTCGAGAGATCTCTTTGCCGAGCGACGAGATGACGATGAAGGGGAACGATCCATGCGAGCGGCAGGAGACGAAGCGCCAGCTTAGCGGGAGGTGGGCGTCATGGCGCGGGGCGATGAGTTGAGGCGTCCGCTCATCGCGATCGCGACATTCGTCGCATGCGTCTTGACCAGGTTGGCTCGCTCGCCGGTGAAGAGATCGTCCACGGTCCGGTGCCAGTATGCGAGCCAGATCTCGAAATGCTCGGGCAGCAGCGGCGTCTTGGCGTGAAGCTGGAAATGCACCATCATCAGCCCTCCGGGATAGCGTCCGGTCCGAAAGAGGATGTTCTCCCAGAAGTCACACATGATCGGCATGTGCGCCTCGAGGTCCATCTGGGCGACATCGATGAAGATCGGACCCAGCACCGGGTCGGTGAAGGCTCGCGTGTAGAACGCTTCGACCAGCCGCGCGATGTCGTCGCGGTTCCGAATGTCCATAACCGGTCCGTTCGTCATGCCTTCTTCTACCCTCTCCATCCGTGACGCGGTGACGCGGCGGCAGCCCGACCGGAAGGTCCGGCTGCCGCGCCGCACTCTATCCTGCCACATGGCATCGACGGAGGTGCGATTCCCGGCAAACATGCCGGAAAGCGGTGGGCCTTTGGTACAGTTACGCTACCGCACGGCTCGTTCGCCACGGATCGTCATTCCGGGTGGTGATTGCCCGGCTCGCATCGTCGATGGAGCTCCTACCTTGGCCCAGATACCCAACATCGCCCCGGTCACCCAGGCCGCCTATGCGACAGACCAGACGCTTCCCGATGCCCACGGCCGGTTTGGCCGGTTTGGCGGCGTATTCGCCCCCGAGACGCTGATGCCGGCGATCGCGGAGCTGACCGCGGCGTATGAGGAAGCCAAGGCCGATCCCGCTTTCCAGGCCGAGATCGACCGTCTCGCCACGTACTACGTCGGGCGCCCGACGCCGCTCTATGAGGCCACGAGGTTCGCCGAGGAAGTGGGCGGCGGCAAGGGGCCGCGCGTGTTCTTCAAGCGTGAGGACCTGGCCCATACCGGCGCCCACAAGATCAACAACGCGCTCGGGCAGGCTCTGCTCGCGAAGCGGATGGGCAAGCCGCGCGTGATCGCCGAGACCGGCGCCGGTCAGCACGGAGTGGCGACGGCCACCGCCTGCGCCCTCCTCGGCCTGAAATGCATCGTCTACATGGGCGAGGTCGATGTCGAACGCCAGTCGCTCAATGTCTTTCGCATGAAGCTGCTCGGTGCAGAGGTCGTCTCCGTGACATCGGGTTCGAAGACGCTGAAAGACGCGATCAACGAGGCGATCCGCGATTGGGTGACCAACGTCGACGATACCTTCTATATCTTCGGCACGGTAGCCGGCATGCATCCCTACCCGATGATCGTGCGTGATTTCCAGTCCGTGATCGGACGTGAGGCCCGCGCGCAGATCCAGGAGCAGGCCGGGCGACTGCCCGACACGATCGTGGCGTGCGTTGGCGGCGGCTCGAATGCGATGGGACTCTTTTATCCCTTCGTGAAGGACGAATCGGTGGAAATCGTCGGGGTCGAAGCGGGCGGCTATGGGCTGGATTCCGGCAAGCATGCCGCCACACTGGTGAAGGGTGAGGAGGGCGTGTTGCACGGCTCCTGGTCGTACGTGCTGCAGGACGACAACGGTCAGATCGTCGAGACGCACTCAATCTCGGCCGGTCTCGACTATCCCGGTGTCGGGCCAGAGCTTTCGCACATGAAGTACACCGGTCGTGCCCGCTTCGTCGCCATAACCGATGACGAGGCGCTTGAGGGATTCAAGCTTCTCTGCCGGACCGAGGGCATCATCCCGGCACTTGAATCGAGCCACGCTGTCGCCTACGCCGCCAAGCTCGCGAAGGAGATGACCAGCGACCAGATCATGGTCGTCAACCTCTCCGGTCGCGGGGACAAGGACATGCACACCGTCGCTGAAGCCCTGGGAGTGACGCTCTAATGGACGCAGCTACCACTACTTCCACCGCCGTCGTTCCCAGCCGCATCGCCGAGACCTTCGCGCGCACCGCGAGCGAGGGCAGGATCGCCGTCATGCCGTACGCCACGGCCGGCTATCCGACGATGGAGATCAGCGAGGAGATTATGGTCTCGCTCGTGGCGGGCGGCGCTGACCTCATCGAGATCGGGGTGCCATTCTCCGAT
The DNA here is from genome assembly GCA_049646645.1 of Thermomicrobiales bacterium. Classification (GTDB taxonomy): domain Bacteria; phylum Chloroflexota; class Chloroflexia; order Thermomicrobiales; family UBA6265; genus JASGDN01. Next base: position 39,095 of record JBARWF010000105.1, read on the forward strand.
CCCCTGGCGGACGGCCCCTCGGTGCAACACACCAGCCAGGTCTCGCTCAACAACGGCACGCGCGTGCAGGATTGCATCGCGCTCGTCCAGCGGTTGCGCGCGCGTGGCATCACGGTGCCGCTCCTCCTGATGGGCTACTTCAATCCGATCCTCAAGTACGGGATCGACCGGTACGTGGCCGATTGCGCGGCGGCGGGTGTCGACGGCTTCATCGTGCCGGACTTGCCCGCTGAAGAGAGCGGGCCGTTGCGAGATGCCTGCCGCGCCCACAAGCGGGACCTGATCTTCATGGTGGCGCCGACGAGCACTGACGAGCGCCTGGAATTGGCGGCGACCAAGGGAAGCGGCTTCATCTACTGCGTCTCCGTGAAGGGCGTGACGGGCGCTCGCGACAAGATGTCCGACACGCTCGGCGAGTACCTGGAGCGTATCCGCAGTCATACGGACCTGCCGCTGGCGGTCGGGTTTGGCATCTCTCGCCCCGACCATGTGCGCCAGGTTGCCGAACACGCGCAGGGGGCGATCGTCGGTGCCGCGCTCATCAACTACCTCGATGCTCAGCCCGATCCGGAGAAGCCGGCGGCCGCAGCCCGCTTCGTGAAGTTCCTGAAGGGCGAAGGCGAGCTCTAGCCTCGGCCGTCAGACACGAGGCACAGACTGGTTTCCGTCTCCAGAGCGTTTGGGACGCCGCCGGACGCCG
>JBARWF010000106.1:0-4031 GCA_049646645.1 Thermomicrobiales bacterium
CCTGCCAACCGGGCATCCCATGCTGGGAGAGGTCGTGGATCCGGTAGGTCGCGCGGGTATCCGGGATCACATCGCGCAGCCGCAGTTCGACGCGGTGCTCGCTCACGCGCGCGATGCGTCCCTCGACGGATCGCGCGTCGCCGGGCCGCATGGTGGCGAGACTGAGCAGCACCCGGTCGTCCTCCCGCATCCGGGTCTCGATCGGGGTCTCCCGGTGCAGCGTGACGCTCCGGCCGGCGACACCGGCGACGGTGAGCCCGGAGATCGTCACGCCTTCCATCCGCTCAAGCTGGTGCACGGGCGATGTCGCGAGATGGTAGAGCCATTCGCGGCTGCGGCGCGCCTCGTCCTGCAACTGGCGATGGAACCAGGCCCAATAGGAGAAGAGCTCCTCGGGAGCGTAGCTGAAGAGATTGTCGATCTGGAACGGCGTCTCCGGTTTCGCAACGGCGCAGATGCCACGGGCGCGGGCCGCGCAGAGCTGACATGGCGCGTGCGAGGCGTAGAGATTCCAGTCACCACCCAGCGTGCCGATGTGGCGGCTGCGCCGTCCCAGCCCGTCGAGGTGCTGCCGGTCGTAACCGGTCAGCAATCCCGAGCCCGCGACGTAGCCGACGTTGCGGCTCTGGGCCAGGATATCGATCTCCTGCCGCTGGGGCCCCGCCGTCCCGCGCGTCACGACCGGATGTGCATCGAGGGCAATGGTCTGCTCGGAGTCGAGCTCCTCGATCCAGGTCTCCACCCCGGCGTCCGCATCGAGATCGCTCGCGATCAGCTCCCGGTAGGCGAGCGCCTGCATGCCGCCCGCATGGTGGATGCCGGTGACCGGATCGCGCTCGGAGCCAAAGCTGCCGCCGGTCTTGATCTCGGTCAGGTGAATGACCGGGCCGGTCGCCCCCCGCCGCCGTTCGAAGCGGTCGAGCCGGCCGCTGAGGCCGCGCTTGCTGGCGTAGACCATCCGCTCCTGCAGCAATTCGATGGTCTCGTCGCCGGCCCAGCGCTCGACACACCGGTCAACCACGCTGGCGGCGCTCTCGATGGGGACGGTGTGGAGCTTCTTCGGTCCGGTCTTCGGCCGGTCCATCAGCAGGGACGCGAAATCGGCAACCCACGACTCACGGACGGCTTCGAGATAGGCGGCCGTCGCCCGCTCACGATCACGACTACGGATATACGTATCGGCCGCCGCCCGGTATCCGGCGTGGATGGCATTGCCGCGCGTCCATTCCGGCGAGCTGGGAGCTCTCCGGGGATCGAAGGCGACGCCGACGAACTCCGAGTAGAAGACGGAGAGCGGGCAGCCATAGACGTGTTCAAGCAGAGTTCCCGTCAGCGCGTATTCCGGGGCGATGATGAACTTCAGAAGCACGAGTTGTTCGCGGGCTCCGGTCGGCGCGACGACGGCGCGCAGGAGCTGGAGACGGAGGATTCCCGCCCGTCCGCCACGTTCCGCGCCGTCCAGCGCCGCCTTCAGCGTCTGGAAATAGTGCGAGAAGCGCGTGCCACGCGCGCCCGGAAACCACTCGTCGCGGTAGACCCACGCCTGACCCAGCTCCTCGCGCTGGGGCGTATCCGCAAGGAGCTTGAGCGCAATCTTGTTCGGGGTCGAGCTCGCCGCCACGCGCTCGATCATCAGCGCGAGATCGACATCCTGCGGCGTGCCCAGGCTCGTGCGGAGCGCGGAGAGCACTTCCCGCGGCGCATACACCTCCGGGGTCATGATCCACGCCCCGCACGCTGGGGCTGATCGAGAAAGGGCACCAGCGAGAACGGGTGCCGGGTGAGCGCATCGCTCGTGGCACCGGGATGGTCGTGCGCGAAGACGGCCTTGGTGACGACGGTCAGGGCATCGGCCGCGCGCTCCGTCGGGAAGGGCTGCGGCACGGCATCCTTCGCGATCTCAAGCGCAGGATCTGTGAGTTGCGCGAAGACGAGGCGCATGGCGGTGATCATCGTCGTCAGGCCGGGATCAGCAGACGGCGCGTCGGGATACTCGCGATCCCAGCAGCGCAGGATCCAGGCAAGCGCGCTCTCGCGAGCGCCCGTGCGCTGCGCCAGCGTCGCGCGCAACAGCGCCCAGTGGCGATAGACGGCGGGGTCACGCTTGGCGGAATCCCAAAGGTCGTGGAGGCGGGCGGACTCCGCCTCGTAATGCGCGATCTCCTCGGGCGCCAGGGCATCGAGCTTCGGCAGGAGCGCGTGCAAGGCATCGATCGCCTTCGAGAAATGCCGCTCGTCGGGATCGCGAAAGACGACGGTCGAGGCGACCTGCCCCATCGCGCGGATCAGGCTGACGCGCTGCTGCCGGGCAGGGATGCGGGAGAGCCGGGCCGCCATATCGAGCGAGCGCCGCGCGATATCGAACTGCCACGTCCGCATGGCGTTGATCGCGGTTCCCAGCTCGGCGTCCGCCCGGTCTTCCGAGGGGTTGACGGCGCCGCCGGGCAGGCGCACGAGCGCGGATTCGCGATCGGCGGCGAGAATGCGCGCGACCATCGCCGCCGCCTGCTTGCCGGCGGGACCGCGCACCTCGGGATCCTGCCCCTGATAGCGCTTGCGGCCGAGCTCGGCGCGGGCATGCTCAATCGCCGCTACGAGGTCATCGGTCGCGTCCGTCACATCCGCTCTTGTCTTGTGATCGTCTGGTTCGGCCATGAATAAGGTGAGATCTCGCTGAGGCGGGCAAACGCCGAGGACTGTCCGTACGAGTATCCTGTAGGGAAGGAGGCCGCCGCAAGGCAGGTCTTGCGCCAGCACCTGGAACCCATCCCGCAGCAGAGGAGCCTGAAACAGTATCGTGACGACATCGTCCCTTCACATCGTCATCGCCGGGCAGCGCGACGACGCACTGAGCACGGCGCTCGCCGCGTTCCCGGCGCCCCGCCTCACTGGCAAGACGACCCTGCTCCCGTCATCGCTGGACGCGAACGATCCGGTCGCACGGCAGGCGGCCGGCAACCTCCGCGCGCAGGGCGCCGAAGCGGTCATCGTTCCGCCGCCGGGCATGCGAACCCGGCTCACCTCGTTCCTGCGCGCGCCGGCCCAGCATGCCGCCTGGACCCGGATTCCCCTCACCCGGCGGGATACCGCACTCCAGCAGGTCACGCTCCCGGCACAGCTTGCCGGGGCCCCGTCGCGGATCATGGTCTGCGATCTTGACCGCGTCGCGGCGCGGGGGCCGTTCATCCTCGATCTCCTGGCGCATTACACCCACCCGCGCGATCGCCTGCGGCTACTCGCCTCCGGACAGCGCAGCCAGTCCGTGGCCGAGGTCAACCTGGCGCTCACCCCCTCACCGGCTCTGATCGCCGTGACGTACGGTGGCGCGTCGCTCGTCGCGATCACCGGGGATCCGGTGGCTGCCGAACTGCTGGCGCTCGCCCTTGCCGAGCTGAAGGTCGGGCGGGACGTGAGCTACACCGGCCCCTGGGAGGATGAGGTCGTGCAGCGGGCGACCGAGCTGGATCTGGGAGTCCATTATCCCGGCGAGATCGGGCTGGTCTGGGAGGTCGCGCCGGATCTGGTCTCGCCCACGCGCGCGCTCCGCGAGCACATCGTCCTGCGGCTCGGATTGCCGCTCGCGACCTGAGACCGGGACAGAACGCGACCGGTAATGTGGTCCCGATCTTGCATTCATGCGCGTATGACGCTCGCCAGACGGGCGGCCGTCATGGGCAAGCAACCCACTTGTTCAGGGATCTCGATCCACGTTGGCAACGTATACTTAGGTATACGACGGGCAACGGCAACGAAGCCGATTGTCCGGACGAGACCAAAACGACTGGAGTAATTCCGTGGGATCACGATTTTTGCGGCGATTGCTGGATTGGCTGGCAGCCAACTTCCCGGCGGTCGGACCGGTTCCCGAACCGGTGCGGGTGCCCGTACGAACGGAAACGCCACAGCGACGTCAGCGATAACCCGGTAAGGCGACCGCTCCCATCTGCGCTTACGGCGACACCCTGAGCAATCGCCAGTTATTTCATGCCTGACACGACACCCCGCCACGGACCAGTGCAGCTGCACTGGTC
>JBARWF010000107.1:0-6195 GCA_049646645.1 Thermomicrobiales bacterium
GCCTATCCGTAATTTTGTAATTACGTGATTGGAACACAAGTGCGGTGGAAACGGGTCAGGTCGCCGGTGCCGCGAACTCCGGACGGCGCTGCCAGACAGGATGCGCCCCTTCGAAGGCGAGCGCGAACCGGAGCAGGTCGGCCTCGCCGAGCGGCCTCCCCACGAACTGGATGCCGACGGGCAGGCCGTCGTCCGTGAAGCCGCAGGGCACCGAGATGCAGGGCAGGCCCGTCGCCGAGATATACCAGCAGGAGCGCATCCAGCCGAGGTAGTCGTCCTGCACGACACCGGCAACCTCGCGCGGCCAGGACCACTCTCCGGGAAATGGCGGAACCAGCACCGCCGGCGCGGCGAGGATATCGATGTCGTCGAAGAGCGCGACCGTCCGCGTGTAGAGCCGTGTCCGCGCGGTGTAGGCGTCGTAGATATCCTTGGCCGTGAGGCCGAGCCCAGCTTCGATGTTGACGGTCAGATTGTCGCTCAGCTGGTCCTTCTGAGTCCGGTAGAGCTCGCCGTAGTGCTGGGCCATCTCCCACGCCCGCAGCGCGCGGAAGGCGAACTCCGCGTCCGCCATGTCCGGTTCGAGATCGCGGATATCGGCACCGAGCCCCGCCAGGACCGGCTTGCCGTCGCCTTCCAGCACCGCCGTCACGGCGGGGGCGACAGGGAGCCCGCCGAGTGTCCGCGACCAGCCGACCCGCACGCCGCGCAAGCTCTCCGCGGGGGCGCTGGCCGCGATCGCGGCGAAGGCGGAGCCATCGCCGGGCAGCGAGATCGGATCGCGCGGGTCGAAACCGGCGAGCACCGATTGCAGTAGCGCCGTATCGGCGACCGTCCGCCCCATCGCGCCGAGGACCGACATCGACACCCAGCCGGTGACGAGGGGTGCGCGGGAGATGCGGCCGGCGGCGGAGCGCAGCCCGACCACGTTGCAGAAGGAGGCCGGGTTGCGCAGCGACCCGCCAAGGTCGCTGCCATCGGCGAGGCTGAGCAGGCCGCTCGCCAGGGCCGCCGCCGCGCCACCCGACGATCCACCGGCACTTCGCCCGGTGTCATACGGATTGTGCGTCGCTCCGAAAACGGGGTTGAAGGTGTGCGAGCCCGCGCCCATCTCGGGCACGTTGGTCTTGCCGATCCGGATCGCGCCCGCGTTCTGCATGCGCGTCACGATGGCCGCATCCTCGTCTGGTACGAAATCCGAGAAGAGCGGGCTCCCGAACGTCGTGCGCATGCCCTTCGTGGGGAGCAGATCCTTGTGCGCGACCACCAGCCCGTGCAGCGGCCCGACCGCCTCGCCCCGAGCGAGTGCGTCATCGGCGGCCTGGGCCTGGGCCATCGCTCCCTCGACATCCAATGTCACGATCGCGTTGACGATCGGGTTGGTCGTCTCGATCCGGGTGAGATAGGCGCGCAGGAGTTCGCGTGCCGAGATGGCGCGACGTGCGAGCAGGGTCTGCTGCGCGGTCGCTGGCAGAAAACAGAGGTCGGTCTCGTTCGCCGGGATTTCCATTAATATGGTGCCTTGTCCGGTTGGGGTGTCTGTCACCGCCCGTATGCATGGCGCTCATTGTCCACACCGTACCGGGGAATGGCTACCCCGGCGGCTGACAATGGTCGTGCGCCCGGACGGGGCCGGTCACGCGCGTGTAGCGGAGGTAGGCGCGCGCATATTGTGGAATTACGTTTTTCGGAAGGCTGGTCGTTGTGGAAGCAGTTTTCTCGATCGTAACGGTGGCATCGGCGCTCGGGGCCGGCCTGATGGCGGGGATTTTCCTGATCTTCTCGATCTGCGTCATGTCGGCGCTGAACCGGCTGTCGCCAGCAACGGGTGTGGCGGCGATGAATGCCATCAACGCGACGATTCTTGGCCCGGTTTTCGGGGTGCTGTTCATGGGAACCGGGATCACGAGCGCCGTGCTCGTCGTCCGCTCGCTTCTGCGGTGGCACGAGCCGGGAGCGTTCCTTCTGCTCGCGGGTGGTGTGCTCTATCTGGTGGGCAGCGTCGCGGTGACGGTCGCGTTCAATGTGCCGCGCAACGATGCGCTTGCGAAGACAGACCCGCACGACGCCACTGCCCCAGCGCAGTGGGCGACCTACGTCTCCGAATGGACAGCCTGGAATCACGTGCGAACGGTCCTGACCATCGCGTCCGCGCTCGCCTTCATTCTGGCGCTGGCCGCCGCCTGATCCAGCCACGCGCACCGGAGATCACATCTCCGGTGCGCGTGGCACGCAGGGCGTTGTGCGTTCTCGGTCAGCAGGGGCGAGATCAGGACATCGCGGCGTCGAGAATATCGTCAGGGCTCATGACCGTGAAGAGCGCGAAGTCGTCGATCTCGATCGCCCCGGCGTCGTTCAGCACGGGCTCGTAGGCGTCCGGATCCCAGAGGTGCAGCGTGACGCTGATGATGAATCTGTCGTCGTCGTACGGGAAGGTCGTTTCCTGGTAAACGACGTGATCGGCGTCGTCGGCGTCGCGAGCGACCATTGCCAGGCTGTTGTCGAGGTAATCGGTGTACAGGACCTCGCTGCCCTGTGGCAGGCGGAGGTTCTGCACCCAGCCGGGCTTCTGCATATCCTCCACCATCGCATCGAAGGTCCACATCCCTCGCTGATAGACCTGGATGCGGGCGACCGAGCTGGGCGCGAGCCGATGCGAGAGTACGAGGGAGTCACTGCCGCCATTGCCGATCCCGCAATCGACCGGCTGGACATAATCCCCAATCGCCGCGATCACAGCGGGATTCCGGTCGTCGCCGACCTCCCAGATATCATCCCAGGCGACGGCAATGCCGTAGGTCGGGCTCTCGTACTCGGTATCCGAGATGAGGCCGGGATTCGCCGGTTTGTTGGGGCCGCATACCGACTGCGCGAAGGTGCGACCGGTTCCGGGAACGAGCACGGACGCGGCGAGCGCGGCGAGGGTGATTCCGGCGAATCCACGCCGGGAGATGCGTGAGAAGCGGTTCATCGGGCAATTCCTTTCGTGGTCGCAATAGCCGTGGAAGCGGGCATTGCACGAACGGCTGTCCAGATGAAACGCCGGAAATGGCGAACTGTGAGGGCGACGGGGTGGCGCGCTCGCGCCCGTGTCGTCAGGGGAGATCCTGCAAGGCGTTGAGGGATCGTTCGGCGGTGACGCTGGCTCGCTCGACCGCCAGCAGCGCATTCAGGGTCGATGCAGGATCAAGAAAGCCGCGTTGATGCGATCGCCGCTGCAGGAGCTGCGAGTAGAGCCTGATCACGGTCACGGCATCGCGCAGGTCGCGCAATGCAGACTCCCTCACCTCGGAGTGTGAGTTCTGGGGGTCGGAATGGCGGTGGTTGAAGGTCTGCATTGGTGTCCCTGCGTCTAACCTCGTGCTCCGTCGTCTCCCTCCTATGCATGCACCATGCCCCGGTTCTGCTGTTGCCCGGCACCGATACCAGTGACATGAGCGGTTTTTTTGAGGGACTGGAGCGTGGCGGCATGTCAGGGCGAGCGAGATTCCAGGCGAACCTGGCGAGCGTGCCCGGCGTGCGGCACCCGGTGGGGCATCGTGTGCTGAAAACCAGTCGTCGCGCTCGTCTTGCTTCCACGCACGAGCTGGCGGCCGCCCTCAAGGAGCGGGCGGGGCGTGGTGCCGGTGGGGCCGACGAGAATCGGCGCCTCCGGATGCTTCACGGCAGGGCCAGCGGGACCGTGACCATTGAGGATGCCCACCAGAAAACTGGTGCGCGGGTCGACGATCCGGTAGCCACCTCCCGACTGGACTTCGCGCGTCTCCAGGTGGACGTGATCGCCGTTAAAGCCGCCGGAGAGACCGACGAACTGGCCGATGCGCACGCGATCGCCGACATTGACGGCGATCCGGCTCATGTGCCCGAGGATCACCTGGTTGCCGTCGTCGGTCTGCAGCAGCAGCTCGCCGACGTTCGGTTCACCGTTGCCATAGAACGTGTAGTAGGGCGTGTCGCCGGAGATGACGACGGTGCCATCGATGGGCGAGTAGAGCAGGGTGCCGGCGGGCATGGCGATATCGAGTCCGGAATGGGCGGCGCCATCGAGCCCGTAATCGAGCCCAAAGGAATACCAGCTGGCATGGGAGACCGAGAAGTCGGTGCGACCGAATTCCTGGGAGATCGGGAAATCGAGGTAATTCCAGATCTCGGAAAGCCCGCCCAATGGGCCGCCGCTGGAGACGGTGATGGGCCCCTGTGGCAAGAGCGGCAACGGCAGCGCGTCCGGGATGGACGCAGGTGTCGGGGGTGCAGTCGCCGTCGCGGTCGGTGTGGGGACGAGGGGCGGAACTTCTGACAACGGCGCGGTCGCGGTCGCAGTCGCGATCGGGTCCACACGCGGTGGCTGGGTGGGAGTGGGGGCGAAGGGCGGTGCGAGCGTGGCGGTGGGAATCCGGGGCGGCGTGGGTGTCGGAGGATGATAGGGCGAGGTCGTTGGCGTCAGGGTCGGCGCGAGCGTCGGGGTGAGGGTTGGCGGCGCGAGCGTCGGGGCGGCGGTTGGCGGCACCTCGGTCGGGAATGGTTCGTCGGTGGGTGGTGGGGCAAATGTTGGGGGTGGCTCCTCGGTCGGCGGTGGAGGCGGCGGTGGGGGCTGGAGCACCGTTACGGCGAAGGTGACCGGAAGCGCCTGGTTTCCAGATGAGTCCTGTGCCCAGCAGGTGACCATGCTCGTGCCAACCGGAAAGAAGGCGCCCGGAATGTTGTCGCAGGTGACGTCGACCCATCCATCCACGTTGTCGCTGGCGACGGGCAGCGAGAAGCTGACTGCCGCGCCGCTGGCATCGGCGGCATCGAGCACGATATCGGCAGGCACCGAGATAACCGGCGGTGTCTGGTCGAGCACGGTGATCGTGAAGGTGGCGCTGGCCTGGTTCCCGGATGCATCCTGCGCCCAGCAGGTGACGAGGTTCGCCCCCAGCGGGAAGAGGGTGCCGGGCGGGAAATCGCATGTCACGCTGACCTCGCCGTCGGTCTCGTCGGTGGCGCTCGGCATGACATACCACACCACCGCGCCGGATGCGTCCGCCGCGGCCACAATCATGTCCTCCGGCATGACGAGCGTCGGCGGGGTGGTATCCAATGGCGGGCCGGCTTCGCCGCCGCCGGTGGCCTGTGTCGCCGGCACGTCCTCCTGTGCGCGCACGGGCAGCGATGCGAGTGCAAGCACAGCCACGAGCAGGGCGGGAAGAAGACGGCGCATGAGACGACTCCGGCGGAGTGGAGCGATGTTCGTGTTGGTGGGACCCGGAGCCACTATACACCCGCAAAGCGAGAACGCAAGCGTGTTGGCCTAGTACATCCGGATCGAATGAGCGCGGCGAGCCGATGTAACTGGCCAGGATCGGCGGTGTTCGCGGGCTGGCGCAGGCCACACAGATGGCTTCATGCCTGTTAGGGGCAGGGGCCGAGCGCATATCATGACAGGCAGCCGGGACGCAGCGCATGCTGGCGATGGCGCATATATCGCACGCGGTCCTTTACGAGAGAGGCGCTTGACATGCATGGGTTGGAAACGCAGCTGATCGATCTCGTTCGCTCCTGGTTCGACGCGTTGGGATGGTTCGGCGTGGTGATCGCGATGGCGATCGAGAGCGCCTGTATCCCGCTGCCAAGCGAGATCGTGATGCCCCTCGCCGGCTGGCTGCTGGTCGCGGAGCACAACCTGGGGTGGCAAGGGGTGCTGCTGGCCAGTTTCTGGGGCGCGGTCGGAAACCTGGCAGGGTCGGTGATCGCCTACTGGGTCGGGGCACTGGCGGGACGCCCTGTGCTGGAGCGTTGGGGGAAGTGGGTGCTGATCACGCCGAAGGATATCGATCGGGCCCATGCGTTCTTTACGCGCTGGGGCGAGGCGGCGGTCTTCTTCTCGCGCCTGTTGCCGGTCGTGCGGACGTTCATCTCCATCCCGGCGGGAATCGCGCGCATGAACTTCCTGCGCTTCTGCGTCTTCTCGTTCGTTGGCTCGTTTCTGTGGTGCATCCCGCTGACGGCGATTGGCTACAAGTGGGGGCCGAACTGGGAGACGTTCCGGGAGCGAGCGCGGTTCGCCGATTATCCGATCGCTGCGATCATCGTCCTGGTTGTCGCGTGGTTCATCTGGCACCGGTTGCGCGAGCTGCGCGCGGATGAGGCGCACAACGCCTGATTTGCACGAGTTTCGCGGGGCCGTCTCGACATTCGCCCGCCCCGGAGCGACAC
>JBARWF010000108.1:0-77503 GCA_049646645.1 Thermomicrobiales bacterium
TCCCTCCGTGAGCGCGATGCGCCGGTGGGTACCCCGAATGAGATCGTCGAGAAGCTGGGGCAGTATCAGGAGGCGGGGATCCAGGGCGTTATGTTGCAGTGGCTCGACATGGATGACATTTCCGGTCTTGAGCACATCGCCGCTGAGGTGCTGCCCCAGTTGCGCGGGTAATGACCCGCGATAGGTCAGTGCACAGCGAGAATTCACTGTCAACGCACGCAGCCGAAGGTGGAAATACCTTCGGCTGCATCTCGTTTCGTTCGCGCCGACGCCGGATTACGCGGGGGGCGCCTCAATTTCGACTGGCTCATCGAATGCACTGAAGGAGACCAACCGTACGACGGCGTCGCTCTCAGCAGCCAGCAACGGACCGTCGATTTCCATGCCGAGAATCAGGTTGTCGGCGTCGATCCAGACGGTAACGGGGATCGGTCCCTGCGCCAACTGATCGGCCAACCCCCTCGCATCGCCACCGAGTTCCCCGGCCACGCGCTGAAAGTCGACCTCTCCCACGACGCGCTGTGCGTCCGTGCCGTTGAACTTCTCAGCGCCGTCGATCTTCGCATTGGAGAGCAGTCGCACGGCCATCAGGATGATGATGTCGGGATTGACCAGCGCCATGATGTCGCTGCCCGCCGAGAAGGTCCGCCACCCACCCTCCTGCGAGAACGGATCCTCGATGTAGAACGTGCCGTTGATCCCGATTGCGCGCACAGTGATTGAGCCAAAGGGAACATCGACGCTCACTTCCGCTTGGAAGTCAGCCGGTCGGCGTACATCGCCGGAGATACGCTTGAGGTTGAGACCCATTGCCGAACTCTCGCCCCGCGTCGTCTCGACGTCAAAGTGGAAGGTCTGAAGCGCTGCCATGGCCTTCGCCGCGGCATCGAGCAGTTTGACGGCATCCTCGTCACCCGTGGCAGCGACCAGAGGCGTGGCGTCCTGCGCTATCGACACACCCTGACCGGTCATCGCTACCGCGACCGCGGCAGATCCTGCACCGACGAGGAAGAGCCGGCGATTCATACGTCGCCGGGTGGTGCGGATGAGCGGGTGTTGCCAGTTCTCTTTGTGCATAAATGTCCCTTTCGTAGAGTCTGGAGACGCGATCAGCGCTGACCCCGTCATCACAGGCATACGCAGCCACACTGCGGCGTTTGCCTGTCTGGTTCTCATAGTAGGCCCATGAGCGTTCTGCAAGGTGAACGATCCGTGACTGAATTATGGAGATTCTGTGACAAGGCCCGGAGCGCCCATCAGAGGACGGGGCTCTCGGGCCGATGGAGTCACTGATCAGTTCTATCGCAGGGATGCGGCCATCAAGAGCGGTGTATGTCACAAGGAGATCAGGTATGTGACGCAGCGCACCATCTCACGGAGGGAGTAAGCCCTCCCTTATTTCAACACGCCTGCGGTTAACGACATCATGCGCTCCGCAAGGTCCCTGGGCCAGGATGGACGGTCATAGCGCGCCGCGGAACCGGCGGAGGCCTCGGCACCCAGACGGATGATGCGCGCGAGGGCGACGGCGAGGGAGGCAGGGTCCGGGTCAGGAATGCACTCATTGAGTTGAGCGAGCCGCTCCTCACTCATATCCCGCTCGATGCCAGCCGCTGCGTCGGCGGCGCGCCAGCGGTCGGTCTTCCCGGCCTCCAGCCGTAGCAGCGCCATCAGGTTGCCATGCATGATGAACGAGATATCGAATCGTACGCCCCACGATGGGCTGCGCTGGAGCTTGCACCAGGTCCGCACGGCGTAGTACCAGAAGTTCGCCATGACAAGATCGACGCGCTCAGGCATGTCGAGAGGCCCCAGGTCGCGATCGACCATCCTCGCCACCACCGGGGCAAGGCGACGGTCCTTGTCCACCAGCACCATTGACGCAACGGAGGCCGGAGCATTGGGCCAGGTCTCCATGGCGGCGATATGCTCGTCGTCCGCGGGATAGAAGTTGAAATCGACCCGGATCGGGAACGGCCCGCCCTCGATCACGGACCAATAGTTGCCGATGTCACCAACGAAGGAGAGCAGCAGCGGGCCGAACTGTGCGATCCAGGCCTGCCAGTCCGCAACGAACGCGGGGTAATCCTCCGGTCGGATGAAGAGGGAACAATCGACATCCGACCACCGGTCTTCCCGGTTCTCGGAGGACGAACCATAGTCGACGAGGCCCACAAGGCGATCGTCAGCGGCGACTGCCTCGACAATGCGCCTTCGGAGCTCAGTGTGATCCCGGGGCGGGGTCGGCTGACGATCGTGACGCGGTGAGGTCATGAGTATGGGATTCCTCAAGGATGATCAGACGACAGTCGTGGCAGCGGCGCCGACGAAGCCCTCACCCGGAACGTAGTTGGGCGATTGATGGCGGAAATAGGTGTTGTAGACATCGCAATAGCGCCCGCCTTTGGCCATCAGCGACGTGTGGGTGCCCTCTTCCACGATCTGGCCATGATCGAGCACGATGATGCGGTCGGCATGTTCGATCGTCGACAGGCGATGCGCGATCACGATCGACGTACGGTCGGCCAGCACGACATCGAGCCCTTCCTGGATCTGCGCTTCCGTCAGCGGATCGACGCTGGCGGTTGCCTCGTCGAGGATCACGATGGACGGATCCTGGATCAGGACGCGGGCGAGCGCCACGAGTTGCCGCTGACCCATCGAGAGCGAGCGTCCATATTCCCCGACGTCGGTATCGAGCCCGTTCGGCAGCGCCGAGATCCAGTCGCCCTGCCCAACGGCTGATGCCGCCGCGAGCACTTCGTCGTCGCTCGCATCCGGACGCGGGTAGCGGATGTTGTCCGCAACCGTGCCGGAGAAGAGGAAGGGCGACTGCGGCACGATGCCAAGTTGCGTCCGATAGGCGGGCAGATCGAACGAGCGGATGTTCTTGCCGTCGATCAATAGCTCGCCATCCTGGAACTCGTAGAAACGGGTGATCAGCTTGCCGAGGGTCGACTTTCCGGCGCCCGTATGCCCGACGATCGCGAGCGTTTCACCCGCAGGGATCGTCAGGTTGAAATGGGAAAGGACGTTCGTGCCGTCACCGTAGGCGAAGGTCAGATCCCGGAACTCGATCTGGCCCTTGATGCGCCCCGGGTTGTCATCCGCGTACTGCACCACCTCCGGATCGGCATCGACCAGCGCGAAGATCCGCTCCGCCGCTCCCAATCCCTGCTGGAACTGCGACCAGAACGAGGCGATGCTCGTCATCGGCATCCAGAAGAGCATTACGCTCTGGAAAAAGAGGAACCAGTCTCCTGCCGTGATCGTGCCGTCGATCGCTTCCTGGCCCCCGAGATAGACCAGCAGCACGGTGCCGAGACCGGCGGTGAAGAAGAGCAGCGGGAAGATGGACGCGAAGACTAGACCCTGCCTCAGCGAGACGGAATAGGACTGCTGGTTGACCGGCACGAACTCGTTGTAGAGTGTGCCCTCCTGCCGGAAGTTCTTGGCGATTGCGATACCGTTCATCGCCTCCTGGATGCTCGCGTTGACTCGGGCGGTTGACCGCTGCGCGCGCTGGGTTGTCTCGCGGGCGATCTTGCGGAACGCGAGCGAGACGATCACGAAGACCGGCGTGATCGCGATCGCGACAAAGGCCAACTGCACGTTTCGCGTGAAGAGGACGACCGTGATGATGACAACGAGCAGCAGCTGGCTGAGCAGGTTCATCGTGAGGGTGACGACGTTCGCGAAGTCATCGGTGTCCGACGTGACCCGGCTCACGATCTTGCCCGACGGGTTCTCGTCGAAGAACGAGAGATCGCGGGCAAGGACCGCATCGAAGGCATCCTCGCGCAGTTGAAGCACCACACCGCCGACCACTTTCGCGGTCAGGATCTGGCGGATGAAGTTGAATGCCCACGCGGCCACGCCAGCGCCAAGGAGGCCGAAGAAGAGTATCCAGATGACGCTGGCCGCCCCATCCTTCACGATGCGATCGACGCCCCACGCCCCGAGAATCGGTTGCACCATGCTCGCGGCCGAGTTGAGCACGATCATTAGCCCGACCAGCCCCATCGACAGGGCGGCGGGCTTGAAGTACTTGCCGATGCGACCCAGCAGCTCGCGGTCGCCGTAATTACGATCGTAGTCCTCGGCATCGAGGCCGCCCATGACAAATCCCATGATCTAGACCTCGACTTTCTCTGGAGAATCGGAAACGACCGGCGCCGCGCTGTCGGCGGCAGGTTCATCCACTTCGTCGTAGTGCGCAAAGATCCGGCGATAGAGCCGTGAGCGCGTCAGCAGCTCATCGTGCGTTCCCTGATCGACCAGCACACCACCCTGGATCAACAGCACCTTGTCCGCCCACCGGATCTGGGAGAGCCGGTGGGTTATGAGCAAGGTCGTCCGGTCCTCAAGCACTCGCCGGATCGCCTGCTGGATCTCGTCCTCCGTCGCGCTGTCGATCGCGCTCGTCGAATCGTCGAGGATCAGGACGCGCGGTGAGGTCAGCAAGGCGCGGGCAATGGCCAATCGTTGCCGCTGGCCGCCCGAGAGCGTGACGCCGCGCTCGCCGATCACCGTGTCATAGCCCTTCTCCAGCGCCACGATGAACTCGTGGGCCTGCGCATCCTTGGCCGCGCGCACGATTTCCGCGCGGTCGGTCTCCTGCCCCAGGCTGAAGCCGATGTTCTCGGCCACGCTGCGGGAGAAGAGCGTGATGTCCTGCTCGATGGTCGAGATCTGTGAGCGCAACGCATCCAGGTTCCAGTCGCGCACGTCGATGCCATCGATCAGGATGCGACCGTCCTGCACATCGTAGATGCGATTCACGAGTTTCGTGAGCGTGCTCTTGCCCGATCCCGTCTCGCCGACGATAGCGATCGTCTCGCCCGGCTTCGCGTGGAAGCTGACGTTCTTCAGGACCGGGGTCTCACCGTAGGAGAAGGTGACGTTGTCGAAGACGATATCGCCATCGATGATGCCGATCTTGCCGCCGAGGTTCTGGTCGAGCTCGGTCTTCTCCTCCATCAGCCGCAGGATACGGCCGGCGCTGACGATTCCCAGCTGGACCATTGAGAAGGAGAACACGGAGATGAAGACCGGGAACCCAAGCTGGGAAAGCAACCCGAGATACGTGATCAGTCCACCGACGGTGAGTTCGCCTTCCTGCACGAGGTAGACGCCGTGCAGCATCGCAAAGCCGATCGCCACGGCGAGCACCAGCGGCGGTAGGTACTTGGCCTGGACCACACCCTGGGCGACGGTATAGTCACGGTAGAGCCGCGCGTTCCGGAAGAACTTTGCGCGCTCCTGCCGTTCCTGGCCGGTCGCCTTGATGACCTCGATGCCGCGGACGGACTCGTTCAGACCGGCGTTGAGCACGCCGAATTGACTCCGCATCTTCTCGGAGACGGGATTCAACCGCTTCATGTAGATGACGACGGTGATGACGAAGCCAACGAGAAAGATCGATGGCACCAGAAGCAATCGGACATCCAGGAACGCGATGAAGACGAACGGGACGACCAGCGCCGTCATCGAATCGACGATCAGATCGACGCCCGGCGACATCATGAACCCGAGTTGCCGGACATCGTTGGTCGCGCGCGCCATCAGGTCGCCCACCCGCTGCCGGTTATGGAAAGTCTGGCTCTTGCCGAGCAGGCTGGTGAAGAGCTCGACGCGCGAATCGCGCTCCAGTCGCTTGGCGATGACCTCGATGCTGAACCGGGCGATCACGTCGGCGACTCCACGCACCAGCACGATGGCGAGCAGGGTGAAGGAGATGCGCACCAGCGACGCGGTCGGATCGTCGCTCGCTCCCAGCACATCGTCGACCGCCTTGCCCGTCAGCCCTGGAATGGTGCCGTTGAGCAGCGTGGCGGTGAGCCCTGCCACGAGGAAGCTGACCACCAACCAGCGGAACCGCCAAAGATGAGAGACGATCCACCGAACTGGTGTCCTCCGGTCGTAGGCATACTCGTCGGCAAGCGTGAACTCGGATGATGCGGGTGATACACGCGCACCGTCTGCCTGTTCGGTTGTTGAAGATGCGTGGAGACTCACAAGGCGACCTCAGTCTTCATCACACGGCCGTGCGCGCAAAGTGGCGGGCACGATGATGGGCCACAGCATGCGTGCTCGATGCGTACGCAGTGCCGTGTTCCCGTATCACACATCCGTTGGCTCTCTGCGCGGTTCGATGACCAGCGCTGTGCCGACCGCATGGCAGGGTGCGGTTTCGACGATCGGCATTCGAGATTGGGCGGGAACAACGGGCGATGTTGTGGCGAACGTCTGTTCGGATCGAGCGCCATCGTCTCACACGAGGCTCCCAATGTCAACGTGGTGCCAGGGACCCAAGCGAGCAAGCTGGAAAGTATATCGTATGCTCCGGGTTTCGGGCGACCCGCGATTTTCTCCCTGGCTGCAGCGGGCGTGGCGTCGCTGAATGACGAGGCGAATGTCTTGTTATGTCTCCGCTGTGGACGGCGCGGCCCGCCACGCAAGGAGCGCGTGCCGACCAGGTCGGCACGCGCTCTGAGACTTCGAACGTGGGTTCCGCGATCAGGAGGCCGGCGTCGCGCTCCCGCCCGCGCCCACCTTGAACGCGATCAACTCCTGGGAAGGAGTCTCGGGCGCCTGCGTATCCGCCGAAGGAATCAGCGGTCCGCCTGCGGGCACGTAGAGGTAGTCTCCCGACACGGCGAACGGCGCGTTCAGGCCGGCCGGTGCCTGGAACGAGAAGACCTGCTTGCCATCGCTGAGAGTGAACCCGCGAACGACTCCATCAAGCGCGCCGGTAAAGACCAGGTCGTTGACGATGGTCGCACCGGCCAGCAAGCCGGACGGCAGCTCGACATCCCAGAGGACGCTGCCAGTCACCGCGTCGAGGGCGACGAGGTTCCCGGTCGTCTTCGTGATGTCGATGCCGTCCGCGCTGATGCCGGTGGAATTGTATTTGGACGCCATGTTGTAGACCGGCAGGATCACCATGCCCTGCGCATACGCCATCGGCGTCTCGACACCGCCCAGGGTCCCCGGGAAGACCTCGACATACTCATCGTCAGGCAGCTCCTGCAGATTGTCGTTGCTGTGCTTCCCGACTGGCGTCCGCCAGATCTCGTCGCCGCTCGCCGCGTCGGCACAGACGACGATGCCGTGCTTGCCGGACGTGAAGACAACATCGGTGTCCACACCGTTGCGGTTGATCGTCGCGAGCACCGGCGACAGGTGATTGTCGAGGTCGAAGAGATCGTGCGGCTTGACGTTGATGTACCAGTCGACGGATGCCGTCTCGGAATCGAGCTTCACGAGGCAGTTGGCGTAGTCGTTGTCGCCGGGCCGGCTCGTGGAGTTCGGGTGGCCGGGCAGGCCGGGGTACGGCGCGGCATTGGCGACGCCGAGGTAGAGATTGCCATCCCCGTCCACAGCGGGCGGATGCCAGAGGCCACCACCGGAATTGACGCGCGGATTTCCCCAGAGATTGTCGGTCGTGGTGTCGAAATACCAGAGCACATTGCCGTTCGAGACATCGAGCGCGTGCACGACGCCGCGCTGGCCGCCTCGGTAGAAATTGTCGGTGTTGCCCGGGATGGTGCTGACGATGACGGTGCTGTCGTAGATCAGCGGCGCCATGTCCAGGACTTCGCCGAGCGGCCCTCTGATGCTCGTCCGCCAGACTTCCTCACCGGTATCGGCCTTCACACAGACCACGTCGCCGGAATTGCCAAGATTGAAGACGGCGAAGCCATAGCCAACGGCGATGCCGTTCGGGCCGGTCGACGCTTCGTTGTAGTCGTTCTTCCAGAGCTGCTCGCCGGTTTCCTTGTTGAAGGCCCAGACGTTGCTCTGCATGTCCTGCATGTAGAGCGTGTCTCCCGAGATGATCGGATTGGCGCTCATCGAGCCGTACCCCGAGTTCGCGGCGATCTCCGCGGTCCAGGCGACTCCCAGTTGCCCGACCGTCTCCGCAGAGATCGAGCTTCCGACAGCCTCGCGCGTCTGGCTCAGGTTGCCGCCTTCAACCGGCCAATCGGTTTCCGCGGCGGTGAATTCCGGAGGCACTGGCGAGCCCACGGGGATCGGCGTTGCGCCGGGCGAGTTGACGGACTGCGCCGACGTTCCGATCTGGGACAGCCCGCCGACCGCCGCGGCGACACCGACAGCTGTGGAGCCAGCAACGAAGGTGCGTCGATTGACACGAAGTCGTGACATGCGTTGTCTCCCCGTAATTTTGTTGTTAGCTGCCCCGCGCACATTCGCGCCGGACATCGCTCCATGGAGTAGTCATATTATCGACATCCGTAGTGAATCGCGCAAGCCCCGCTCCGAAAACAAAAAGCGCACGCATGGAAAGGATCCATGCGTGCGCTTTGCTGCAGCGGCGAGAGCGGGAATTCGTCAGGACGCCGGTGTGGCGCTGGCCCCGCCGCCGATCTTGAGCGCTATCAGCGCCTGCTGCGGGGTCTCCGGCTCCGTCGTATCGCTGGAGGCGATGAGCGGCCCGCCAGCCGGGATGAACAGGTAGTCGCCCGAGATCGAGAACGGCGCGTTCAGCCCGGCGCTCGCCTGCCACGAGAAAACCTGCGTGCCGTCGGCGACGTTGTAGCCACGGACGACGCCATCCAGACCGCCGGTGAAAACGACATCGTTCGCCACGGCGGCGCCTGCGAGCATTCCGGCCGGCTGCTCGACATCCCACAGGATCTCACCGGTCGCGGCATCGATCGCGACGAGATTGCCCGTGGCATCCTGCAGGCTGTTTCGCCCCTCGGAATCCGTGGCACTGAACCACGTCGGGTTGTTGTAGACCGGCGCGAAAACGACGCCATCCGCGTAGGCAATCGGCGTCTCAACACCGCCGAGCGTGCCCGGATAGACCTCGACGTAGTCGTCCATCGGCAGCTCTTGCAGGTCGTCGTTCTGGTGCTTGCCGACGGGGGTCCGCCACAGCTCCTCGCCAGTGTCCTGGCGGGCAGCGATGACGTAGCCCAGCTTGCCGGAGGTCAGCACGATCGGCGTGCTCGTGCCATCGATGTCGACCGTCGTCAGGATTGGCGAGAGATGAAGGTCGAGATCGAAGAGATCGTGCGGCTTGACATTGAGGTACCAGCGCATCTTGCCGGCCTCGACATCGAGCGAGACGAGTGAGTTCGCGTAGTCGTTGTCGCCAGGTCGGCCGCTGCCGGCCGGGAACTCCTCGGTTCCTGGATATGGAGAGGCATTGGCGACCGAGAAGTAGAGATATCCGGCATCGTCGACAACCGGCGGGTGCCAAAGGCCGCCACCCGAATTCAGGCGGAAGTTACCCCACAGGTCCTCGGTTGTGGTGTCCCACTGGAAGAGCGTGTGCCCGGTTGCGGCGTCGAGGCCATAGAGGATGCCCTTGGAGCCGCCTTGATAGAAGCTCTGCGAATCACCGGGAACGGTGCTGATGTAGACGATGTTGTTGTAGACGAGCGGCGCGATATCGATGCCCTCGTAGACGTTGTTGCTGAGCGTGACGCGCCACTGCTCCTCGCCCGTCTCGGCATCGACACAGACGGCTTCGGCGGTATCCCCGAGCGCCCCAAAGACGCGGCCGTAGGAAACGGCGAGTCCGTTCGGCCCGAGCAAGCCAACGTTGTACTCCTTGGTCCATTTGACCTCACCGGAGTTCTTGTCGATCGCCCAGATATTGCTCGACATGTCCTGCAGGTAGACGGTATCGCCAACGATGACTGGTGCCGCCGTCATCGATCCGTAGGCACTCGCGGCCTGGACCGGCACTGTCCACGCAACCTCAAGCGAGCCAACCGTGCTGCTGTCGATCCCCGAGCCCGCGGCGGCGCGGGTGCCCTGGAGGTTTCCGTGCTCTGTGGGCCAGTTCTGCTCGTTGTCCGTGAACTCCGGGGGAATTGCCGGCCCGAGCTCGGTCGGTTCCGCCTTTGCGAAGTCGATGCGGAGCGATCCACCAGAGGCCGGTGTCGCCTCACCGGCGGCGGGTGTCGCATCCTGCGCCGCTGCGAGCCGAAGCCCCAGGCTTCCGGCTGCGAGTACTCCTGCGGCGGACGCCGCTCCGACAAATGCGCGTCGATCGAGTCGCTTGTCGTTCATGGTCCCTTGTCCCGGTCACACCCTTCGAACCGAACGATGTGACTGATGAAGTGAGAGGAGAGACGTTGCGCACCGTCTCCCGATTACCCATGGGGTCCCGGACATTGTCACTGGGCATCGCATACTGTCAAGAGGAGCGACAAATGTCGAACTGAATGGCGTCGAAACAAAACGAGAGCGTGGTGGAGTTTTGCTCCACTCCGCTCTCGTACTGGTTCATGCCTGGAACCGCTGTCTCGTTCGAGACAGGGGAACCTACTGCACGATCAGCTTGCCAACCATACCCGCTTCCGCATGACCGGGAACCGAGCAGTAGAACTGGTACTCACCTGCTGCCGCGTTGACCGTCACCGTGTCGCTTTCGCCACCGTTGAGCAGCTTCGACGCGACCTTCGGATCGTCCATCGTCAAGTCGTGCTGGAGGACACCCTTGTTGATGACCGTGATCGTCACGTCGGTGTTCGCCGGGATAGTGATCTCCTTCGGGTCGAAGGCGATATCAACCGTGTGAATCTCGATCGCGTCGCCGCTGCCAGACTCGGTCGACGCAGCCGGGCTTGCCTCGGCCGCCGGGGAAGCCTCGCCACCCTCGAGGGTCGCGGTGCCGCCGATCTTCAGCGCGATCAGGTTCGCGATCGGAGCCGCATCCGCGTTCTCGGTGTCGGCCGATGCGTAGATCGGGCCGCCCGCCGGAATGTAGAGGTAGTCGCCGGAGACCGCCAGCGGGGCATTGACGCCAGCAGTGGCCTGGTAGCTCCAGATCGCGCTGCCGTCGGCTGTGTTGAAGGCGCGAATCACGCCGTCGAGGCCGCCAGTGAAGACGACGTCGTTGACGACCGTCGCGGCTGCGTACATGGCCGTCGGCAGCTCGACATCCCAGAGGATCTCGCCCGTCGCAGCGTCGAGGGCGACCAGCTGACCGGTGCCCTTCGTGAAATCGAGGGAGGTCGCATCGATCGCGGAACCGCTGTAGACCGTCGCAAAGTTCACGATCGGCGCGAAGATCACGCCATCGGCCAGTGCAATCGGCGTCTCGACGCCGCCGAGGGTGCCCGGGAAGACCTCAACGGTCTGGCCCTCGGGGATCTCCTGCAGCTCGTCGTTCTGGTGCTTGCCGACCGGGGTCCGCCACAGTTCCTCACCCGTCTCAGCATTCGCCGCGAGCACGATTCCGTGCTTGCCGCTGGTGAAGACGACCTTGGTGTCGGTGCCGTTGATGTTCACGTTCCCGAGCACCGGCGAGAGCTGGTTGTCGAGGTCGAAAAGATCGAATGGCTTGACGTTGATGTACCAGTCGACCGCGGCGGTGTCCGGGTTGATCCTGATGATGGAGTTCGCGTAGTCGTTGTCGCCGAGCCGGCTCGTCGCTGCCGGGAACTCCTCGGTGCCGGGGTACGGCGCCGCGTTGCCGATGCCGACGTAGAGGTTGCCCTCTTCGTCAACCGATGGCACGTGCCAGAGGCCGCCCCCTGAGTTGATCCGCGCGTTGTTCCACAGGTTGGCGGTGGTGGTATCGAAGTACCAGAGCACGTTACCGGTGGAGGCGTCGAGCGCGAAGATGAAGCCGCGCTGGCCGCCGTTGTAGAAGGCCTCCGGGGTGCCCGGAATCGTGCTCACGTAGACCGTGCTGTCGTAGACGAGCGGGGCCATCGTGATTCCTTCGTGGCGGTATCCCTTGATCGTCGACCGCCAGATCTCCTCGCCCGTGTCCTGCTTGACGGCAACGACAATACCGGAGCCGCCGAGCGTGAAGACAGCCATGCCGTATCCGAGGCCAACACCGTTCGGGCCGCCGGACGGCACCGCGTCGTTGTACTCGTTCTTCCAGATCAGCTCGCCGGTCTCCTTGTTGACCGCGTAGACATTGCTCTGGGCGTCCTGCTGAAAGAGCACCCCATCGGCGATCACCGGGTTGGCGACGAGCGCACCGAACGGCGCCCCAACCGAGACCGGCATGTTCCACGCCAGACCCAGCTGATCGATCGTGCTGCTGCTGATCGAGCTGGCGGTGACGTACCGCGTCGCCTGGAGGTTCAGGCTCTCAGACGGCCAGTTGGTCTCATCGGATGTGAATTCGGGGGGGATCGCATCGCCAATCGGGGTTGCCTTCGGGAACTGTGCTCCCGACGACTCGGAGGCCGATCCCTCAGGAGTCGCGTCCTGTGCGAGGGCGCTGCTCATGCCGAGACCACCTGCAACCATGACACCGGTTGCGGAAGCTACGCCGACAAACTTTCGTCGGTTCATGTTTGTATTCGCCATTGACCTAAACATGCCTTTCCCGGATCGGGCTCTTACTCGATCCGTGTCTAGTACCTACTACCCGTATCCACGGGTCATCTGCTATTATCGACCCGTGTCGACTTTCCGCAATCCCCGAATTGATGAAGAGATACCGTATTTTTCCCTTCATCCGCCGCAACGCGTCGTATCTCCTCCCCTCTTCCCTCATCGTGCAACCCTTGGTACCGTGTCGCCACCGAAACGGAACGGCTAGGCACTGCCATGGAGCGGCCGTTGCAAGACAATCCAGGGAGGACTGCATGAAGATTACCGACGTTCGCTTGCGCCAGGTGACGGGCACGCTCCCGTTTGAGGGCGTGTTCTGGGAAGAGCGGCTCATCCAGCCGATCGATATCTATCCTGAGTATCGCAACGGCGGTCGCCGTGAGATGAACGATACCAACGAGCGGGGACTGCCAATCACTTCCTGCTTCGTCGAGATCGAGACGGACGAGGGAATCACCGGCATTGGTGGACCAGTCTCGATCGATGTGGCCTTCATCGCCTATCGCCAGTTCCGCAAACTGCTGATCGGCGAGGATCCCCGCGCCAACGAGCGACTGTGGGACATCATGTACCGCTCAGCCGTTCACGGTCGCAAGGGCGAGGCGATGTTCGCCATCAGCGCGATAGACTGCGCGCTCTGGGACCTACGCGGCAAGTGGGCCAATGCCCCGGTCTGCACCCTGCTCGGCGGTCCGAATCGCACCGAGGTCAAGGCCTATGCGAGCGCGCTCGGCTTCTCCATCGAGCCGGAGAAGGCGGCGGAGCGAGCGAAGGGTTTTGTCGATCAGGGATACACCGCGACCAAGTGGTTCGTCCGCAATGGCCCGGCGGACGGCAAGGAAGGCATGCGCAAGAATGTCGAGCTGATCCGGACGCTGCGCGAGGCGGTCGGGCCGGATGTCGACATCATGATCGACGCCTGGATGAGCTGGGACGTGCCGTACACCGTCAAGATGTCCCAACTGCTCGTCGACTACAACCCGCGCTGGATCGAGGAGCCGGTGATGCCGGACAAGATGGACTCCTACGCGCAGGCCCGTGCCCAGTCGCTGGTGCCGGTGGTGGGTGGCGAGCATGAGTACACGCGCTGGGGCATCAAGCAGCTGCTCGATGCCGAGGCCGTCGATCTCCTGCAGCCGGATATCTACTGGGCGGGCGGCATCACGGAGATGCAGAAGATCCTGGCGCTTGCCTCGGCCTACGACATCCCGGTGATCCCGCACGGCCATTCGACGCCGGCAGGTATCCACCTCTCCTGTGCACAACCGGTGACGGCGGTGCCGCTGATCGAATACCTGGTCAAGTGGAACGAGGTGCACCAGTACTTCTGGAAGGACCCGATCAAGCCGGTCAACGGTGTGGTTACCGTTCCGGATCGACCGGGTATGGGGACCGAGCTCGACCCTGACAAGTTCGAGACCGATCGCTATCTCGACTTCAGCAACCTCTAGTCCACTCCAAGCAACCCGGCGAGCGTATCAACGAATGCGCTCGCCGGGCAATTCTCGTCAACGGGCAGGGATAGCGCCCGTGACATGCATGAACGATGAACGAATCAAACAGGTTATTGAAGATCACAGAGAAGAACTTGACCGCCTCGCCTCCATGACGGATGACGAGATCGACCTATTAGACATACCAGAACTCACGGACGAAGCATGGAACCGGGCGATACGAGGCAAATACTACAGGCCGGTCAAGCAGCAACTGACGTTGCGCCTGGACGCTGACGTGATGGAATGGTTCAAGCGGACAGCCCCGAAATACCAGACGGCGATCAACGACGCACTACGCAAGCACATGAACGAGCAACGCCGCAAGGGCCAATAGCAAGGGTCGACATACGGCCCGGTTCTCGCCGGTACTTCAACCAGCGAGAACCGGGCCGCTGTCACTGCCCATCCTGCCTATGAGCACTCGCGCAGCGGTTCCGGACGCCCAACCGTGCTCTCGATTGCAACGTGCCGACCGAGGTCGCTCGATTCCAGCGTTGCGTGCATAACATCGAGGACGTGATAAGCAAGCTCGCCGCTTGCGCGCTGTGGGTTGCCCTCGCGCAATGCCCGCGCCATGTCGGAGACGCCGAGGCCACGCGAGTTCTCGGCATACCCCTCGACGAGTGGGATCTCCTCCCACTCCTTCTCGCCCCCTCGGAGCAGCCGGACGGGGCCGCCAAAGGTGTTCGGGTCGGGCACCCGGATCGAGCCCTTGGACCCGTAGATCGTCAGCAGGCTGTGATCGGTGTCGAACGTGTCGAACGAGGTCGTAAGCGTCCCGATAGCACCGGATGCGAAATCCAGCGTCGCCGCGATATGCGTCGGCGTGTTGACGGTGATCGTCTCTCCCTTGCGCGGCTCGCTCGTAATCGTTCGCGTCGGAAAGCTTGCACCCGCTGACGAGCTGACGCGCGCGATCGGCCCAAGCAGGGAAACCAGGGCCGTGATGTAGTACGGGCCCATGTCGAGCATCGGACCAGCGCCCGGCTGGTAGTAGAAATCCGGGTTGGGATGCCACCGCTCGTGACCGCTGCTCAGCATCGCGCCGGAAGCCGCGACCGGCTCCCCAATCGCGCCCTCATCCAGCAACTTGCGGACGGTCTGCAAGCCAGCACCGAGGAAGGTATCTGGCGCGCCACCAACAAGCACCCCCTTCTCCGCCGCGAGCGCCAGCAGTTTTTGCCCCTCTTCTCGCGTCCCGGTGAGCGGCTTCTCGTTGTAGACCGATTTGCCGGCGTTCACGGCCGAGAAGGCAACGTCCGCGTGCGCGGCCGGAATCGTCAGGTTGACGACGATCTCGATATCGGGATTGGCGAGGAGGTCATCCACGCTCAGGGCGCCGACGCCGTAGGCTTCAGCGCGCGCCGCGGCGTTCTCCGGAATGATATCCGCCACCGCCACGACACGCGTGTTAGCGAATCGCTGCGTCAGGTTGTCGAGATAGATGCGCGAGATGAAGCCGGCACCGACAATCCCCACGCCAACCGGCGTCTGCTCCTGAGTATCGCTCACAGTACTCTCCCATCCTCACCTGCGTACCGACGGGGCAGCACGATCCCTCTGCCAGACTGTCGCCGCACCGAACCTGTCACAGCATGTTCTGATCGCTGCATCTTGCCGACCGCTTGCCGCCACGTCAAGAGAACCGGACCGCAAGGACGAACGAGAACGCCATTTCCAGCGTTCTCGTTCTCCGGTCATTTCATGGAGCGAGCGCTCAGGACTCGAACTGCTCGGCGCGGAGCGGCGGCCGCTCGAAGACGCTCTCCACCGGGACGTGACGTCCCTCACGCGCCGAGTCGAGAATTGCGTGCATGGTGTCGAGCACGTGATAGGCCATCTCGCCGCTCGCCCGCGGGGTTCGCCCTTCTTTCAGTGCTCGCGCGAAGTCGGAGATGCCGAGGCCGCGCGAATCCGTCGTGAAATCGAAGGTGATCGGAACCTCCTGCCACTCCTGGTCACGTCCGGGGGGCAGGAACTTGACGGGACCGCCGAAGGTGTTGGGGTCCGGAAGCTGGAGCGTTCCTTCCGTGCCGTAGATGGTCAGGTGCGCGTTGCGCGTCTCGTACACATCAAAGGAGGCCGTCAGCGAACCGAGCAACCCGCTCTCGAACTCAAGGGCCGAGATGATGTGCGTCGGGGTGTTGACCGGGATCTTCTCCCCCTCTTTCGGCCCGTTACCGATTGTCCGCTCCGGGAAGCTCGCCCGCGCCATCGCGCTTACCTGCCGGTACGGACCGAGGATGCTCGCCATCGCGGTCACGTAGTAGACCCCGACATCGAAGAGCGGCCCGGCACCGGGCTGGAAGAAGAAGTATGGATTCGGGTGCCACGCTTCCATGCCGTGATTGAGCATATGCGCGGCGACCGCGACCGGCTCGCCGATCATCCCGTCGTCCAGCGCCTTGCGCGCGGTTTGCAAACCTCCACCGAGGAAGGTATCGGGTGCCGCGCCGACCAGCACGCCCTGCGCCTTGGCATCGCGCAGCAGCTGCTGGCCGTCCGCCCGTTCCGTCGCCAGTGGCTTTTCGTTGTACGCCGATTTTCCGGCGGCGATCGCCTTGGCCGCGATCTCGGCGTGTGCGGCGGGGATCGTCAGGTTGAGCACGATCTCCACATCGGGATGCGCGATCAGCTCGTCGACGGTCATCGCCTCGACCCCGAATTCCTCGGCCCGGGCGGCGGATGCGGCGGGGATGATGTCCGCGATGCCGATCACGCGGGTGTTCTGGAACACGGTGTTCAGGTTCTTGAGGTAGATCTTCGAGATCACGCCCGCGCCGACGATTCCGATGCCGACCTTGCCGGTTGCTTGTGCGCTCATGCGTCCCACTCCCCGTTCCGGGCACGGTTCTCCTGGAGCCATGCCGCGCGACCTGTCCGTACCGATTGACACGTGGGAAGGCTCCCACAA
Source organism: Thermomicrobiales bacterium (assembly GCA_049646645.1). Lineage (GTDB taxonomy): Bacteria > Chloroflexota > Chloroflexia > Thermomicrobiales > UBA6265 > JASGDN01. The sequence continues at coordinate 16,750 of JBARWF010000108.1, forward strand.
TGGTGCTCTTGAAGGCATGATGCATGCAGCCGTGATTGATGACAAGGGACGGCTTTCCTCAGAGGGTCTGGTGTGACGTCCGATACCGTTGTACCGTGTGCTCCGTTGATTCGTTCATGCATTCGAGGAGCATTGCAGTGACGGTGAAGCTGATACACGTTGGGCTTGGCGGTTGGGGCGGCGACTGGGAGAAGAACGCGATCCCGCCGGTCAAGGAGGTGGAGCGCGTCGCCGCCGTGGATGCCCACGAGCCGACCCTGCGCAAGTTGCAGAAGGCGATGGATCTCCCCGACGCCATGTGCTTCACCTCCCTCGCCGAGGCGATGGATCAGGTCGAGGCTGATGCGGTGCTCGTCACGGCGCCGATGGCGGCGCACATCCCGCTCGCGCTCGAGGCGCTGAACGCTGGCAAGCACGTCCTCGTCGAGAAGCCGTTTGCCGGTACCGCCGAGGAGGCAAAGACGGCGGTCGAGCGAGCCGAGGAACTTGGGCTCGTTCTCCAGGTCAGCCAGAACTACCGGTTCTATCCCGCGCCGCGCATGGCCCAGCGCCTGATCGCCGAGGGGGCGATCGGGGATCTCGGTGTCATCAACATCGACTTCCGCAAGTGGTCCAACGACGCGCCAGTGGGAGGCCGCCACTACCTCTTCAAGCACCCGCTGATCTTCGACATGGCGATCCACCACTTCGACCTGCTGCGCAAGATCACGGGCGAGGAAGCAGTGCGCGTCTACGCCCGGGCAACGGATCAGGCGTGGAGCAAGTTCGTTGAAGAGGGGGGAGCGGTCATCACGATCGAGATGGCCAGCGGGCTCGTCGTCAGCTACCGGGGGAGCTGGATCAGTTCCGGCGAACCGACCACGTGGGGCGGTGACTGGCATATCGAAGGCGAGAAGGGGGAGATCACCTTCGCGAGTCGCGAGGGCGGCGAGATCGGCACCGGCGGCGACGTCCTGACGCTGCGCGAGAAGGGGGGCAAGCCGAAGTCTGTGGAACTTGAGAAGATGGATGTCTGGGGGCGATCCGCCGGGCTCGTTGCCTTCGCGAACGCGGTTCGCGGCGGCGAGACGCCGGAGACCATCGGCCGCGCCAACCTGGGCAGCGTGGCGCTGATGGAAGCGGCGGCGAAGTCGTCCCTTTCTGGTCAGGTCGAGGACGTCATCCTCCCCTAACCTTCCAGCACCTACCGTTGACGCGGCTCATCTCAAAGAGCATGGGGAGGCTGGCGATCCGCGACACAGCACCGCGGGTTGTCAGCCTTTCTCATGCACGCAGTAGCAGGACCCAGTCAGCCGGATGCCCATTCTCCTCGCCTCCCGGTACAGCGATCGGTCCGTCCTCCGGAAGCGCGGCGTCGAATAGCTCGCCGGTGCGGGGATCGAACCAGGACGCGTGCGCCGGAGCCCGTTCGGTATGCAGCGAGATCTCGCCACCCGCCGGGAGATAGACGGCCACCAGGTCGCGCTCCGGCGTCGCAAGTGCCAGCGGGCGGTACCCCTCCCGCGTGTCTGCCGATGTGGCGAGTCCGGTCACCGGTCGCAGACACGCGAAGTTGACAAGCTCCGTGAAGAACCGCCGCAAGTGCAGCAGGTAGGCCACGCCTGGCTGATCTTCGTCGAGAACCTGGAACGGCCCCCACGAGTTCTCGAAGCCGTGGATGATCCCGAGCCCGGAGAAGGCGCCTCGCCAGGCGCCACGCCGCGTGTGCTGCGGGCCGCACCAGCGGTGCCCGAGCATGACCGGCGGGAGATCGGGGTTGAACTCGTAGCCCCATTCCGAAAAGACGGCGCTCCCCGGCCAATCGCCGAGGCCTTGCGCGATGCCATTCTCGATGCCCGCTGCCAGCCAGCCCTCGCGCTCGCTCGTCGTTCCCCACGTCTGGAACATCACCGTGTCGATGACAGTGGCGTCGCTCGCGAAGCGCTTGCCGAATGACGGCTGGACCGGGCCGTTGTGAATGGCAATGACGTGCCCGTGCGGGGCAAAACGCCGTACTAGGTGCCCGACCCGCATCGCCCAGCGGTCGGCCACCCCATCGGCGGAGTAATGCCAGTCGCCATTCGGATAATACTCATACTCATTATGTAGCGTCCAGATGTGGACGGACGAGAAGGCATCGTAGCGAGCGATGAGGTACCGCACCCACAGTTCCTCCCACTCCGCGGTGAAGACGCTGCGGTTGTTGAACGGGAATTCGTTGCCCCACGCCTCCATGATCATCTCGATCCCGATGCCGAACTCATCCGCCCATTGCATCACCAGGTCGACGGTGCGGAAGTACTCGAGGTTGAAGCGGTCGAAGCGCGGCATCTGCTCGCTGCCGCCCCACGGCCAAAGGCTCTTCGTCTGCCACACGTTGTGCCCGTCGGGATGGTGGAAGCGGCTGACCGGAAGGCGAATGCGGAGCAGATTGAAGCCTTGGCCGGCCCGGCGCTCCATGAATGCGCGGACCGCCGTGCCACCCTCCTCGCTGTTGTGCGCCATCCCAAAGAGGTGGTAGACGGTATCCCCGAAGATGAACGCTGGCTCGCCTGATTCAAACCGGAATCCCCATGCCTCGGCCGGTGTCGACCGGAGGAATCCGCGAACGGTCGCTGGCGTCACGGTAAACTCGCCGCGTCGCTGGAAATCCGGGTTCGCCGGCACTGAGTCGAGCCGGTATGTCCAGCCTCCCGCCTCGCCTGGATTGAAGCGGACATTCCACCGCTGACCGCCGTCGTGGAAGCCCTCGATAGCGGAGACGACGCCGGAGGGGCTGGTGAACTCAGCAGTGACCGTGACATCGGTGAAGGGCTCCGCTTACGTCTTCGCCGTCTCGAAGGTCCACTCGCGCATCGTGCGCACCGGCGTCGATGCTGAGTCTGCGGGGTGCTGCTTGCTCATGGTGGGCTCCGTGCATTGGCACCGTGTCGCCGAGTGGGTCTGCGAATCCGGCAGCGACGGCGCGGCGTTGAAACTGGTGGTTCATGCTCGGAGCACGATATGCGGCGACAGCAGAAGAGGCAAGCTGGTGTCACCAGCTTGCCTCTTCTGCTCGGAATACACCTGTGGCGTCGCGGGCGGCGCGGCTCGATCCTACGCGGCCGGGCGAACACCGCAGACGAGCGCATCGCCGTGGCGTTTCGTCCACACCTCCAACGCCACCAGATCCTCCTCGGCGATCACGAACTGCGTCGCGCAGCCGGGGCAGCGCACGGCGTAAGTGCAATCGCCACGGGCCTCGCACCATTCGGTGACATTGCCGAAGGCACGACAATCGGATTCGCAAAGATGAAACAGGATCTCCTGGGCGGACGCGCTCAGGGTGGCCATGCTGGCTTCAGGAATTCGACCAAGTTCACTCATTCGAACCTCCGTTCGATGCTGAGTCGTGGCAAGTCCCCTTTGCATCGTTGCAGGTTTCCGATCATAGCAACGTGGTTTTATGAAAACAACGATCGCCATGGCACTATCGTTGTGATGGTTCTCACGATTTGCCTCTGGGCCCGGCAAGCGGGTGCGCTACTTGGGCGCAACGCCCAAGTAGCATGGTGACTCTCTCATAAAACCGACTCCTGGCCGGAAATGGCAGGTTCCCTACGCCCTCAGAAAGCCCTGGCTCCGGAGGAACGACGCACAGAGCGAGGTCCACGCACCAACCACCGGATCGTCTTCCGCCAGTCCCAGGCCATGGCGCCCGTGCGGAAAGACATGCAGGGAAAATGGCACATCGTGCGCTCGCAGCGCCGAGGCGAAGCGCAGGCTATGCTCGACGTGAACCACCTCGTCGTCGGCCGTATGCCAGAGGAAGGTCGGCGGTGTCTCGGCTGATACGTTGCGCTCGGCGGAGAGCGCCTCCCGGCGTTCCGGGGCGGGATTGGGCCCGAGCAGGTTTTCCATCGTGCCCACGTGTGCAACATCGCCGAAGGAGATGACGGGGTAGCAGAGCACCAGCAGGTCAGGTCGGCTACTCTCCAGCCTGACTGGATCGGCACTCACCGCGTCACCACGATCCCACTGCGTCCCCGCCATTGCGGCAAGGTGGCCTCCCGCCGAAAACCCGAGTATGCCCACCTTGTCTGCCAGCACGCCCCAGCACGACGCGTTCGCACGGACCAACCTCAGTGCTTGCTGGGCGTCCTGCAGCGGTGCCGGATGACGGTATGGAGCGACACGGTAATCAACGACAAACGCGACGAGCCCGAGGGAGTTCAGCCATTCAGCAATCGGCGCGCCTTCGTGCTCCGCCTTGATATGGTAGCCACCCCCGGGACACACCACGATCGCCGGGGCTGGTCCGTGCCCTTCCGGCAGCAGGAAAGGTGTCAGGGTCGGCCCGTCGCCGGGCGCGACATCCTCGAGTTCCGGAGCCCCTTCCGGCCACAGCGGGAGCGCGTTCTCGCCAGGCCTGTACGATCCAACCATTCGGGTATCCCCTCTCGCAGCGTGTGCCGGCGTTCACATCCTGTCGTGTTGCCGGCCTCCAATCGCTTGTGCGGGATCAGCATACCCGCCCCATCCAGCGTGGCAAGAAGATTCGTCCCCTTCCTTGTAGCTCGATCTCGGCTATTGCTCCGGGGTCCGGATATTGCCGGCGTAAAAGAATGAGCTGGCGCGATCCGCGACACTCACTCTCGGTCGCGTCTCTGATGCAAGGAGCGTTAGATGACCAAATCTACTTCCACAGATGCCGTTTTTCATTTCGATCCGGCGGTCTCCAGCTCGGTGCCAATCTCAGTCCAGGTAACGCCCGGTGTGGTGCCGGACGCTCGCCCGTTGTCGCCCGAGCTCTTGTCGCGAATGCAGCGCTACTGGCAGGCGGCGAACTACCTGACGATCGGCCAGATCTACTTACAGGAGAATCCGCTGCTGCGCAAACCGCTCCGGCCCGAGCATCTCAAGCCGCGCCTGCTCGGGCACTGGGGAACCTCGCCGGGACTCAATCTCATTTATGTGCATGCCAACCGGCTGATCACCGAACACGATGTCAACGCGATCTACCTCACCGGCCCCGGTCACGGTGGCCCGGCGCTCGTCGCGAACGTTTATCTCGAGGGCACCTATTCGGAGATCTACCCGGATATCACGTCCGACATCGATGGCATGCGACGCCTGTTCCGGCAGTTCTCGACCCCTGGCGGCATCCCCAGTCATGTCAGTGTCACCACCCCCGGGTCGATTCATGAGGGTGGTGAGCTCGGATATGTGTTGACGCATGCCTTCGGTGCTGCATTTGATAATCCCGACCTGCTGGTGATCGCCGTGGTCGGCGATGGCGAGGCGGAGACGGGCCCGCTCGCCGGGTCGTGGAAATCGACCGCGTTCCTCAACCCGGCACGGGATGGCGCGGTGCTGCCGATCCTCCATCTCAACGGCTACAAGATCGCCAACCCGACCGTGTTCGGGCGTGCCCGCGATGAGGACGTCCGCGCGACGATCGAGGGTCAGGGCTACGAGGTCCACTTCGTGGAAGGAGACGATCCGCAGGTGATCCATCAGGCATTCGCGGCAACCCTGGATGCCTGCTATTCCCGGATCCGCGCGATCCAGGAGGATGCGCGCGCAAACGGTGTCCACGGTCGCCCGCGCTGGCCAGCGATCGTGCTGCGGACGCCCAAGGGCTGGACCGGCCCCGAGGTCGTCGACGGCGCGCCGGTGGAAGGCACGTTTCGTTCTCACCAGGTGCCGCTCTCCGGCGTTCGTGAAAACCCGGAGCATCTGGCCCAACTCGAACAATGGCTGCACAGCTACCAACCTGAGCTGCTCTTTGACGAGCGCGGACGCTTCATCGATGAACTGGCATCGCTCGCGCCGGCCGGTGATCGCCGCATGGGGGCCAACCCGCATGCCAACGGTGGCGCCCACAAGGTCGATCTCAACCTGCCCGACTTCCGCGACTACGGGGTCGAGGTGGCCCGGCCAGGAACCAGCAGCGTCGAGAACACGCATCCGCTCGGCGTCTTCCTGCGCGACACCTACGCCGCCAACCGCGCAGAGGCGAACTTCCGGGTCTTCTGCCCGGACGAGCTGCAATCCAACCGTCTCGGCGCGATTCTCGAATCAGAGGAGCGCTGCTTCGTCGGCCCGATCCTGGACATCGATCAATCACTGGCGGTGGACGGCCGGGTGATGGAAGTACTCAGCGAGCATCTCTGCGAGGGGTGGCTGGAGGGATATCTGCTCACGGGTCGCCATGGCATGTACGTCACCTATGAGGCATTTGCGATGGTCTCCTCGTCGATGACGGTACAGCACACGAAATGGCTGCAGGAGGCGATCGAGCTTCCGTGGCGCAATCCCGTTCCGTCGCTCAATATTCTCCTCTCCTCCACGTGCTGGCGCAACGACCACAACGGGTTCAGTCATCAAGGACCGGGTCTTGTCGATGTGATGCTCTCCAAGCGCGGCACGGTCGCCCGCATCTACCTTCCGCCTGACGCCAATTGCCTGCTCTCCGTTGCGGATCATTGCTTGCGTAGTCGCGATTACGTCAACTTAATCGTTTCGGACAAGCAGCCGCACCTGCAGTACCTGGACATGGAGGCCGCTGCCGACCATTGCGCGCGCGGGGCATCGGTGTGGGAGTGGGCTGGCAACGACGGGGGCGCCACGCCGGATGTGGTGCTCGCCGCGGCAGGCGACGTGCCGACGATGGAGATCCTGGCCGCCTCGCAATGGCTGCAGGAGCACATCCCGGAGTTGAAGGTGCGCGTCGTCAATGTGGTTGACCTGATGACACTCTTCCAGCGCGAGTATCACCCGCACGGGATGGACGAGACGACCTTCGTCGAGCTCTTCACGGCCGATCGGCCGGTCGTCTTCGCCTTCCACGGCTACCAGCGATCGATCCACGAGATCGTCCACGGGCGTGTCAACGCACAGCGTTTTCATGTCCGCGGTTTCATGGAGCAGGGCACGACCACGACACCGTTCAACATGGTCGTGCTGAACCGCATGAGCCGCTACCACCTCTGCATCGAGGCGTTGCGCCGCACGGAGCGCGCGCAGCAGAAGGCTGCTGGGCTGATCGCGGAATTGGAGGACCTGATCCGGCGCTCGGTCGCGTACGCCCACCAGCATTTCGAGGATCCGCCCGAAATCCAAAACTGGACGTGGGCCCCTCCCTCACATGAACGCATGAGGGATGACCCGACCGGATAAGGGGACGCAGCAGAGGTCCGGGCCAACTCGCGTCTAGCTCGATCGCATTACGGTTCCCGGTACGCTCAGTTGTCGGCATCCTCGCGACAACTGAGCGGCCGATTTCAACGTCGTTTGCGAAGACGGTTTGCAGCCGGTCGTTTGGAGATCCACGCGAGCCAGATCACGAGCAAGGCGAGCACGCAAACAATGACCTGCAATACTCGTCCATCGTCGATCATGGTCGCCTCGACCATGATCCAGCCGAGGAGTATGCACCCGGCTATGAGCGATGCACGTGAAGCGAGGGAGGATCGCCTCCAGGTCATCCACGCTGCGGCGATCAAGCTGCCACCGACAACGATCGCCAGGATGAGCCCGGGAATCACAAAGCTATCGAACGGTGTCCCTTGAAGTTGCTCGCGTGGGATCCCGAGTCCATTCACCATAAGCCCCAGCCCGCACACAAGCGCCGTGATTCCGACGAACAGCTGGATCAGCAGAAGGATGGTGGGTCTTCGTGAATGCGTCATCATTGCCTTCCCAAGGAGGGGCCGTGGTTTCTCTCCATTGTGGCTGAGTCAACCGCACGCTCGGGAACTGTGTCTGTGCCGCCCACATACGTCTCAAGGAGACGCTTGGTAAGCAGGGCAAGGCCGATCGTGGCAGGCATCAGGACAACCAGCATTGCCGGTTGGGCGGAAGGATCCCCCTTGACCTCCATCGCGATGGCCATTCCCGCGATCGACCCGGTCAGACAAGTTGCAAAGACGGAGAGCCCAGAGGCCGCCTTGATGGCCACCGGGTGCCGGATGATGAGGCCGATGCCGGTCGCAAGCAGCAGAGGGATCATGAAGCCGTAGTCCAGAAGCTTGATGACCCAGAAGAGGGTCGGCCCTTCCAGATATTCCGTTGCCGGATGGCCGGTGACGACGAGGCGAATCTGCTGAGCCCACGCGAGGGCGAAAAAACTGCCGAGCCCAAGGAAGACGCCAGCCACCGTTCGCCGCAAACCGTCCCTCGGCGCCGGCACCTCGGTCTCCCCCAGCCGTGACCAGGCAACCGCGACGATCGCCGCGCCACCGGCCACCAGCCCCGCATAAAGGGGAAAGAACTTCTCGACATTGCCACCGTAGCGCGTGTACTCCTGCCCCAGCACGACCGACGTATAGGTGTAGACAGCGTAGAGAGCGGGCCCGAGCGCAAGTGCCGGAGCCAGGCGATGCCCGCGCAACCAGAGGATCCCGGCCGCGATCGCTGTTGGCGCGACGACAGCAAGGGAGACGATCTCGCCTCCGACAAACTGGTTTTCGAGATGAGGCGACGTCCGGAAGGAAATGACTTTGGCCACGAGCGGCCCCAGGACCACACTCATTGCGATTCCAGTACCGAGGGCAATCGAACCGAAGCCGGCAACGCGAGATCGAATCATCATGATTTCCTTCCCGGATCGAATTGAACGACGACCGACTTGCCTTCGATATCGCTCACATGGGCCGGCACCGAGTTCCAGCTTTGGCGATGGAGCTGCCACCACCCTCGGCAGAGCAGATGTTCCATCGGTCGTCCATGTGTTTGCTGCCTCCTGCTAATTCCACGTGGTGATCAAGGAACGTTTCCGCTTCCTTGAGGTGTGCCGAGGAGGATCCTGGTCAAGCGCATTCTTGAGGGGAAGGAACGTCCTCCGGCGGAATGATGAGCGCCGGCATGTCCGTCTCGCGCGTCAATCGCTGAGCGACACTCTCCTGCAACGCCCGGCCCCTGCACGAACCCGCGGCGACCATGAGCAACGGATTGGGATACCAATGGGCGACCACCTGTATCTGGTGGACTGGCTCACCAACGCGTACGACCGTCTCCACAGGGAATCCCAGCGCGAGTCGCTTTTGCAGACGGTCCAGGTACGCTTGTGCACACTGCACCTCCTGCTCGATCTCGGACGTACGGAAAACGCAGACTAAGGGAACCGGACCGCCGCGCGTGTGCCCATCGGCATCGATCGGCTCTGGTCGTGGAATGACCGTCAGCAACACGAGCGTCGCCTCGCACGGTTGCAATTGTGTCAAGGCCTGGAGGAACCGTTGCTCCGCCTCGACTGAACCATCGAGCGGTGCAATGATCGTGGCAAACATGGCTGCTGCTCTATTATGTCACCCTGCTGGTCAACATTGATCCCAGCACGGGTTTCTTCCTGCCTGCTGATCTCAGCCTCCCACCTCGCCCATTGCAAACGCACCGGCTTTTTCGCTTGGAGTGTTGCAAAACCGTATCAATATGCTACCGATGCCACGTGGCAAGCCGATGCACGTAGCCCGCGGTGCCACTTTGAAATCTTGTTACGAAATTGACACACCCCTCCGTATTCTGTAACGCCTCCGACATGGCTTCTCCGGCATCATCAACACAGAGGTAAGCGGGATTCGACAGGAGGGACGAACCCAGACGATGAGCCACGACAAGCAGGTCGGCGAACCCACGGTTCAACAGGGAAAGGCGGGTATCCGCACATGAACACCACGATGACACGCCAACGCGTTTTTGTTCTCACCGGCATTGCCGCCGCGCTCTACGTCGCGCTCGGCATCATCTTTGCCGATGGTCTCTTCACCGGCACCTTCTGGAGCAGCGACAGCATCTTCGGGACGGCCTGGCTGAGCTGGGTCCTGCTCGGTCTCATCATTATCGCGGGACTCTGGCAGGCGCGGCGCATTCCGGCTGATGGCGTCCAGATCACGACGGATACCACGACGACAACCGCGGGGCAGATCGATGACCCTGCGGGCTGGAAGCTTCTCCTTGGCAACACCTACTATGCGATTCTCTGGCTTCCGATTCGCTTCTTTGTTGGACAGGAATGGCTCGCCGCGGGCGAAGGCAAGATCCGAAACGATGCCTGGATGAGCGGCGGCACCGCCCTCAAGGGGTTCTGGACGAATGCGGTCGCGGTGCCGGAAGGTCCGGCAAAGCCGCCGATCACGTACGACTGGTTCCGCAGCTTCATTCAGTACATGCTCGATCACGAGTGGTACACCTGGTTCGCGAAGCTAGTCGCGATTGGAGAGTTCCTCGTCGGCGCGGGCCTGATCCTCGGCGCACTCGTGGGTATCGCCGCCTTCTTCGGCACGCTGCTCAACTTCAACTTCTTGCTCGCGGGCACGGTCAGCACCAACCCGGTTCTCTTCGGACTCACCGTCTTCCTGGTGCTTGCCTGGAAGGTTGCCGGATACATCGGCCTCGACCGGTTCCTGCTGCCCCTCCTCGGCACCCCGTGGAATCCCGGCCGCATCGCCGGAGACCGCCGGCCACCAACGAACGTCGGCCGGCCCCGCCCGATCGCCTGAGATCGGCTCGTAAAAAACCTTCTGATCCTTTGCGCACTACCACCACTGGGGCCGCCATCAGTGCGGCCCCTCGGTATCTACGGCGGACTGTCAAGACAGTTCGACACAGCAAGGAGGACATCATGTACAACCGGGTCGTCGTTCCGCTCGATGGTTCAGCCGCCGCTGAGGGGGCGCTCACGACGGCGATCGAATTCGCCCGACTGGCCGGCGCCACCATCCATCTCGTGCGTGTGGTCGACACATCCTGGATGACCCGCTACGGTGTAGTTGGGCTTCCGATTGTTGCGGAGTCCGTAGGCGATATCCTGACCGAGGAACGCAACGTTGCGGACGATTACCTTGCCGAGATGCGAACGCGGATCGGCATGACCGGCATCCCGGTCACGGTCGAGCTTCGTGAGGGTCGAGCCGCCGACGAGATACGCGCGGCGGTGTTGCCCGGGGATCTGCTCACGATCGCCACCCACGGCCGGAGCGGGATTTCCCGGCTCGCCGTGGGCAGTGTCGCCGAAGAGGTCGCTCGGCGCATGGAAACGCCCGTCCTGCTCTGCCGGGCCAGTGGGACACCGGTCGAACTCGAGTCCCAGACGTCGACCATCGCCGACCGGGAAGTCATCGCCTCGCCAGTGCCATGACGGCGATGACATGCATGATATGGATGGAATGAGCAACACCTCACAACACGACCAACATGAGCCCATCACACGAGACGTTGCCGATGACCGAAGGGCCATCACCGGCAGCGTCTCGTCGTCCGCGCTCCTGGCGGCGTATCAGGCGGCGCTCGCCTTGGCCTCGGAGACGAGACTCGACGCCGTCCTCCAACGCCTCGTCGAACTGGCGCGGGAGGTTGCTTCCGCGCGATACGCCGCGCTCGGTGTTGCTGACCATTCCGGACGTCTCCTCCAGTTCATTCACTCCGGCCTGACGGAGGAGGAGGTCGCGGAGATCGGCCCGCTACCCGAGGGACACGGGCTGCTCGGCGTCCTCATCCACGAGGGGAAACCGCTCCTGATCCTCGACATCACGGCCGATCCCCGCTCGGTCGGCTTCCCGCCCCATCATCCGCCGATGAAGACACTGCTCGGTGTGCCGATCCTGCTCGACGGGCAACCGATCGGCAATCTCTATCTCTCGGAGCGCACCGACGGCAAGCCCTTCTCGGACGATGACCTGGCCGCGGTGACGGTGTTGGCCGCCCATGCCGCCACCGCGATCCAGCGCGCCCGGTTGATCGATGAGCTCGCCCGAGCGCGGAGGGAGGCGGAGGCCCAGCGCGACCATGTGCAGGTCATCATCGATCAGCTTCCCGTCGGCGTCGTGATTCAGTTGCCACCAGACCGGCGGATCGAACAAGCCAACCTCGTCGCGCGACGCATGATCGCCGGGCGTTCAGCTCTCGCCGGCGGCAGTCCGCTCAGCGCTCCGTATGCCGATGGAAACGTGCCGACGATGCACTTTCTGGATGCAAACGGGGCTCCTCTTCCAGTGCGGGAGTGGCCGGGAGCTCTCGCGCTGGCTGGTGAGACGACCGCCCAGCGGCAGTTCCTGCTCGTACCGGAGTCCGGTGACCCGATTCCGGTCCTCGTTCACGCCTCGCCGCTCTACGGCAGCGACGGCGAGATTGCGCGGGCGGTCGTCGCCTTTCAGGATGTGACTCGCCTGCGCGAGGCCGAGCAATTGAAGGACGATTTCCTCTCCCTCGTCTCGCACGAGTTCCGCACGCCGCTAACCGCGATCCACGGCGGCGCGCAGCTTCTCGGTTCGCAGGGCGACCAGCTTGATCCGGAGACCGAGCGTGACTTGCTCGGCGATATCGTGGCCGAGAGCGCGCGGCTCGACCAGATGCTTGGGAACATGTTGCGTCTGGGAGAGGTGATGGCCGGGCGGCTCAAACCTGTCATGGAACCGCTCCTGCTCGGCCCCAGTATCCGCCAGATCTCCCGTGAGGTCGTGAAGCGGACACCGGACGTCCGGATCGAGATCGAGTTGCCGCCGGATCTACCGGCGGTCGAAGGAGACGCCGATCTGCTGTTGCAGGTCTTGCGCAATTTGCTGGAGAATGCGATCAAGTACTCGCCCGGGGAGAAGCGCATAACGATTACGGCCGGCGTCGTGGGAGAAGCCGTCGAGGTCCACATTGCCGATCAGGGCGTCGGTATCGCGCCGGAGCACGTGCCGTTCGTCTTCGAGCGGTTCCGGCGGCCGGGGGCCGATCCCACGATCCGCGGCATGGGACTCGGCCTCTACCTCTGTCGTCACCTGATCGCGGCCCAGGGAGGCAGGATCTGGGTGGAGTCAGCGGGCGTGAACCGCGGGGCGACGTTCTCGTTTGCCCTGCCAATCGCCGCCGGCTGGAACGATTCATGGTAAGGACGATGTGCGATCCGCCGCGCGTTGTAAGAGGAGGACCGCAGTGCGCAAGCGATTGATCCTGCTCGTTGACGATGAGCCAGCGATCGCCCGCCTAGCAGCGGCCAAGCTTCGTGTCGATGGCTACGCTGTGGCGAGCGCCACGAGCGGGCAGGAGGCGCTCGATCGCATCGAGGAGGATCGCCCCGATCTGGTAGTGCTCGACGTGATGATGCCAGGCATGGACGGCTTCGAGGTGCTCCGCCGCATCCGGGCGATGAGTCAGCTTCCCGTCATCCTGCTCACTGCACGCACGGGCGACGCCGACAAGTTGACCGGCCTGCACGGTGGCGCCGACGACTACATCACCAAGCCCTTCAATCCGGACGAGCTCTCGGCCCGGATAGCCGCCGTCATCCGGCGCACCGCTGGCGTTGCCGCCGCGCCCACACAGAGCGTGCTCCTCTACCCGGAGACCAACGGACGCCCCGAAGTGATGATCGATCTCACCCAGCGCCGCGTGACCGTCGATGGCGAGGAGGTTCGCCTCAGTCGGACGGAATGGGAACTGCTCTCCCAGCTCGCCGACCACGCCGGCCGGGTGATGTTGCATGGAGAGCTTCTGAGCCGGATCTGGGGTCCCGAGTTCCGCGACGAGGTGCACTACTTGCGGACGTGGATCAGCCGCCTGCGTGCCAAGCTCGAACCAGGAGGCACCGATGACCCGCGCATCATCACGACCTTCCCCGGTCTTGGCTACCGGATCGAATCCCCTCCGCCCGAGACCTGATCGCTGGTGGGTTCCGACCGGAGACGAATGGCGACTGTTCGGCTGTCCTGAGCTTCTCCGAAGGGGCTCGATGCGCTACCATCGGTGCGGCGTGGGGAACCCTGGTTGTCGTCAAACTGGCGCGTATAGTTTCCCGGATCTCTCTGCAGATTAGAATAGTCGGAGTGGGCCGTGGCGGATACGCTCTGCCATGCACCCACACTGCGTGCTCGAATCCCCACCAGAGATACCTGTCGCTTCAGCCCCCTTCCGGAGTACACCTCATTGTCGACCCTGTCCTCGTCCGCCACGGCGTCAACCGGCGTCTCGAACCGTGAGTTATTCAGGCGATTCGCCGCCTATTACCGGCCGCACCGTCGCCTCTTCTGGCTGGACTTCTCCTGCGCCGTCCTCTCCGGTCTCCTGGAGCTCGGCTTCCCGATGGCCGTCTCCTACTTCATCGATGACCTTCTCCCGGGGCAGGATTGGGGCCTGATCGCGCTTGCCTCAACGGCGTTGCTGCTCATCTACCTTGTGAATTCCGGTCTGATGATCGTGGTCACGTACTGGGGGCACATGCTCGGGATCAATATCGAGACCGAGATGCGCCGCAAGAGCTTCGATCACCTTCAGAAGCTCTCCTTCCGCTTCTTCGACAACCAGAAGACAGGGCATCTCGTCGGTCGCGTCACGAAGGACCTCGAGGAGATCGGCGAGGTCGCGCACCACGGGCCGGAAGATGTGTTCATCGCGGTGATGACCTTTATCGGCGCCTTCATACTGATGTTCACCATCAACGCCAAACTGGCGCTGATTACCGCGCTGATCGTGCCAATCATCGGCTTCGTCACCTCTCGCTACGGCGGCCGCATGACCAAGACCATGCGCGAGATGTTCGGGCGGGTCGGCGAGTTCAACGCGCGGATCGAGAGCAACGTCGGCGGCATCCGCGTCGTGCAGGCCTTCGCCAACGAGGATCACGAGCGCGAGCTCTTTGCAGCCGACAACCAGTCGTATCGCAAGACGAAGCTCGACGCCTACCGCACGATGACGGCGAGCATGACCCTCAGCTACCTCACCATGCGCCTCACGCAGCTGATCGTGATGGTCGCCGGCACCTACTTCGTGATCGAGGGCGAACTCTCGAACGGTGGCTTCGTCAGCTTCCTGCTGCTGATCAACGTCTTCTTCCGGCCAGTGGAGAAGATCAACGCAGTGCTGGAATCCTATCCCAAGGGGATTGCGGGCTTCCGTCGCTACACCGAACTGCTCGATATCGAGCCGGACATCGCCGATGCGCCCGGGGCGAGTGACGTCGCCAACCTGCGTGGTGAGATTCGCTACGAGCACGTCGATTTTGGCTACACGCCGGATCGGCTGATCCTGAGAGATTTCAACATCGCGATCAAGCCGGGCGAGACCGTCGCCTTCGTTGGGCCGTCCGGTGCCGGCAAGACCACCATCTCGTCGCTGCTCCCGCGCTTCTACGATGTGCTTGGCGGGCGGATCACGATCGATGGCATCGACATTCGCGACATGACGTTGTCCTCGTTGCGCCGCGAGATCGGGATCGTCCAGCAGGACGTCTTCCTCTTTGGCGGCTCGATCCGCGAGAACATCGGCTACGGCCGGCTCGATGCGCCGGAGAAGGACATCATCGATGCCGCGCGGCGCGCCCGCCTGGATCAGGTCATTGCGAACATGCCGGACGGTCTCGATACCATCATCGGCGAGCGCGGCGTCAAGCTCTCGGGAGGGCAGAAGCAGCGCCTCGCGATCGCGCGGATGTTCCTCAAGAACCCGCCGATCCTGATCCTGGATGAGGCGACCTCCGCGTTGGACACGGAGACCGAGCGCGCCATCCAGCAATCGCTCGCCGAGCTGGCCGTCGGACGAACGACCCTCGTGATTGCGCACCGTCTGGCGACGATCCAGAACGCCGACCGGATCGTGGTCGTTGATGAAACCGGGATCGCCGAGCAGGGCCGCCACGAGGAGCTTGTCGCGATCGATGGCATCTACCGACGCCTCCATGATGCACAGTACCGCGTTCTCGCGAGTTAGGATGTCGGGGAGACGAAGATCCACGAGACACCCGAAACAGGTCCGTCATAGACACAACAGGAAACACGGCCACTGAATGGTGGCCGTGTTTCCTGTTGTGTCTTTCCTGAGCGACGTGCGCCCAGTTGCCCTAGTTGCCTGGGTTCACCACCGTCACGTTCGACGCGCGGGAGCGGCTGGAATCACGCGGGTCCGCCTCGACGTCGAAGGTCACCTGCTCGCCGCCGCTCAGCTCGTCGAACCGGGCGTTCTGGACAGATGAGCTATGAAAGAAAACGTCGCTGCCGTCGGTCTGCCCCTCGGGCGTGATAAAGCCGAATCCGCGGTCATATCGAAGGGTCTTGATCGTACCGGTCGCCATGATGAAACTCCTGTGAGATTGAAAAACGTGAAAATGGCATGACTGCGCTCACCCGGACGCTGACATGGATGGATGGAGAAATGGCGGTCTCCGCGTCATTCACGATGCTGGAGACCGCTCTCCTTCGTGGGCCGCTTTGACGGGAGTTGCTATCGTCGGACGAACCTTGGTCGGGCTTTCCGGCGACCGTTTCGCGCTGGAGGCAACACGTGGCTCGAACTCGACGGGCAGCGGCTTTGCGGAGACCGCAAGCAGCCAGCGACGGAAACTCCACTGGTGTGCTTCTCCCAACCAGGCGGACGTTTCAGTCTTGATCGACTCCAGCGTCTGCATCAGCACATCTCGGCTCATGCCCGCCCCCGTGTAATAGGGCGCGATCGATGAGGTCGGTGCGATCGCACTTGCCTGCGCGCAGGGTTCCACGCGAAGACACCAGAATCGAGGCTGGCTCGGATCACGCACCGGAACGATCCGGAACGTCCATCCCCCAAGCGACGATTTCAGGTAGACGTTGAGCCCCTCCGCCTCGCGGGTCTTGGCGACCTCGAAGACGTGATCGTGATCTTGGCGCTGCTCACTCATCGGCACACTCCGGTGAACCACCCGACTGCAGTGCGTGCCGCAGTGGACGTGGCAGTATTCCCGGAGACATGGAAAAGGGGGACGACTGGATACGGGAATGCACCGGGATGTTCATCGTAGCTGCCAGCCGCCGTCGTGCTCGAACTGGTCCAGCAAGACGCTTACGACGGTGACGATGCTCGTTACACCCACCTATCGTGGAAAGTGCGATTTCGGAATGTCCGAAAATCACGTGTGAAGCCAGTGTACCACCCCGTCCCAGGGGTATCGATGTTATGCAATCTCACAAACCCGATGCAGTAAGTCGGTTATGATGAACACAGACGGTCGTCCGAGACGGATCGCACCGTTGTCCCCGGCGAGCGATCGTCATCACGCGAGGAGAGCGTCAATCATGTCAATCACCCCAACTCCAGGCACTTCCGGACCGAACCCCATCATCACCGGGGTGCCATCCTCGGAGTCTCTCGATCGCTATATCGATCGATTTCTCGCCGCTGCGGGCTGGCGCGTGACCGGTGTTGTCAAACGCGACGACACTGCAGGGTACGAGGTAACGCTGACCAAGGAGCTCGAGCCGGACAAGGGACGCACTGTCACTCGCAGCGCCGCCTCTGCGGGCGAGGCAACCTTCAAGGCATGCAGCTCCGCCCGCCTCCCCATCAGCTAGCCGCCGCGCTTTGCACCAGTGCCCCATCTCACGCCTCTGCTGCACGTTGTCAGCAGGGGTGCTGTGCGCCAGTCCTGCAAAGCGTTGGTATAGAGGACGAACCGGTCCGTGCCGCCGTTGTTATGGCCATTTCGGTGCGTCGTATCGTTGTCGATGCCCGATAGCGACATGTGCATGGCTATAATTCCGCTGACAATGCATTTCGTTGGGACATCGTCGATTGGCACATACCCGAGCTTGAAGAGCCGCTGAATCGCCTTCTGAACGATGATCTGATTTCGAGCTCAGCAAGATTCCTGACGGACCTGTTGACTCTGGGTGCGCTGTGTGGCCCCTGGTTGCTCATTGGCAACCAGGGGCCACACGCTTAGAGCTGCAAGGGCGCCTCGTCCGAGGCGTACTGCGTATTGTGGATCGCATCGATGATCATCCCGAAGAGGCGCAGGTCGTCGCGGGAGTCCTCCGGCGTCGTCTTGGGCACCGCCGTCCCTGTCACCACATCGTGGAAGTGCTGCAATTCGTGCGTGTAGGGGTCCTCGTAGGTCGCCCGGGAGACGCTCTCCGTGAAGCGGTCGCCGTTCGTCTCCGTAACGTGCAGTGTCGTCGGCAGGTGACGGATGTAAGGGGTGTCGTACTGGATGCGCACGCTCTTCGTCGGTGAAAAGACCTCGATCTGCGCGTCGAATCGCGCCTGCCGGTCCGTCCCCGTCTCGAACGCCACCTGATAGTCGCCGTAGTCGAGGATCGCGTGGGCATACCGGCCACCGTTCCAGTGCGTCGCCGCCAGCACGCGCCGCGGAAAGCCGAGGAGCTCCCGCATCGCCGAGAGATCGTGACTGTTCAGGCCGCAGAGCATGCGGTAGGTCGCGATCAGCTCGGGCGTTGCCGCGCCCAGCGCCTCCGCGTTCATGCGCACGCTGCGCTCCCGGCGATCCTCCATTGCCGCCGCCGGGATATCGTCCGGACGCTCTACAAGGCTCGACTGGTTGATGAAGATGCTGTTCGGTCCGACGATCGCTCGCACCCGGGCGTAGCTGATCTTCTCAAACCGGCGCACTTCCTCTACGGCCTCAAGGAACGACGGGGCGAAGCGGCGCATGTACCCGACCATCGCCTGCACACCAGCCTTGTCGCGCTCCGCGATGATCGCGTCCGCCTCCCGCAAGGTTAGGCACATCGGCTTCTCGATCAGGACGTGCTTGCCTGCCCGCATCGCCGCGATCGCGCAGTCGGCGTGATACTCGTCGCTGTTCAGCACAAGCACGGCGTCGACGTCATCCCGCGCGACGAGTTCGTGAAAGTCGGCGTGGCGCGCAGGTGCAGGAATGTCGTAGCGATGACCGATAAAGTTCAGGAGGGATGGCGAGACGTCGCAGATGGCGGTCACGCGAAAGCGGTCGGGCAGGGACCGCAGAATCGGGAGATGGATGATCTGCGCGACCTCGCCGAGCCCGATAATGCCGATCCTGACCTGCTCGCCCCCGCCATCCTGCGCCATCCCGGTTCCTCCCAGCGTCTTTGATGCGATGTTGCCAATGCCACATCATACCGGCATCCGCAAGACCTGGGGAGCATTGAGCGGCTACATTCGCAATCGCTCGAGCCGAGCGAGGAGCCGGGAGAGGAACGGGCGGTTGCGAGCGACGATCTCGTAGCCCAGCTCGACCAGCCAGACGAGCGGCGGCTCCGCGCAGATCGCGACCAGCCGCGGGTGCCACCCCACCGCATTCAGAATGAAGAGCACGGCGCGGCCCCCCGCTATCCGCTGTCCGTCGGATGTCAGGACCTGCACCGATTGCTCCGCTTCCGCGCGTAGCTGCGGGGTCATCGGTGGCGATGGACACGTCTGGTACGGCGTGATCCGGAAAGCATCCTCGCCACCATGGGCGCGAACCCACTCGACGGAACGCCGACAGAGTCCGCAATCGCCGTCCCAGATCAACCAGTTGGCCGCTTGTTTCGCCTCAGCCGTCACCTCGTTCACCTCTTCCCATGCATCAGCCGCTCGTGCTGACGTTCGCCTAGCCTGCAACGGATGCTCCTGCGGTCGCGCTTGTCAGGTCCGCAACGTGAGCATACGCTCTCTGCATAGCCGCGCCGTTCGTCGTCGGGAGTGTCCCCGCCGATCGTCAGGAGATCAGAACCGATCGTGCCGAACCTGCCCTCCGTTCTCGTTGGCTTTGCCGAACGCGTCCGCACCACGGAAAGGAACGATTCTCGATGAGCGATGGCGGTCAGCGCCTCAACATCGTTTACCTGCATTCGCACGATACCGGACGCTACGTGCAGCCCTATGGCGCGGGCGTGCAGACACCCAACATCCAGCGTCTGGCGGAAGAAGGCGTCCTCTTCCGGCGCGCCTTCAGCGCCGCACCCACCTGCTCACCGAGCCGGGCCGCGCTCCTGACCGGTCAGAGTCCGCACGCGGCAGGCATGCTGGGGCTCGCCCATCGTGGCTTCGGCCTGCGCGATCCGAACCAGCACCTGGCGAATGTCCTGCGATCGCACGGGTACATGACGGCGCTGTTCGGCATGCAGCACGTCACGCATGACGACCCGCACCAGCTCGGCTACGAGGCGGTTGCCGCCACCAATAATTGTGATGTCGCGAACGTCGCACCCCAGGCAGCCGCGTACATCGCGGCGCTCGCGGATCGGGCGAACGACCGCCCCTTCTTCCTCGATGTCGGCTTCTCGGAAACACACCGCCCGTTTCACCAGGCACAGCATGATGAGGGGCGGTACCTGCGTCCTCCGGCCCCGATTCCCGATATGCCGGAGACGCGGCAGGACATGGCTGATTACCACGCCAGCGTGCGGGAGCTCGACCACGGCGTCGGGATCGTGCTCGATGCCCTCGAACAGGCGGGATTGGCCGAATCGACGCTGGTCATCAATACGACCGATCACGGGCTGGCGTTCCCGAACATGAAGTCGACCCTGACCGATCACGGGATCGGCGTCTCGCTGATCATGCGCGGGCCGAACGGTTTCAGTCGCGGCAGCGTCATCGACGCGCTCGTCTCGCAGATCGACCTCTTCCCGACGCTCTGCGAGCTGATAGGCATTCCGCGACCGGAATGGCTGCAGGGCGCGTCGATGCTTCCGCTCGTGCGTAGTGAGGCCGATGCCATCCGCGAGGAGATCTTCGCCGAGGTCACGTACCACGCCGCCTACGAACCGCAGCGGGCGATCCGGACCGATCGCTGGACCTACATAAGGCGCTTCGACGACCGGACGCAGCCGGTTCTTCCCAACTGCGACGACAGCCCGACGCGGGACTATCTCCTCGAGCACGGCTGGGGCGAACGGGAGATCGAGCCCGAGGTGCTTTACGACAACCTGCTCGATCCGAACCAGGCGTGCAACGTCATTGGGATGGCCGACCTCGCCTCCGTGGTCTCCGATCTGCGCGATCGACTCGACCAGTGGATGAACGATACCGACGATCCACTGTTGGAGGGACCCCTGCCGCTCCCGCCCGGCGGTGTCGCCAACGATCCTGACGGCCGTTCGGCGACCGAACGGCCGACGATCCAGGGGCCAGCCCTCTAGGCAATAGCGTGCCTGGCGGGAGTGGGCGCCCGCTACGCCGCCAGCGGTCGATCGATCGGCAGGTGCCCGAGCCGGTAGCGCAGCATAGCCCGATGCTTGCAGACCGGATCGCCGAACTCGGCGGCGAAGCACTCGCAGTCGTCCTCGGTCACCATATAGGCGGCCTCATCGTCGCGCTCGCTGGTGGCGACCCAGGCGCCGGACCCCGCCAGCTGTCGCAACTGCAGGCCGCCGTGCGCGGCGCGTTCGAGCGCGCGGAGCCAGCGCTCTTGGGTGTCTGCCCGTCGCGAGCTCCGCGGCGTGGGCCGGATTGGTGCAATTTCCATGATCACCCCTCCGTTTCATGCGGGGATCAGCGTGTCTATCCTGAAGTGTTCGTTCTCATAACCCTGAAATGAGAACGTTTGTTCTTCTATTATGTCACAATACGAACTCAATCGCAATCGTTGGAGGCCAAGAGAGCGCCTCCCCGCCTGGACCGGGAGGGCCGATCCAGCCGGGCGCGATGTCATGAATCCGATCAGATACGGCGAGCTGGGCCGGTCGATTCGCGAATGACGATTGAGCACGGCAGCACCACGCGCTCGGGAACGGCGCCGTCGCCATCGATGCGCTGGATCAACGTGCGGACGGCGACGATCCCCGTGCTCTCGAACGAGATCCGCACCGTCGATAGCGGTGGGTTGGTGAATGCAGCGAAGTCCACATCGTCGCAACCGACCACCGACACATCCTCCGGGACGCGAAGACCCGCGTCCTGCAGCGCCCGGATCGCTCCCATCGCCATGTGATCGTTGTGGGAGACGATCCCCGTAAAGGGGATGCCGCGTGCGAGAAGCCGTTGCGTCGCGGCATACCCTCCCTCGATCGTCCAGTCCCCCACTTCGATCAGGTCGGTCCTCAGGCCGCTGCCCGCGTGTTGCAGCGCCCGCTGGTTGCCCTCCAACCGGCTGGTGACGGTCGAGCCGTCCCAATCGCCTGACAGGATCGCGACTGCGCGATGCCCCAGCGCCGTCAGATGGCCCGCACCAAGCTCACCGGTGCGTATGCCGTCCTCGCCCACGACCGGAACTCCGCCTCCCGGTATGGAGTGCGTGGCCACGCTCTTGACCCCTGTTCGGAGCAATTCGCCGTAGGCGGAGTCGCTGCCGGCATTGGTTGCAGCGCTGATCACCCCGTCGGCCCGGCGCTCGATCAGTTGCTGCAGGGCATGGCGGGCGTTGGCCGCCGTGCCATCGACGAACGAAAACGACATGAAATAGCCGTGCTTGCGCGCCTCGCTCTCGGCCCCGAGCAGCATCGGACCGAAGACGAAGGCCGCGAGGCCAGAGGTGAGGAACCCGATGGACATCGTTCGCTGGGTCGCGAGTCCCCGCGCCAGGGAGTTGGGGACATATCCGAGCTCCGTCGCCGCGGAAAGGACCCGTTCCCTCGTCGCCTCGGAGACGTTTCCCTTTCCCTTGAGGACCTTGCTCACCGTCTGGAAGCTGACCCCTGCTCTCGCCCCGACATCCCGCAATGAGATCGCACTGTTGCCCCGGCCCAACTGGCCGGCCGTGCCGGCACTTGCGTGCCCCTGCTCGTTCGTCATTAACCCTCCCGCTATCGTTGCTGTTGCTTGTCTCTGCGCATCATAACGGCCCGAAGGCGTTCGTGCGGAGATCGGCGGCACTGCCCGTTCTCCTTCGCGCCTGATGACCTCTTGACAGGCGGGTCCGGGTTCCCTATCGTCGAGCTCAACAATTAATGTCTTCGCGACCTCATCCAGAGGGGCAGAGGGACCGGCCCTGAGACGCCCCAGCAACCAATTGGCACGCGCGCCAAGCTGGTGCTAATTCCGGCAGGTATTCCTGGCAGATGAGGGCGTGCGCACGGCGGTTTGTTTGGCGCCCCTGCTCACTCCCCATCTCCAAGATGAGGGAGGTTTTTGTGACCCCGTTGTCCCGGAATCCTTCTCCGCCAAGACGAATCCCAACAGCGTCACGGCACGCCTCTCGACGAGGAGGTTCCGGAGCGCATTGCGAACCGGGATCTCGGTTCCGCCAGGGGTGACGGGCACTCCAGGGCCAACCCTCCCTCACCACCTTCAATCTCTCCGCACATCGAATCCGTGAGGTCATCCGCCGGCAACGACAGGTTTATGGTGCAGACGAGCGATCGCCTCACTTGCTCCAGGATAGGGGGCTCTTTTAACAACAGGGTCCATCTTTCCAAGGTTTTCCGTCGAAGGGGTATTGACACTAGCATCCCTGGACGATACGATCGCCTCATTCGTTAAGACGAACGCTCGCCTATCGTTGCTGCATCTGTGTTGAGCAGGCGGCATCAGGCGCACAAAACCGCAGTTCGCGAACTTCAATCACCGGGCAACGCCATGGGCGGGGACGGTTTGCTCGGCATACTCACCGGGGAAGGACGAACGATTGATGCATCGGGGTGTACTTATCGGCGCGGGCGGTTTTGCCGGCGCCTGGTCACGGAACTTTTTGCCCTACTTCCAAAATCGCGTGAAGATCGTGGCGATCGCCGACATCAATCGGGAAGCTCTGGATCGCGCGGCGACCGCGCTCGATGTCCCCACCGAAGGCCGCTTCGATTCCTACGAGCGGATGATCGATGAGGTCGACGCCGACATCTGCTTCATCGTGATTCCTCCCGCAGCTCGCACCGGTGCGGTTCGCGCCGCAGCTGGCAAGGGCATGGCCGTCCTCTGCGAGAAGCCGATCGCCGCGTCCTGGGAACAGACGCTCGAGATCGGCGAGATCGCCCGTTCGGCCGGCATCAAGTTCGCGATCATGCAGAACTATCGTGAGCAATCGCGCATTCGCGCGCTGAAGGCCGTGCTCCAGCGGCCGGAGTTCCGTAACGTCAACCTGATCGAGAGCCGCTTTGCCGTCAACTACACGATCGAGACGGCTGGTGGCGCCTTCCGCCACCAGATCCCCGATGCGTTCATCTACGAAGGTGCCGAGCACCATCTCGATCAGCTGCGCAACCTCACAGGAGCCGACGCCGACTGGGTGATGGGGCACCAGTGGGGACAGTCCTGGAGCACGTTCGGCGGCAGCACCTGCCTCTCTCTCATCATTCGCATGACCAACGGCGTGATGGTCCACTACGAGATGAATCACGTTGAGCGCGGACACCAGAACGGATGGCATGACGAGTACTACCGGATCAGCACCGAGGGCGGCTCGGTCATCCTCGACGCCGACAACGTGATCCGGATCGTGCGCGACACGCCCGATGGCGAGGTCGTCGAGGAAGTGGTCCCGGAGAACGATCCCCACGACGAGCACTACGCCCTGATCGGGCAATTCCTGGATTGGGTGGATGGCGGAGAGCCCCCATTCAACGTCTTCTCCGACAACGTCAAGACCATGGCGCTGACCTTCGCCGCCGTCGAGGCAACGCACACGGGCGAGCGGGTCGACGCGCAGGCGATGCTCGCCTCGGCCACGAAGGCCGGCGCCTGAGACTCGGAAGACTGTGCGCCATGCCTGTCAGCACTGGAGAAGCACATGCCTGTGATGCGCAATCCATCGAACAAACCGGAATGGGTCAATTGGAGCAACTTCGGTTTCGCGGAAGTGACCGATGCCGAGGGATTCGATCGCCACTTCCACGATGCCGATGAGTACTGGATCGTTTTCTCAGGGAAGGCTCGCGTTCTGAGTGAGGGAAAGGAGTATGTCATCGGACCCGGAGATGTCCTCTGCACGCGCATGGGCGACGAGCACGACATTCTCGAGATCATCGAGTCTCCGTTGCGCACCTTCTGGTTCGAGGATGAACTGAAGGGGCCGCGACGACCGGGTCATCTGCACAGGCCAATGGACGAGCCCGCGCCGCCCGAGTAGTCGCGTCGCAGGCACCGCAACCACAACACGGGACCCTCCAACGAACCTAGCCGGACGCCTCTCATCGTCAACACAAGGGAGTTCTCATGTCAGTTCAATCGTCGCGGACCGCCCGGACAGCAACCAATCTTTCCCGGCGCTCACTGGTCGCCGGTGCCGCCGGGGCATCCGCCGCCCTGCTGGCCACGGGCGGCGGGGTACTGGGTGCGCCAAGCGCTCGCTACGGCAACCGCCAGATCCTCCTGCAGGACAAGACCGAGCTTGTCTTCACGTATTGGGGGTCCCCGCAGGAGCAGGACGCCGTCAAGAAGATGGTCGAGGATTTCAACAGCAAGCACGACAACATCAACGTCAAGCCTCAGTACGTGCCGAACGACGGCTATGAGGAAAAGATGACGACGATGCTGGCGGGCGGCAATCCTCCCGACATCGCCTACATGGGTGCCGGTATGGCCTGGCAGTGGGCCATGGATGGCAAGACGCTCGACCTGAAACAGTGGGTCGATGCCGACGAGGAGACGTCGACACTTCTGCCCAACACGACCTACACCTACGACGACGGCAAGGTCATGAGCACCAGTCTCGCGATCTCCAACATGCTCATGTACTACAACCGTAAGCTGTTCGCCGACGCCGGTGTCGATGCACCACCGGTCACGGGCGAGACCGCCTGGACATGGGATCAGTTTGTTGAAGTCGCGAAGCAGCTCACCAAGGATTCCAGCGGCAAGACGCCGAATGACGAGGGATTCGATGCGAGCAAGATCTCCACGTACGGCGTGAGCTACGGCGCGTGGTGGCTGGAACCGGTCTGGAGTGCCGGTGGCGACGTCGCCTCCGAGGATGGCAAGACGTTCACGCTGAATTCACCTGAAGCGGTGGACGCCTTCCAGAAGCTGCAGGACCTCATCTATGTCCACCACGTCGCCCCGACTCCCGCCGCCGCCGAGTCGCTGCCATCGACCGACATCCTGATGCGGACCGGCAAGCTGGCGATGGACATCAACGGCATGTGGAAGGTGCTTGACTACTCCAACAGCAAGAACCTGGACTGGGGCATGGGGGTGTCTCCCATTATCAAGACGCCGATCACACGCCTCTTCGGCATCCCCATCATCGTCTCCGCGACGGTCAAGAATCCGGATGCCGCCTACGAGTTCTACCGCTGGCGGTACAGCCCGGAGCGCATCGACCTCTACGCCAAAGGTCTCTGGATGCCGCTGCCGAAGGCGTATTACACGGAGCCGGACAAGATCAAGGAATGGCTCGACCCCTCGAAGGGAGTCTTTCCCGAGGAAGCGCACCAGGTGCTGATCGACTACTCGCTGAAGTACTCGCCGAAGCAGCTTCCGGACTACTGGCTCAAGAACCAGAAGCAGATCAACACCGAGGCGATCAATCCGGCGCTGACCTCCCTCTGGGCAAATGAGGGGACGGCCAAGGATCTTCTGGACAAGGCCGCGCAGGTCGCGGCGCCACTGATGCAGGGTCGCTACTAGGAGGCATCTGGGCGGCCCCGGGGTCGGCACACCGATGTGGATGCCGATGCAGTGAGAGTGGTGGCCCCGTAACGCGGAACACCGTGAACGTCCAGCCCGAACCCGGGCCGGACGTTCATGCGGAAAGGTCTTTGGGACATGGCCGATGCCATCAAGTCGAATCTCGTACTCGACCAGGTGAGCACCCCCGCCGGGCAGAAACGACGAATCAAGTCGGAGACGCTCTGGGGGCTCGCTTGTGTCAGTCCGGCGGTCATCGGCTTCCTCGCCTTCGATATCGGTCCCATGATCGCGAGCTTCGTGCTCTCGCTCACAGACTGGAGCGTGACGGGGACGGCCCACTGGCTCGGATTCGCCAACTTCCGGCAGCTCCTGTTGCATGACGCGCTCTTCCGCACGTCGGCGCGCGTCACCATCACCTACGCCGTCGTCAGCGTACCGCTGCAGATGCTCGTCGCGTTCCTGCTGGCGTTGCTGCTCAACGAGAAGATCAAGGGGCTGCCGATCTTCCGGACGATCTTCTACCTGCCATCTACCGTGCCGCTGATCGCGAGCAGCGTCCTTTGGCTCTGGATGTACAACCCGGATTTCGGGCTCTTCAATGCGCTGTTGGACAGGCTCAACCTGCCGCAGCAGCAGTGGATCTATGCATCGGATTCCGTCATCCCGTCGCTGATTCTCATGAGCTTGTGGAGCGTCGGGCCGATGATGATCATCTTTCTCGCCGGCCTCACCGCCGTTCCGCAGCATCTCTATGAAGCGGTGTCGCTCGATGGCGGCAATGTCTGGAACCGACTCTTCTCGGTGACGATTCCGATGATTACCCCGACGTTGCTCTTCAACCTCGTGCTCAGCATCATTGGCTCGTTGCAGACGTTCACGCAGGCCTATGTCATGACGGACGGCGGACCTGGGAACTCGAGTCTCTTCTACGGGCTCTATCTCTATCGCAAGGCGTTCCAGGAAGGGAATCTCGGGTACGCCGCCGCACTCGGCGTGATCCAGTTCATCGTCATCGCCGCGCTCAGCCTCTTCGTCTTCCGAACGTCATCGCGCTGGGTTCACTACGGAGGTGAGGGCTGATGTCCACGATTCCGGCCGCAGACCTCCAGAATCTTCACACGCCGAAGCGATCGTTTCTGCAGAGCCAGCGTGTCCGGCGGCGCTTTGCGCTGACGCTCACCTATGTCATCTGTCTCGCCTTCAGCCTGGTCATGTTGCTGCCGCTGGTCTGGCTCGTTCGCAGCTCGCTCATGAGCCTCGATCAGATTTTCCTCTTTCCGCCAGAGTGGATTCCCCGACCGGCGGTCTGGAGCAACTACCCGGATGCACTGACGACGGCGCCCTTCGCGCGCTACTTCTTCAACACGATCGTGATCGTGGGGCTCGTCGTGGCCGGGACGGTGATCTCCGCAACGATCTCCGCCTTTGGCTTCGCCCGCCTGCGCTGGCCGGGACGCGATATCGTCTTCGGCGTGATGATGACGACCATGATGCTCCCTTATGCCGTCACGCTGATCCCGACTTTCATCATCTGGAGCAAGCTGGGGCTGACGAACACGATCGTTCCGCTCACGTTGCCAGCGTGGTTCGGCGGCGGCATGTTCAACATCTTCCTGCTCCGCCAGTTCTTCCGCGGCATCCCGCGTGACCTGGACGAGGCGGCGATGCTCGATGGTGCGAACCCGTTGCGGACGCTGTGGGACATCATCATTCCGCTCAGCCGCCCGGCGTTGATCACAGTGGGGATCTTCTCGTTCCTGAATACCTGGAACGATTTCCTCAATCCCTTGATCTACCTGACCGACAGCGACAAGTTCACGCTGGCCATCGGCCTGACGCAGTTCAAGGGGCTCTACAACTCGGAGTGGGGTCTGTTGATGGCGGCCTCGACGGTCGTCTTCGTTCCGGCCCTGCTGCTCTTCTTCGTCGCACAGCGCTATTTCGTGCAGGGTATCGCGGTAACCGGTCTCAAAGGGTAGGCTTAGGCCGTATGCCCGACGAACGCGTTGCTGATAGTGAAAGGCGGGACCATGCCAACCGTTGCCCTGGTGGGCACGCTCGATACAAAGGGACGTGAATACGGCTTCGTGCGCGACCGCCTGCGGGAACTCGACACGGATGTCCTTGTGATCGACACCGGGGTGCTCGACCGGCCGCTGATCGAGGCCGATGTCACACGAGAACAGGTCGCGCATGCGGCCGGCTCCGAACTGCCAACGCTCGTTCAGCGACACGACCGCGATGCAGCGGTCGCCACCATGCAGGAGGGCGCGACGGCCATCGTCCAGCAACTCCTGGCGGAGAAGCGGATTCACGGCATCCTCGCGCTCGGCGGGTCCAGTGGATCGACCCTCGCTTCGGCGGTCATGCGGTCGCTGCCCGTCGGCTTTCCGAAACTGCTGATCTCGACCATCGCCTCCGGCGACACACGTCCGTATGTCGGCACCTCCGATATCGCGATGATGTCCTCGATCGTCGATATCTCCGGGTTGAACCGGCTTTCCGAGCCGATCCTCGCCAATGCCGCCGGCGCGATCGCGGGCATGGCCAAGGTCTACGAGACGTTCACCCCCTCCGCCGACGCGCGCCCGTTGATCGGCGCCACGATGTTCGGCGTGACCACACCCGGCGTCACGGTCGCTCGCGAGCGACTCGAAGCGCATGGGTACGAGGTGCTGGTCTTTCACGCCACCGGGATCGGCGGCGACACCATGGAATCGCTGATCCAATCGGGAGTGATTACCGGCGTCCTCGACATGACGACGACCGAGTTCGCGGATGCCCACGTCGGTGCCACCTTGCCGGCCGGTCCCGACCGCCTGCTGAGCGCCGGTCGCGCGGGATACCCGATGGTCGTCTCGCTCGGCGCACTCGATATGGCGAACTTTGGGACGATGGAGTCCGTGCCCGCGCAGTTCAGGGAGCGCAAGCTTTTCCGGCACAACGCCTCGATCACGCTGATGCGCACCACACTGGAGGAAAATGCTGCCATCGGCAAGGAGATCGCCGAACGCCTGAATCAGGCAACCGGTCCGGTGACGGTCTTTATCCCGCGAGGCGGTCTCTCGATGATCGACGTGCCGGGACAGGACTTCCACGATCCGGCGGCCGATGAGGCGCTCTTTGCTGCGTTGCGCGAGCATCTTGATCCGGTGATCAAGGTGATCGAGTCCGACGCGGATATCAACGATCCGGCGCTGGCAACGGCAATGGCCGATGAGTTGCACCGCCTCTATCAACACTGGTAACGGCTGACGCGCCGCCCGTCCGGGGTGTGCGCGATGCATGTATGAAAGGAATCTCACACTCATGGCGTTTACGCGAACGGAAATCCTCGACCGCCTGCACGAGCAGATCGAAGCCGGTCGGCCCATTCTCGGGGCCGGTGCCGGCACCGGCCTCTCCGCCAAGTGCCTGGAGGCCGGCGGCGCTGACCTGATGGTGATCTACAACTCTGGTCGGTTCCGGATGGCGGGTCGCGGCTCGATGGCGGGGTTGATGCCCTATGGAGATGCCAACGCGATCGTCGTCGAGATGGCGGGCGAGGTGCTTCCCGTCGTCAAGAACACCCCGGTCCTCGCCGGTGTCTGTGGGACCGATCCCTTCCGCCTGATGCCCGTCTTCCTGAAGCAGATCAAGGAGATGGGCTTCTCCGGCGTCCAGAACTTCCCGACCGTCTGCCTTTACGACGGGATCATCCGGGCGAATCTGGAGGAGACGGGCATGGGCTACGGCCTGGAGGTCGATATGGTGCGCGAGGCGCACAAGCTCGATCTCTTCAGCTCTCCCTACGCGGCCAATCCGCAGGAGGCAGAGGCGATGGCCGATGCCGGTGCCGATATCGTCGTGGCGCACATGGGGTTGACCGTCGCCGGCATGATTGGCGCCGAGACCGCGGTCACACTGGATGACGCTGTCACCCGAGTGCAGGCGATTTATGATGCCGCCAAGGCGACACGCAAGGACGTGATCGTGCTCTGCCACGGCGGCCCGATCGCCCAGCCGGAAGACGCCCAGTACATCCTTGATCGCGTGCCGGGAGTTGCCGGGTTCTACGGGGCGTCGAGCATCGAGCGCCTGGCGACGGAAGTCGCGCTGACCGACGCGACCAAGCGCTTCAAGGACATCCATTTCGCCAACGCCTGACCGCGTCTCCGTGGGACGGCAAACAGATGCAGCGATCCGTTCGTCCGGTGCGACTGCATGTCGCACCGGACGATCAGCAAGCAGTGAAATAGGAGAACACCGATGACCGACACCAAGCTCTCGACCACCGAACCGATCGACCGTACGCAACTCCCGACCGATCAGTTCGACTGGGGCATCATGAAGTGGCTCGTCACGCCGGATCAGCCGGGTGGCGCCAGCCTCACGTTGGGAGAGGTCGTCGCCCTCCCCGGTATGGGTCACGATCGCCACAATCACCCGGATGCCGACGAGGTCCTCTACTTCCTCTCCGGCACCGCCCTGCAGATGGTCGATGACGAGGAGCCGTTCGAGGTGAAGGCCGGCGATTGTGTCTACATCCCGAAGGGCGTCTATCATTCCACACTCAATACCGGCTGGGAGACATTGCGGGTGATCGCGATCTACAACCCCGGTGGCTCGGAGCGGGCGTTCCGCGAGCTGCCCGACTTCCGGCAGGTTCCGGCGGGCGAAGCCCCCAAGTTCGGGTAGTCAGCTATCCTGTTACCGTGAACGCGAGGAAGCCCCCGCCCATGATTGCGATATCACGGGCGGGGGCTTCCTCGCGGTTAGAGATCTTGCACGGTCAGGCGTTTGTCTCGCCAGGCAGGTCGAGCGCGAGCAGCGCTGCGTTGACGATCCGATCGGCGTCGATCCCGACCTTGCGGTAGAGATCCTGCCGGGCGCCGGACTGCCCGAACTCGTCCACGCCCAACGGCACGACCGGCGCGCCCCAGACACCGCCGAGGAAGGCCAGCGAGTGCGATGCGCCATCCTGCACGGTGACGATCGGAGCCGTGCGCTCGTTGGCCGGAATCAGCGTTTCCAGTTGACCGAGATCGAGCGGGGCGTGCGCATCCGTCATCTGCGCGCGCCGGGCCGTCCGCACCTGATCGTAGAGGCGCTCCGGGCTTGTGATGACGAGCACGTTTGCGGCGACTCCCTCTTCCGCCAGGCGCCGCGCGGCGGCGACCGCCTCCGGAACCATGATGCCGCCACAGGCGATCTGTACGGTGTCCGCGGCCGGAAGATCGGGCGTGGCGATGGTGCGATCGATCAGGCGGTAGCCGCCGGCGAGCGCCTGACGTCGCAGCTCTTCCTCACCGAGCCGGGCGAGCGGTTCCGCCATCAGCTTCTGATCGATCGGCTTCGTGGAGAGCCGGAGATAGGTCGATTGGCCGTGCTCGCGGTCGCAGCACTGGCGAACTGCTTCCAGCAGCATCCAGTCCACTTCCCGCGCGAACGCTGGCTCGTAGCTCCGGAGATTCGGAAGCTCGATCCCGAGCGAGGGCGTCACCGCGCTCTGGTGAGCACCTCCCTCCGGCGAGAGCGAGACACCGGCCGGCGTTCCCGCGATGATCATCTTCGCGCCGATATAGAGCCCGTAGATCAGGGCATCGAGCCCCCGACAGATAAAGGGGTCGTAGACCGTGCCGATGGGAATCAGCGGCTGCCCGTTGGTCTCTCCGGCCTGGCCAAACTGCCCCAGGGCGAGGAAGAGGTTCATCTCCGAGATGCCGAGCTCGATGTGCTGCCCCTTTGGCGACGGCTGCCATTTCAGCATGCGCGGCTCGCCGGTGTCGTAGTTGCGCGCTTCGACCGGCGAAAAGACGCCCGCCTTGTTGATCCAGCCCGCGAGGTGAGTCGAGGTCGCGACATCCGGCGAGAGCGTGACGATCCGCTCACCGAGCTCGGGAATCTCGCCGAGGCGCAGCAACGTCCTTCCAAATGCCTCCTGCGATGAGGTCGCGTTCGGGTGGCGGGTCTCCAGGTCCTGCGGCACGTTTCCGGCGTCCAGCTCCAGTCCGAGCGGAGCCGATTGCAAGCGACTTGCGGCCTCGGCACACCACTTTCCTGCATCCGAGTCCGACGGGAACGCGTCCCAGATCGCGTCCTCGGCGATCCCGCTGGCCTCCCGGAATTGCTCCATCTGCGCGTTGGTCAAGAGCTGCGAGTGATTCATCGGATCGCCGGCGATCGGCAGACCGTATCCCTTCACGGTGTAGGCGAAGATCACGACAGGGCGATCCCGGATCGCGTCGGCTTGCTGAAGGACCTGCAGCAGCTTCGGAAGGTCGTGCCCGCCGAGATTGGCGACGATCGCGGGAAGCTGGTCATCGGGCACGGTCTTCAACGCTTCGAGAATCGCTTGGTGACTCGCGCGATCGGCAACGTCGGCGAGTCTTCGCCGGACCTCAGCACCGTCCGTGATCCGGATGAGCGCCTGGTACTCCTCGTTCGGCATCGTATCGATCCGGTTGCGGATCGCCTCGCCTCCTGGCGCCGACATCACCGCCTCCAGCGATGTGCCGTACTTCGCCTCCAGCACGTCCCAGCCGGCGCCCGCGAAGAGCCGCTTGAGCTTGGCGGCCTTGATACCCGGGATGACGCGGTCGAGGCTCTGCCGGTTGAGGTCGATGATCCAGATGACGTTGCCGAGCTGGGTCAGCGTGTCATCGATCACCGCTTCCCAGATATTGCCCTCGTCGAGCTCGGCATCGCCGACCAGCGCGATGAACCGCTCGCTCGTCACCGACCCGAAACGCAGCTCCGCGTATCGAGCAGCGAGCGACGCGAAGAGCGGGGCGACGGCACCGAGGCCGACGGAGCCCGTCGAGAAATCGACCGGGTCAGGGTCCTTGGTCTGCGAGGGGTAGGCTTGCAGGCCGTCGATCTCGCGGAGGGTCGTGAGGTACTTCTTGTCGAGGTTGCCGAGC
Organism: Thermomicrobiales bacterium; assembly: GCA_049646645.1. Lineage (GTDB taxonomy): Bacteria > Chloroflexota > Chloroflexia > Thermomicrobiales > UBA6265 > JASGDN01. The sequence goes on from JBARWF010000108.1 coordinate 49,830, forward strand.
AGGTACTGGCAGGCATGAAAGACCGGCGATGCATGCGGTTTGATGGAGACGCGATCTCCGCTCTTCAGGAACTGGAAGTAGAGCGCAGTCAGGATCGTCGCCACCGACGCCGAAGAGGCCTGGTGCCCGCCGACCTTTGTCGGCTTGTCCGGGTTCGGGCGGACATTGTTCGCGTGATGCACGATCATCGTGGAGAGCCAGAGCACGCGCTGCTCGATCTCTTGCAAGGTCGTCAACTGGTCTGGACTGAGGCCAATACCCTCGTCTTCGCCGCGCGGCGGCACGTGCATCATCGTTGCCATGGGATTTCGATCCTTGGTGAAGCGTAGGCTGCGGCTTTGGCCGCATGCAACTGATTCCGGGAAGTAGTTGGTCTGAAGGGAGTCGACCGACGCTGACTCGGCAGCAGCGCACGTATAAGCGAGTTGGACGTGCATTGAGGCGATAGTACACGCAAGTCTCGTGCTTGAGAACTCCGTTCCCGCAAGGATGGTGTTCTCGAGCCAGGTGTCTCGTTCAGTAGAGCCGCGCTACGCGCATGACATGGTACGCGCAGATCGACGCGAGCAGGCTGGCGAACGTCGCCGCCACGAGGCCCCATCCCGGCGTGGTGGTCCCCACGACCGCCATTGAGTTGTGGACATTCCAGGTATCGGTCGAGATCCAGGTAAGTGCGCCGATCCCGGTGCAGAGCGATGCCAACAGGAATCCCACGGTGGCTGCCAGTCCCCGGTCGTCGACCACGAGCACCATCGCCAGGGCCGCTACCGCCACAATCCCGAGGACAACCACCAGCACACCGTCCATATCGGTTCCGCGGAGCGTTGCGATTCGCAGGTCTCGCGTCTGGTACAGCCCCCACGGGGCGAGGGCCATGGCGACTGCCGTCGATTGAAAGATCACCGCGAGCGAGAGGTAGGATCGAGGGACGGCGAGGGACTCATCGGTCGCATAGCTCTCGATGGCGAGGCGGTAGCGTCCGAAGGCAGCCGCGCCGGAATCACGGAAGGTTGCTGTGTTGCGGGCACGAAATTCGTCCGGATCGAACTGCGTCGGTCTCCGGAGTGAGGGATGGTTGTGGACGCTCATGCCGTACGCTCGCTTGAGAAAGACGCACACCGATTCGCATTCCTGTCTCCATTATAGGGCGCTCCCTCTCATGACGGAACGTCCGGTCGCCGGTGCCATCACCTCCCTCCGTGGTGGCAGGGCGGGGAATCCTTGATGAGCTCCCAACCGGAGCGACGCCAGCATGACGCGCGCATCTTCGTCGTCCAGGACGATGGGGCCATGCGTGAGCTCGTAGCCACGGCGCTGCGCTTCACCAGGGCCAGTGTCGGGACTGCGGCGTTAGCGGGCGCCAGGGAGGCGGACCAGGAGCACGACGATGTTTCCCGGTGAGGTGCTTGACGAGGTTCGTTCATGGTCCGCGGGCAGTCCTGCACGCTCACGTCCAATGCATCGCCTTGCGGCTGGCACGATCATTGCACCGACTTGCCGCACGTGCCCGATCGCGACGGTCGGGTGCTATCACCGTGTGCGGAGGATTCGGGCGCACCGTGCGTCATGAGTCCATTTTTCCATGCGTCTGCCCTCCGGTGGACGCCGCGTGGTCGCTGGAAGCGCCGAGGCTCTGCCGCGACCGGAGAGGGGGCACCACGATCGCAGGAGTTCGATCCCGCTTCAATCCGGGCAACACCCTGAAATCCGCACGATCGGAGAGCAGGGCCAGGATCGGAGAAGCAATCGTCATCGTCGAACGCAATCGATTGGAGAACATGCAATCATGTTGAACGAGAGCCAAACACGGCGCCGGTTCCTGATCACCGGAGCAAGCATCATTGGCGTAGGCATCGGCGCGATCGGTGCCACGGCTGCTGCCCAGAGCAAGAGCACACCGGGCGCCTCGCCTGAGGCGAGCCCGTCGGCTTCTCCTGGTGCCTCCCCCGCGGCCGGCTCCGAGGTCGAGATTCACACCGTCGATATCGCCTTCGATCCGAAGGAGTTGACGATTCCGGCCGATACCGAAGTCAAGGTCAAAGTGACGAACAAGGGCGTGCTCCAGCACGACTTCCACGTCGACAAGCTCAACATCACCTCGAAGTTGCTGAATGGTGGCGAGAGCGATACCGTTACCATCAAGGCGAAAGCGGGCGAGTACGATTTCTGGTGCACGGTGCCAGGACACAAGGAAGCCGGTATGGTGGGCAAGCTCACCGTCAAGTAGCGGGAGCTTCCTCCGCGACGACCAGGCAGCGCTCCCCGGCGGAACCCTTCCGGGAGAGGCGCTGCCTTCGCGCGTTCGTCAGCGGGCGCACTTTTGCCGGTGACATTTTGCGCGCACATGATGCGGAGGCTCATTCAGGTGACGACTGTGGCGACTACAGAAGAGCTGGCACGCTCCAGCGGGCTCGTCGCGACCCGGAGTGCGTTTGCGTCAGACGATGCGATGCGCTGGACGATCGCCACCGATAGGCTCCGTTACATCCTCGAATGGCGCGACGGAACGCTGTCGATCGCCCGTATTGAGTCCGCCGACGGAAGCGTTCGGTTCGACGGGGCCGGTCAGCGGGCGTTCGAGATATCCCTGCACACTTCCGATGGCCCGATGCCGCTCGATGGGCTCCGCTACCTGGACAGCGATGCAGAGATCGAAGGCGACGCCGTCCATCTCACCATACAACTGCACGCGCAGGGCGACAGCGGCGAGGTCGAGATAGCCGTCCACGTTCGCTGCCATGCCCGCCACTCCATCGTCGAGCAATGGATCGAGGTGACGCCGTCCCGACCCGTCACCGTCTGCGGAGTTACGCCCATCGTTCTTGTCGCCCGTGCCACGGGCGAGGTCACGCTGCATACCGTTGCCGGCGTGCAGCGGCAGGGCGGATGGCAAGCTGAAAGTGGCCCCTACCGGTCATTCCGGCTGGAATCGCGAACGCTGGGCCCCACGATCCGGCTCGAATCCGGTCCCCGGTCGACGTGGAGTGAGATGCCGTGGGCGGCGCTCAGTCAACCAGCGGACGCGGGCGGGCTGGTGCTCGCGCTTGCCTATGGCGGCAGATGGGCAATGGTAGCCGAGGCGAACGAATCGCGGGAATCCTTCTCGGCCAGGTTCACGCCGGTCGGGCTGGAGCCTGAGGTTTCAGCGAACAGCACCTGGCGCTCCCCTTGCGCCTGGCTCGGTGTCTTCCCATCCGATCTCGACTCCGCTGCCGCCATCATGCACGCCTATCTGCGCGATGTCGTCATTCCTCCACTGCCGGCGGACTTTCCGTGGGTGCAGTACAACACGTGGTTCTCGTACTACTGCGAGCTCGACGCCGCAACCCTGCTGCGTGAGGCAGAATTCGCCGCGAGCCTGGGTGTGGAGGTGTTTTATGTCGATGCGGGCTGGTGGGCCGGAAATCCTGGCCGGCGCGACCAGTTCTCCTCCGGCCTCGGCAACTGGACCGAGAATCGCGAGAAGTTCCCCGCCGGCCTCGCCCATTTTGCCGGGCAGGTCCGCGAGCTCGGCATGCACTTCGGCATCTGGTTCGAACCGGAGCGCGCCGATCTGCGCACGACCACGACGGCTTCCTGGCAGCCGGAATGGATCGCCACCCACGGTGATTCCTGGGTGCGCTGTGACTGGCCGGCCGACACGGAGACGGTCTGGCTCTGCTTCGGTTCAGCGGAGGTGCAGGACTGGGCCACCGAGGTTGTGGGTAGGATCATCGCCGAGACCGGCGCGCGCTGGCTCAAATGGGACAGCAATTACTGGGGCGTCTGTACCAGCCCCCACCACGGACATGGCACCGGCGAAGGCGAGTACGCCCAGCTGCAAGGCGTCTACAGGGTGATGGATCGCCTGCGCGAGCGGTTTCCCGACCTCATCATCGAAAACTGTGCGGGCGGCGGCACGCGCATGGATCTCGAGATCGCAAGTCACACGCATGTCGCCTGGATGAGCGATGCCAGCGAGCCGCAGCACCGGTCGCGTTTTCATGCTGCCGGCGCCAGCTACATCTATCCGCCGGAAATGCTGAACGCGTGGGTGACCGAATCCCGCTACGAGAACCTGAATCGCCAGGTGCTGCCCGAAGCGATCGTGCGTGCGACCATCCGCAGCCGCATGCTCGGCGCGCTCGGCTTCTCCTGCCAGCTCGCGGAGTGGAGCGACGAGACCCGGCGCATCATGCGCGAGGAAGTGGCGCGCTATAAGGTGATGGTGCGTCCGCTCCTGCGTCATGGCTCTGTCCAGCACCTTCTGCCGCAGCCGCTACTGGAAAGTCCTCGGCTACCGGCTCCGGACGCCTGGGAGGCATATGCGTTCGTTGCGGCGGACAGGCGTGAGGCCGTCGCCTTCGCCTTCCGGAACGCCTCGCCATCGGCGACGTTGCCACTCCGGTTCAAGGATCTCGTCCCAGACCGCTCCTATGACATCCAGGTCGAATCCGCCGCTGCGGGGACGTACACCGGCGAGGAGCTCTGCACCTCCGGCATCCAGGTTTCCTGTGCCCCGCTCGCGTCTGTCATCGTGACTGTCTCGGCGACGTCGTAGATTCAACGCCGCGGGAAGCCTCATCTGGCTCCGGTGTCAGTCGCGGGCAGCGCGCTTGACCGTGTAGAAGAGCAACCCGCAGATCGCGAGGAAGAAGAACCACCACGCTGGCACCCCGACCTGCTCCAGCAGGAACGAAATGACCATGATCGCGACGACCCCGACCGCAATCGTCCAGTCGTCGCCCACGATGAAGTCATACCAGAAGATGCCGAAGTTCCTGACGTATCTCATGGTCATTTCACCCCGAGACTTCCGAGGCGGTCGGCCTGGTGTGCGGCTCGCTGTTGGCGCAGTAACAGTACATATCCCCATGAAATGCCAAACACAAGCAACAGAACCGCAAGTAACGCAATCGAGCCGCCGGGCCATTCCACCTGCACGCCCTCGCCCGCCCAGAAGATGCCAAAGCCGGTCAGCATGACGCCGACGGCGAACTTCATCGTGTTCTCTGGAACCCGGCTGAGCGGAGCGCGGATGACAGCGCCGACCAACCCGACGACGACGAGTCCGGCCACCGCGCCAGCAGCGGCGAGGGGGATGCTGCCGTGAGAGGTGCCGAACGTCAGGACGATGAAGGCCACCTCCAACCCTTCCAGCAACACCCCCTTGAAGGCAACCGTGAAGCCATACCAATCCATGCCTGATGCGGCACCGGGACCAGCCGCTTTCGCTTCCTCTACCTCACGAGCGAAAATCGCATTCTCATCGTGCAGTGCCTTGTAGCCGCTCGCCCGCAGGATCGCCTTGCGCAGCCATTGCAACCCAAAGATCACCAGCAGGCCGCCGATTACGATCCGCAAGGGAGAGAGCGGGATGTTTGCCAGCAGCGGCCCCAGGATCGCGACGATCACGCCGAGGACCATGAGCGCGACGGCAGAGCCGATCAACGGCGAGCGCCACCCACGGGTAACGCCCATGGCGAAGACAATCGTGAGCGCCTCGACCATCTCGACGGCACTGGCCAGAAACGCCCCGACCAGCAGGAGCACGTCACTCGTCATCGCTTCCTCCTTGTCCGCTACCGAAGTCGTCTCCCTGCCGCCGGTAAACTTCCTCCTCGAACTGCGCCAGCAAGCCGGCGCAACGATCGATCCACTCCTCGACCTCAGCCCGCCCATCAGCCCCGAACCAGTCGCGATCAATGATGCGCTGGAACCAGCGTCGAATCTTGTCGAGATCCTGACTGATCTCCTCCGCCTCTTCGAAGGTGTAGTTCTCGCGGAAGTGCTCGAACTCGATCTCCTTGAGGAATTTGGTCTGGCATTCCTCGACGATCTCGGCGTACTCCTTGTCTCGAAGCGTGCGGAAGTTGCAGATCAGGCGATCTTCGTCCTGTGCCGACATCGAGGGAATCTCGAGCAGCCAATGCTCGCCGCCCAGATCGGCGATTCGACGGGTCACGCGCGTCAAACGAGTACGCAGGTCCTCGCGGTCAGGGAGCATGCAGACGCACTGCTGCAGATAGAGCCCTCCCATCTGCTTGAGATCACGCCAGATCCCGACCCGCCCACTCGCCGGTTCCGTCGGCACTCGATAGACCAATACCAGCCAGCCGGCCATTCACACGTCCCTCCGTGAATCACATGATGTAATGTTACACCTGTACATCCCCATACATAGTCGTTCGTAATGAAGCGAATCGCTCGCGGACCAGTCATTCTACGCAAGCGCAAGAGAGGGCGCGCGGGGTTGCAGAACCGGGGAAACCAACGGGCTCCCACGGACGTTTATGAGGGTACGAGCGATGGCAGATGGCTGACTGCGCATTGCTTGTATGTGTCTGGCCCTTCCGGAACGAGTGCGTGTCGCGCTGCATGTTTCGTCGACTTTCCTGATATCGTCCCTGATGTGAACGACCGAGGCGTTGCCAGATTCCCGGATAGGCCGGTGGAGAGCCACGCAGTCCTCGCCACCCTGGCAACTCCGGAAGAAGCACATCACCGCTGCTCCGCCGAGATCAGACGGGCACGCCCGAGAGCATGTACACTGCCCGCTCAGGTAGCCGGTCAGGTTCGCCGACACGCTCCCGGAGTCTTTCGCTTCCTGCCCAGCGCGCTGTGTCCATGCGCACCACATGAGACATGGCCCTGCTCGCTCGTTGTTCTGGATGTTCCCGATTCATGCCGAAACCGACTTCTCCCAAGAGCATTGCCCTCCGTTCCCAGCCCTCGACGGGCCCCGTTCCGGAAAGGACACCGCGTCGCCCCTCGGCGTCCGAAACGTCGCCGGAACCAGTGCGGCCGAAGCCGCCAGTTCTCTCGCGGCGTGTCCTGGTCGGTGGCGGCGCCATTGCGGCCGTCGTCGCGGGAGGAGCAGCCTGGTCCCTCAATGGCGGCGACGGTTCGAGCACACCGACGCCCCTGCCGTCCGAAGTCGCCGAAAACGCGGGAGCGACGGCACCCGCCTCTGCGCCGCCGGCACTGACGCAAGCGCCGACCGTGGTCCCGACAACCGTGCCGTCTCCGACTCTGGCAGCCTTGACGGCGGATTCCTTGATCGTCGAATCGACCATCGCAGATATCCGCGCCGCGCTCGACTCCGGCGAGGTGACCGTCGCGGAACTGGTGCAGGCAACGTTCGATCGCATAGCGGCGATGGACGGCGATGACACCGACTTCGGACTCCATGCGGTGATCGAGACGAATCCCGACGCCATCGCCATCGCGACGAGCCTTGACGAGGAACTCCGCAACGGCCAGTCCCGGGGCCCACTCCACGGTATCCCGGTGCTCGTGAAGGATGTCTTCGCCTCGGCCGACAGCATGAAGACCGCTGCCGGATCGCTCGCGCTCGCCGAGAACACCGTCGTCGAAGATTCTTTCGTCGTGCAGCGCCTGCGCGACGCAGGGCTCGTCCTGCTCGGCAAGGCCAACATGAGCGAATGGGCGGGATTCCGCTCGTCCGGGCTTGGCAGCGGTTGGAGCGGGCGCGGCGGCCAGGCGGTCAATCCCTATCAGCTCGACAAATCGCCGTGGGGATCGAGCTCCGGTTCCGCGATCGCCGTGGCGGCCAGCTACGTCCCCCTCGCGCTTGGCACCGAGACGGATGGATCGATCGTTTGCCCCGCCTCCGCCTGTGGTGTCGTCGGCCTCAAGCCGACCGTTGGACTGGTCAGCCGTCGCGGGGTAATTCCGATCGGCTTCTCGCAGGATTCACCGGGCCCATTCGGGCGAACCGTCCGCGATGTGGCGCTCCTTCTTTCCGCGATCGCCGGCTTTGATGATGAGGACCCGTCGAACGGCGACTTTGCCGACAGTGCTCCGGCATCCGAGTTCGACTCGTCGCCGATCCAGGCGCCCGGAGACCTCGACTACACGGTGACGCTCGACGAAAACGCGCTCAACGGCAAACGGATTGGTGTGGCGCGCTCGCTCTTTGGCTGGGACGCTTCCGCCGATGCGATGATGGAGGAGACCATCGCCACCCTGCAGGCAGCAGGTGCCGAGATCGTGGATGATCTCTATTTCGAGAGCGAGTTCGATGTCGAGCTCGAATATGCCGTGCTCATCACGGAATTTGCCTACGGCACGCAGCAATTCCTTGATCGCTTTATGCCAGATGGGCCGATCGCCTCGCTTGCGGATGTCATCACCTTCAACGACGATCATGCGACGGAGGAGCTCGATTTCGGCGATCAGGTCGTGCTGGAGCGCGCGCTCGACGCCGGCCCAATCGACGACCCCGGCTACCAGGACGCACGCACGACCATGCATCGCGCCACCCGTCAGGACGGGATCGACGCCTTGATGGACGCCGCTGGCGTCGACGCCCTGATCGCGCCGACCGCGCCGGTTCCGGCGGAGATCAGCTCGTATGGGGACCCCGGCTTCGTCGGCTCCTCGGCCACTCCCGCGGCGATGGCGGGATACCCCTCCATCTCGATCCCGATCGGGCTCGTCGGCAACCTGCCGGTGGGGATGAATATCTTCGGTCGCGCGTTCAGCGAACGGACGCTGCTGGAGATCGCCTACGGCTGCGAGCAGATTCTGCAGGCACGCGTGCCACCTTCCTATCTCCCCTCCGATCCAACCGATGATCCAACGCCCGAGGACGTCGTGGACGAAGATCCTGCCAGCTCGCCGGAGGAGGACCCCACCAGCGATGAACTGGATCCGTCCGATCTCGACGCGGGTCTTTAGTGCCTTGGGTCAAGCCTGAGACGCTGAGGACAGCGTACATACAGCCCCCTTGCTGTCATTTCGAGCGAAGTCGAGAGATCTCCCCCGACGCGCTGCGATAACCTGGGCTCGCCATTCACGAATCGGTGGCAACGCGAACGCTCTGGCCACACGACAGTGATGTCTCGACGAGCTCGAAATGACGGAGGAAGCCGACTGCACGCAAGGTCGAAGCGATCAGGAATTCGAATCAGCGAATGGGTGAACTGGTATGCTGGGGGGCATGACGCCTGTCGGCGCCGATGGGTGGAAGTCACGCGTTTCAGGAGGAACCATGGTGAACGATCAACCTCATGCGACCGACAACCAGAGCGACCGCCCGCAACGCGAGACATCGACCGATACCAGCATGAACCGGCGGAAACTCGTGATCGGCTCGGCCGCCGTCGCCGCGGCCGTCCTCACGAGCGGCCAGGCTATTTCGTCGTCAGCATCATCCGGCAACACAGGCGGACCCGTCATGCACGCACAGACAGGCGACAGCTTCAGTCTCGTCGAGACGTCGGTCTCGCAAATCCGTGATGCGCTCACCGCAGGTCAGGTGACGGTCCGCGCGGTTGTGCAAGCCTGTCTTGATCGCATCGCCGCCAACGACCGTGAGGGCCCCACCCTTCGCGCCGTGATCGAGACCAATCCCGATGCGCTGACTATCGCCGACAAGCTCGATGCTGAACTCGCGGCGGGAGAATCTCGCGGGCCGCTTCACGGGATTCCCGTGCTGCTGAAGGATAACATCGCCACAGTCGATCAAATGCAGACGACAGCGGGTTCGTTCGCGCTCGAAGGCGCGATCCCAACGCATGATTCCTTCGTCGCCGAACAACTGCGCGAGGCGGGAATGGTGATTCTGGGCAAGGCCAACCTCAGCGAGTGGGCGAATATCCGCTCGGTCTGGGCGAGCAGCGGCTGGAGCGGGCGCGGCGGTCAGGCCGTGAATCCCTATCAGCTCGATCGGACCCCGTCCGGATCGAGCTCTGGATCGGCGGTCGCGGTCGCCGCGAGCTACGTGCCGCTGGCGATCGGGACGGAGACCAATGGATCGCTCGTCTCGCCTGCCGGACATTGCGGCATTGTCGCGATCAAACCAACGGTCGGACTTGTCAGCCGCCAGGGGGTTATCCCGATCTCCCACAACCAGGATACCGTGGGCCCGATGGCGCGCAGTGTGGCGGATGCCGCCGCGCTGCTCAATGTCATGGCCGCGATCGACCCTGACGACCCGGCAAACCAGCCGCCGCTGATGACGGTCGCCAGCCCAACCGCCTCACCCGAAGCGTCGCCAGCCGCGTCACCGGCGGCAGCGGATGGCCTCGTTGCCGTGCCCACCTATCCTGTCCGCCCGGACGAGGCCAAGAAGCCCATCGACTACACCGATCCGGCAATTCTCGGTGCCGATGGACTGCGTGGCGCCAGAATCGGTGTCCTGCGGGCCAGCATGGGATTCAGCGTCGGCGCCGACCGTGTCTTCGAGGAGGCGCTCGACGCCATGAAGACGTTGGGAGCGGAGGTGATTGATCCCGTCGAGATGCCGTCGTTGGCCGAACTCGCCAAGACGCCTGATGTTCTTGACGCTCTGCTCTGGGATCTGAAGGTTGATCTTCCTGAATACATCGAGGGATATGTCGCGTCAACATTCCCCATTCGCACGCTTGCCAACGTCATCCAGTTCAATGAGGATCACGCCGCCCAGGAGCTGCAGTGGTTCGGGCAGGATCTCTTTCTTGCGGCCCAGGCGAAGGGGGATCTCAACGATCCCGAGTATGCCGAGTTCGTGCTCCGCAATCAGCGGCGTGGTCGCCAGGACGGGATCGACGCTGTGCTCCGGGCGCACAATCTCGACGCTATCGTCGCCCCCACGAACGCACCGGCAACCAACATCGATCTCGTCAATGGGGATCACTGGATGGGCGGCACATCGACACCTGCCGCGGTTGCGGGCTACCCGCTGGTGACGGTGCCCGCCGGAAGCGTGTTCGGACTGCCGGTCGGGATCACCTTCATGGGTGGCGCATTCTCCGAGCCGACACTGATCCGGTGCGCGTACGCTCTTGAACAGCAATTGAATGCGCGCACGGCGCCAACATATGCGCCAGCCGGGATTCTCCCGCCGGTCGAGCCCGCAGTGGCCGCACCCGAGGCATCGCCGGAGGCGAGCCCCCAGGCTACGCCCGCCACGAGCTGACCGGCTGAAGGGTGAACGTGGATTTCCGGGATGGCGCGCATCTGGCGATACACCCAATGAGACACTGGGACCCAGACAGGGGGACATCGACTGCACATGGACAATCGCACCGGACCCGATCCTGAACGGGAGACCACCCCGATCACCCCTACTCCGGCGACCGACATCCGAAGTGGGAGTCGCATCCGGTTCCAGCGCAGCAGCTCCTGGTACTGGCCCACGCTGAACCTTATCGGCCTGGTCGCCGTTGTCGCGGTCAACTTCCTCGCAAACTGGCTGAAGTTCAATGGCCAGTCCACCGGGGACGTCGTCACCAAGGATCCGGTCAGCTTCCAGCCTGCGACCTGGGCGTTCACGATCTGGGCCCTGATCTACGTCCTGCTCGCGGTTTTCGTGGTGTATGGATTCCTGCCCGGAGGGCGTCGCAGTCGACGTGTGCGAAGAATCGGTCCGCTCTTCCTGATCGCCAACATCGCGAATATCGCCTGGATCTTTCTCTGGCACTGGGAGCAGTTCACCGCGACAGTAATCGTCATGGTCATCCTGCTCATTTCACTTGCCATCATCTACGTCCTTGCCCATGCACCGGATCGGCAAGGGCGCGCGCCCACCCGCACCCAGCGATTCGTGATCCATCTTCCCTTCAGCCTCTATCTCGGCTGGATCTGCGTGGCGACACTCGCTAACACCGCAGTCTGGCTCGACCGGAGGCACTGGAACGACAGTCCATTTTCGCCAACGGCCTGGGCGGTGATCTTCATCGTCGTCGGTCTCATCCTGACTGCGGGCATGGCGCTCTTTCGGCATGATGCAACGTTTGCGGTCGTCTTCGTTTGGGCCTATGTCGCGATCGCCCAGCAACAGTGGGGGCATAGCAAACTGGTCGCGATCGTCGCGGGTGCCGCAGCCGTCGGGGCCGCAGCCGCAACCGTCTTCGCCTTCATGCTTTCCTTCGACAAGCGCGCCATGTCCGGGTACTTTTCGGAGACGCATCGCGATGACCCGCTCCCGCTCGAATAGTGAGCAATCGGATACGTGATCCGCTTGCTTCTGGGCCGCACTTCGGTAGGATAAGCGTCACATTGCGCAGGGAGTGTCGGCGTACCGGGACCCATTGGTCCACGCGGAAGACCAGTTTTCTATGAAGGCCCAAGACGGCATCGACGAGACCTCCAACGGCAGCCATCAGCAGCCGGAAGCGACATCCGCAGATCAGGAACTCCCCGCTCCACCGCCACACCCGCCGGGAGGCCCCCGCGCCCAGCCCCGCCGCTGGGGCAGGCCGCCGCGAACAGCGCCGAATGTCGGTCGCCCCGGATCATTCTCGTGGCGGCCGTCCACCACGCCCTTGCGCGATTTCCATCTTCCGGGGGCCCTCCGCCACAATGCCCCGTTCCGGCGCTACTGGTCCAGCCAGGTCATCTCGCTCGCGGGCACCTGGATGCAGAATACCGGCGCCCAGCTCGTCGTCCTCTCGCTCACATCGTCCGCAGTGCTGATCGGCGTGATCAACGTCGTCTCGTCGGTCCCATTGCTGCTCTTCAGCCTCTTCGGCGGTGTTCTCGCAGACCGGATCGATCGGCGCAAGATCCTGATGGTGACGCAATCGTCGCTCGGCCTCATCTCGCTGGTCTACGCGTTCCTGATCTTCGGCGGTCACATCCAGTACTGGCACATTCTCGTCATCGCCGGTGTTGCGGGAACCGTCGCCTCATTCGAGTTACCGGCCTCGCAAGCCTTCGTCTCGGAACTCGTGCGCCGGGACGACCTGCCGCAAGCGCTGGCGCTCAATTCCGCGTCCTTCAACGCCACGCGCACCATCGGGCCAGCCCTCGCTGGCGTCGTGATCGGGGCGCTCGGCACTGCCGCGGCATTTGTAATCAATGCCTTCACGCTGCTTGCGCCGATTTCGGTGCTCTACAGCTTGCGAAAGATCATCACCGCGCCCAAGCGGGTACGAACGTCATCGTCGGGCCTCTCGCAGCTCAAGGAAGGCATCGCGTACATCCGGCGGACGGATGAGGTGATGGGCCTGATCCTGATCACGACCGTGTTCTCGCTCTTCGTTTTTCCGAACCTGCTCGTCCTGATGCCCCTCTATGTCACCGACGTGCTTGGTGGCTCCGACAACTGGGTCGCCGTCATGATCTCCGTGCTCGGAATCGGCTCGCTGATCGGTGCCATCACCCTGATTCGGGGGAGCAGACTCGAAGTTGCAGCCGGCAAGCGATTGCGTACGTCCATGGCCGGGCTCACGATCGGCCTGATCTGGATGGCGCTCTCGCCGAACCCCTGGGTCGTGGTGCCCGGCGTCATCATCTCCGGCTACGCGTTCTCGACCGGCAACACCCAGATCCAGACACGCGTACAGCAGCTCGCCCCTGACGACCTTCGCGGTCGCGTCTTGAGCGTCAACAGTCTCGCCTTCAACGGGGTCATGCCATTTGCCACGATGGTGGTGTCGGGAGCTTCCGAACTCGTGGGCCAGCATATCGTCATGGGCATCTCGGCCGGATTGCTGGCTCTCTCCTCGGTCTGGATCTGGAAGCGCTATGCCTGGAAGGCGTTCATCCCGGCGAGCGGCATCGTCTCCCGCGTGTCCTGACGGTGCACGTGCACTCTCCAGAATCGCTGCGCCCACTCCCTGGAGGGGTGGTTCCAAATGAATCCGCACCAATAGATACCAAGTCGCATTGGACCCTGTTAGGATGTCCACATCCACGCGCCCTGGCGTGGTTTTGTCATGTCCAGAACCCCATCCGAGAGTCCGCCCACAATGACATCCCACCCCGATCCCAGCTCGAGGGATCTCGAAGAGCCACCGCCGCTGCTCGTCGTCTCGGGTGAGACCGGAGACGAGCGTCACGCGCCCTTGAGCGATGAGCTCGAGATCGTCGCGCTCAACCCGGAAATCATGTTGCCGCCGGTACCGGCGTCACGGCGCCGGCTACGCGTCACCCGGCCATTCCGGGCCGCGAGGGCCGCTCCCGCAGATGCTGCCCTGCCCGCTCGCCGGCTCAACGTGCAACTGCCCAGGGCGCTCCAGCATGCTCCGTATCGGCGCTACTGGCTCGCACAGGTCGTTGCGTTGATGGGAATGTGGACACAGAACACCGGTGTCCAGCTTGTCATTCTCTCGATTACATCGTCCGCATTTCTCGTCGGCGCCATCAATATCGTCTCGGCGCTCCCGCTGCTCGCACTCAGCCTGTTCGGCGGTGTGGTCGCTGATCGCTTCGAACGGCGCAAGATCCTGCTGATCACGCAACCGTTGATCGGATCGTTCTCGCTGGTCTGGGCGGTCCTTGTGTTCAGTGGCCATCTCGCCTACTGGCATATCCTCGTCCTGGTCGCCCTTGGCGGCACCGTCGCCTCCTTCGATCTCCCCGCGAGCCAGGCGTTTCTGGCGCAACTGGTGCGGCGGGAGGACATGCCGGAAGCCATCGCCTTGAACTCCGCCTCGATCAATGCCACCCGAACCGCCGGTCCCGCGTTCTCGGCGCTCATCATCGGCGCATTCGGTCTCGCCCTCTCGTTCGTGACCTTCACGCTCTCGTTGCTGGCGCCCTTGCTGGTACTCGTCTCGCTGCGCCGGCTCTTGCCACCAGCCGTTCGACACGCTCCCGGCACGGTGCGACCCTCCGGGCTCTCCGCCTTGCGCGACGGGCTGCGCCATATCCGGCACAGCGATGATCTCGTCGGTCTCGTCGCGACGACCGCAATTTTCTCCTTCCTTGCCGTTCCAAGCCTGCTGGTCCTGATGCCGCTCTACGTCACGACTGAGCTCCACGGTTCGCGCTCGTGGGTACCGGCAATGATCTCGGTCTTCGGGGTCGGCTCGCTGCTCGGGGCCATTCTGCTCCTGCAAGGCAGCCGGCTCGAAGCGGCGGGCGGACGCCGTCTGAAGCTGACGGCGGCGGGGCTCGCTTGCGGACTGTTGTGGCTGGCGTTGTCGCCCAATCCCTGGATTGCGATTCCCGGTGTGCTGATCGCCGGCTGCTCGTTCGAGATGGGGTTGATGCAGATTACGACGCGCGTGCAGCAGCTGGCACCGGAGGAACTGCGCGGTCGCGTGTTGAGCATCAATGGGCTCGCCTTCAACGGGGTCATGCCGTTCTCCACGCTGACGATTTCTGCGGCGGCACAAGCAATCGGGCTGCCAATCGTGATGGGGGCGTGTGGTGTCCTGCTGGCGATCGGCTCGCTCGCGATCTGGCGGCGGTATACCTGGAAGGCATTTCTCCCGGTAGAGGCCGCCACCACGGCGTAGGCGTAGAGGAGATCGGTCCCCGACCGCACCGGTCATAGGTCATACTATCGGCATGACAACGAAGCGCGAATTCAGCATCATGGCAAGCATGCAGAGACTGGGCATCGAGACCGGTCTGCTCGCGCGTCATCTTATTGTCTGGTCGGTGGAAGCACTCGTGCTAATCGCCATCGCCAGTCGCGTGCCCGGCATCAAGGTCACCGGATTTCATGACGCCCTGCTCGTCATCGTGATCCTGGCAACGATGAATGCGCTGGTCATGCCGGCGCTCTTCCGGTTCGCGGCGCGCGTTCGGGCGATGTTCTTCCCGTTCATCACGTTCGTGCTGAACGGCGCTGCACTGCTGATCCTCGACGGCATCCTTCCCAACTGGCGCGTCGACAGCCTTGTCGTGTCCAGCATCGTCGCCGGCATCCTCACCGCTGTCTCGACATTTCTCGGCAGTCTGCTCGCCATCAGCGACGATCACGCGTGGCAACGATTCTCGCTGGGGCCAATGCGCGCGAAGTACCTGCGACGATCGGAACACGCTGAGGATTCGCCCGGTTTCATCTTCCTGGAGATCGATGGTCTCGCCGAGACCGTGCTGCGGGAGGCGATCGAGCGCGGCTACGCGCCGACCATGGCATCGTGGCTCGCGGCGGGCACGCACCGGCTCGATCGCTGGGAATGCGACCTCTCATCCCAGACCGGGGCAAGCCAGGCGGGGATCCTCCACGGGAACAACGAGAACATGCCCGCATTCCGCTGGTATGAGAAGAGCCTCGGACGGGTTATCGTCTCCAACCGCTTCCGTGACACTGCCTTCCTGCAGGAACGACACTCGAATGGCGACGGCTTGCTCGTGCATGGCGGCGCCAGCCGAGGCAACCTGTTCTCGGGCGACGCGCCCGATACCCTCTTCACGTTCTCAACGTTGCTGAACCGCAAACAGCGCGGCACCGAGCAGTATCTTCTCTTCTACGCCAACCTCTACAACCTCGCGCGCACGGTCGCCCTCTTCCTGGCCGATGTGGTGAGAGAGATCGTCGCCCGCATCTGGCAACTTATGCGTCGTGAACACCCGCGTGTCAGCCGGGGCGGGCTCTACCCGCTGGTTCGCGCGGCGACCACGAGCCTCCTTCGTGAGCTGAATACCTTTACTGTTGCAGGGGATATGTTGCGAGGTATCCCTGCTATCTACACCACCTATCTCGCCTACGACGAAGTTGCCCATCACTCCGGTATCGCCCGTGGCGATACGCTCCGCGTGTTGCGAGACATCGATCGCGACATCGGCCGACTGGCCATGGTCGCGGCCGAAGCTCCACGCCCCTACCACCTAATCGTCCTCTCGGACCACGGTCAGAGCCAGGGGGAGACGTTCCTGCAGCGATACGGCTACACACTGCAGGGGTTTGTGGAACAGACGATCTCCGCGCCCTCTCCGCACTTCACTCCTGCTCGGGCGTTCGGATCGACCGAAACCGACGAGGGCTGGCAGACGCTGAGCGCGTTATTGACGGATGTTCTCGCACGGGACGAGAAAGCGCCGCGCATGGTGAAGCGCGCGCTTCGCAAACAGCGCGTGGATGGCGCGGTGCAGATCGGTCCGGACGGGGAAGGAAGATCGTTGGAGGATCAACCAGGTCCGCCTGCCGGCTCGTCTGCGAACGACGTAGTTGTCCTCGCCTCGGGCTGCCTGGGACTGATCTCATTTCCGGGCTGGCCTCATCGCATGCAGCTCGAAGAGATTGAGGATGCCTTCCCGACGCTGGTGCCCGCCCTGCTCGATCACCCGGGTATCGGCTTTATCGTCGTCGCCACGGCGCATCAGGGAGCGCTGGTCCTTGGCAGCGAGGGTGTCTATCTCCTCGACGAGGATCGCTGGGTCGGCAAGAATCCGCTCGATGGCTATGGCGAGAATGCTGCGCATCATCTCCGCCGGGCAAGCGCCTTTGACAACGCGCCGGATATTCTGGTGAACAGCCGGCTCGATCCGGAAACTGGCGAGATCGGCGCGTTCGAAGAGCTGGTGGGATCGCATGGCGGTCTCGGTGGCCCGCAGGCGCACCCGTTCCTGCTGCATCCGATCGAGCTCGATCCCGGACCGGAGACCATCGTCGGTGCCCAGACGGTCTACTGGACTTTCAAACGCTGGCTCGCGGAGAGCGCGACCTCTGTCCAGCACGTCGCTCCCCCTGACAGTCGCGCCAACGCACCGTCTGTACCGGTTCCCGTGGCGGTCCGCAATGACTGACCAACGGAGAACGCAGACTGCCGAGTTCACCGCGATGACCGTCAACGTCGGCAACGGTCAGGCTCCGGACAATCGACTGGTCGAGGCCGTGATCGCGAGCGATGCGGATATCGTCGCAATGCAGGAACTGAATCAGCGACAGGCCGCGTTCCTGAGATCGGCGCTGGCGGATCACTACCCGGAGCGCTACTCCTTTGGCGACAGCTTCGAGGGCAAGGGCCTTTTTTCGCGCTTTCCGGTCGTTGCCGCGGAGCCGCTCAATCTCGTCGCAGGTAGGCCAGATGTCATTGCGCTGCTCGATATTGCAGGACAACAGGTGACCGTTTTCGTGGCGCACCCCCGTCCGCCGCGACTCGGCCGGCATGGAATTGTCTTCGCCCACCGGTCCCGGCGCCACATCGTACAGCTCGGTCAGCGACTGCGCGACGCGTCGCCCGCGATCATGCTGGGCGATTTCAACATGACCCCACGCCACGCTGCCCACGCCCGCTTCCGGCGGCTGGGTCTGCATGACGCGTTCGGCGAGGCTGGAGAGTCGCGGGGAGCAACCTTTCCGATCCGTCTCGGCCCCGTTCATGGGCTCGGACCCATGGGCATGCCCGGACAACCGATCAGCCGGCTGCCACTGGTCCCTGTCGTACGCTACGATTACATCTGGCACACAGGAGAATTCGAGACAGAGGCGGCGTGGATCGGCCCGGATGCAGGCTCGGACCACTTGCCGGTCTTGGCGCACCTCCGCTTTTATATGGACCTGCTTGACGACCTATCCGTTCATTCGGGCGAGTAATACGCCAGCCACATGTGCCTGACAGGACCGCGGCTCACGAATGTAAGAAAGCGGGACGGTGGCCAACCGGAGGACCAGGTCGACGGGGCGCCCAAGGCGCCACTGGTTTTTCCAATTGCGGTGGACACGTCAGACGAGTTCCTCGGCCAGAGCGACGATGATGCCAGCGGGCCCCCGCATGTAGCAGAGCTTGTACGTGTCCTCGTACTGGACCACCTCGCCGACGAACTCGGCGCCCGTGGCGCGCAGGCGAGCAATCGTATCGTCGATGTCGTCGACGGCAAACATGACGCTCCTGAGGCCCGGCGTGTTCGGCGGAGCGATCGCCGGTTCGAGTTCGACCAGGTCTGGGCTACGAAACCTTGTCAGCTCCAACCGCCCGTGCCCGTCCGGGGTCCGCATCATCACGATGTCGACCCGGACATCATCGAGCCCGTTGATACGGTCCACCCATTCTCCCTCAACCGTCGTCTCGCCGTCGCGGGTCATACCGAGCGCGGAGAAAAACGCGATCGCGGCTTCAAGGTCGTCGACGACAACGCTGATGTGATCGAGCCTCTTGATCATTCTCGTCTCTCCTGGCTGCACGCTTGCCGGTTTCGCAGAGATCCATCACATGAAGTCGAGCACAACAACACGTCTCCGCGGCGTCAGCTCATTTTCGACCCAAGGTTTGAGTGCTCCTCCGGATCGCCAGCAACTTCCGCATCAACAGCGCCATTGTCAGAAGCAGTGACCTTGACGTTCACGCGCTCGTCGTTCTCGATGATGCTATCTCCATCCTGATCAACGCCGACTTCAACGTCCACCTCCTCGTCTCCATCGAGTTCGGTGCCACTCATTGCGACGAGCAGGGTCTCCTGTTGCTCCCCCTCCACCCTGAGCCGCACCCAGAAAAACTCCGCGAGGACGCGAATGACCGCGAGCGTCGGCACCGCCATCACCGCGCCCAGCGGCCCGGCGATCTCGCTGCCGCCGATTACCGAGACGAATATCAGCACGGGATGCACGCGAACCGCCGTGCCCTGCACACGAGGTGTGACGAAGTTTCCATCGAGCTGATTGACAACGATGTAGAGCGCCAGCGTGAGGACCGTCGTTTCCCACCCCATCGTCAAGGCAAGCAGCACTGCGGGGATGGCGCCGAGAAATGCGCCGATGTAGGGCAGGATCGCCGTCACCGACATCCAGATGCCGAGGATCAGCGCGTAGGGGATGCCGATCGCGTAGAGCCCGATCATGACCGAGATCCCCTGGAAGGCGATGGAGATCAGCAGACCCGCCAGGTACCGCGAGAGCGAATCCCCGAGCGTGTTCCAGAGTTGCTCGGCGTCCTCCCGGTAACGGTGCGCGAAGGTGCGAACAAACGTGTCCTTGAACTTCGGCACGTCGATCAACAGGTACGTCGCGATGAAGAGCACGCCGAACGCCGTGACCAGGATGTTGAAGGAGCGAGTCAGCGTATCGACGGTATTGTTGAGCAGGTTCTCAGCGATCACCTGCGCCCGGTCGAAGAGCGTTCCCTCGAAGTTGTTGAGTACCGTATCCGGGTTGTCCCTCAGCCAGCCGCGCCGATACATATCGTCGAGGAAGTCACGGACAACTCCCTGGAGACTGGTGGCAGTATCGGGGAGCAATTCCACGAAACGGCTGATCTCGGAAATCATGAACGGAACAAGGAGCGTCGTTCCCAGCACCACAACCGCCATCATCGACGTGACCACGATCAGAATCGCGGTTGGTCGCGCCATGAATCGGTTCAGCAGCCGCACGGGGAAGGAGAGAACCAGCGCGAGGGTCGCTCCCAACACGAGCAGCCGGGGAATACTGGGTGCTTCCAGCGCCAGCCAGACCAGCGCAATCGTGATCGCGAGGAGCACGATCAGGCGAGTCCGGGGCGTGATCATGATCGGCGTTGGCTCGAACGACGGGCTCTGGGGCGTTTCGGGGTGGGCTGGTCCTCCACGGAAGAAGCGGATGAGCGAGCGATTGAAACCGTTCAGCATCTTCATCAACGATTGTCCACTCTCCGGGACGCACCGGCGAGGCCGATCACTCGCCGCCCACGCGCCAAGTCCGCACGTAACGGTGATTCTACGTCACCAGCGCAGGAGCGTTCGCAGTCGCTCCGCACGCCGCAGGCTCTCTCGTGTCCACGGCTGCGCACGTTCATCCGCACAGACCTCGTCGAACGTCATCCACTGCAACGACGCAACCTCACCAGGCGATGCAAAGTACGGCGTCTCCTCGCCGCTGAGAGGCTGCGCCAGCATCACGACATCGAGCGCGGGGCCGCCAGCGGCGAAGGTGTGACTCTCGACGTAGACGATGCTTTCGGCAAGGTCCAGACCAATCTCTTCCCTGACTTCCCGGCGGGCCGTGGCCTCCAGCACGTCGTCGACCGTCTCCGGCCCCTGCCACTCGACCGTTCCACCCGCCATGCAGAGCCACCCCGC
Source organism: Thermomicrobiales bacterium (assembly GCA_049646645.1). Taxonomy (GTDB): domain Bacteria; phylum Chloroflexota; class Chloroflexia; order Thermomicrobiales; family UBA6265; genus JASGDN01. Next base: position 70,488 of record JBARWF010000108.1, read on the forward strand.
ACCAAACTCTTCCTCCTCGCCGCGCACGATCATTAGGTAGCGTCCATCCCGGACGATCGCGACCTCGACATTCACGAAGAACCGGTTATCCATCCCTGGCATCGCGTGCGTCCCTGCTCCCGGCAATCCGTTGGTTCGCCCAAGACTGGCACATTCCCTGCGCTGAAGATCAACACTGGTCCGGACCGCCGCGCAATACGCAGACGGTGCGGACCAAACGCATGAAACGAGGTGAGTCATGCTACAGGGAACCGTCGACCGTGTCGATCCGGAGGGGAAGTTCGGCTTCATCATCGGGCCGAACGGTGAAGAGTACTTCTTTCACCAGAGCGCATTGCAGGGCCCTGAGTTCGGCGATCTTGGACCGGGCGTCTCGGTCGAGTTCAACATCTCGACCGATAGCGGTGACATCGCAGACGAAGACCTGCGTGCAGTCGACATCCGACTGGCACCGGATGCCATTCCCGCCGTCGATAACGATACGTTGCCGCCGGAGAAGATCAGCGGAGAACCCGGACCGCCATAGACAGAGGAGTATTGATGCGCCTGCGGATCTTGACATGGCCGATTCACGGCAGTTATTTCAACACGCTTGCCCGTCTCGACCATGACTGGCTACTGCCGGTCAAGCCCGGCAGCCCCGAAGGCTACGGAGGTCGCGGTGGCGGCGATTTTCCGCCATCAGTTCAGGACGTTCTCGCCGACCGCGTGCGCGAGCAGGACGTGGATCTGGTCCTGTTTCAGTCGCCGGCGAACCTGCAGACAGACGCCGAGGAACTGCTTGGCCCTTCGATACGGAGCACGCCGCGCATCTATCTCGAGCACAACACGCCGTTCCCCGATCCGGTTGCCAGCCGTCATCCCTTTGACGACCCCGCAGGCCTGCTTGTCCATGTCACTAACTTCAACCGGCTGATGTGGGACAACGGCGACACTCCTACACGTGTTGTCGAGCACAGCGTCGCGATCGATCCCGGTGCGACGTACCAGGGAACGCGACCGGAGGGTATCACGGTCATCAACAGCATGCCGCGCCGGGGCCGGAAGGTCGGTCTCGATCTCTTCACGGAAGCTCGACGGCACGTGCCGCTGACTGTGGCCGGCTTCGAGAATGATGGCCTCGATGGGGTCGGCGATATCCCCTATCCGCGCCTTCATCGCGTTGTCGGCGAGTACCGCTTCCTCTTCAGCCCGTGCCGCTACACGAGCCTGCCCCTCGCCGTGATCGAGGCGCTGACGCTCGGCATGCCGGTTGTGGCACTGGCGACAACCGAACTGCCCGACGTCATCGTGAACGGCGTCCACGGATACATCTCGAACGATCTCGATGTGCTGATTCGTGGAATGCAGCGCCTGATCGCCAACCCGGACCACGCACATGAGCTCGGGGCCAACGCGCGCGAACTCGCGAGAAGCCGCTTCGGACTGGAGCGTTTCGCCCGCGACTGGGACGCTGCCTTTGCGCAGGCCATCGAACTCGCCAACCGGTAGCCACGCGACCGGGCCGTCCTGTGGAGCGCCAACGTCACGTCAGTCAGTCGGTTAACCGGAAGCGCCCTGGCCGCCAACACGCTCGATCTGTGCGACGACTCCATCGAGAATTATCCCCAACCCACGCTCGAACTGCTGATCGCGATCAGGCAGCTCGTGATCGTGCGCCATGAAGTTCCGGCATACAGGGGCAAGTTCGAGCAAGCAAAGGCGGTGTCAAACGAGCAGAGCATGCGTCACCAGCGGGAAGCCCTAGGTACACAAGATGGGTCGCATGGCCGGTGTGCACGACGTCAAGCGCTTAGCACTCGCGCTTCCCGAGACCTCCCCCGCAAAGAGGGCGAATTCCGTTGCTTCAAATGCGACAAGGCGTCCACGTGGACGGGGAAGAACGCAACGATGCGCTCCTGGCGACCGCACCAGATACGCGCTTCACCATCGTTCACTACCTCGGCTATCCCGCCACTCTCCTGCGGCTCCCCATCATCGACATCCGCGAGCTGGAAGCGCTGCTGACCGAAGCGTGGCGATGTCGCGCACCACGACGCATCGTGAAGGCATTCGCTACGGCTTCCGGCCCTGAGCTAGACTGACATCCAGCGCCAGCGCAATTCCTGCGAAACAGCGAGTGGCGCGGCATACTTCTCCATGCTGAGGTCGTCACGTGATCGCGCCCGGACTGTGGTGCGGCGGAATAACCACTGCAGCAATTGTCATCAGGTCCAAAAGAGATGAGTGCGCCGTGCGTGAGCCCCGGATGATCGGCCCCACAGACAACGAGCAGGACGATGCGGACCTCCGCATGCGCGCAGGGCAGCACCCACTGACGATCAGCGTCTCCACGCGCACGCTTGTGATCGTCTTCGGCATCCTGCTTGCCGTCTGGGTCGTGCAGGAGCTTTCGAGCACGCTGCTGATCTTCGCCGGCGCTATCCTGCTGGCAACATCCGTCGACAAGCCGGTCACCTGGATCCAGTCCCGCGGGTTTCCGCGCGGCGTGGGCATCCTCGCCATCTTCGCGGTGGTGATCGCCCTGCTCGTCGCAGTCGTGCTGGTCCTCATCCCGCTTGTGACCAACGAAGCGACCCGGTTCGGGGACCAGCTCGATACCTACCAAAGCCAGGTGCAGCATCTCCTGGACCGGTTCGGATTTCACACCAACGTTGGATCCAAGATCTCGACGGACCAGATCACGAGGGGCATCAGCAACAATGTCGATACGATCGTCTCGGAGCTGACGACGATCACGCTTGGCATCGGCCACGCGGCGATCGTGCTCTTCGCAATGCTGGTCATCGCCTTCATGCTCGCGCTCGATCCGACATGCGGCACCCGCTTCGCCAAGCGCTTTCTCACCGACGACGCCCAAGCTCGCATGACGCGGATATCGGGCGACATTCATGGTCGAATCGGGGGCTGGGTTCGGGGGCAAATACTGGTCGCCGCAACCTTCGGCATCCTCTTCGGACTTGGCCTGTGGGCGATCGGAATTCCCTACGCCGCGTCGATCGGCTTGGCAGCCGCGGTGCTGGAGATCATTCCCTACCTCGGGGGTGCGCTGACGGTCATCATCGCCAGCGCGATCGGGCTGACGATCGGTTTCCCCGAAACGATCTTCGTGATCGTGCTCTACGCCGTCCTGATCAATGTGGAATCGCACATCTTGGCGCCCAAGTTCATTGGTGATGCGGTGGGATTGCCATCAGTCGTCGTGCTGGTCGCGCTGTTCATCGGGCTGGAATCGAAGGGGATTGTCGGGGTGCTGCTCGCGGTACCTGCATCGCTGGTCATCACGGCGGTTCTGGACGAACTGTGGCCCCCGCCTCCCAAACCGAAATCAGAGGCCGAGATCGAGGCTCAAACGGTGCTCGATCGCATTCGCGCCTTCTTCGCCCGATTCAGGCAACCGGCATAGATCGCGCTAGATCACTCTGCGAGAAAGCCCTTGGCTTGCGGCCGCAAGTCGGTCGTCATTGGTCCAGAATGCGGAGCAGTGATGAAGCTGCGCGACCGCCAGATGAAGGGCATCCGGTGTCTTCAAGCCGAACCGGGCCCGTAATTCGGCGGCACGCAAAAATGTCTCCTCATCCATGGTGAGATTCTCGAATCCTGGGAATAAGCCTTCATATGACTGGATCAAAGCGTAATTGCCCGATCGCATCGGATTCACCAGACACTCGAGTTTCACGAGCGGTGAAATCGCAAACGTTCTGTCAGATGAACTCCGCATCGCCTCTCGCACACGATCACCCAATGCATCATCCCGCTCATAGACACAAATAAGCATGCAGGTATCGAAGTAGATCATTCCCAGGCATTCCGTTCTTCTTCAATGGCCCTTTCGATCTCCTCGGGCGAACGTCGTGCATATTCGGGAATGGGATGCTGCTCCAGCCACTCGACGATCACTCGGCCGTTTCCTCGCTTTGGTTCGTTCGGCTCGATTCCCACGAGCTTGGCCACCGGAACGCCTCGTTTTGAAATCACCACCTCTTCTCCAGATTCTGCCTTCTTGATGAGCTGGGAGAGTCGATTGCGAGCTTCCAATATATTCACTTGAACCACAACGCACCTCTATTCAACTCCCCATTCAGATTCGACCTAGCCACAATTATAGCCATGTTAATCTCGGCATGCGCCGGGGAGCTCACAGACATACTCGCAGAGCGTTCTTGTCGTCTTCACGGACCGGTGACATTTGTCATGCTTGAAATGTCACAGCCTTCACTTCCGCCAGACTCGCACCACTCCTACCATTATTTCAGCCCCCGAACGACGGGGAGGTCCATGCAAGGCAGGGAGTGTTCCAGCGATGCGCAACCCGGAGATACCGGTCCAGCTCGTCAATGCCACCAAGCGCTATGGCTCAGAGAATGTCGTGAACGGGTTCAGCCTTGAGGCCCAGCCGGGTGCTATCGTGGCATTGCTCGGACCGAGCGGCGCTGGAAAAACCACCTCGATTTCGATGATGCTCTGACTGAAGCGCACGACCGCCGGTCAGGCTGCAATCTTCGGACACACGCCGACCGACATCGCTGCCCGCCAGCGCACCGGTATCATGCTGCAGGAATCAGGTCTGCCTTCGACGCTAAAGGTCCGCGAGATCGTCGAGCTCTTCTCGTGGCTGTATTCCCACCCGATCGGTAACCAGGACGCGATCGAAGCGGCAATGCTGACGCACAAGTCTGAGAACAGGATCGCCAACCTCTCCGGCGGCGAGTGCCCGCGCCTCTACTTCGCGCTCGCGATCATCGGCGATCCCGATCTACTCTTCCTGGATGAACCGACAGTGGGCATAGATGTCACCGCGCGCAACATCTTCTGGGAACGTATCCGGCAAATGCATGCTCGCGGCAAGACGATCGTGCTTACAACCCACTATCTGGAGGAAGCTGACGCGCTCGCCGAGCGGATAGTCGTCATGAACCAGGGTCACCAGGTCGCGGCCGGAACTCCCGCCGAGATCAAGGCAGGCGTGATGGGCAAGATCGTTCGGTTCCGATCGCCCCGACTCGCGCTGACGCCAGCCCGGCTCAATGCCCTCCCCGGCATCGGCAAGATGATGACCGAGGACAACCGGGCCGATTTCGTCTCTTGCCCAGTCTGGTCGGGCATGCAACACTGGACGCTGTTCTCACTTTGGGGCCGGAGAGGAGTTTCGCGCCCGCAAAGATCTGATCCCTATCGCTGTCTCGCCGCCCTACGCGGTCGAGTGGGTCCCTCATACAACCACCGTGATATTCGTGTTTCACCATGATGGAGCGGCTCGATGTCTCACAACCATACGACGACCAGTCCCGACGCGACCACACCGGAGTATGCCCGCAACTCAGCTCTGCGCAGGCTGATGACCATGCATGGCAGCCGGCGCCAGGTCATCAAGGCTGCGGCCATCGCCGGGCTGATCCCGGTACTCAGCAGCGGCACCGTTGCCGGCCGTGCCGCTGCGCTCGCGCAGGACGCGCAGCCGCTGAAAGGTGGCACCTTCGTCACGCTCGGTCACGAAGTCGTCGATACCCTCAGCCCGGACAACGAGGGCTCGACGGTCGGCTGGGTGACGATAGTGCAGATGTTCGATTCGCTCTACTCCGTCAACGAGAACTTCGAACTCGAGCCCGTGCTCGCGGAGTCCTATGAGACGAGTGCCGATGGCAAGACCTACACCTTCAAGCTCGTCTCCGGCGTGAAGTTCCACAACGGCGATGAGTTCACCTCGGCCGACGTCAAGTACACCTACGACTGGATTAAGGACCCCGCCAATGCCTCGCTGCGCGCCGGCGATTTCGGGCTCGTCGACTCCGTCGAGGCCCCCGATCCGCAGACCGTCGTCGTGAAGCTCAAGGATGCGGATGTCACCTTCATGGTCAATGTGGCTACGACCCTGATCTACCCGGCGAAGTACCACGCCGAGATCGGCGAGAACGACTTCAAGGGCAAGCCGGTCGGCACGGGGCCGTTCAAGCTCAAGGAATGGATCCCCGCTCAGAGCACAACCCTCGAAGCTAATGACGATTACTTCCGGGGTCGCCCCAACTTCGATACCTGGCGCATCGATGTGGTGCCCGAGGCCGCCGGTCGCCTGGCGGCGCTCGAGAGCGGCAAGGCCGATAACTCCATCTGGAGCCTGAGCGCGGAGGACAACACCTCGCTCAAGGAAAGCGGCAACTTCACCGTGTTCGAGACCGTGAGCGATGGCGTGAACCACTTCCCACTCAATAACCGCCACCCGGCACTCTCCGACAAGGCGGTGCGCCAGGCGTTGCTCTACACGCTCGATCGCCAGTCGTTCGTGGACGATGTCTATCTCGGACAGGGGCAGATCGCGACCTCCAACATGTCCCCGTCCCTTGGCAAGTTCTACAATCCCGACGTCAAGAAGTACGAGCACGATCCGGAAACGGCCAAGAAGCTGCTCGATGAAGCCGGTTGGGTACCGGGCAAGGATGGTGTCCGCGAGAAGGATGGCACCAAGCTCGCCTTCACCCTCTGGATTATCCAGGGCGACACCCAGCGGCGCCCCGAAGCGGAGCTCGCCCAGCAGTGGTGGAAGGAGATCGGCGCCGAGGTCAAGCTCCAGGAGAGCAACGCCGTTCTCGCGGGCTTGATGGACGACAACTACGACGCTGCGCTCTTCAACTGGGTCTACAGCGGCAACGGCGGCGATCCCGACGCGCGGGATACGTTGACCTCGACCGGCGCCAACAACTTCTCCCACTTCTCGAACGCGGAAGTCGATGATCTGCTGAACAAGGGCATCCTGGAGCAGGACGAGGCGAAACGCATCGAGATCTATAACCGCGTGCAGGAGATCGTGGCGGAGGAAGTCCCCTTCCTCTTCCTGCTCTACCCGACCTGGGTCACGTTCTATTCCAACGCGATCAAGGGTCTGCCGGAGTCGATCCTGACCTGGGATGCGCTGCATCTCAAGGACTACAAGCTCTGGAAGGAATCGTAGCGGGATCACCGCCCGGGTGGTTGCGCTTCAGGTTCGTATCACGCGCGGCCAGCCTCCGGCATTCGGAGGC
>JBARWF010000109.1:0-7350 GCA_049646645.1 Thermomicrobiales bacterium
GGTACCCGCACCCGCCGCTGCGCCGGCACCATCTGCCGCCCCGTCCGCACCGGGGCCGCGCGCGGACGAGGAGGAGCGCGTACGCCTCTCCCGCCGCCGGCAGACGATCGCCGCCCGCCTCGTCGAGGCGCAGCATACCGCCGCGATGCTGACGACCTTCAACGAGGTCGATCTCTCGGCGGTCATGGACATCCGCAAGCGGCGGAAGGACGCCTTCAAGGAGCAGCATGGCGTCAATCTCGGGTTCATGTCCTTCTTCACGAAGGCGGCGATCGGCGCCTTGAAGGCCTTCCCGCAGGTGAACGCCGAGTTGCAGGGCAATGAGCTTGTCCTCAAGCACTACTACGACATTGGCATCGCGGTCGGGGTCGAAGAAGGGCTCGTGGTGCCGGTGGTGCGCAACGCCGATCGCAAGGGCTTCGCCCAGATCGAGCAGGAGATCGTCGAGCTCGCGACCAAGGCCCGCAACAACACGCTCGCGCTCTCCGACCTGCAGGGCGGCACTTTCACGATTACCAACGGCGGCGTCTTTGGCTCGTTGCTCTCGACGCCGATCCTGAACGCGCCGCAGGCGGCGATCCTCGGCATGCATACGATCCAGCAGCGCCCGGTCGTCCGTGACGGCGAGATCGTGATTCGGCCGATGATGTACCTCGCCCTCTCCTACGATCACCGGATCGTGGATGGCCGCGAGGCGGTGCAGTTCCTGGTCCGGATCAAGGATCTGCTGGAGGATCCCGAAACACTGCTCCTCGAAGGGTAGGAGTCGTTTTTCGCAAATGCACAGCCCGGTCGAAAACGACCGGGCTGTTTTCTGCCTACGGTGCATCGATTTCTGGAGGGAACGGCCTTGTGCCGTTCCGATGCCCCTCTTGCTGCTGTCCCCTCCATCCGTCCCGTTCCCCCGTCATTTCACATCGTCATTTCGGGCGAAGTCGAGAAATGACGGGGAAGCGTGGAGGCTCCATGAGGCTGCTTCCTGGTAAATCAGGATTGGCGCAGCATGTTGGTGCTCTGTCAACGGCCTCGTGCCGTTCCCTACACATTCCGAAGCGCCACGCCTTTCATACAAGGAGTTGCCGGAACGTAATCGTCCCCGTACCCTTGTGACAGGATCAACCCGAATCGTCTCTCGCCGGAGGAAATGTTCCCCCAATGCCGCTCGCACCTGTTCTATCCTGGCGACCCGCGACGTTGCCGCGGCCGTTGACTCCGCTGGTTGGTCGCGATCGCGAACAGCAGGAGGCAGTGGCGATTCTGCGAGAGTCCTCCCCGCGCCTGCTCACCCTGACCGGGCCCGGCGGGGTCGGCAAGACCCGCCTCGCACTGCATCTCGCGCACGAACTCGCGGATGACTTCGTTGATGGCGTTGTCTTCGTCTCCCTCTCTCCCCTGCGCGATCCCGATCTCGTGCTGCCGACCATCGCGCGGGCATTCGATATCTACGAGACCCAGATGACTGAGGCCGACTGTGAGGAACGGCTGATCGCCTACCTCCAGCCCCGGCAATTCCTCCTCGTGCTGGACAATTTTGAGCAGATCGTCTCGGCGGCAACACGGATTTCCACCATTCTGTCCTTGTGCCCGGATATCACGGCGCTCGTCACCAGCCAGGTTCCACTCGATATCGAGGGGGAGCAGCAGTTTCCTGTCCTGCCACTCGAAGTGCCGATGGCATCTGCCAGCACGCCCGACGCCGTGCAGGACACCGGTGCCGTCGCGCTCTTCATGCAGCGCGCCCGCGCGGTCGCCCCGCGCCTCACGCTCACCGCCGCCAACGCGACGACTATCGCCACGATCTGCCGCCAGCTGGACGGGCTGCCACTCGCGCTCGAGCTCGCCGCCGCCCGCATGAACATCCTCTCGCCCGAGGCGTTGCTGGCGCGTCTCAGCAACCGGCTGCAGGTGCTGACCGGCGGCCGGCGCGACATGCCCGACCGCCTGCGGACGATGCGGCAGGCCATCGCCTGGAGCTACGACCTGCTGACCCCGGACGAGCAGGCGCTCTTTCGCCAGCTTTCCGTCTTCGCGGGTGGCATCCCGATCGACGCCGTGGAGGCATTACTGGAAACGGACAATGCACTCGACCTCGTCAGCTCGCTCGTCGATCGCAGCCTGGTCCGGCTCACCACCCAGAACGACGAGTCTCGCTTCCTGATGCTCGAAACCCTGCGGGATTTCGGTCATGAGGAGCTCTTGCGGCTTGGGCAGGATGATGAGGCGCGCGCTGCCCATGCTGCGTACTACGGCTCGCTCACGGAAAACGCCGAGTCGAAGTTGACCGCAACTGGTCAGGAAGTCTGGTTGGAGCGGTTCACGACTGAGCTGAACAACCTGCGCACCGCGCTCCAGTGGTCGCTGGATTCCGGGCATCCGGATATCGCCCTCTCCCTGCTGCACGATATGTGGCGGTTCTGGTCGATGCGGGGGCTGGTCTCCGAGGGCCGGACGTGGATGGAGCGGGCGATTGCCGCCAATGCCGGTCAGCGTACGATTGCGTTTGGCTCGCTTCTCAGCGGCGCCGGTCATCTTGCCGAGGATCAGAATGATCTGGAGGCATCGCGCACCTTCTTTCAGCAAGCTGTCGAACTGGCGAACGAGATCGGAGACATCCGCGGCAAGATCCGGGCAATCGCGGGTCTTGGCACCGTCGCGCACGATCGCGGCGAATACGACCTCGCGTCCCGGTATCACCACGAGGCCGTGGCGCTGTCACGAGAGCACAACGAGCCGCGCAGCATGGCGATGGCGCTCGGGAATCTGGGCGCGGTCTCGTATTACCGCGCCGACTACGAGGCAGCGCATCGGCACTGGGCCGAGTGCCGGGCGATTCTGGCCGAGCTCGGAGATATCCAGGCTGAGGCGATCGTGACCAGCAACCTCGGGGCGCTGGCGATGGAGCGGGAGGATTTCGAACTGGCGGAGGAACTGCTGACCAGTACAGTCGAGATGCAGCGCCAGATCGGCGATGAGCGTTCGCTCGCCTTCTCCTTCGTCAATCTGGCCGATCTCTGGGCGCAGCGCCGGGACGTCGAGCGCGCCGAGGAGTATTTCGCCATCGGCATCAACCACTTCCGGAAGGCGGGCGATATCCGGAACGAGGCGATTGCCCAGATCTCGCGCGCGGAGATGCTCTCCAGGGAAGGGAACGATCCCCACGTTCTCGTGCTGCTCGTGCAGAGTGCCCGGCAGTTGCTCCGGATCGAGGACCAGCTCAGCTTCGTCGAGGCGATCGAGCGCTTTGCCTTTCTTGCCGCTCGTCATGCCCGCTACACGGAGGCCACGCGCCTGTATGGCCTGGTCGCCGCCGAACGGGAGCGCCTGGGCGCCCCGCCGCGGACGCGCATGCTGGCGGAGGTCGAGGCCGGGACTACGGCATGCGAGCGGGCATTGAGCCCGGCAGACTTCGCGGAGGCGTGGCAGGCGGGAGCGACGCTGGCGTTTGCCGATGCCATCGCCGTGATGGATGCGATTGCCCAGGATATCGCCGCACAGGCATCGCCCGGTACGGCGAGCGACACGTCGGCGCTCGCGCCCGCCGGTGCGGGCAGGCCGATGATCGTCATGTCCTCCCCGGCGCGGGGAAGTGACCCTGAGGCTGCGCCGGTGGAGAACCCGCTTACGGAGCGCGAGATGGACGTCCTGCGGTTGCTGGCGGAGGGCAAATCGAGCCCGGAGATCGCGGAGGAATTGTTCATCAGCCCGCGCACCGCAACGACGCACGTCTCGCGGATTCTGGCCAAGCTGGAGGTCAATTCCCGTACCGCCGCGGTGACATCGGCGATGCGCCTCGGCATCATCTGATGGAACGGGCGATGGGACTGCAGCCCGGGAAGCCCGCTGCGCATAGGGCGGGTCCCATACGAGATGGCTCGTACGATATGTCAGTACCCGGTCGTCATGTCGAGCGTAGTCGAGGAATCTCCCGCTCGTTCCACCGTGAGTGCCAGGCTCGGGTTCGCTGCATGCGTATTGCGTTCCGACGCACCACCCACGTGCAGATCCCTCCAGATGACAGCAGCCGTCGCTTGGTCGCCATAACGCTCAGGACGCCATCCGTCCTGTAGAATACGCCTGTACATTTCTAGTCGCGACAATCGAGAAAGCCGCTGCCCATGTCGCTCACTGCGCTTCCCACCCGGCGCCGGTCGGCACCGCCCCTCCCGTTGACCCCGTTGATCGGACGACAGGCAGAGATCGCGCGCATCGGCGAGTTGCTACGCCAACCCGACCGGCGCTTGCTCACGGTGACCGGGCCGGGTGGTGTCGGCAAGACGCTCCTTGGGCGCCACCTCGCCGCGATCATGGACGCTCATTTCGCCGACGGGGTGGTCGTTGTCTCGCTCGCGCCCGTTCGCGATCCCGGGTTCGTCTTGCAGACCATTGCCCAGGTGCTCGACTTGCAGGAGGGGCAAATTCCCGGCACCGACGAAGATCGCCTCGTCCATGCCCTGCATGACCAGCACCTGCTGCTCGTGCTCGACAACTTCGAACAGGTGACGCCTGCCGCTCCAGCCATTGGACGACTGCTGGCATTGTGTCCGTCGCTCACGATCCTGGTCACGAGCCGGGTGCCGCTTGGCATCGAGGGCGAGCAGCGGTTCCCGCTCGATCCGCTGTCCGTTCCCGGTCGAACCGCGCTGACGCTCGATGCAGTCGCCGCTGCCGATGCGGTCACCCTGTTCGTGCAGCGCGCGCAGGCAGCGGCCGGCACGTTCTCGTTGACCGCTGCCAACGCCCCCGACGTCGCTGCGATCTGTCAGCAACTGGACGGGTTGCCGCTCGCGATCGAGCTCGCCGCCGCCCGGATGAACATTCTGCCTCCAGCCGCGTTGCGTGCCCGGCTCGGCAACCGGCTGCAGGTGCTGACCGGCGGCCGGCGCGACATGCCCGACCGCCTGCGGACGATGCGGCAGGCCATCGCCTGGAGCTACGATCTGCTGCCGCCAGATGAACAGACGCTCTTTCGGCGCCTTTCGGTGTTTGCCGGAGGGATTCCGCTCGACGCGGTTGAGGCCATGATCGATCCGGACGATGCATCGGAACGTTCAGCGCTCGACCTGATGACCCACCTTGTGAATCACAGTCTCGTTCGCTCACTCGCGACGGCGGATGGCGAGCCGCGTTTCTCGATGTTGGAGACGCTGCGAGAGTACGGTCGCGAGCAATTGGCGGCGTGCGGCGACGATGGGATTGCGCATCGGAACCACGCCCGGTATTTCGAGCGTCTGATCATCGAAGCGGATGCGCATCTCGCCGGGAGCGATCAGCACGTCTGGTTCGCGTGTGTCGCGCAGGAGCTCGACAATCTGCGCGTGATGCTCGAATGGTCGCTGACGGCGGGCGACCCGGCATGCGCGCTGCAGGTATCTGGCATCCTCTGGCGTGTCTGGTCGGCGCACGGCCTGCCGACGGAAGGACGCGCCTGGTTGAAGCGGGTGCTTGCGTCCGATGTCGACCGGCGCTCTCCGGGGTATGTGGCTGCGTTGTACGCGGCGGGAATTCTGGCCCAGGATCAGAATGATATCGCCGGCGCGGAGGAGCTCTTCACGCGCGGGTTCGAGCTCGCTGGATCGATCGGCGATACCGCCGGGCAGATCAAGATCGCCGTCGGGATTGGCTCGATCGCTCATGACCGCGGCGAGTACGATCGTGCCCTCATATTTCACGGCAAGGCCGCCGATCTCGCTCGCGCCACCGGGAATGATCGCGGCATGGCGCTGGCGCTCGGGAGCATGGGGGCGGTTGCGTATTTTCAGGGGAACTACGATCAGGCAGAAGAATACTGGGCTGAAAGCCGACAGTTGCTTCATTCACTGGGCGATGCGCAGACCGAGTCGGCGGTTGTCAGCAATCTGGCGGGACTTGCGCTTGACCGTGGGCAGTTGGACCGTGCCGAAGCGCTCCTGACGGAGATCCTGGCTCTCCAGCGCCAGCTTGGCGACACCCGGTTGTTGGCGTTCACCTACGCGAATCTTGGCGACCTCTGGGTACAGCGACACGATGTCGACAAAGCGGAAGTCTACCTGAGGCAGGCGCTCGATATCTTTCAAGATCTCGAGGACGCACTGCATGAGGCAATGGCGATCGTGTCCCAGGCGGATCTGCTGGTGTGGCGAGGTGAAGTCGGGAAGGCTGCCGAACTGTTCGTCCGGAGCGCTCGGACGCTCCACGATTTCGGAGATCACCGCAGCATGTCTATGGCGATGACGCGGTTGGCTCTGCTTGCCAGCGCTCACCGGCCGCAGGATGCCGCCGTTCTGTTCGGGGCCAGTGATGCCATTCGAAAGGAGATCGCGGTGTTTCCGGTCGAGCGGTTGCGGGCCGCCCGGGAAGCCGCCATGTGTCAATGCGAACGCGCGTTGGGGAAGGCGGCGTTTTCGGCTGCGTGGCAGGCCGGCGCTGCGTTGTCCGCAGAGGAAGCCGTGAGCCGCATGGCATCGGTTGCCCGTGCGCTTGCGACAACTCAGGAAGACTCCACACCACAGGTCATCGCCGGCTCGGATACGGCGCCGGCAAGCCTCCTGACGGAGCGCGAGATGGACGTCCTGCGGTTGCTGGCGGAGGGGCAATCGACGGCCGAGATCGCCGAGACGCTCTTTATCAGCCCGCGCACGGCGACGACGCATGTGACGCACATTCTGGCCAAGCTCGATGTCAACAGCCGGGCGGGGGCGGTGGCCGCTGCGATCCGCCAAGGGCTGGTCTAACCTTTGAGTGGACGTAAGATCGATTCGATGCAAAAGGCCCACACATATCGCGTGGGCCTTTTGCGATGCCAATCCATTTGGAGGGTGCAGCCGCGCCCGCATCGACGGGCCGGGAGGCCGATCCAGAAAGCCAGTATTACGGGGCAACGGGATCGCACTTCCACGTCGTGCCATAGAAGTCCGTCGGATAGCACCGAGGTCCGTCGGGATCGGGTTTCATGTACGCATAGGTGGTGTTGGCCGGACCAAGGAGCTCATGCCCCTGGATCGAGACGCCCTGGAGGGCGGTGCCGGCGAGGCTCATCCCGAGGAACGCGACGACGATGAGGGCCTTTGCGAGAACCTTGTGCATGACGTTTCCCCTTTCCGGAGAGAAGTGCGAGCCACATCCATCGGTGGTGTGGTGACGTCATCATGCGCTCCTCGCCTTGCGTGCACATCGTCAGTTCAGCGTATTCGCTGCAAGGTCGCGATGCTACGTCGCCCGACGTAGGGCATGTTGGCATCATCGAAATGACGTAGGTGCATAGATCGCTGGTGCGCCCATGGGTCGGGCAAGGAGAGGAGTCCGGAAGGGGCGTCGTCGTGGGGCGACAAGTCGTTCGAGGGGCAACGCATAAACGTCCGCGGCCCGGAGTGC
>JBARWF010000110.1:0-60082 GCA_049646645.1 Thermomicrobiales bacterium
GATGTGGGACGCGGTCGCGCTTGATGACGGAGTCATCCTGGTTCGTCGCTCGGCGACGCGCGACCAGGAGGGGAATGAGGTCGTCGGGGACTCGACCAAGACCGGGAAGGCGCGTTCGATCGTCCTGACGACGGAGGCCGCAGCGGCGCTTCGCCGCTGGCGCGTGGTCCAGGTCACGCGGCGAGTGGCGCACAAGACGTGGAGCGACCTCGATATCGTGTTCGACCGCGGCGATGGTCAGATGCTCAGCAACGCGACGCTGCAGCTGATCCACGATCGTACCGTCGCGGAGGCCGGTGTCAGCGACATCCGTCTACACGACATCCGGCACACGTATGCAACGCTCGCCTTCGCGGCCGGGGAGCACCCCAAGATCGTGAGCGAGATCATGGGACACGCCTCGGTGGCATTCACCTTGGACCGGTACACCCACATGTCCGCTGAGCTCCAGCAGCGGGCGGCTGCGAGCATCTCCCGGCGACTCTTCGCGCCGGACGAGCCGGTCAGCGACGATGCGCAAACCCGGCACTCCTGACGCCACGATGCCGTGTTGTGGTCAACAACACGGCATCGAAATCCTCGCAAAACAGCCCGAATGCTCACGGATTTGCTCACGGATCCCGGGCAAACGGGCTGTTTCTCCTAGGGCTAGTTGAAGTTCCAGTTCGCGATATTCCAGTAGTCGAACTCGTAGGGGCTGATCGAGAGGTTGCTCTCGCGCAGCTTCTTGGACGCGCCCGACTTCTTGCCCACCATCACCAGCGGCAGCACGGCATTGTCGTTGTAGAGAATGTCGTTCATCTGGATGAAGAGCTGGGCCGACTTCTCCATGTCGGCCTCCGTCTGGGCCGCCTCATAGAGCTTGTCGTACTCCGGGTTGTTGTAGCGCTGGAAGTTGCGGCCGTTCCAGTCGTTCGACTTCTGGGCGATGTTCTCGCCATTGGGGCCGGCATACCAGCGCACCATGTACGAGACCGGCGGCGGGCTACCGACCGTCGACTGGAACATGTTGAGATCGGTGTAGAAGTGCGTGTTGCTCTGGTCGTTGCCGACCGCGCTGTCGAAGAAGATCGCCGAGTCGGTCTGCTCCAGCTCGACCTTGAAGCCGATGGCTTCGAGATTCTTCTTCACAATCGCCTGGATCTTCTGACGCAGGTTGTTGACGGTGGTCTGGTAGCGGATCTTGAGCTCTCGCCCGTCCTTCTTGCGAACGTCGCCGTCCTTCACCCAGCCGGCATCGTCCAGGATCTTGTTCGCCTGATCCGTGTCGAAGACGAGCTTCGTGTTCGGCGAATCCATCGACGGGATGCCGGAGAGGATGTTGACGACCGCTGGCTCCTCATCGCCGCCGAAGAAGAGCTGGTTGGCGATGGTCTCGCGATCGATCGCGATGTTCATCGCGTGGCGCACGGCGGGATCGGAGAAGAGCGGATGCGGCGTGTCCTTCTGCGACCGCTGGCCGTCCACTTCCTTGTCGGGGTCGGAGAAGTTGATGTTGATGCGCTCGATGCCACCACCGGGGACGACGATCAGGGTGCCAGCGCTGCTGTCGCTCTCCATGTCGCGCAGGATCTCGGGCTCCAGCGCGAGGTTCCAGGCGTAGTCGTACTCTCCCGTCTGCAGCACCGCGCGCGCGGCGGAGGTGGAATCGCCACCGCCCTTGACATTGACCTTGGAGAAGAAGGGCTTGTTCGGCTCGCGGTAGTTCTCGTTGACCGCGAAGACGACCTGGTCGTTGGGGGAGAACGACTCGACCACGTACGGGCCGGTGCCGATCGGCTTCAGGCGGAAGGCGTTGTTGGCATCCTCGCCACCGCCTTCGAGGATGTGCTGCGGGTAGATGACGCCGCTGCCGGAGCCGGTGTGCGCATCACTCCACGTCGGGTTCGGCGCCTTGAACGTCACCTTTGCGGTGAGATCGTCGACGACCTCGATATCCTTGATCGTCTCGAAGATCTGGGTGTAGACGGCCCCGTTCTCCGGCGTCATCACCCACTGCCAGGTGAACTTGACGTCGTTGGCGGTGAACGGCTTGCCATCGCTCCAGGTAACGCCTTCCAGCAAGTGGTAGGTGACGCTGGTGAGATCGGCGGCGAGCAGGCCATTGGCGACGGTTGGCACCTCGGTCACGAGGCAGGGAACGAGACTGCCATCCGGCAGGCGGTTCATCAGCGGCTCGGAAACCGGGCTGCTGGCCATGCTGTCCTTGTCACCGGTGGCGACGTGCGAGCTGAGGTGGCTGGGTGCCTGCCACTGGATGATGCGCAGCTCGCCCCCGGCCCCACGGGTCTGGCCCTCGGTGCCATCCTCCGGGCGCGTGGCGGCTCCGGCGGATGGGGTCGCGCCGGCTGCGGGTGAGGCATCCTGGGCGAATGTGACGCTCTCGGCGCAGAAGAGCGCGACGGAAGCGCCCATGCCAAGGGCGGTGGCCCGCTGGATGAACTGGCGGCGGCTGATATCCCCGCGCTTCAACCCATCGAACAGAACCTGAAACGGTCCGGACTGACGATCAACCATCGTGGATCTCCTGTTTAGTGGTCCCGAAGTGACCCGTTCCAACGGTTATATGAGCTGACGACGCGGTGCGGATGCCGGATCATCGCCGGCGTCTCGCACCGCAACCAATGCTGGTCCCGGAAACGACGCCCTCAAGTGTACCCATTTCGCACCGTCTGTCATCCTGAACGGGCGGTGAATATGGGATGAAAGTCATGCAGATCGGCGGAGTTGCCCCTGCTAATCGCCAACGAGCGGCGTCGATGCCCCGGCCGACCCCAATGGGTGCCTGTCGCGCGTTCCAGAGACAGGACAGGAGCCCGACGGCGCTGCCTCCGCAGCAACGAACGATAAGACAGGGACAGGAGTGACGATGAGCATCTTGCGACGACTCATGGCAACGCTCGCGATCGTGGGGCTGACCGTCGCTGGTAGCGGCGGTGTTGCAGCCCAGAACGACGCGGCATCGACCCCGCCCGGCGATGCGGTGCGACATGGCTCCGGCACCCTGACCGTGCACTGGCGCGATTGCGAGGCGATCCCGCTCGATGGCGACTGGTTTGGCAGTTGCCACGACACTCCGCAGCGAGACCACACGATCTGGATCGTCGATGCGGGTGGGCAGCGGTTCTCGCAGCCGGCGGACCGTTCCGGCAACGCCGTCTTCACGGTCGAGCCGGGCACATACCAGGTCGAGGAAGTCCCTGGCGATTTTGTCGATGACAGCATGCTCTTCTGCTCGACACTGGAGAATCCGGGCACCCGGGTGGACTCACCGATCGCGATCGGCGCCGGCGAGAACTACCTCTGTGATTACTATGTCGTCGGCTCGGACGCGCGCGGCGACGTGACCCCATCTCCCACCCCGGCTGCCGGCCAGATCCCCATATATACCGCCGCGATCTACTTTGGCAACTGCGTGCCGGGTCCGTTCGTCGATCCTGTCATGGTCCTGCAGGATGCGGCAATGCCGGATGGCGACGTGGTGGGATCAACCGGTGGCATTCCCCCGTATGTGTCGTTCACGCATGGCTTCCAGGATTTCGAGACGTTGCTCGCCAGGCAGAGTGTTGTCGCGGTCTTCGACTCCGCGAATCCGCAAACGCTGGTTGCCTGCGGCTTTATCGGCGGCATCTACGGACCGGACGGCGCGCTGGCGATCACCCTCTTCCCGGTCCAGGACTCGGGAATGACCGGGGTAGCCTACCTCCGTCCCGGCACGAACGACAGCCTGAGCGTCACGCTGTACCTGGTCGATGTCTTCGCCCCATGATCCCGGGCGGTTCGCCCCGGTTCCAGAGGTGGCCGATCTGCCCAGCCGGTCACACCCCGTTCCGTCAGCACGGCCCTCCGAAGGGTGAGGATGACCACCTTTCGGAGGGTCGCCGCCGGCATCTCGTAATCTCCGGCGGACGCGTCACGGTCCGCTAGGTGACGTCCCGGCGAATCGTCGTCACGACGGCGATACCGGTAATGACGATGGCATAGACGACCAGCAATCCGGCACCGAGCCAGGGATTGAGCAGGACGGCGCCCGTCGGCGAACCGAAGGCGGTGTGGCCGGAGTAGGTAAGCGACTGTACCGCACCCCCGGGAAGGAATGGATAGGCGCTGCGCGTGGCCTCCAAATTATGGATGGATGGTTCAATGGCAAACAGGTACACGAGGAGACTGCCGACGGCAATCATCTGGTTGTGCACGAGCGCGGCGAGAGCAACCCCGAGTGACGTGACGATGGCGATCGCGGTCGCACCGCCCAGAATCGCTCGCATGATGCCGAAAGCTTCCAGCGATCCATTGAGCAATCCGCGTTGCGAGAGCCATGGAGCGGCAATCGACGCGCACACGATCATCACGATCAATCCCATGACAAAGCCGTAACCCAGCAACACGACCAGTTTGGCGCTGATCAATTGGCCACGATGAGGAATGGCGAGATAACTGGGGGTAACCGTGCGATGCCGGTACTCTCCGGCAACGGCCGCGATCCCGACCATCGCAGTCACCATGTAGCTCGTCTGGACTCCGCCTGTGAGGGCTCCGGTGAAGACCTCGAGCGGGGAGTGAGTGCCGGGAGTAGAGCCAGCAACGGTGAGAATGGTGATCGTCGCCCCGACAGCAACTGCCACCAGTCCGAAAATCCACCATGCCCGAGTAGTCATCAGTTTCCGGTATTCGATCAGCAGGGCAGTCGAGAAATCCGTGCGACTCCCCCCGTTCATCGTCTGGGCGCGGGCGTTCATGCGTGGAGAGCCTCCTGGGATACGGTGCCGGCGGGTTCCTGCCTTGCGGGTTGCGTGAGGTTGAGGAACAGGTGCTCCAGGTCACGAGCGTCGTTCGCCATTCCGAGAATGTAGACGCCCGCCTGCGCCGCCGTGGAACCAACCGCTGCCGCCGTCATCCCGCGCACAACGATCTCGTCCGATGGCGACCGTTCGACGGATGCGCCGGCCGGCAGCGCCGTGCGCAGCGCTTTTTCCAGTACGGCGTTGTCCGACGAGCGAACCCGGATTGCCCCGTTGATCTCGCTCATGTCCCCCGAATAGACGACTTTGCCACGATTCAGGATGACCACCGAATCGATGGTCTGCTGCATCTCCGCCAGCAGATGACTGGATACGAGCACCGCTCGACCGCGCGCCGCATTGTCTCGCAGCAGGGATCGCAGCCAGCGGATCCCATCCGGATCGAGGCCGTTGGTTGGCTCATCGCAGATCAGCACATGCGGATCCGCAAGCAATGCGGTCGCGAGCGCAAGCCGCTGCCGCATGCCAAGGGAGTACCCACGCACGCGTCGATTGGCATCGGCACTGAGCTCGACAAGATCCAGCACCTCGTCCACGCGTCGGTCGCTGACTCCGGCGGCGGGAGCATAGGTGCGAAGATGATTCCGCCCTGTGCGACCGGGATCGAAACCCGTGGCATCGAGCAGGGCGCCCACCGTCCGCGCGGGACTCGGGAGATCGCGATACGACCGTCCATTGATCAGCACCGAGCCGGACGTGGGGGTCACCAAACCCAGCAACATGCGCAGGGTCGTCGTCTTTCCCGCCCCATTCGGCCCAAGAAAGCCCGTTACACGACCCGGTCGCACGGAAAACGACACATCATCCACCACCTTCCGTGACCCGAAGCTCTTGCTCAGGTGATGTATGACGATTCCATCGCCCTGTAACGACGACTCCCCGATGTGCATAATCCGGATTCCTTAGTGCTGCCTGCGTTGTCCGAAGCGGTTGGACATTGTGTCAACCCTCGATACACTATATACATTATCCAAACGATGTGTCTAGGAGTTGCAATGGCTGACTCGGCCTGGCTGGCGCTTATCGCCGATCACAAGCAAAAACAGGCCATGCAGATTGGCCAGGCTGCGGCAGAGCTCGCCCTGAAGGATGGATTGTCTTCGGTGTCCATGAGTGCCCTCGCACGCGCGGCAGGGGTCTCACGGGCGACGCTGTACAACTACGTGCCCGATGTTGCGACCGCCATACGCCTCTATCTGCGCGCCCAGGGGGAAGCGTTCATGGCCTATGTCACCTCGGTGATCGCCGGGGAAAAGGGGGCCGAGGCCAAGTTGCGCCGCTACATTCGCGAGCAGGTTGCCTACGTCGCGAGCCCTGAGCACCGCGCCGCCGCAGCGCTCATGGATGCCGGGCTCGGACGCCTTTCCGACACCCCAAGCACCCATGAGCGTCAGGCGCCAAGCCTGCTGCAGGAGATCCTCAGCGAGGGAATCGAGACCGGTGTCTTCAGCAATCATGTCGGGGCAGAGGCGCTGGCCCTGATCGTCGATCGGATGCTCTACAGCGCCCATGCTCTTGTAACGACCAAGAATATCAGCGAACCCAGCGCGCGAGGCGCACTCACCAGCCTCGTCCTTGACGGCATCCGCCGGCAGGATTCGTGACCCCTCCTGGGACGTAAGGCACATGCATACTTCGTTGGACGACGAAGCATCGCCGCCGCCGCGCCCCTAGACTGCCAGCCAGGAAAGGAGGTTCCACGAATGACCGATGGAATCGTTACGCATGAACAGGAAATCGCCAGCATGGCACACGCCTTCGCGGACGAGGGCCGGGTGCGCATCCTGATGGCGCTGCTGGATGGCCGCGCGCTGCCCGCGACGCGGCTCGCGATGGAGGCGGGTGTCGCGCCCTCCACGGCGAGCGTGCATCTGAAGCGCCTGCTGGATGCCGGGTTATTGAAGGCGGTGCCACCACCGCCGCACCACGGGCGGCACCGATTCTTCATGCTGGCGAGCGCGGAGGTGGCGGAGCTCTGCGAAGCGTTTTCGGCCATGGTGCCCCATGCACCGGTGCGATCGCTGCAGCCAGGCACACGCGAGGCCGCGATGCGCGCGGCGAGGACCTGCTACGACCATCTTGCCGGACGTCTCGCGATCGCGCTGATGGAGGCATTGCAGGAGCGGGAGATCATCGTCCCGCACGATGCAGGCTTCGCGATCGGATCGCGCGGTGAGGCAGAGCTTGAACGCTTTGGCCTCGACGTGCCCGCCCTGCGCGCAAGGAAGCGACCGCTGATCCGGCACTGCACCGACTGGAGCGAACAGCGCCCCCATCTCTCGGGCGGGCTTGGATCGGCCGTGCTGGATCAGATCGAGCGGCGTGGCTGGATCGTGCGATCGCCCACGGACCGCACCGTGACCGTGACGGATTCGGGGCGAACGGGCTTCCGCGCCTGGATCGGACTCGACATGGATGCAATCGACACACTCACGCCCCCTGTTCGCTGAGACCAATGTTAAAGTTCCGTAGGGTGCGACTTCATGTCAGCAGGTGCGTCGGCACCGATCTGCCGCAAGCCGATTTCTGGCGCATGTCAGGCCACCGGACCGGGGCACGTCAACTCTTCCACAATCTGCTGGTGGAAAGAGCCTGTTCGGAACGAGCAAGGCCGGGATTTGGCCCTCCGGGCCGCCGGAACGACACGAGACCACTCCCTACGATTCTCTCGAATCGCTGATGATGGCCACTGCACGCCTCAGTTCACTCGTTCATACTGCTTGACCTCAATCGCACATGAGCTCCTACACTGGGGGATATCACGTACGACGGGAGAGCGATCGGCCCTGCCCTGGATTCCCGATTGTTGGCTCGGGCGCGCATCCCGCCATAGCAAAGGAGCGTGCGCCATGACCTCTCATCCTTCGCTTCGTCTCTACGCCACCACCGGTGACGCCGTGATGCGCGTCGACCTCCCTGCGGACGGTGTCCCGGACGTCATCACCGCGATCGCGGGTGTCGGCGCGCAGTGCATTGCGGTTGATCCGGCCAACCCGCAGCGGGTGGTAGTGGGTACCTTCGATGATGGCGCCTATCTCACGTCCGACGGCGGGCAGACCTGGACGCAGATCGGCGACGGGATTCCCCACAAGCGCGTCCTCTCGGTGGCGATCTCCGGCAGCGATCGGGTCAATGGCGAGGGGGTGCTTTTCGCGGGCACCGAACCGAGCAATCTCTATCGCTCCGCCGACAATGGCACAACCTGGGAGAGCTTCCCGGCGCTGACGGAGCTCCCCGGCGCCCCGACCTGGTCGTTTCCGCCCCGACCGTGGACGAGCCATGTCCGCTGGATCGCACCCCACCCAACCGACCCCAACCTGATCTTCGCCGGGATCGAGCTGGGCGGGGTCATGCGCTCCACCGACGGGGGGCAGACATGGGAGGACCGCAAGCCCGGCTCCCAGCACGATTGCCACGCGCTCGCGATTCACCTGGTCGCCCAGGATCGGATCTACGAGGCGGCCGGCGGCGGCATCGCCATGTCGCTCGATCGCGGCGACACCTGGCAGCCTGCCGATACGGGCATGGACCGGCACTACGGCTGGGGCATCGCGGTCGATCCCGTCGATCCCGACCTCTGGTACGTCTCGGCCGCGCCCGGTGCCGGCCACGCCCACAATCAGGAGCGGCATTCGCAGGCGGTGCTCTACCGCACGCGCGGCGTCGAGGGTGGCGCGCGATGGGAGCCTCTCGGAAATGCCGCTGACGCCGGGATGGCGGAAGAGCCGCCGCTTCACCATCCGAACGCGGTCATGCCATACGCGCTGCGGACCGTCCCCGGCTGGCCAAACGGACTGATCGTCGGCATGCGCGACGGGACGATCCTGCTCAGCGATGATGCCGGCGACAATTTCCTCCGCCTCCCGCTCCAGCTTCCGGGCATCATCCAGCTCGTCGCCGCGTCCGTCGCCTGATCCGGGATCGGCGCAAGCACGGGGTTCTCCAGACGCCGCTACAATGTGCAACCAACAGGTTGCACATTGTGGTGACACATGCTAGATTGGGTGCGAGATCTTTCCTGTACGTTCGCGAGAGGGAGTCCACATGACGGAGACAGCGCACAGCCTGGAACTCACACGCGTCCCGGTCGCACGGGTCCAGATGGGCATCCGGCGCCCGGTGGCGGACGTCTTCGAGGCGTTTGTCGACCCGGCGATCACCTCGAAGTTCTGGTTCACCAAGGGGAGTGGGCGTCTGCGTCCCGGCGCACGTGTTCAGTGGGACTGGGAGATGTATGGTGTCTCGACCATGGTCACGGTGCGGGAGTTCGAGCAGGACAGGCGCATCCGGATCGACTGGTCGGACGAGGCGCCGACCACGGTGGAGTGGGACTTCACCTCGCTGCCGGATGGCACGACCCTGGTGACGATCACGAACAGCGGATTTCGTGGCAGCGGAGACGAGGTTGCCGCGCAGGCAATGGACTCCATGGGCGGTTTCTCGATGGTCCTTGCGGGGTTGAAGGCGCTGCTCGAGCACGACATCAGCCTCAATCTCGTCGCGGACCAGTTTCCGGCCGGGATTGACGCGCATTGACGGCACTCCGGCCGTGATGGCTGTGGCCGAGGGAGGATGCGCGTGAGCGATGACGCGATCGAACGTGAGATCTTCATCGAGGCCGGCATCGAACGTGTCTGGTCGCTGGTCTCGAAGGCCGGATTCTGGGTCGGCGACGAGCTTCATTTCGAAGCGCGGGCGGGAGTTGGAGAGACCGAGATCGTCGAGACGGCTGACTACGGCGCATTTCCGGTGCGAGTTGAGCGCCTGGACGCTCCCCGCTACGCCGCCTATCGCTGGGCGAGCGCGTTTCCGGGCGCCGAGTTGAGCGACGCCACATCGACGCTCGTCGAGTTCACGCTCACCGAGCAGAACGGCGGGGTGCTGGTCCGCGTGCGGGAGAGCGGGTTCGACCGGATCGAGGGAACGGCTTCCTTCCGGGACACCCATCGGTCGAAGAACGGTGCGGGCTGGGAGATGCAGATGGAGCGTCTCCGGGTTGAGGCCGCCCGCATGACGAGGCCATGATACCCGCTCTCGATGAGTTCGATGAGGTCTTTACCGCGCTCGCCGATCCCACTCGGCGGCTCGTGCTGGAGCGCCTCGCGGAGGCGGGGCGTGGCACCGCCACAACGCTCGCCCGGGAATTGCCGATCAGCCGGCAGGCCGTGGTCAAGCACCTCATCGCCCTCGACCGGGCGCAACTGGTTCAGGCGCACCGGCAAGGACGCGAGGTCCGGTACAGCGTGCGCGCCGGGCGCCTGACCGCGACCGCACAGGGGCTTGAGGCGATCGCCGCGAGTTGGGACCGTACGCTCCTGGCGCTCAAGCGGGTGGCCGAGGAACCGGCGGATGATGGTTCATCGTCCTGAAGCGCGCTATCCCCTCCCGTCACTCACCGTGACCAGCGGTGTTCTCCAATATTGATTGACCTCAACCAATGTTGAGGTCATATGGTGGGCTCCTGAGATGACCTGGGTGGGGTTCGAGCCTCATCTCGTTGGGAAGGAACACCGTCATGCCAGAGACACGAGACTGGAACGCCGAGGTGATCGCTGAATTCCGGGCGAACAAGGGACAGGTCGCGGCGCCGTACGATGACCCGCCGCCGATGCTGCTAGTGCACACGATCGGCCGCAAGAGTGGCCGGGAGCACATTGTGCCGATGCGCGCGATGGTGAGCGAGGATGACGAGGCGCTGTTCATCTTCGCGTCTGCGCACGGCAGCGACCGCAATCCGGACTGGTATCACAACATCGTCGCCAACCCTGACATTACGATCGAGATGGGGACGGAGACGATTCCCGTGCGCGCCACCGAGGTTACGGGTCAAGAGCGGGACCGCATCTTCGCGCGCCAGGCAGCCCGGTTTCCTACCTTTGGCGACTACGAGCGCAAGTTGCAGCGAACGATCCCGGTGATTCGCCTCGATCGCCGACCCACCTGACCGATCACTCAGCCGAGTGGAAGTTGTCGATGGTATACGTGATTTGGGGATCCGTCGGCCGGTCGCGGTTGGTGGGAGAGGCTCGTGTCCCGGCCAACTTCATAAAGAACAGGGGGAACGGGCTCAGCCCGTTCCCCCTGTCTGGTTCGTGCGAGTGTGCGTTGGGTGACCTATTCGGCGCCCTCGGCGAAGTTCCAGTTGGCGATGTTCCAGTACTGGTACGTGAAGGGGCCGAGCGCGAAGTTCTTCTCGTTCAGCTTCTTCGAGGCACCGCACTTGATACCCGTGCGCACGATGCCGATCGTCGCAACATCCTGCACGACAATGTCGTTCATCTGGATGTAGAGGTCGGCCAGCTTCTCGGGATCGGTCTCGGTCGTCGCGGCTTCATAGAGTGCGTCGTAATCGGCGTTCTGGTAGCGCGCGGTGTTGGTGCCGCCCCACTTGTTGGAGGCCTGGGCGACGTTGCTGCCATCCTTGCCGGCGTACCAGCAGGAAACATAGGCCAGTGGCCGCGGTGAGAGCAACTGGTTGGCGTACATCTCCGTGTCCCAGTAGAAGTGGGAGCGAGCCTGGTCATTGCCGGCGGCGCTGTCGAAGAAGATCGCGGCGTCGACCTGCACCAGCTCGACCTTGAACCCAGCCGCTTCCAGGTTCTTCTTGTTGACGGCCTGCGACTTCTGGCGCACCTGATTGACCGTCGTCGAATACGTCAGCTTCAGCTCGACGCCGTCCTTCTTGCGAACGTCGCCGTCCTTCGCCCAGCCGGCCTGATCGAGGATCTGGTTGGCCTTGTCGACATCGAACTCGACCGGGTTGTTGGGCGATTCGATCGCCGGGACACCCGAGAGCACGTTGGCGACCGCCGGCTCATCCTCGCCGCCGAGATAGAACTTGTTGGCGATCGTCTCGCGGTCGATTGCGAGCGCGAATGCCTGGCGCACGGCCTTGTCCGAGAAGAACGGATGCGGCGTGTTCATCTCGGAGCGCTGGCCGTCGACCTCCTTGTTGGGGTCGGAGAAGTTGAGCTGGATCTGCTCGATCGAGGAGCCAGGCGTCACGACCAGCCGTCCCGGGCTGTCATTGGTCGCCATCTTGTTCAGGATTTCGGGCTCGACCGCGAGGTTCCAGGCGAAATCGTACTCGCCGGATTCGAAGACGGCGCGGGCCGCCGAGGCCGCATCGCCGCCGCCCTTGAGGATGACGCGGGCGAAGAAGGGCTTGGTCGGTGCGCGGAACTTCTCGTTGACGACGAAGGTGCCGGAGTCGTTCGGCGTGAACGATTCCACGACATAGGGGCCGGTGCCGATCGGCTTCAGGCGGAAGGCATCGTTCGCATCCTGTCCGCCGTTCTCGAGCACATGCTTGGGGTAGACGTACCCGCTGTCGGTGCCGGCGAAGCTCTCCGGCCAGTACGGGTTGGGGGCCTTGAACGTGACCTTGGCCGTGAGCGGATCGACGACCTCGATATCCTTGATCGGCTCATAGACCGTGTAATGGATGGAGCCGTTGGCCTCGTCCATCACCCACTGCCAGGTGTATTTCACATCCTCGGCGGTGAAGGGCTCTCCATCGCTCCAGGTGACATCCGGCAGCAGCTTGTAGGTGACGCTGGTGAGGTCCGCCGCAAGCAGGCCGTTGTCGACGCTTGGCAATTCGGTGATGAGGTTGGCGACGAGCGAGCCATCCTCCAGGTACTGCATGAGCGGTTCGAGCACGAGCGCGGCGGCCATGAAATCCTTGGTGCCGGTGGCGACGTGCGGGCTGAGGTGACTCGGCGCCTGCCACTGAAGCAGGCGGATGTCGCCGCCTGCGCCCCGCGTCTGGCTCGCGGTGCCCTCGGCCGGAATCGCGGCGGGGGTGGCATCCTGCGCCAGCGAGACAAACCCGTTGCGAAGCGGATTGGCGGCACCGGCCGCGAGCACGGAACCGGTGTTGGCGAGCGTCAGCGCGATGGCGCTGCCGATGCCCAGCGCACCGGCGCGCTCGATGAACTGGCGACGATCGATGCTGCCCTCGGTGAGCGCTGAGTAGAGCCGGCGAAGGGGACCCTGAGACGATGATTGAGACTGACCCATAGACACGAGACTCCTGAATGGTCCCACACGTGGACCCGAAGAATGGGGAGAAGCACCGCGCGGCGGCGAGTACCGCCTGTCGCGCCGGCTCAAGTATGAGACTTTCGGGCCAGACGACAACGCACCATCCCACCGGGATGGTGCGCTCGTGCATTGATGCGCGGCCTTGTCGCGTTATGGGGTAGCGGTACGCGTGCTCGATTCCGTAATCCAGCCGACGGTGCCGTCGTCGGTGGTCACCAGGTACCACTGCTCGCCGTCCTGTTCGACGCGCATCGGCTGGGGATTCGAGGCGTCGGGCGAATACAGCACGACCAGCCTCGTGCCCGCGGGCACGGTCGCGATCACGTCGCTTGCCACGTCAGGCTGCGCCAGCAGATCGGCCGGAGCATCCCCGGTGACGATCAACACCATCCCGGCCTCATGCGTCGGTGTCTCGATCACCGGCGAGTTTTCGGGTGCGATCCCTTCTCCAACCCGGATGGTTCCGGTCAGTCCTGCCTGAACATCTTCCGGACTCGTGCTGATGAGGGCGAAGACGCCGGATCGGAGCTGGACCGCGAGCCGCTGGGTCTCGCCCGGAGCAACCGTCACGAGGACGTTCAGGGAAGGAATCGAGAACGTGTGCGCCACAGTTCCCTCGTTGTGCACGATGAAGTTCATCATCTTGCTCGTCTGGGGCGCGATGTCGATCGTGCTCGGTGTGAAGCCGCTGTCCGTGATCGAGACCTCGGTCGAGGGGTAGGCCGCGACGGGAATCGCCTCATCGACCAGCCATGTACCGTCGACTTCGACAAAGATGTAGAGGAAGTGCTGAAGCACGCCAGAGGCTGCCACATTCTCCGGGGTCAGGCTGGCGATCACGCGACCATCCGGCAGCTGATGAACATCGCCGACCTGGATCTGCGGGATCCCTTCGCCATTTGCCGCCAGCGGCACGAGCGTGCGGGGCGAATCCGGGTTGATCCGGCCGCCTTCCGACGGCATCAGCATGTCCAGACGCCCCAGGTAATCGTTGGAGAGCAACGCCTTGGTGCCTGCGACGTCACCGGCTTCGACACAGGCACGCAGCTCGCTGGCTGCGGTAGCGATCGCCGTCACCGTGTCGTGATCGGTGGCTGAGCCGAGATCAGTGGGTACCTCTTCCGGGAGGAGCGCCGGCCAGCCCTGGATCGCCGGGCGATCGCCGCTCGTGGGCCAGGGCAGGAGTGTCTCCGTCGACGGCTCCCCGGAGATGTCCGGCGTCGCGCTGGTCTCCGCCACGTCGCACGGTACATCGATCGTGGTCGCAACCGCACTCGCAGCGTTTGGGGTCGCGTCCGGCGTAGCATCGATCGCCGCGATGGCGCTGTTCGAGGGCTGCGGGGCGAGCAGGTGATGGGTGGGTTCTGGCGGCGGTTGTTTCAATCCATAGAGCAGGGTTCCGGCGAGCACGACCACCAACAGGATGGCGGCCGCTTCCACCATTCCCCAGGCCGAGATGCGGTCCCATCGGCTTCTGGCCGGGTGCGCAGCACGTCCGGATTGCCAGCGTGGGCGGTTGCGCCGCGCGCGGGAAGGGAACGCGGGCGCATTGAGTGGCAGCGCCGTGTCGGTACCAGGCATGAGTGTCTCCTTGAGGTTCGTCACGAATGTCGGATTCGGGGCGGGTGCATCGGCGTGGGCCGTGCGCCCGATCCGGTCGACGACGTGCGCGGTCGGTTCGTCGAGCTGGCGGCGGTGGAAGGCGGGCGATGTGCCACGGACGATTGCGTCGAGCGCATCGTTGATCTGCTCTGCCGCATCGGTGTCGATGTCGTTGCTTCCGCTATCGTGTCCGTCGCGCATCGTGCTCCTCCTCTCCTTCGTAGTGGGCCAGGGCCCGCCGCAGCCTTTGTATGGCGCGGAACTGGATGCTCTTCACTGCCTGTGGCGTGCGCCCGAGCGCATCCGCGATCTCGGCGCCGGTCAATCCCGCCAGGCGCAGGTGCAGCACCGCCTGCTGATCCGGCGTGAGGTCGGCGATCCGCCGATACAGGTCGGCGCTTGCCTCCCGCGATTCCGCGTGCTCGTCCGGCAGGGGGTCGGAGTCGACGCCCTCCCAGGCCGGGCCGAGCGATGCGGTTGGCCGGCGGCGATGCGTGTCCATCGCGGCGTTGTAGGCGATGGTGTAGAGCCAGCCCCGGAAGGACGCGCTGCCAGCCCGTTCGCGATAGCGAGGCAGGGCCACGATCGCCTTCGTGAAGGTCTCGCTCGTCGCATCCTCCGCCGCCTCGCGATTGCCGAGCAGGCGATAGCAATAGCGATAGATCGGCACCACGTAGCGGTCATAGAGCGGTGCGAAGGCGGCGCGGTCGCGCTGCGCACGCGCAACCAGCACCGAATCGGGTTCCTCCTTCGACATTGCTCTCCCCACGTGCGGCGGTTTCCGGGCGCCAGGCTCTCCGGTCGATGACGTCTGCCAGTCCTGATGGGGTGATTGTCCACCAGGGAACGCGCGTTCATCCTCTTAACGGGATGGCGCGCGAAAAGGTTCTGCGGATGGATGCGTTACGCAGACGATGGACGCGTTGTGGAATCGGGGCGCTCCTGCCCGGCAAATCGCCATCGAGACAGCACCGGGTCGATGGGCCTGATCGGGACGGGGACGGCACGATCATTGCTCCGCAGCTGGCATCATCCGCGCTGACGCCATCGTGTCTCGCGTCAAAAGGGGAGATGACAGCGGTCGTGGTTATCGGATCGCACCCATGAGCACAACGACGCCGCCGGCACGATCGCCCCTGCTTCACCGGTCGCTGATCGCGACGATGCTGCGGCTCGATCGCTCGCGCATCTCGTTCCCGATGGCGTTGCGCAACACCCTTGGGTTCGCCCTGCCGCTCATCCTGCTCACCGCGCTCGGCCAACCGGCGCTCGGTGTCATCATGGGCATGGGCACGCTCAATGTCGCGTTTGCCGATCAGGCGGGCACCGACTACACCAAGGCGGCGCGCATGCTCGCGACGGCCGCCGGCGCAGCGGTGGCTGTTTTCGCCGGGGCCGCGCTCGGTGCCTACGGCTGGGTGGTGCTGCCTGTCCTCGCGCTGCTGGGCTTCTGGGGAGGGCTG
Organism: Thermomicrobiales bacterium; assembly: GCA_049646645.1. GTDB lineage: Bacteria > Chloroflexota > Chloroflexia > Thermomicrobiales > UBA6265 > JASGDN01. The sequence goes on from JBARWF010000110.1 coordinate 15,914, forward strand.
CTGGCGGCGTTCGGCGCCGGGACGATGCAGATCGGGACCGCCGCGATCATCTCCTATCTCGTGATGACCGGAAACCCGCAGCCACCGCTTGCCGCCCTCGGGCTGGCAGCGCTGGTGCTCGGCGGTGGGCTCTTCCAGATGCTGCTCTCGATGATCGACTGGCCGGTGCGCGGGGTGTCGCCGGTGCGGCTTGCCCTCGCGGCATCACTGCGGGCACTGGCCTCCTATGCACGCGCCCCGTCGACGCCGATTGCCGGCGATCCGCCGGGGAGCACGTCCCTGGTGGATGCCGGCCGGCTCCTTGCCCTGCGGGGTGACCGTGCCGATGCCGGTTCTGCTCCCGATATCGACCAGGCGATCTTCGCATGCACGCAGCGTCTCCAGACCGACCTTCTTGCCCTGGGCCGGATGGTGAACCCGGCGTCCGGATCCCGCCGCGCGCCGAACAGCGCGAAGGTCGGCCGGGCGATCGCGCGAGTCCTGGCGAACCTGGCCTCGCACCTGGCCACCGGGCAGCCCTCCCCGGCCCTTACCAGGAGCCGGATTCAGCTCGACCACGCCAGTACATCGTTCCTCGCGCTGGCTGGTCTGCCGGGAGCCACGTCCGGGCGACAGCAGCGATACAAGCTGGGACTGCTCGCAGGGCAGATCCGGGTGATCCAGGACGAGCTCGATCGCCTCGCCGAGCTCGTGGCGGCTGAACGCCACGGCCGGACGGCCACAACCTGGTCGCTCATGCTCCGGGGCTGGACGATCCGCTTCGATGAGGGAGTGGTGACGATCCTCGCCAACCTGACGCTGAAGTCGGCGATCTTCCGGCATGCCTGCCGGCTTGCGGCCTGCCTCGCCTTCGCCGATGCGCTGATGAGGATTCTCAGTATTCCGCACGGCTACTGGGCGCCGATGACGGTCGCGGTGATCCTGCGACCCGATTTCGGCAACACGATGACCCGCGGGGTCGCTCGCCTGATCGGGACCGCGATCGGGCTGGAACTGGCGACGCTCATCTTGCACCTGGTGGCACCGGGGCTCTGGTTGCATGTGGTGCTCGTGGTCGCCCTGACATTCGCGATCAGGGTCCTGGCACCTGTCAATGCGATCCTGGCCGCCATCACGATCTCCGCCTACCTCGTCGCGTTGCTCTCGATGATCGGTGTCACGCCGGCAACAACGGTCGCCGATCGCTCGCTGAACACGGCGATTGGTGGTGCGCTCGCGCTCGCGAGCTTTGTCATCTGGCCAACCTGGGAGATTCATGTGATCCCCGATGCCCTCGGATCCATGATTGCGGCCCTGCGCGCGGCCTCCGGGACGGTGCTCTCCAGCTGGCTCGGAGTGACGGCAGCGCCGGGGACGATCGACCGCTTGCGGATGGAGTCGCGGCTGGCGCGGTCAAACGCGACCGCCTCGATCAACCGGCTGCGCAACGATCCCGGGGTCGACGACCGGCGCAAGCAGCAGGCGCAGCACCTGGTGACGCAGGCAAGCGCGCTCGCGATCGCGATGCTGACGCTCGAGAGCTACCTGCACCAGATGGAAGGCCGGCGCATCCGATCCGGCATGCGGGCCTTTACCCAGGCACTCGACGAGGCGCTGGCGTGGATCGAGGCCGCCGTGCAGGATCGCGAGCCCACCGGCGAGCCGCCCACCGCGCTCTATGCGGCTGCCCGCGCACTCCGTCCAGGCGACGAGCAGGATGAGGATGACGGGTCCGCGATTGGCCGGGTCATCGCGGCCCAGGCGATGGATATCGCCGATATCGTGAGCGCGATGATCTCGGTCGCGCGTATCGACGCCGGAAACGACGCGCCCGGCGATGTCGCGGATGCAAGGCCCGCACCTGCCGCCCCTGCATCTGCCTAGGCGTGCGCGTTCGTTCTCCTGAAGGAATGTGGGCGAGAAGCGTGCCGCCCCATAGCGGGGTATCGCCTTTCACGAGGAGACGTGGGTGCTATGAGCGATGGAAGTCCAAGGAGCCGTCATGAGCGATGATCGCCGGGCTCCGCTGAAGGTCGGGGCTGCGCAATCCGGACGGGTGTCGTTTTCCCTGGAACCTCTCGATGGTCGTAACTTCGCGTTCAGGTACAACGTCTACGCCCGAACGATCAAACCCTATATCGATGCGCTTCTGGGCTGGGACGAAGCCCAGCATGTCGCCAATCTCCGCGCGGACCTGGAGCAGGGCCCACCACTTTCGATAATCGTGGTGGGCGGAGAGCGGGTGGGGATCGTTCAGATCGTCGAGACGCCCGACGAGATCTCGCTGTGGAAGATCGCGATCTTGCCCGAGTATCAGGGGCGGGGCATCGGTACGGCGATCGTCCAGTCGCTGATCGCACGATCCCAGGCTGCGCAGAAGCCGGTGCGGTTGTTCGTGTTCCAGGCGAATCGTGGGGCTCGTCGTCTCTACGAGCGGCTGGGATTCACCGTCGTCTCCGAGACGGATCAGGATATCGAGATGGCGTTCACTCCGCGGCAGGTGCCGGCGCGAGGGTGAAGTGGCACCGCTCGGCAGGGAGGATGTTCCCGTCCATGCGTCCCGGCACGGAAACCATGTGCTGTGTGGGGGAAGCGAGGGGACTCGCCATTGCTTCCCCCCGCCCGTTAGACGGGCACCGTCGGACCGCTCGCCGGCGCGTCCCCGGTTCGCTCCGCGAGCCGCCCGCCCCGGCGCAAGATCGGACGGGGTTCCAGATCCGCACCGGCGCCGAAGAGCGGGGCATGGAAGAACTCAACGACCGACTCCAGCGGCGGACCCCCAGGGGCGACGAAGACCCCGTTGCCGGCGGGCCAGAGCGCCAGTGCGCTTGGTGCGCTCTCCGGCGACTCCAGCGTGGAGAATGCATCCTCGTGCTCGACGAAGCGATGCTCCAAATGGAGGTGATCGTCCACATGCCAGACATCGATGATGCCGTCATGACGCTCATAGCGGCCAGCAACCCGGGCCAGCTCCCCGGTATCGACGGAAGTCGCGGTCGGGGGAGTCCGTTCGAGGTTCAGGTAATGGCGGAGTGCCCACTGCTCGAGCGCATCGGTCGCACGCAGTCCCTCATCGCTGTTGGTCAGCATCGCGATCGCGAACTGGTGGCTCGGCACGGTCAGCAGCCAGGCGCGGAAGCCATTGGTCGCGCCACCATGGTTGATGAGGGGGACATCGCCGGCGTGGACGATGTTCCAGCCGACACCATAACCCTCGTCAAGCTGGTCGGAGGCCGACGTTCTCGTGCGCATCTCCTCGGTGGCGGCGGGTGAGAGGACGCGTGTTCCCTCAAAGGCACCATCGTTCATGTGCATCGCGGCGAATATCAGCAGATCATCGACCGTGCTGACGATTCCGCCGGCCGCGTTCACGAAGCGCGGCAGGGCCCACGGGCGCGCGACGATGTTGCCCTGCTCTCGCCTGGGCAGTGAATGGCCGCTGGAAGTTGGCCATGTCAGCAAGTCGGTCGAGGGAAAGGAGGTTCGCTCCATCCCGAGCGGAGCAAAGATCAGGTCCGCTATCGCGTCTTCGTAGACCTGCCCGGTCACGAGTTCGATGATACGTCCCGCCAGGCAAAAGCCGGTGTTGCAGTAGGCCACGACCTCGCCCGGCTTCGTCCAGGGCCGGATCTCACCGAAGCGGGCGATACCGGCGGCGAGGGCATCGTCGCCATTCCCCATATCGAAGTAGATATCGCCCTCGAACCCCGTGGTGTGGTTGAGCAGGTGGTGCAAGGAGAGCGTCGCGTACGCGTCCGGGCGCTGGATCGGCAGGTCGGGGACCCACTCCCAGACAGGGGTATCGAGATCGAGCTTGCCCTGATCGACGAGCGCCATGACCGCCGTCGCGGTGAAGACCTTGCTGATCGAGCCGATCTGGAAACCCGTCCCGGGAGTGACGGGCACCGGATACTCGACATTGGTGACGCCGCTGGCGGCAGCGATGCGCTCGCCGTTATGCAGCACGGCGGCGGCCATGCCAGGGATATTCCAGCGGGCGGCCTCGCCCTGAACTGCCGCGGCGAGGGAGGTGTAGTGGGGCGTCTGCGCTGGCCAACCCTCCGTACCCGCAACCGGGGTGGCGTCGCTCCCGCGCTCACGCGCGGCGCCGGCGATACCGAACGTTCCCCCGAAGGCGGCGGCACCGAGCATCGCGCCTCCGAGACTGAGCATGTGCCGGCGCGAAACCGACATATTGGACATTTTTGCATGGCGATTGTCGAGCCAGTCCCCTGACATCGGTTGATCTCCTTAGTATTGCAAAATGGTGCTGCTTCCGGCCTCACTATAGCATATTCGTCTATTTGTGGCGTAAATGGATGGCGTAGTGCGGGGTGTACCGGGACACGGGCACGATGCCGCGCGGCCCCAATGCGCATGGTGCTTCTGTGCCACTCCGAGCGGAGGAAGCTACTGCCAAGGGGAGAGCTTCACCTGCCAACGAGACCGCATCCGACCGGGGTTTAGGGCAAGATCTCCACCTTGCCCGGCCGCCGGTCCGCGAGGCGAGGGGCTATCACTGCCAACAGCTTCCGCCGCTCGACCTCCGATTTCGCTCAGAATGACATGGGGTGGAGCGGCATGGTGCTGGGGCTCGGGACGAGACCTGACGAACCGTGTTTCCGAGGAGAAGTGCCCTCTTCGCTATGGAAGTGAGGAATCGGTTGCGAAGGTGGTGAGCGCGCTCGCGACGTCGCGGGTAATAACCGCGAGCAGGCGGACACCGAGGTCGGCCGTCGCCAGATGCGGAAAATCCGTAAATCCGTCGAACGATTGCCAGGCGCCGCTCGCCTCGATGCGCGTGCCCGGGATCGTCGTCCGCAGGAAGGGATCGCTCTCGCGCGTGGCGCGTGGCTCGCGCACGAAGCCGGGATTCATCGCCAGCATGGTGGAGGTCTCGAACTGCCCGGCGTGACCCGCGATCGTCATCTCGGCGAAATCGGGTTCGGCGGCCAGCGACGCACGCGCGATCTCCCAGTAGGAGGCGGCGGCGATGGCGACATCGAGTTGATCGAGCGCGACATCGCGGGCGACGAGCTGAATGAGCTCGTGATTGCCGCCGTGCCCGTTGAGTACGAAGATGCGACGCGCCCCTCCCGCGACGATCGATTCCACGAGATCGCGGACGACCCGGTAATACGTCTCCGTCGAGAGCGAGAGCGTGCCGCCGAAGGGGAGGTGATGATGGGAGGAGCCGAAGGGCAGCGTGGGCGCGAGGACGAACGATCCCTGGTCGGCGGCGAGCGTTGCGGCCTGCCGCGCGACCTCGGCGACCGAGAAGGTATCGTGCCCGGTGACGAGATGAGGGCCATGCTGCTCGGTGGCACCGGTCGGCAGGATGACGACCGACTTCGGCAGCGCTCGCCGCAACTCCTCCCGCGTCGATTCGTTCCAGATCATCAGACTCACTGCGTCATCTCCCCGCCCAAAGTCACCGGCGCCGCGTTGGCAGCCCTCACTGTACGGGGAGATGGCATGCTGTCAACAGGATGAATCCACCTTGCCCGTCTATTCGGCGATCCCGGCGATGGTGTGGGTCACCGTTCGGCCCGCCGGCGAACGCGCCGGGTAGAGACGCGGCCCCCAGAGCAGCCAGCCGAGCCCGCCGCCCACCAGCACCGCCATGACGTGCACCACGGCTGGTCCGAACTCATCGATCGTCATCGCCGCGACCACGAGCACGATCCCCAGCAGGAACCCGTAGGCAAGGATTGCCAGCCGGGATGGGCGCAGCAACGTTGCGGCGGCGGCCAGCGCGCCCAGTGCCGCGGCCGAGGTCCCCGCATCAACGATGTGCATGGCAACCGTCGCCCGCTCGACTCCGACGGCGGAGAGCCCGGCCATCGCGAGCGAGGTCAGAATCGTCGCGCACCAGTCGGCTACGAAGAAGGTAATGAGGAGCGGCACGCTGCCGGCCAGGAGCTCGCAGGAAGCGCACGCGACGATGACGAGCAGGACCATGCGCCAACCGATTCCGGGATGGGGCTGGATGAAGACCGGCGTCAGCATGTCCCAGATATGCTCGTCGGAGGTGAGGTCGTAGTCGAGCCCGAACCGATCAAGCAGGGGCCGGTACGTGCTGCTTGTCTGGCCCCAGGTCGCGAGGCCGCAGAGCACGATCACCGAGACGAGCAGGATGGTTGCGGGAAAGGTACGGAGGAGGCCGCGGGGTGAGGTATCGCCGAGCCTCCGGCGCAGGAGATGCACGAGAATTCGAACGTCATTCATACCAAGGTCCCTGTATCGTTGGGACACCAAACGTGTTCCAGGCTGATATACGTCAGCGAACGGCATCGGTATCTCGCCGTGCTGTCCTGCCACCGGGGCAATCGCCAACCGCGTGCCGCCAAGCGCTGCGAGGTTGCGCGGGCATGCGCGCTGGCATAGGCTGCGCGCAGCGGAAACCTTCCGGCGCGACAAGGGGGCGGCACATGGGCGCTGGTCCGGATGGTCCACACGCGGGCTGTGAGAGAAAGAGGACGGGTGCATGAACAATCTGCCATTCGACAAGCCGGGACGCTTCTTCAAGGGGAATCTCCATACGCATTCGACCCGTTCCGACGGCGGTCTCGCCCCGGCCGAGGTCGTCGCGGCGTACCGCGAGCGAGGGTATGATTTCCTCTCCCTCACCGATCACTTCCTCCCCGAGACCCACTTCCGGAAGCAGGCTGATCCGGCCAGCTTCATCACCGTGAGCGATACGTGCGATCTGCGGAGCGACGACTTCACGACGATCCTCGGTGCCGAGATTCATGGCCCCAGGATGAAGAACGGCGAGCTGTGGCATCTCGTGGCGAACGGGTTGCCGCTCGATTTCGCGCCGCTCAGCGAGGACGAAACGGGGCTGGATGTCGCGCGGCGGGCGGTCGATGCGGGGGCGTTCGTGGCGATCGCGCACCCGGCCTGGAACTCACTCGCGGTCGAGGATGCGCGCGCGGCGGCGGCCTTTGCCCATGCGGTCGAGGTCTACAATCACAGTTGCGCTGTGGAGATCGATCGCGGCGATAGCTGGTACATGGCCGATCTGCTGGCGCAGGAGGGATTCCGCCTGAGCGCCTGTGCGACGGACGACGCGCACATCGAATTCCCGAAGTATCCGGAGACCTGGGAGCAGGAGGCGTTTGGCGGCTGGGTGCATGTCAAGGCGGAGTCGCTCGATCCCGACGCGCTGGTAACGGCGCTGAAGGCGGGACATTACTATGCTTCGACCGGACCGATGATCCACGACATCAGCCTAGAGGACGATCACCTGATCGTCGAGTGCGAGCCCGCGGTGCAGGTCTTCGCGACGGGCAATGGCTCGCGGAACAAGCGGGTGCGCGGCGGCGGTATCACCCAGGCGGCGATTCCGCTCGCGCCCTTCCGGAGCGACGGGCACCTGCGTATCACCGTTGTCGGCGAGCGCGGTGGCCGGGCGTGGACGAACCCGATCTGGCTCGATGCGGAATAGTAGCGCACGGACTGCATCGTTTGATGCGACGTAGAGAGAGAATCAGAAGGGAAGAGCGACGTGGATGAGGGACGAACGGCGGTCGTGACGGGGGCGAGTTCGGGGATCGGCGAGGCGACGGTTCGCCTCCTCAGGGAACGCGGATGGGACGTGGTCGGGGTGGCGCGGCGTCGCGAGCGGCTCGACCGACTGGCGGCGGAGACCGGCGCGGCGACATTTGTCGCAGACGTAACCAGCGACGAGGATATCGCGGCCCTGGTCGCCTTTTTGCGGGAGCGGGGCCCGGTCAACGCCCTCGTGAATGTCGCCGGCGGCGCGATCGGCGCTGACTCCATCGAACGGTCGTCCATCGATGACTGGCGCCAGATGTACGAGACGAATGTGCTCGGGGTCGTGCGCATGACGCAGGCGTTACTGCCCCTCCTGCGCGAGGCATCGGTGGAGCATCCCAACTCGGATATCCTCACGGTGTCATCGACGGCCGGGCACATCGCGTATGAGAACGGCGGCGGCTATACGGCGGCCAAGCACGGCACCACGGACGTGATCGAGACCCTGCGCCTGGAGCTGGCGGGGGAGCCGATCCGCGTGACTGAGGTCGCTCCGGGCATGGTGCAGACGCCGGAGTTCTCGTTGAATCGGTACGGCGGGGATCAGGCGGCGGCGGACAAGGTGTACGAGAACGTGCAGGATCCGCTGACGGCGGAGGATGTCGCGCGGGTGATCGCGGACATGCTCGCGCTCCCGACGCACATCAACCTCGATCTCGTGGTGATGCGTCCAGTCGCGCAGGCGGCGCAGCACAAGCTGATCCGGGGGCCACTACGCCCGAAGCTGTAGCGCTGCCGATGGGGCGAGGAGTGATGCCGAGTTTGTGGCAAACGTACCGCTGAAAATATGGGATTGTTCACTTTGCCCAATGCAATTGTCCCAGTACTCCGGTACTATCTGCTTGGCGTCTTAAGACGCTACTCCGAGCATCCGGCGGCGCTCCCACGTCCCGGCGCTCTGTCCCGGACTGGTCTCCACCACCCCGGAGGTACCAGTCCGGGACCTTCTGTTGGCTGGCCCGATGTCGCAAGACTACCGGCTACGGCGTTTGCGCCAGGCGGTCTCGTCCCGCCTCCAGCACCGGAATCGCATCCTGCGGATCGACGGCCCCATCCGGGTTCTGGAAGCCCACACTGTAGAAGAAGTCGCGGTCATCCTGCCGTTGCAGGAGCCAGGTTGTGCTGAGGACGCCGAGTTCCGACCCGCCCTTGTATCCGACGTAGGGCCAGGTCTTCCCATCGAACGGTACTGGCGTTTCCAGCGCCATGATCTCCGTGACCGGCCGCAGTCCCGGCTTTTGGGACGCCTCCAGGAGCCAGGACATCGTGTGGGCCAGGTCGTCGCGGCTGGCGAACCACTCGACCCGATCGATTTCGATTGGCCTGGTCTGGTCGAGATTGCTCAACGCCGAATACGGAAGCGTATCGATCTCTTCTTTCAGGATTCGGCGGCGCTCCTCCACGCTTGCGGCGACATAGGCATCCACCTTCTCTTTGGGAACCGCGAACTTGAGCATAGCCAGCTCTCGCGTCGACAGCAGCGGGATGTTGCGGGCCGGATCGCCGACGCCCATCGTCGTCATCGCCTCCTCCACGTTCTCGCGACCGGCGAGGAAGAGCATGTGATCGGTGGCCGTGTTGTCGCTCTTCTGGATCATGCGCTCCGCGAGATACCGGAGCGTAAATGTCGTGCCAGGCTTGACATAGCGAAGGTCGCCACCGGGCACGCTGATGTAGCGTTCCTGGATCTCGACCGGTTGTTCCCATTCGAGCGTGCCGGCTTCGACTTGCATCGCCAGTGTCCCCAGAATCCAGAGCTTAAAATTGGAGCCAATCGGCAGCACCTCGTCGGCGTTGAGCGCATGGACTGGTTCGATCTTCCCATCTTTCAGCTCCGCCGCCAGCAGGGCGGTGGTCGGCGCGATCGCGGCCAGCTGCCGATCGATCTCGTCCCAGGTCGGAACGGCTGCGCTAGCTGGAGTTGCGGCGGCACCTGGAGTCGCCTGGGCCGCTGCGAGGGTGCCCACGCGAGTGCTGGCAAACGCCGCGGCGAGCGCCGCGCCGCCAACCCCCAGCGCCCGGCGAGAGAGATGATGCTGAAGGCTACGCGCGTGAGGCCCGGAAGGCTCGTTGATGGAGGACATCTCTCAGTTCCCTTTCATGCTCGCGTTGGAGACCGTCGGGAAGGCGCCAGGTCGTTCTCCCTAAGCATGCCACGTCGATCGCGCAAGTGGGGCCATTTCTGATGACGACTGTCATCGGGACAAGCCAGAAGCGGCGGCCATCTTCATGGTCGCTGGTGACACGCGCTTCATGACATTCATCGGCCGCAGGGGCGATTGGCATGAAGATGCGCGGGGGAGCGAGCCGCCATCGCCCTCGAATTGACTGAGCAGGGTCGGTAATCCGAGGAGCCCTGGCAGAATGCGGCAGTCGAAACCGGGTACTGGGATCGCCGTAGCTGACGCGCCGACGGGGCCGGCGAGCACGCCGCCGCGGGCGTCGCCGCTTTCTTCTCGCAGCGTGTCTTCGACTGGAGTCGAGATCGATACGGTAGTGGGTCAGCTCGTCTGGCCCATCCAGCGTCGCTGGATACCGGCTCCCACGATTGGCCTGGTGGTCCGGCCGATGCCGCAGAACTCCTCGTGGTCCGCCGCTGCGGAGCTTCGCCACCACCGCCATTTCGATTTCTCTGTAGCGCAGGTCGACGCCTGACTTCAGATCATGCCTTCGCGTGGGTGTCAGAAGTCGTCGTATTCGGGCGTGCGGTGAGGGGGACGAGCATTGCGCTCACATTCGCGGCGACGAGCACAAAGAGCACGCCCAGCATCGCGGCTCCCAGCACATCGCTTGCCCAGTGCGCGCCCGACCAGATCCGCGCAAATCCCGTCGCCAGGACGCCGATGATCCAGATGGTGCAGGCTACGACCGGCACCCAGCGCCCGCGGCGATGCCGGACCATCACGAACGCCAACCCGCCAAGCAGGACTGTGCTCGTCAGCGTGTGGCCGCTCGGGAATCCGGTTCCGTGATAGATCTCGTGCAGGTTCGCCTGCGCGGCTGTCGGGCGTGGGCTGCCAACGACCCCCTTGAACGCCATCGCAATGATCCGCAGCAGCATCACGACGAGGAGAAACCAGGCATCTCGCCACCAGCGGAGCGCCGCTACCGCGACCAGCACCAGTACGAAGAGCACGCTTACCCACGCTGTCGTGCCCAGCGCGTTGCCGATGTGCCACGCCAGCCGCGCAACATTCCCGTTCGCCCGCTGGACGAAGGTGGTGACCGCCTGATCACCCGGGAGGGTGCCGATCGAACTGGCAGCAATGGCGAGCGCACAGAAAAGCACCGCGAGCGCTGCAATCAGCGCCCACGGTGCCATCCACGATCGATCTGGCGTGGGGTCCGGTTTCACGCGACGTCGTGAGTGCGAGTCGTCTCCGTGATGACGCCCGCTTCATCGATCGTCAGGGCGAGGTCGGCCATCCCCATGAAGAAGCCATGCTCCACGACGCCGGTCAGGGCCTTGATCTGACCCGCGAGTCGATCCGGATCCGCGAAGCCTCCCTCGGGCGCATCGCAATCGAGGATGTAGTGCCCGCCATCGGTGCTGTACGGGTCGCCGCTCGCCGCTCGCCGCAACACCGGTGTCAGGCCGAGTGCTGCAAGGCTGTCGCCAGTGTAGTGCCAGCCGACCGGAACGACTTCCACCGGCAGCGGCAGCCGTACACCCAGTCTGGGCACGAGTTTCTCGCCTGAGGCGATGATGACATAGCGATCTGCCTGGCGTGCCACGAGCTTCTCATAGAGTAGGGCGCCACCGCGCCCCTTGACCACGTTCACCTGCGGATCGATCTCGTCGGCGCCGTCGATGCAGAGGTCGATGCTCGTTACATCGTCGAGCGCTACCAGCGGGATGCCCAGCGTGGTCGCCAGGTCCGTGGTCCGCTGGGAGGTGGTGACGCCGGTGACCCGCAATCCCGCCGCCACCCGCGCGCCCAGCGCGTGAAGCATCGCTTCGGCGGTCGAGCCGGTACCGAGGCCGACAAGCATGCCATCCCTGATTTCGGCGGCAGCCCGCTCACCGATCCGGCGCAAGCGCTCGGCACTATCCATGGTTGGGGTTCCTGTCCAGCCTGGCCGCCGCCGCTTCGTCCACCAGCCAGACCAGCGACCCATCAGTCGGATGGATGACCTGCGATGGCGTCTCGTCGATATCGATCGGGCCGTCGAGCACGCGGTGGAGCATCTCTGCCTTGCCGGCCCCGCCGATCAGGAAGACCGCTGCTTTCGCGGCGTTGGCGAGTCGCGGGGTGAAGGTCAGCCGGGTGGCATTGAGCTTTGGTACGAGATGGGACACGACGAGGCGTTCTTGCTCGTGCATCGCGGTCGTGCCCGGAAAGAGCGAGAGCGTGTGCCCGTCGTCGCCCATGCCGAGGAAGATCAGGTCGAAACGGGGCGTTTCCTCGGCCACCTCCGTGACCGCCCGGATGCCTCGGACGTATTCCGCCGCGACCTCCTCCGGATCGGCGCCATCCCCGATCTCGTAGGGGTGGATGTGGTCGTGTGGGATCGGTACGTACTCGAGGAAGCCGCGCAGCGCCTCGCCGGCGTTGCTCTCGCTGTCGCTGATCGATACCCAGCGCTCATCTCCCCAGAAGACCTGCAGGCGATCCCAGTGCATGCGCCCGGCGTACTCCGGTGTCCGGAGGAGGCTCCCCATCTTCTTCGGGGTCGATCCCCCGGAGAGGGCGACGATGGCGTCGCGCTCCTCGCCAGCCGCCTCCGCGACCGTGGAAATGAAGGTCTCCGCCGCCGTCGCGGCCAGCGCATCGCTGTCCGGCACGATCACGACGGTGCCCCGTGGCCCGTAATCGAGCGTTGTGTAGTGCTCCTGCCCTGCCATCGTTTCATTCCTTTGCCGGGCGCCATGCGCGGCGGCCCCGCTATCCGATTCCTGCCCTGCCGTCTCCCGTCGTGTTCGCGCGGATCGGCCGGCGATCATGCCCGAAACTCCTCGGATGCGCATGTGTGCGTTCGTACGGGCGATCTAGGTGTCGACCCTGGCGCCGACATGCGCCATGCCTGAAAGCAGGAACCTGTCGCCTGGGATGTTGAGGGCGGACACACAGGTCCGCCCGTACGAATGCACACATGCGTGACGTGCCACTCCACATGGGCGCCAGCTGCAAATAGGGTCTGCTTCCTGAGTGCATTCCAGCCACACTCTTCAGAGCGACGGAGCAGTACTACGGAAGCAACTCCGTTGCCGAGAGGAGCGCCTGCTCGAAAACGCGATCGGAACCGAACCGCTGGAGCTCGGTTGCAAGCATCGTCTCATTGTTTGCCCGCTTGGAATAGACCATTCGGCTGACCAGCGGCATATTGGGCGTTTCGCTACTCGTGACGAGGTCGTCGTCATCGGTGCGCTCGACCCGGAAGGTGCCCGGATGCTCGCCCGTGGATACAATCTCCACGCTCCGCAGCGAGAACCGGGCTTGGGGACTGCGATCCGGGATGAGACGGATCTGGATGTCGCGCTGCCGGTCGCCGCGCCGGGCGCGCAACGGTGCCCAGTACACGCCCGATTTCTGGCGCTCCAGCGGATCGACGACATCCCATTCCAGGCGGCTCACCAACCAGCCGACGGCCAGCAGCGCCGCCGGCAACCCCGATGAGCCGTCGGAGCGCACGTCCGCATAGGCGATCGTCACCTGGTCGATCGATTCAAGGCATTCCTGGACATCCTCGGGATCGAAGAATTGCGCGATCAGGTGACGCCAGGTGTCCAATCGCAGCCAGGTGAAATCGCCGGTGACGGCGGTGCCGGCATCGCCATCCACCAGTTCGCGTAGGGCGGTCACGCCGCGCAGGTCGCGCCCAAGCTGGGCACTGTCCACGATCAGGCGATCGACGATCTCGACGAGGTCATGGAAGAGCGGGCTCGTCTGGTAGTCGCCGCTCGGCCACCAGAGGTAGGTCGGCAGTTCCGGCATCAGCAGTGGGGAGACCAGGCTGGCCAGCCGCCCCACCTCGCGCACGTCGGCGCTGATGGTGATGGTCTCGAACTTGAGGCCGCCTTCGTCGTCGCCAAGCTGCTGCTCCCGCAGCTCGACCTTGACGCTGTAGGTCACCTCCTCTTCGAGGTCGTTCGGTTGCCGGATGATTAGGATGATCGTGCGCGAGGGCAGGAAATCGCGCAGGTGGGAGACCGTCTCGCCGATCAGGCGTGCGTCGCGATCGTTGCGCGCGACGGCGACCAGGTTCAGCGTCGTCGCCCGCATCAGACCGCCGCCAAGCGAGGCGACACCGGCATCGTTCTCGTCGAAGGCCTCGCCGATCGAGGTTGGGCCCCCCAGCTGATCCCAGAGCCGGTTCACCTCGTCGTGGATCGCACCGGTGTCGAGCGCATTGGTCTGCCATTCCGTCGCGAGGACGGGACGGGTCTGAGATGGAATCGCCATAATCACGTCTCCTTGGCGCGGGAAAAGGAGCGCTGTCTATGGCGCTCCTTCGGTGTGCGAGTTGCGCTGGGGCGGGAGCGCCTAAGGGCGACGCCACTCGCGCCCGGCGCGGCGCAGCATCGCATCTGCCTTGCTCGGCCCCCACGTTCCCGATTCGTAGGGATAGACCGGCACAGCCTGCTCATCCCAGCCATCGAGAATCGGCTGCATCAGCATCCACGCCGTCTCGACTTCGTCGCGCCGCGCGAAAAGGGTGGGGTCGCCCAGCATCGCATCGAGCAGCAGGCGCTCGTAGGCATCCGGTCCCGCCTCTCCGAACGATTGGCCGTAGAGGAAGTCCATGCGCACCGGCCGGAGCTGCATGGACGGTCCTGGCACCTTGGCCGCGAACTTGAGGGCGATCCCCTCGTCGGGCTGGATGCGCATGGTGATGACGTTCGGGGAGAGATCGACATCGCCGATCGACTGGAACATCAGGTGCGGCACCTGCTTGAACTCGACCGCGATCTCGGTCACGCGGCGGGGAAGACGCTTGCCGGTGCGCAGATAGAAGGGAACCCCCGCCCAGCGCCAGTTCTCGATCTCCAGCTCCATCGCCGCGTAGGTCTCGGTGCGGGAGCCTGGCTTCACGCCGCGCTCGTCGCGGTAGGCGCCGACCGGGCGTCCAGCCTGGAAGCCCGATTCGTACTGGCCGCGCACGGTCTTCTCGGCCACCTTGTCGCCGCTGGGGGAAACAACTGCGCGCAGCAACTTCACCTTCTCGTCGCGCAGGGCGTTGCCATTGAAGAGGGCCGGCGGTTCCATCGCGATCACGGCCAGGAGCTGCAGCATGTGGCTCTGGACCATGTCGCGCAGTGCCCCCGCCTCTTCGTAGTAGGCGCCGCGACCCTCGACGCCGATGGATTCGGCAACGGTGATCTGGACGTGATCGACGTATTGCCGGTTCCAGACCGGCTCGAAGAGCGTGTTCGCGAACCGGAAGGCGAGCGCGTTCTGCACCGTTTCCTTGCCGAGGTAGTGATCGATCCGGTAGATCTGGCGCTCGGAGAAGACGGCGGCGATCTCGGCGTTCAACGCTCGTGCGCTCTCGACATCGCGACCGAACGGCTTCTCGATCACGATCCGGTTCCAGCTCCGGTTCCGGTCGTAGTAGATATCCTGCCGCTTGCCGAGGCCCGAGGCGCCCAGCCGCTCGATGATGGGGCCGTAGAACGTCGGCGCGGTGGCGAGATAGAACAGGCGGTTGCCCTGCGCCCGGCGCTCCTCGTCGATCGCCTCAAGTCGCTGCTTGAGCTCGGTGTAGACCGCATCGTCGTCGAAGGAGCCCTTTACATAGAAAAGACCCTTCGCGAAGAGATCCCAGGCTTCGTCGGTGACGGGCGCGCGCGCCCCCTTCTTGACGGCCTCGTGCATCTCGCGACGGAAGACCTCATCATCCCAATCGCGATGGGAGACGCCGACGATCGAGAAGCCCTCCGGCAGGGGATGCCCGACCGCCAGGTCGTAGAGCGAGGGCATGAGCTTGCGGGCGGTGAGATCGCCGGTGACGCCGAAGATGACCATCACGCAGGGGGCGGGGACCCGCTCCAGTTGCAACCCGGCCCGGAGCGGGTTCGATTGCTTCTGCTGAGCGAGCTCCTCGGCGAGATCGAATTGATGACCGACGTGATCGGCGTCGTCGACGCCATCGAGCGGCGAGATGACGGGAGGATGGGCTTGCTGGATACCAGGCATATCGTGTCCTATGGTGCAAAGATGCGAGCTGGCGAGCCAATCCCGGTGTGAGCCGCGATTGCCAAGGTACAGTCTAATCCGCCATGACCACTCCCAATTGTCGGCGGAAGGGGCAGGCGCGGACGCAGGGCTGCGCGGTGCGACCGGCATCTGTGCCATCCATGGCATGGGAGGGATGACCGCTGTTCACGGAGCCTTGAGCGCGAGCGAGACATCGTGTTCCGGCGCACCGTCGCGCCGGATGGCGCATTTGGCCGTGTTGACGATCGCCTTGCATTTTGGATTCCACGGCCGCCGCCGCTGGCGAGCTGTGGCGGCGCGATGGCCGCCACGTTCGTTCCCCGCCTGGCGCGATTAGTACTCCGCCTTGTGCGCCGCGTGTGGCGTGCGCTCGCCCTTGTCCTCCGCGTCCGTCTCCAGGGACTCATGCTCGGATGGCTGGATCACGTGATCGCCTACGCCTGCGGGCGCCTTCGCGGGAATGGGCGACCGATCGCTCTTCCCGTCGCTATCGGCCCACGCCTCGCGGCCGCCCGCTTCCGACTTCGCCTTGGGCTCGCCTGCGGCCCACTCGGTGTGGAAGATCCCGGGCTTGTCCAGCCGCCTGTAGGTGTGTGCCCCGAAGAAGTCGCGCTGCCCCTGGATCAGGTTGGCGGGCAGGAACTCCTGCCGGTAGCTGTCGACATACCCGAGGGCCGTGCTCAGCGCCAGCGTGGGAATGCCGTATTCCAGTGCCGTGCGCAGGACGGTGCGAACGGCGGCCTGGGTGCTGTTGATGGCATCGGCGAAGTAGGGATCCAGCAGCAGGTTGTCCAGGTTCGGGTCGCGGTTGAAGGCGGCCATGATCGGATCCAGCAGCTTGGCGCGGATAATGCACCCCGCCTTCCAGATCCGTGCGATCTCCGATAGGTTCAGGTTCCACTTGTAATCATTGGAGGCCGACCGCAGCAGCGCCATGCCTTGCGCGTAGGAGGAGATCTTCGCGAAGTAGAGCGCATCTTCGAGCGCGTCGATCAGGGCATCGCGATCCAGCGTCGGCAGGTTGCTGGTGTCGGGGCCGTGCAGGATTTTGCTGGCGCGAACCCGTTTCTCCTTCAGCGCGGAGAGGCTGCGCGCGTTGACGGCGGCATTGATGACCGGCGTCGGGGTGCCGAGCTCATACGAGCTCTGGCTCGTCCAGCGGCCGGTGCCCTTCTGCTCCGCCTGGTCGGCGATGACGTCCACCAGCGGCTTGCCGGTCTCCTCATCGATGTACTCCAGCACCGTGGCCGTGATCTCGATCAGGAAGGAGTTGAGCTTGCCCTCGTTCCAGCGAGCGAAGACATCGCCGATCTCAGCGGCCGACATCCCCAGCGCGCGCCGCATGATGTCGTACGTCTCGGCGATCAGCTGCATATCGCCGTACTCGATGCCGTTGTGGACCATCTTGACGTAATGGCCGGAGCCGCCGGGGCCGATGTGGGTGACGCACGGTCCTGAATCCGACTTCGCGGAGATCGCGACCAGCATCGACTCGAGTTCCTTGTACGCCTCAGCCGGGCCGCCGGGCATCAGGCTGGGCCCCCAGAGCGCGCCTTCCTCACCACCGGAGACGCCCATGCCGACGAAGTTGAAGCCCAGCTTGTCGATCTCGGCCGACCGGCGCTCGGTGTCGTGGAAGAACGAGTTGCCACCATCGATCAGGATATCGCCCGGTTCGAGATAGGGCGTGAGCTCCGCGATCACGGCATCGACCGGGGCGCCCGCCTTCACCATCAGCAGGATGCGCCGGGGCCGCGCGAGCGCCCCCACGAACTCCTCGATGCTGTACGTGCCCAGGAGATCGGTGCCCTTGCCCGACGTGGCGAGTACCCGCTCGGTCACGCTCGCCGTTCGGTTGTAGACGGCCGGTGCGAACCCGTTTCGCTCCAGGTTCAGCGCGAGGTTCTCACCCATGACGGCCATGCCGACAACGCCGACGTGACGCTGCTCTTGCGACTCACTGCTCATGTGCGCACTTCTTCCTCATCTTCCGGCCTCATCGCCGTTTTCGACCGATACATCTCTGTCGTTTGCCGCTCACCGAGTTTGTCGTTCCCGGCAACCCCGTCAGCGCGAGGTTGCCGGGAAGCCCCACCATCGCCGCGCCCGGCGATATGGCCCTCCGGGCCATCGGTGCGACTTTATGTCGCACCCTGCGAATGACCAATCGTCTCTTACGAATCGCTAATCCGCGGCGGCGAGCGCCTCCCGCTTGCCCTGCACGCCCGCCAGCAGATCGTCGTACGACTTCACGAACGCATCGATGCCGTCGTTCTCGAGCTGCTTCGTGATCTCGTCGAGCGAGATGCCAGCCGCTGCCAGGTCGTCGATCACGCCGTGCGCCGCGTCGTAGTCGGCATCCACCGTGCGGGCGACCGTGCCGTGATCGAGGAAGGCTTCCATCGTCGCCAGGGGCATCGTGTTGACCGTGTGCGGGCCGATCAGCGTCTCGACGTAGAGCACATCGCTGTAGGCCTTGTTCTTGGTGCCGGTGCTCGCCCAGAGCGGACGCTGCACGCGCGCGCCGGCATCCGCCAGCGCCTTGAAGCGGTCGCTGTTGAAGAGCTCCTCGAACTTCTCGTAGGCGAGCTGCGCATTCGCCACGGCGACCTTGCCCTTGAGCTGCTCCAGACCCATCGTCTGGTCGCCACCGGCGGCCAGCTTCTCATCGATCTTCTTGTCGGCCAGCGTGTCGACGCGGCTCACGAAGAAGGACGCGACCGATGCCAGCCGGTCGATCGGCTCACCCTTCGCCTTCCGCGCCTCGAGCGCATTGATGTATGCCTGCGCCACGCGCTCGTAGTTCGCAATCGAGAAGAGCAGGGTGATGTTGATGTTGATGCCCTCGGTGAGCAGGGTCTCGATGGCCGGCGCGCCCTCGTCGGTGCCCGGCACCTTCACCATCAGGTTCGGGCGGTCGACAGCCTTCCACAGCACGCGCGCGTTCTCGATCGTGCCCTGTGTGTCGCGGGCCAGCTCCGCCAGCACCTCGATCGAGACGAAGCCGTCCTCGCCGTTGCTGCTGTCGTAGATCGGCCGGAACAGATCGCAGGCGTCCTGGATGTCCTTGACGGCAACTGTCTGGAAGATTTCCGCGGCGCTCTTGCCCTCACCAAGGAGCGACTTGATCTCCTCGTCGTAGGCGTCGCTGCCGGCAATTGCCTTCTGGAAGATCGTCGGGTTCGAGGTGACACCCCGGATCCCCACGGTCTCGATGCGCTCGGCGAGCTTGCCGTTCTGCAACATCTGCCGGCTGATATCGTCCTGCCAGACACTCTGACCCTGCGCCAGCAGGTCACTGAAATTCTTGGAACTCATGATCGGATCCTTTTCTCGCGTCGTCGCAAACCTGTGTGTACCCGGCAAAACACGTGCCGGCAAAACGCGAAACTGACCGGGGTCGCCCGGCCAGTTCGCTCCGCATGCTTATGAATGTCCCTCGCTGCCGGACGGTTGCGTGCCCGCGACCTGGCCCTCCATGAACTCCTTGTCGAGCTCGTCCGCCAGATCGGTGTTACCGAGCAACCGCAATGCCGTCGCCGCGACATGTTCCTTCGTGAAGCCGAAGTGCTTGAGCACCTCTGTACCCGGCCCCGAGGCGCCGTAGGAATCCATCCCGACGTGCGCGCCGTTGCCGCCGGTGTACCGGGCCCAGCCCATCGTTACGCCCGCTTCGACCGAGACGCGCGCCGTGCCCTTCGGCCCCAGCACCTGCTCCCGGTAGTCGGCGGGCTGGGCATCGAAGAGATCCCAGCTCGGCATGCTGACGACCCGTGCCTGCACCCCGTGCTCGGCCAGCAGGTCCTTCGCCATCAGCGAGAGCTCAACCTCGGACCCGGTCGCCAGGAGCACGACATCCGGCTGCCCCTGCGTATCACTCAGGATGTACGCGCCCTTGTCGACATTGCCCTTGACCGCTGCCGGGTCAAGGATCGCCAGATCCTGTCGCGAGAAGATCAGCACCGTCGCCTGCTTGCGTGCAACGGCGAGTCGCCACGCCTCGGCCGTCTCGTTCGCATCCGCCGGGCGGAAGACGGAGAGACCGGGGATCATGCGCAGCGACATCGTCTGCTCGACCGGCTCGTGGGTCGGCCCGTCCTCGCCGACCGCGATGCTGTCGTGCGTGAAGACGAAGATCGAGTGCAGGTGGCTCAGCGCCGCGAGCCGGATCGGCGGCCGCATGTAGTCGGAGAAGACGAGGAAGGTCGCGGAGTAGGGGATGATCCCTCCGTGCGCCGCGAGCCCGTTGACGATGCTGCCCATCGCGTGCTCGCGGATGCCGAAATGGATGTTGCGGCCGGTGTAGTCACGTGGCCCTCCGACATCACCCTGCGCGTCTTTGTGAACCGTCTGCGGGTTCTGGAAATCGCCGCCGTTCTTCAGCGCCGTATTGGTCGAGGGATTGAGGTCGGCCGAACCGCCGATGAAGGTCGGCAGGTTCTGGAAGAAGGCGTTCATGACCTCGCCGGACGCCTTGCGGGTCGCGACCGGCTTGCTGCCCTTCTCCCAGACCGGGATATCGGCGTCCCACCCCGCCGGCAGTTCGCCCGCCAGCGCCTGCTCGAGTTCGGCCGCCTCGGCCGGGAACTCCTTCTTGTAGGCATCGAAGCGCTGCTGCCACGCCTGCTCCGAGGCGTTGCCGCGGTCGATCGCCTCGCGGAAGTGCGCCGCGGCATCGTCCTGCACGTAGAAGGCCGGCTCGGTCGGCACACCGAGATATTCCTTCGTCAGCGTCACCTCGTCGGCACCCAGCGGGGAGCCGTGGACGCCGAAGGTGTTGGATTTGTTGGGCGAGCCATAGCCGATGATGGTCCGGGCGCAGATGAGGCTCGGGCGCTCGGTCTCGTCGCGCGCCGCCTGCAGGGCCGCACGAACCGCCGCCGTGTCCATGCCGTCGATCGACTGCACATGCCAGCCCAGCGCCTCGAACCGGGCGGCGACATCCTCGCTCATCGTGATGTTCGCCGTGCCGGCCAGCGTCATGTGGTTCTGGTCGTAGAGGTAGATGATCTTGCCGAGCTTGAGGTTCGCGGCGATGGTCGCGGCCTCGAAGGCCACGCCCTCGGAGATATCTCCGTCGGAGACGATGCCCCAAGTGTAGTGATTGACGATCTCGTGACCCGGCCGGTTGTACTTCGCCGCGAGGAATGCCTCGGCCGCGGCGAGCCCGACACCGTTGGCGAATCCCTGGCCCAGCGGACCGGTTGTCACTTCGACGCCCGGTGTGTGCCCGCGCTCCGGATGCCCCGGCGTCTTCGAGCCGAGCTTGCGGAAGGATTTCACATCCTCCAGCGAGACATCGTAGCCGGTGAGATGCAGCAGCGAGTAGATGAGCATCGAGCCGTGGCCGGCCGAGAGCACGAAGCGGTCGCGGTCGGGCCACTGCGGATCGCGCGGATTGTGCTTGAGGAACTCCTGCCACAGGACGTACGCCATGGGGGCGGCGCCGAGCGGCAGACCCGGATGCCCGGAATTCGCCGCCTGCACGGCATCGATGGAGAGCGTGCGGATCGCGTTGATGGAAGCGGTTTCGAGATCGGTCTGTTGCTGTTGGGATGTGGCGGTAACCACGTTATCCTCCTTGATAACCGCGCGAAGGCTCGTCGCTGATGGCTTGATCACAACATGCGTGGATGGATATGGGGAAGCGCCCAGAATCATGCGAAAATGGTCGGCAATCCGCCTCGCAATGCGAATGCCCGCGCCCCAGAGAACCACATTCAATTATCGCATGCGCGGCAAGAACGCGGCGCAGCGCCTCTTCTCGCAGATCAGGCGATGTTCCGCCTGTTGGCCACAGGGGGATGAGTGGACACAATGCGCCCTGCGTGCAGCGGTCCCTACAACACCAGCGACGGCGCCATCCTGGCCCGCCACCGCGCCCACATCGCGTCTGCGAACTGCACCAGAATGCCGATCGAGAGCGGCACCCACAAGCCCATCATCCGGGAGAGCAGGGTTGCGCCGACCGCCATCGGCGCCGGCACGCCCATCTTCTGGAGCGCCACCGCCATCCCGATCTCGACGATCCCGAAACCCTGGAAGACCGGTGCCATCACGCCGAAGATGATGCCGATCACGTAGGCCGTCAGCGCGATACCAAACCCGCCGTGGAACCCGACGGCCCGCAGGCAGAACCAGAGGGTCAGCACACCGCTCGCCTTGATGACGAGCGAATAGGCGAAGGGCAGGATCAGCGCGCGAATGCGGATCTCGTGTTGTCGCAGTTGGGCCAGCAACCGCAATCCCCGCCGGGGCAGGCGGTGGAGGATGAAGGCGGGTGGCTTCTGCCGGCGCAGCACCAGCCGGAGACCGGTGGCCATCGCGATCACCAGCACGGAGATGGAGGCCGCGCTCAGGAGCATGAGGGGCGTGGGATCCTGGAGCAGGAGGGCCGGAAGCAGGAGCAGCAGGAACGCGACATGTCCCGTCACGCTCTTGATCGCCGCCGCCAGCAGTGAGTCGGACGGCTTGATTCCCCGCTGGCGCAGGCGGTGAACGAAGACGACCACCGACGAAGGGCCGCCCATGGGCGTCACCGCGCCTACAACCACCCGTTGCAGGTGAATGTTGACGAGCAGGGAGAGCCGCACCGCATGACCCATGTGCCGCAGCACGAGTCCGTAGACGGCCGCCATCAGGACGAAGGCGATCACCTCCAGCACGAGCACGCTGACGATCCAGCCGGGGTTCGCGTGCAGCATGAGATCCCACGTCTTCGCGAGATCCGCGCGCTGCCGGTAGCCGAACCAGACGGCCAGCGGGAGAAGGATCGCGAGCCAGACGATCGTGCCGTATCGCCGGAGAAAGCGCCCTGCGGCGCGGAGAGCTGTCATGGAGCGCTATTCCTGAATGCAGTGGAGAACGCGAAGGGATGACGTGCATTCAACCGATAACCGGGTGTCAGGGCCGGGTTCGAAGCCGTCGCGGCGCGCATGGGGCCGGTATCCGGCTTCGCCGGATGGGGCAGGCCAGCTGACCCGCTACGGATCCTCGCGACCATGTCGAATTCCGCTGTAACCGCGAACGACGCCCCTGCCTGATCCATTCTCGCATACCGTTGGAAAGGGCCGAACCGCGATCAGGCGGCGGCCACGAGCCCCGCCGCGATCGCACCGAGCGCGAAGATGAACATCAGCAGCGCGAACATCGCGAACGCCCCGCGCGATTGCATCGCGACCGCCGTCTTCTTGACGTATCGCTGATAGAGCAGCGAGCAGGCGAAGACTGCCGCCCCGCCCCCAATCCCGAACCAGACCAGCGCCTGTGCGTCCATCCCACCCCTCAGAAGAGCGAACCGTGCGACCGCGAATGCGGAATCTCATTTATGCTACATCCAGTATGAACGAGTCGATGCGTGCCGAATGCCCGCTGCCCGCAAAGATGTGGCTCGCGATCACGGTAGCGCGATTGCGACTCCATTCGAGCCACCAGGAAGCGATCCCGGAAAGACCGACGTGAGCGAGAAGCACCGGCTGCCGCCCAGCAGCGTTCCCCGATACGAGAAGCCCCGTCCCGCCCGCTACACGATCAGCGATCTCGAACGCGAGGTGGGGCTCAGCGCGCGCACCATCCGCTATTACATCGCGGAGGGGTTGCTCCAGCCCGCCTACGGGCGGGGACCATCGGCGACGTACGATTCCGACCACCTCCTGCGCCTGCGCCTCATCCAGCAGTTCAAGGACGAGCGGCTGCCACTGACCGCGATCAAGGAACGGCTCGATCAGCTCACGCCGGACGACATCGCGGTCATGTTGAAGGTCCAGCTCGAGCCCTCCGCCGAGACCTGGCGTCACTTTCACCTGCATGGGGACCTGTTCATCGCCGTGCGCGATCGCTCCGGCGGCACGCGCAACATCGCGTATGACCACGCCTTCGACCTGATCGTTGAATATGCCCGCACTGTGCTGGAAGACCTGGAGCGCCGGGTCGATGAGTGAGCATCGCGCCGATCCGGGATCGGGAGACGGCAACGATGTCCCCACGACCTCCGGTGGTGGCATCGTCTTCGGCGGCCGGCGCACGAATCGCGCCGAGGGAGCGCGTAGCGTCGCCGATTTCGCGCGGGATTTGCGTCGGCGCTGGCCGACCGGGGTCGCCGTCGCCACAGTTCGCACAGCATCCGGCGATCTGCGGGGTGTCGCCATCAGCTCGCTGATGATGCTCTCGCTCGATCCGCCGCTGGTGGCGCTCGCCCTGGACGAGAGCGGCACCTTCCATGAGTTGCTGGGCGATGACGGGATCTTCGCGCTCTCGATCCTTGATCGCGACCAGGAGTTTCTCTCGGAGCGCTTCGCCGGTCGGGCGCCGGTACCCGATACGGCATTCGGCGGCATTCCATTCGATCCGGTGGGGGGTGGCCTGCCAGTGCTGCGCGGTGCGTTGGGCTGGTGCCGCTGCCGGGTCACGGATCGCTCGCCGCAGGGCGACCACATCCTTGTCATTGCCAGCATCCTCGATGGCGACCTTGGACCGGACACCGACGATCCGCTGCTCAGCTATGAGGGGCAGTATCGTGGCCTGGAGATGCGCTGATGGACGGCATCTCCGATGAGGATC
Source organism: Thermomicrobiales bacterium (assembly GCA_049646645.1). Classification (GTDB taxonomy): domain Bacteria; phylum Chloroflexota; class Chloroflexia; order Thermomicrobiales; family UBA6265; genus JASGDN01. The sequence continues at coordinate 40,171 of JBARWF010000110.1, forward strand.
GGAAATACCAGGAGCTGTGGATCCCCGACAATCCCGATGGCAGCGGCTGGGCCGATGTCGACTGGGTAAGCGCCGCCCGGGGGAGCCGCTACCACTACCGTCACGCCGAGCCCCTGGCCGAGGCCGAACGGCTGCGTCCTCCCTATTACCGGGTGGTCACGCGCCTGGAAACCGAGAAGATCGTCATCCCGCACGAGAACAGCTATTACGTGGCGGCGGGTGAGCTGGCCGATTTTCTCGCGGAACTCGTCTGGAACGGCGGTGCCGAGACGATCTGGCACATCGAGCCGTGTGATGCGCCGCCTCCCGAATCGCGCGTTTCATCGACGCCGTAGGTGACCCGGCCCGTCGTGCGGGGTGGTTTGATTACGCGCTGCGGTCTTCACGGCCATTGCCGGTCAGGCTGGCGCGCCGACGGCGACGATGGGCCGCGAGTGTACCTTGGAACAGACGAAGGGAGGAACGCGCGCGTTCCTCCCTTCGTCTGTTCGGAGCGGTTGATCAGGCGTTGGCCTTCTCGAGCTCCTTGACTTCCTTCTTTACGTCCATCCCGACCTGGCGGGCGAGGGATTCCACCTTGCGTGCCATCTCCTTTTCCTGATCCAGGTTTTCCTTGAGCAGGTCGGCGGCGTCCGATTCGCCCAGATCCTTGGCCATCTGGATCAGCAGGTTGTAGCTGGCGATTTCGTAGTGTTCGGTCTTCGCGGCACCGGCGAGGTTCCCCACTTCGAGCACAAGGGGAGACGGCTTCTCCTCCTTGAGGGAATCGTGCTCCTTCTTCAGCCCTTCGGCGGCGTGGCACGTGGTCTTTTCCGGCTTGGCATCGAGGAGCTTGAAGACCTTCTCCAGATTCTCGATCTGCTGCTTGGTCTCATCCTGATGGTGCTTGACCGCTTCCTTGACATCGTCGTTTCCGGACTCGGATTCGAGATCACCCAGCATCTGCAAGACGATATGCTCGGCACTCATGGTGTCCGAGAGCTCGTGCAAAAACAGGTCGCGTGGTGTTTCCAGGGCCATTGCGCAATTTCCCCTACTTCGTTGGTCATCCGCTGCGGGAGGCAACGGAAGGAACTATCCGGCTACTGGCGGGTCCGGTGCTCTCCCTTAATGCACGCGGCATGCCAGCGCGCTCTCGCTCCTGCGAGACATGGCTGCGATTGGGGAGGCCAACCTGATGCACGCACACTGGCTCACGACGTACCGATCGGCGCCGTATGAGGCCCGGCAAGCCTGAAAGAAATGCCGGGGAGCGGTGTACAGGCTGACATCCACCTTCCCCGTCGTTACGTTAGAGTGGCGCCTTCTCCACCCGTCATTTCGAGCGACGTCGAGAAATGACGAGGAGGAAGCGTGTGATGCCTGACACACCACTAGGGCGTGACCACGCACGAATCGCGTCGGCAACGCATCGAGAGATGTCTCGACTTCGCTCCGACGCGCAGCTGAAATGACAAAGAGGCGATGGGCGGAGCAGCATTGCTCCGCCCATCGCCTCGTCCTGAGCACGACCGCCTGTCGCACAGTCTTCATCGCGCCCGGCGTAAGGATCGCTTTTGGTGACGCCTTCTCAGCCGGCTGGCGTGCTCACCGGGGTCGGGAGATCGAGCCCGTACCACCGGATCGCCGTGTTGCCGAAGATGGACGCTTCCGCCTCGGGCGTCAGCACATCGAGATCGGTCAGCACGGTCCGCAGGGCGTCGATGACCTGCTGGTAGTCGGCCGCCAGCAGGCAGACCGGCCAGTCGGATCCATACATGAGGCGCTCTGGCCCGAAGATCTCGACCACCGTCGCCACGTACGGCTTGAGATCGACCGGCGTCCACGAGTCCGGATCGGCCTCGGTCACCATCCCGGACAGCTTGCACGCGACGTTCTCCAGCCCGGCGAACTCGCGCATCATGCTGGCCCACGGCTCCAGCTCGCCGCTCGCGATCGGCGGTTTCGCGATGTGATCGACCACGATCCTGAGATGCGGGAAATCACGGGCCACGGTGATTGCGCTCGGCAACTGGAGCGGCCGGACCAGCGCGTCGTAGACGAGACCGGCCTCCGCCAGCGCGCCAAGTCCGTGCTGCACATCCGAGCGCAGCAGCCAGTCCGGGTTGGCCTCGTCGTGCACAAGGTGGCGAATGCCGACCAGGTACTGACCGTTCGGCCCGCTCTTCAGGTCGGCAAGGATGCCGTCAATGTTCGGGTCGGTAAGATCGGCCCACCCCACGACGCCCGCGATGTAGTCGGTGTCGGCGGCGAACTGCAGGAACTCGCGCGTCTCATCGAGATCCGCGATGGTCTGCACCAGCACGGTGGCATCGACCCCGGCCGCCTCGAGGAGCGGGCGCATGTCTTCCGGCAGGAATGGCTTGTTGATCGCCGGCAGGTTCCGCAGCCACCCGAAGTCGCGCTTGGTCGTATCCCAGAGGTGATGGTGGCTATCGACAACGAATGGTGGAGTGTGGTCGGTCACGCAGGTTCCCTTCCCGTGGAGGATCGCTCCCGCCGTCAGGAGACAGGGAGCGGCGTCGTATTGCTTACAGGTTCAGGATTGTACTCGGTTCCGGTCACCTGATGACCGGACGGTGGTGCGCTTCATCAGCTGGAATGTCGTGCAGGAATCGTTCCGGGGGGAGCGGTAGGGCCTGCCGACAGGCGTCCCGGAGAAGTGCTATGTCCTGCTGTCGGCGTGCAGATGCCCGGTTTCCCAGGAGGTCGATGGCAGGTGAACCACGATGAGCGCCCCGATTGCGAGCATGGCGTTGCGGAACGCCGCATCGATCCCGTTCCAGGCGGTCGATTTCCACATCTGAAACCACTCGCCGCCGATGGCGATGAACCCGCCCAGGAAGAGCGCGATCAGCATCAGGAGCCCGATCGTCGAGAGCGCACGCGCGGTCCGGAACCCGGTGTCGCGCTCGCGGATCCAGAAGATCACGGCGGCGATGAGGACGAGCGCGGTGGCGCTCTCCCAGACGATGATGCCGACGTAGGCGATATCCTGCAGCGTCGAATTGGTGATGGCCCGCCACATCACATCTGGATCGAGATTGGTGCCGGGATCGGCGCCGAAGTTCGTCGTGTCCATCGCGAGCACATGCTGGACGAAGGCCCGGTTCGTGTCGAAATCGGTGATGTTGCCGAAGGCGACGAGCAGGATATAGAGCCCGTTGAGCGCGACCAGCACCGCCGCCGCGACCGGCAAGCTGCTGATTGCCAGCAAGGGCGATCCTCCGGCCCGGGTTGGTTGAGTCGGGCTCGGCATCCGGTCCCTCCTGTGAACGAACGATCAGCGTCTGCGGCCCAGTTGTTCCGTATCGTGCCGATGTGTTCGTGGTCTGTCAAGAAGCGCCGGCAGGCGCGCGAGGTAGAGGGAATCGCCACGCACAATGCACGAGGCCCACACTCTACGAGCAGAGCGTGGGCCTCGTGCGCCAGCCTCATGGGGGTGAGGCCGGCGAGGAAGGGAGGCGGACGAATCGATGGGCTCGCTGCCGGTGAGCATGGTGGACGACGAAGGACGACGCCTACGAGCCCGAGGTGATGAACGGCGTGGCGATGTCGAGCACCTCCGCCGGCGTCAGGGTGGGATTGACCGCTGCCGGGAAGGGATCGGCGGCGTTGAGGACCGCGACGTAGGCGGCGTGCCGCGCCTCGACACCGTGGATGGTCAACGCGGCGGTCAGCAGGTCGCCGTTGTCCATCAGGTACTGGGCGGCACCCTGATAGGCGCTGACGCCGGTATCCTCCAGCGCCTGGGAGACCTTCAGGAACCCGGCGGCGTCGGTGTAGCCGAAGTCGTAGGTTGCTTCCGCCACCGGCTCGCCGCCGAGTTGGCTGATGACACCGGTCAGAGTCTCGACATGCGCCGCTTCATGGGCGCCGATCTCGCTCAGGAAATCGAAAACGCCAGGCTGGAACCCGAGCGTGGTGAAGCCGTCGACGCCGAGCATCGCCAGTCCATCGCGGTAGAACGCGTGCTCAAGATGTTCGAGCTTCAGCGCGTAGTTGAGCACGTCGACATCGCTCGTGAAGGGGGATTCGCCGGAGCTCATCGTGCCTATGGCGGGCGTCGCCTCGCCCGATTGGGCGGCCGCGATGCCGGTGATGTTGATGGCGGCGAGCCCTGCCCCGGCGAGGGCGGAGGTGCGGACGAGGCTGCGGCGGGAGAGGGGGTGTAGGCGCGCATTCATTGCGCGTTGCAGCATCGATTCGTAATTTGGACGATCCTGAATGGCCATGTCATGTTCTCCTGTGTTGTGAGGGGTGGAGGGTCGACACACGGGTCGACCCGTACGGACAGGTGAGTCTTCCGGAAGACGCGCGGCGATCCGAAAGGGCGGCGACGACCCGTAGCGGGTCAGCTTGTCTGACCCATCCGGCGCAGCCGGATACCGGCTCACCATATCGGCCTGGTGGTGCGGCCGATGGCGCAGACTAGCTGGTGGTTCGCCGCTACGGTTTTCATCGGCTCTAGTTGCCGGAGACGATGAACGGCCCGGCGACTTCAAGCACCTCGGACTTCGACTTCGGCGTCTCGACGGCGGCCGGGAACGGGCTCGTGCCGGTGATCAGGTTGAGATACGACGCGTGGCGGGCTTCGACCGCGACAATCGATCCGGCCGCCGTCAGGAGGTCCGGGCTCTGGATCGAGGCGCCGGCCCCGTCATAAGCGGCGACACCGAGGTTCTCGACCGCCGCGGCCGTCGCCAGGAAGCTGTTGGCATCGGTGACGCCGAAGTCATACCCGGCCGCGGCGACCGGCTCCCCGCCCAGATCGGAGATCACCTTGGTCAGGGTCTCGACATGCGCATCCTCGTGGGCGCCGATTTCCATCAGGCGGTCGCCGATCGGTTGACCGAAGGCATCGTTGCCGAACTGGTAATTGGCGGCGAGCTTGTAGAACGCCGCTTCCAGGTGCTCGAGCGTCAACGCATAGTTGAGGACATCGATATCATCCGTGAACGTATCCTGCGCCGCGAGCAGGTTCCTGGTCGCCGGACCACCGGTGACTCCCATCGTGCGCTGTTCCCGAACCGCGTTGAGAAAGAGCTGCTGCATCGACTGTGAACGCATCCTGCGCCGTCCTTTCCGGATGTGGACCGGCACGAGCCGGTACCGTGTGTCGGTCTCCCGGCGGAGGTTGCGTTGCGTAACGCCCTCAGGGGAGATCCGCCGCTCACCACGAGCGGCGTCCTGCCCGGTAAGACGCAACGGTTTCGCGATTGGATCACTCCACCCACACATTCGGAGTCTGGTTACCTTCGGGGCTCCGTTCGATTTGGTGGAAGGCGGTACTATGGTGCATGCCGGACGGCGGGGAGGTTCCGCCGTCCGCGTTGAGACGTCTATTAAGGAAGAACGTGCAAAAAATCACGCGCCTTGATGGCGGCGAGGTCGCATCCCGGGACGCTCGCCGCCATGAAATCCGGCACGCACAACGATCATTGCGAGGGACAGCACATGCAGGTTCGGCAACAGGATTCCACAACGACAACTGTGACGGCCTTGGGCCAGACCGCTACTGCCGGGCCGTGGGGGCTGACGGTCACGGAGGTTGTTGCGGGGGATGAGGCCGCCTCGCGCGTTGCCCAGACCAACAGTGGCAATCCCGAAGCGCCCGCCGGCCTGATCTACCTGCTTGCCCATGTGCGCGCTGAGAACACGAGCGACACCACTGCCATCCTCAACCTCGCCGACTTTGCGGCGACCGGGACCGATGGCATCCTGCGGCGACCGGTGAGCATGGTCATACCGGATCCCGCGCTGCAGGGAACGGTCGATGCGGGCGGTGTGCTGGAGGGCTGGATTCCGCTCGTGGTCGATGACGCCGCTGCGGCAACGCTCTGGTATGACAGCGCGGTGCTGGCGGGAAACTGGGCGAACGCGGTCCTGGCGCTGGCCGAGGGCGCGGCATTGCCCCAGTTTTCGCCGGACGCCGCGCCCGATGAGAATGCCGGCAGCGATCCGGGCGCTCCCGCCGCGATCAACCAGGCGGTGCGCGCAGGCGATTGGGCCGTCACGATCCTGAAGACGGATCAGGGGCAGGGGATCTATGAGATGTCGGATTACCGGCTGCGGGCGCTTGGCGATTCCGGCGACGATGTCAGCACCTGGTACGGTGTCTACGCCCGGGTCACCAATCTCGGCGCGCATCCGGCCTTCTTCTCGCCGAACGCGCTGGAGCTCGTCGATGAGACCGGGGAGCCGTGGAACAGCATCATGGCGTTGACGGCACCCGATCCCGACCTGAGCCGGGAGGTACTGCCCGGTGCCTCGCGAGAGGGCTGGACGGTGTTCCAGTTGCGCCCGTTTGTCGCCAACCTCATGGTGCGGGTGATGCCATCTGTCGTCGCCGACGCGCCGCGGTACGTCTCGCTGGATGGCGGTGCTGGCCAGACCGCGGCACCGACCCGCGAGAGCACCGAAGCCACGGCGCTCAATGTTGCCGTGGGCGATACGGTAACGGTCAACGATTCCCCGGTGAACCTGCGGAAGGAACCGAAGGCCGATGGCGAGATCGTGGCCGAGCTTCGGAAGGGCACGGAACTTGCCATAACAGGAGAACCGGTGGAGGCGGATGGATACCGCTGGTATCCGGTGACGGTCGCTGGAAGCGGCGATGCCGGGTATGTTGTCCAGGACTACATCACGCCCGCCGGGAATTGACCCGCACGTACAATCGCGAGCAGATGATGGAACGCGTACAATAGGGGATGGCCCGTGCGGGTAGTACCCTCACGACGGACACGGCTAACGTGTTCCAGGCGTTCGGCAAAGGAACCATGGTGCAGACAATTGCTCTCGCCATCCTGATCATGCTGGGTGGTGTTGCCCAATACACGCTCATGGCCTATGCCCTTCGTGATCTCTGGCGTCGACCCCGTGTACGGGGCGACAACAAGGTGATCTGGGGGCTGGCAATTCTCTGCGTTCCATTTGCCGGCGCCCTTGTCTACAGCTGGATGGGGCCGACCAGCTTCATGCAGCGGCGGCCCCCGCAGACGTTGTCGCAGCCAGCGGCATCGCCGGCAAGCATGGCGTCGTTGCCCTCAACGCGCCGGCCGGTTATCGCCGAGGGCGATTTTGGCCGCCATGTCACCCCCGCGAACGTGACGTCGATCCGCACCGCCCGCTCCCTTCGCACCCGGTCCAGTGCCGCCCATCGCACCGCCGTCTCGCACGTCCGGCCGCCGTTCGAGGGGAATGACCCATCGCCGTGGAGAACCGGCTCCTGACGCCGCCAATGGCCGGTTCCATCGCTCCTGGACATGACTTTCCAACACCACTCTTCATGTCCCCGGCGTTTGCCGGTCACGATACCGGCGAGCACCCCGAGAATCCCGGCCGCTACCTCGCGATCCAGCATGCCTTGAACACGAGCGGCCTGCTACGGGGACGTCCGCTGCCAGCGTTCGCTCCCGCGAGCGATACCGACATCCTGCGCGTGCACGAACCGGGGCTGCTTCGCACGCTGGAGTCGCTCAACGGGCGGGGTGGCGCCTGGATCGATCACGACACTATGATCGCGCCCGACTCGCTCGAGGTCGCGCGGCTGGCAGCCGGTGCCGGTACTGCCGCGGTCGACGCCGTTCTGACTCCCGGTGCTTCCCACAGACGAGCGTTCGCGCTCGGGCGTCCGCCGGGTCACCACGCCACACCCACCCGCGCGATGGGCTTCTGCCTGCTCAACACGATCGCGATCAGCGCCGCGCATGCGCTCGATCGCGGTCTCGGCCGGGTCGCGATCATCGACTGGGATGTCCACCACGGTAATGGTACCCAGGATTGCTTCTACGACCGGAAGGATGTCTTCTTCTGCTCGGTTCATCAGTGGCCGCTCTATCCGGGAACCGGAGCGCGAGAGGAGCGTGGCATCGGCGCCGGTGAGGGATGGACGCTCAATCTTCCCCTGCCACCCGGGAGCGACGACGGGGTCTATCTCGACGTCTTCGAGCGTGAGGTTGCGCCGGCGGTGCGGGCGACGAGCCCCGAGCTGATCCTCGTGTCGGCCGGGTTCGATGCCCATCGTGACGATCCGCTGGCCAACATGAACGTGACGACGGAGGGCTTCCGGCAGCTCGCGCGGCGGGTGGCCGCGCTGGCGGATGAGCTCTGTGGTGGTCGGCTCGTGGTCGTGCTCGAAGGCGGATACAATCAGGCTGCCCTTGCGTCATCCGTCGTGGCCGTCGTCGGCGAGCTGGATCAGCCGCACCGTTGAACCACATGTTCTCGTCGCCATGCCCAGCGTCGTCCAAAAAAGAGCCTTCCCATCCATCTGTCGCCTCCCCTGTCATTTATCGCTTCCGTCAGGATGACAGTTCAGGTGAATGCAGACGTTCTATCCTGAATCAGGATGTCGACGGGGTGGCTGCTGAAACCGCTCAAGTCTCGTATCCTTGGTGTCGTCGCGACCCGCCCGGCGTGCGGCAACATCGGGCCGGAGACTCACCTCTGGCCCCGGTCGCTGGTTTGCGCGTCCCCTGATCGCGTGCCGGTTCGTTTCATCCATCGTCACCTCGCCCGACAAGGATCAATCACTCCATGCAAGACGCACCATTCAACCAGGATGACGAGATCGTCGATTCCGACGTCCAGCCCGGCATGCGCTCGCTCACCAATGTCACCCAGCAGCGGCAGGATGACGACCGGCGGCGGGATGAGGCGCGAATTGCGGCGCTGCAGACGCAGGTCGATGAGCTTCGCCAGGCCATGCGGGAGATGTCCAGCCGTCACACGCGGCAGGAGGAAACGGCCAAGCAGCAGGAATCCCTGCTCGCGCAGACGCGGCTCTCGATCGAGCAGATCCGGCAGGAGGCCCAGCAGACAGCGCAGGCGCGGGCCCTCGACGAGAATCGAACGCGGCAGATGATGCAGGATCTCGAAGCCCGGATCGACGACGGCACACGACCGATTCGCTCGTTGCAGGCGCACGTTACCGAGCTGCTCGATTCCTCGCGGCGCAAGGTCGATGACAGCAGCCAGAACCAGCAGCGGTTCGATGAGCTTGCGACCATGATCGAGCATCTCTCGGCGCTCGGCGACCGGACCACGGCCATCACGCACGGCCTGCGCGATGGTATCGAGAGCGTGCATTCCGAAGTCGAGAGCCTGCGTCGCGATGTGATGCGCACCGATGACTCGATCAAGATCGTCGATCAGGAGGCCCGCCGCCGGACGGCGGACGTGCAGGATGTGGCCGAGAGCTACGGCGCGCGCCTCGATGAGCTGCGCGCTGATCTCGCCCACCTCTACGACACGCTGGAGAACACGCGCCGGGGGCTGGTCCATGTCGACCCCACGCTCGATGAACTGCGGGCCGGCGAATTGAGCCTGCGGCAGGATCTCACGCGGCTGCAGACGATTGTGAACGAGCGCCACGACCTGCTGGTGGACATGCACGATGATGCGCGGCAGGAGACCGATGCGCGTTTCGGTCAGCTCCGGCAAGCGTTGGAAGAGCGCGCTGACCGCTTCAATGAGCGTCTCGATGAGGCAAACGAGGCACACCGGGAGATCACGTATCGGGTGTCTGATCTCAATGCCCAGCTCGAGGAGCTTCGCCAGGTCGATGCCTCACTGCACCGGGATATCTGGTATCTCCACGAGCAGCGCGTGCGCGTTCGCCTGGAGCAGGTACAGGAGGAGCTGGACATCGCCACGTCCCAACGGCGCGATGCCGAGTCTGACGCCCAGGGTGGGCTCGGTGGTCGGTTCCGGCGGCGAGCATCCGTGATTGAGCCACTCGATCATTGAGGCGATGCTCGATAACGAGCCGGCCACCGATTTTGTGCATTCGTGCCCGACTTCGATCCTTGCATTTGTGATGGGGTGGCACAGACCTCTTTTGCGGTTGCCATCCCCTGCGGTGTACGTTCATGCGGGCATGCAAATTGTGTGTCTAGTGGACAGGGGCAACACCGGTGCGCAGCTCCAAATGCTTGAAAAATAGGGGGGATTGTCGCGTGGGCTCCCGTAAAAATCGAAGTCGTGACTGATTGGCAATTGTCACGGCAGAGGGATCCGGAGCGGGTCGAGGATGGGCCGGCGAGCTGGACATATTGTCCAAGGTGCGACCGTTCGCGCTCCAAACGGACCGCCCCCGGTTCCCTATCGCGCTTGACACCTCGTCTCCCGCGTTGTTATGGTCCGTGTGTCCCGAGGGTCTGATGGGCCCCGGCGTTACATAACTTGGCTGGTATGTACGTCTGGGCGCGTGTGAATTGTTCTCGTTTCGATGGTTCTCAAGAGAGGCATCCTAGGTCACGACAGGGCGAAACCTCGACATTGCTGTCCTGATTTCCATGATTACCCTGTGTGACCGGTTCTATCTTGCATCGTTCGGGTAACAGTTGCGCGTGCGCGTCTTGGAGGAGCGGAAGAATCGCGGAGTGGTGGAAGTCGGCGGAAAGATCCCGGCGACGGCACCCGGCTCGATGTGACGCGTCTATGCGTGAGCCGCATCCCTGATGGACCGAACTTCACGACACGCCCCATCACCAACCTGCTGACAACGAGGTCTGGGAATACGAAGGAGATGGACTTCGTATCTTTCGGGCAGGCAAGAAGACATCGCGCACAGATATATGCGGCTTGATGGTCTTCCTGCATGCACGGGGTCGCTTCTGCGGTTCGATGCCCGAGAGCGATGGACCGGCTGAGGGGCTGCTCAGTCGTTAGCGACTACAGGAGGGGGAGGGGTTGTCTACACTCCTTTTGCGAGCTCATCGAGGGCTCTTCATCGCCATGGCGGCCATGTTATGCATGTCGCTCATTGCGCCGGTGATGACGTTCGCCGCGCAGGTTGACGGCGGCATGGTTATCACCAACACCGGTGGCGACGGGGCAACGCTCCGGGCCGAGGCGAGCGCCGAGGCGGCCGCCATCACCACCCTGGCCGAGGGAACCGCAATCACGATTCTCGACGGCCCTCTTTACGACGATGCAGGCAACGCCTGGTATCAGGTCAGCGCAGACGGCATGGTTGGCTTTGTGAGCACCGCTTTTGTCGGCGCTGGCTCACCCTCCACCGATCCGGCCACTGAGGCTGACATCACCCCCACCGAACCTTCCGCTGAACAACCGACACAGGAGCCCGCCGGGATTCCGTGGGCGCAGCCGATCGACCATGGCGTTGTTGTTGTCAACGTCAACGACGGCTCGTTTCCGGATGACGGACTCGCGGTCCGCGCCTCGGCTTCGCCCGATGCCGCGGTGCTTGGCCGGCTGCATGTCGGTGAGCGGGTGGAAGTGACGGGCGAGAAGGTCTGGCCCGGTGACGCTCCCTATTTGCCAGTGAACTACGGTGACGGCGGCGGCTTCGTCAACGCCTACTTCATCGTCCTCGACAGCGAGGCGGTCGTGACTGAGGAGCCGACGGAAGAAGTCGTCCTCCCGACTGAGGTCCCCACTGAAGAGATCGTCGTCCCGACGGACGTGCCGACCGAGGAAGTGGTCCCGACGGAAGACGTCGTGACTCCGACGGATGCGCCGACCGAGGAAGTCGTTCCGACCGAGGTCCCGACGGAAGAGACCGCTGGACCGACGGACGCCCCGGCCGAAGCGACGGCCGAGGATGTCACCAAGGCTCCTGCTGATGAGAACGCGGGAACCCCGGCGGCGGTTCCGACCGACGAGGTTGAGGCCACGGCAGAAGTGACCGATATCCCGGTCGAGGACGCGGCTGGTACGCCGGTCGTCGAGCCGACCGAGGTCGTCACCGAGGATGCCACCAAGGCTCCGAACAAGACCGTGGTGAACGGGGCACCCTCGACTCCGGTTGTGGTTCCGTCCGAGACCGAGACGGCTACCGAGGCGCCGGCGACACCTGTTGCCAGTGAGACGGCCGCCGCGACGGAGACCCCGGTCGAGGGGCAGGCGACGGCGCTCGATCCGTCGCTGGCGATCGGTTCGGCGACAGTCACTGGCACCAATGGCGATGGCATCCGCTGTCGCGTGGCGCCGGATTCCAACGCGAACACGATCGTGGTGCTCGCTGAGGGCACCAAGGTCCAGGTCTTCGAGGCCACCGGCAACGGCTGGCTCCAGATCGGCTGCGGCGGCCAGCTTGGCTACGGCAACATCAACTACCTCTGGTCCGGTGGCGCGAGCGACGCGCAGATCAACGCGGGCGGTCGGCTGTCGGTTTCCGGAACGGGCAACGGCCTGAACTGCCGCATCGGGCCGGGCACCAACTACAACGTCATCACGGTTCTCTACGATGGCACCGCGGTGACCGTGCGCGGCCAGGCCCAGAATGGTTGGACGCCGGTAACCTGCGGCGGCCAGAACGGCTACGTCTCCTCCGAGTACATCTCCGTCAGCCCGACTGGCAACAACGGTGGTGGCAGTAATGACGGTGGCACGGCAACGGGCACCGCGACGGTAACCGGAACGGGTGGCGACGGCGTCCGCTGCCGCACCGGTGCGGGAACCAGCAACGGCGTCATCATGGTTGTCGGCGAAGGGATGCGGGTCACGGTCCGTGGCGCCTCGTCCGGTGGCTGGACGCCCGTAACGTGCGGCGGCCAGAACGGGTTCATCTCGTCCGAGTACCTGTCGACGACCTCCGGTGGCGGCAGTAACGGCGGCGGGAATAACGGTGGTGGCAGCAATGGCGGCGGCACCAGCAGTGGTTCCGTCACGGTGACGGGCACAGGTGGCGGTCTGAACTGCCGCATCGGGCCGGGCACCAGCTACAACGTCATCACCACGCTCTTCGATGGCACGACCGTGCCGGTCCGTGGCGCCGCTTCCAATGGCTGGCAGCCGGTGACCTGCGGCGGCCAGAACGGCTACGTCTCGACCGAGTGGATCACCGCTTCTGGTGGTTCGAACAACGGTGGCGGCAATAACGGTGGTGGTAACAATGGCGGCGGGAACAACGGTGGCGGCCAGTTCGTCACGGGTGACCACGCCAAGGTCAACACCGATGCGCTGAACCTGCGCTACGAGCCGAGCCTCGGCGCTGGCATCTCCACCACGGTTCCCGGCGGCATCGTCGTCGAGATCACCGGTGGCGCCAGCAACGGCTTCTACCCGGTGAACTACGACGGCCTCAAGGGCTGGATGAGCGGCGAGTACCTGAGCAAGACCTCGGATCCGCTCAGCCGGCGCGGTGGCTCCGGTAACCCCGGCACCGGCAATCCGGGTGGCGGCGGTGGGTCCGCGACCGGCAACGCGATGGTCGACTTCGCGATGGGCTATCTCGGCTATCCATACGTCTGGGCAACGCACGGACCGTATTCCTTCGACTGCTCTGGCTTCACCTACTGGGTGACCATGAACGTGATGGGGATCGACATCGGCACCGGGACGTGGACGCAGTCGGTGGCTGGCACGCCGGTCAGCCGGAGCAACCTGCAGCCTGGTGATCTGGTCTTCTTCCAGAACACCTACGCACCGGGTCTCTCGCACGTCGGCATCTATATCGGTGGTGGGCAGTTCATCCACGCCGAGAACGAGAACACCGGCGTCCGCATCAGCGACCTGAACTCGCAGTACTACTCGTCGCGCTGGTACGGAGCCGTCCGCCTCTAGGGCAGACCGGACAACCGGAAGCGATGAGCGCAACAAGGGAGGGGCAATTGCCCCTCCCTTGTTGCGTTTGCCCGAGATGCTGCTCGCCGGTGCTTGAAATCTCTGCCGAGGAGGCTTCGTGAAGATCGTCACCATCAAGGATCCGCCAGCGCAGGTAGCCATCCTCGACCTGCCGGCCACTTCGGATGCGGGAGCCCCGCCGTACGTCTTCCTGCACGGGCTTGGCTCGTCATCGATCGCTACATTCCCGGAGATCGCCGCGCATCCCGCCCTCGCCGCCTCGCGCTCGATCCTGATCGATCTTCCCGGCTTCGGTTTTAGCAGCGCTACGGGCAGCGCTACGGGCAGCGCTACGGGCAGCGCTACGGCCCACGCGATGGACGGCATGTCCGGTGCCCGGCTCGATGCGTGGTCCTTCGGTGTCGAGGACCAGGCGCAGGTGGTTGTGCGGGTGCTGGCGCAGCTCGGGATCTCCCGTGTGCAGCTCGTGGGGCATAGCATGGGCGGCTCGATCGCCATCGCCCTCGCGGCCACCCGTCCCGACCTCGTCGTGCGGCTGGTCGTGGCCGAGCCGAATCTCGATCCCGGCCGCGGCAATCTCAGCGCGCATATCGCCCGTCGCAGCGAGCGGGAGTTCGTCGAGCGCGGGTACGGAATGCTCGTTCGCGGCATGCAGCAGCAGGCGTCTCGCGGGGATTCCGGCGCCGCCATCTTTCTGCGAACGGTGCTGCAGGCGTCGCCGGTTGCGCTTCACCGGGCGGCGGTCTCGCTGCGGGCCGAGCGGACGCCCACATTCCGGGCGCAATTTCTTGAGGCGGCGATGCCGCGCACGTTTATCGCCGGTGAGCATTCCCGCAATGCCACGGCTGGCGAGCTCGTTCCCTTTGGCATCGGGTACGTGGGGATTCCCGGCGCGGGCCACGTGATGATGGACGACGATCCGGACGCCTTTGCCCGCGCCGTGGCACGTGGGGCGGAGCGTGCCGGGTCGGATCGTTCGTAGAGTGCGACAGCGCCCGATAAGACTCGGGACGCGCTTTCAGCGGGGATTGGTCACGCCGCGCTGGGCACAAATCGCAAGCACGGGACAGGTCGAGCATTTCGGCCGTGTGCCAGTGCAGATGTGCTTGCCGAATGGCACGAGCAGTTCGTTGATCGCGATCCAGTATTTTTCCGGCAGGGACTTTTCCAGCGCCACCATCGTCTGCTCGGGCGTCCTGGTCGCGACATATCCCCAGCGATTCGTCACGCGGTGGACGTGGATATCGACACTGATGCGCTGTTGGCCGCAGGCTACTCCCAAGGCGAGATGGGCGCATTTGGGGCCAATCCCCGAGAATGACTGCATCGTCTCGTCGTCGCAGGGAAGCTCACCACCGAACTCGTCGCGAACGCGGACGGCGATCTCCCGGATCTGCTCCGCCTTGCGTTCGTGAAACGTGACGTTTGCGATCAGCTGGTCGATCGCATCCGGGGGCATCACGGCGAGCGCCTCCGGCGTGCGGGCCTCGGCGAAGAGCCGGCGGGCCGCGACGATGCTGACCTCGTCGTACGTGCGCACCGAGAGCAGGCAGGCGATCAACTGCTCGAAAGGGGAGGTGAAGCCCTCGTCGCGGAGGGCGAACATCGCGGCCTTGGGGAAGGGCTGCACCGCGTCTCGTATCCGCGACATGACCTCGTCGATGTCGAAGGGTACCTTGCTCGTGGTTTCGGTGGAAGCGGTCGTGTCTGCGCTCATGCATGCCTCTTCGCACCCCGCATGCCCCGGCGGCATGCACCGTGGACCGCTGGCTCCATCCGGCGACAATGGGTGCCCGGCGAACTCCTACCCGTCTCGTGCTACCATGCGGCAATGGACCTGACGAGAGGCATCCGGACCGGAGCGTGACTTTCCCCGGCTTTCGTCGGCATTTTTTGCGGCCAGATGGCGAACCTGGCCGGCTTGTAGCGATCGGGGAGTGGCCGAACGATGATGACGCAGACCTATGACGACCTCACGGAGGAGCAGCTTGCCGGCGTGGTCGGGATCAAGTGGACCGCCTTTCCTGACTGTATCGGCGCCTTCATCGCCGAGATGGATTTCGGGACCGCGCCCAGTGTGATCAAGGCCCTTCGCAAGACCGTTGACGATGGCTTCTACGGCTACCTCCCCTCGGCGCTGAAGCATGATCTCTCCGTCGCGTGTGCCGCCTGGTATCGTGATACCTGCGGCTGGGAGGTCGATCCCGAGCGCATCGATGCCCTGCCCGACGTGCTGAAGGGACTCGAGGTCACGATCAACCATTTCTCCCGCGCCGGTTCGAAGGTGATCGTGCTGACACCGGGCTACATGCCGTTTCTCACGATGCCCGGCTTCTGCGGGCGCGAGGTCATCCAGGTGCCGATGCTGCGCACGGACGATGGCTGGCGGCTCGATTACGACGGTATCGATGCCGCGTTCGCCGCCGGTGGCGGGGTGCTCATCCTCTGCAACCCGCACAATCCGATCGGACGCGTGCTGACGCGTGAGGAATTGGAGAAGGTCAGCCAGATCGTCGCAAAGCACGAGGGGAGGGTCTTCGCGGACGAGATCCACGCTCCGCTGACCTACCCGGGTCACACCCATGTGCCGTACGCGTCGGTCTCGGATGAGGCCGCCAGTCATGCCATCACGGCCATCGCCGCCTCGAAGGCGTGGAACCTGGCCGGGCTGAAGTGCGCGCAGCTCGTGTTCTCCAACGATACGGATGCGGAGATCTGGAAAGAGGTGGGCTTCTTCGCCGGTCACGGCGCGTCCACCCTCGGCGTGATCGCGTCGATCGCCGCCTGGAACGATGGGCGCGAGTGGCTCGAGAACGTACGCTCCTATCTCGATGGCAACCGGCGACGGCTGGGAGAGCTGGTGGCGGAGCTGCTGCCGGGTGTCTCCTACACCATGCCGCAGGGCACGTATCTCGCCTGGCTCGATTTCAGCGGCACCGGGCTCGATGGTGACCTGGCGGAGTTCTTCCGCGAGCGGGCCAAGGTCGCGGTCGTCAATGGCGCCTCGTGCGGTACGGTGGGCGATCGCAGCATCCGCTTCAACTTCGCGATGCCGCGCCCGATTCTCGAACGCGCCCTGCACCAGATGGCCGATGCCCTGGCCTCGGTTTAGCTCCGAAGACATTATCACTGGCACATGGGTCGGATGGCCGGAATCCTCGTTCCTGGATGGTCGGATGCAAGCCAAGGGTCGACACACGGGTCGACCCGTACGAACGATGTCGTCCTCGCATTCGGTGGGCGGCTCCAAGAGTACGGCGTTGAGTAGCGTGTCTATGGTGAGCTGTCCTATCCCTGTCATCCTGAACGGAGTGAAGGATGACAGTTCAATGCAGACAGTCCATTGAGGATGTCATGAGCGACTGGTTTGACGTGCGGGCGGTGGAGCCCGGCATCTTCATGATCGAGGAACCCCACCATGTCGAGCGGGTGAAGTCGTATCTGATCGCCGGCGACGAGCGGGCGATCCTGCTGGATACCGGCATGGGTGTTGCCGATATCCGCGCGGTGGCGACGTCGCTCACCGACAAGCCGATCCTGGTCGTCAACAGCCATGCCCACTGGGACCACATCGGCGGCAACTATCACTTTGACGAGATCCTCATTCATCTTGCCGAGGCCGCGATGCTGCTGGGTGGGGTCGGCAACGGCGTATTGCGACCGTGGTTCCAGCCGGACAAGCTGACCGGCCCGCTTCCCGATGGGGTGACGGCGGAGACGATCGCGATCCCGCCGAGCAAGGCGACCGGATTCCTCGCCGATGGCGAGGTGCTGGATATCGGCGGCCGTGAGCTTGAGGTCATGCACTGCCCGGGCCACTCACCGGGCGGGATCGTGCTGATCGACCGCGCGCAGGGTGTACTCTTCAGCACCGATGTCGCCTATGGTGGCGCGCTCTACGTCTATGCCGAAGCCGACCTGCCGATCTACCAGCAATCGCTGGCGCGGCTCGCCGAGCTGGCTCCCGACCTGCGCGTGGCCTATCCCTGCCATAACGAGAGCCCGATGTCGCCCGACCTCTTGCCGGCAATGGCGGACGCCCTGACCATGATCGTCGATGGCGGCCCTCCGAGCTGGATCGATGGCGATCGCACCGGCTGGGAGTTCGATGGGTTCTCCGTCGAGCTGAAGCTGGGCGGTGATGACTGACCCGTCGCGAGCTCGATGGCGTCACTGCGAATGGGAAAGGACAGTCTGTGAGCACTTCGGGTTCCGAGAAACGGCCGAACATCGTCTTCATCATGAGCGACGATCATGCCGCGCACGCGATCAGCGCCTATGGCAGCACGATCAACGAGACGCCGCAGATCGACCGGATCGCCAACGAGGGCGCGCGCTTCGATAACTGCTTCTGTACGAACTCGATCTGCGCGCCGAGTCGCGCCACGATCCTGACCGGCGTGCACAGTCACCTCAACGGCGTACTGACGCTGGCCGATGACATAGATGGGCGGCAGGATACGTTTCCGAAGCACCTGCAGGGAGCGGGGTACCAGACCGCGATCTTCGGGAAGTGGCACCTCGGGCACGGTGGCAACGCCGACCCGACCGGTTTCGATCGCTGGGCGGTGCTGCCGGGTCAGGGCCTCTATCACGATCCTGAGTTCTTCGTGATGGGCGAGCGCACCCGCTTCGACGGCTACGTCACCGACCTCATCACCGATTTCTCTCTCGACTGGCTCCGGGAGCGCGACCGCGAGCGCCCGTTCATGCTGGCGGTGCATCACAAGGCGCCGCACCGCCCGTGGGAGCCGGACGAGAAGCACATGGGGATGTACGAGGACATCGACATCCCGCTGCCGCCGACCTTCGATGACGACTACGAGAACCGCTCCAACGCCGCGAAGAACGCGAGGATGCGGATCGAGAGCGATCTCAATTTCACGGACGTCAAGGCCGACGTGCCCGATGGGCTCTCCCCGGCCGAGCGCAAGAACTGGCTGTACCAGCGCTATATCAAGGATTACCTGCGCTGCGTCGCTGCGATCGACGACAACGTCGGCCGCGTCCTCGACTATCTCGAAACGGAGGGAATCACCGACGATACGGTGATCATCTACACCTCCGACCAGGGATTCTTCCTCGGCGATCACGGCTGGTACGACAAGCGGTTCATGTACGAGGAATCGCTGCGCATGCCCTTCGTGATGCGCTATCCCCGCGAGATTCCGGCGGGGTCGGTGGTCGATGCCATGGTCACAAACGTCGATTTTGCGCCGACGTTCCTCGATTACGCGGGATTGGAACCGGCGGATCGCATGCAGGGGGCGAGCTTCCGGAGGATCGCGGCGGGCGAGGAGCCGCCTGCGGACTGGCCGACCGCCATGTACTACCGGTACTGGATGCATCTCGCGCAGCATCATGTTCCGGCGCATTATGGAATCCGGACGGCTCGCTACAAGCTCATCTACTACTACGGTGAGGCGCTCGGCACGACGGAATCCATTGATGAGCCCACGCCGCCCGAATGGGAACTCTTCGATCTGGAGAAGGATCCGATGGAGATGCACAGCGTCTACGCGGATCCCGAGTACGCCGGTATCGTGCGGGAGCTGACCGACGAGCTCTACCGGCTGAAGGCGCAGTACGGCGACGAACGGTGAGCAGGTAGCAAGGCAGGTGCGGGATGCGAACCAGCCGGGGACTTGAGCGGTTCAACCAGTTTACGGATGGGGTCGTGGCGATCGCCATCACGCTGATGGTGCTGCCGCTGGTCGATATCGTCTCGGACGACGGTCAGGACACCTCCGGCATCGCCCACTTGCTCACCGACAACACGTTTCAGCTCTTCAGCTTTGTCCTGAGCTTTCTGGTGATTGCGCGGCTGTGGCTGGCCCACCAGGCGATCTTCGAATGGGTGGAGCTCTACAACACCCGCATCGTCTGGTGTGGCTTTGCCTGGATGTTCACGATCGTGGCCCTTCCATTCACGACGACGCTGATCGCTGAGCACCCGCAAGATCGCATGGCGATTGGCCTCTACATTGGCGACATGCTGCTCAGCTCCGCCTGCCTCTCGCTCATCACGCTCGTCATTGCGCGTGATCCGTCGCTCCGGCATGCGGACGCGGACGTGGGCCCGGACGCGATCGCGCATTCGATCATCACAACCTCACTGTTCGCTGCGTCGCTTGTGGTCGCCGTCATCCTGCCACAGATCGGACTCTGGGCCTTGCTCATCCTCTTCTTCACGAAACCGGTGGTGATTATCGAGCGGAACAGGCGCTCCGGAACGACGATGCGCGGCTCATGATCGAGCCGCGCATCGTCGTGCGTGGTGGATGTGCGATCCGGGACTAGACCGCGGCCCCGGTCGGCAGGGGCAGGGTGCGGCCCACCGCCTGGGCGATCTGGGCCA
>JBARWF010000111.1:0-13745 GCA_049646645.1 Thermomicrobiales bacterium
GCTTGAACCCCACCGCCAGCCCGAGCCCGCGCGACCCCATCCAGTTGGCGGCAACCGGCTCCGTCCCGGCATACCAGAGCGGCGGGTAGGGCACCTGGGCCGGCAGCGGCGCGATCGTCACCTCACGCGCTGTCACGTCGCCACGCTCGTAGCTCACCGTGCCACCCGTCCACAAACCCTGCATCAGGGCGAGACGCTCCTGAAAGAGCGTGATCCGCTCGGCAGGATCGATTCCGACCGCCACCAACTCCTCGACCCGATGTCCAAGGCCGAATCCCACCTCCAGGCGCCCGTTTGTCAGCAGGTCGAGAACGCCGATCTCCTCCGCGAGCTGGATCGGAGCGCGCATCGGCAGCGTGTAGCCGAGCACACCGAGCCGCATCGTGCTCGTGCGCTGGGAGGCAGCCGCCACCCACGCCGTGGCGGAAGGGCAGGCGTAGTTCGCCAGGAAATGACGCTCGGCGGCGAAGGCGATGGCGTATCCCAGCTTGTCGGCCTCGCCAAGGAGATCGAGCCGCCGGGCATACATCAGGGCAACATCGACCCCTGGCCCCGCCAGGGGATCGAGCTGCATGATGTCAAAGAGCCCAAACCCGAGCGGGCGCTCGGTCACGGCCCTGATGGTGGCCGCCACGCCTGATTCACTCACCTGTGCTTCTCCTGTGGAGCAAGACCGGCCACATGCCGGTGTGTCGTTCGATTCGGTTCCCACGATGGAGCCCACGGTACGTTGGCATCCGCTCCAGCGTCAAGGCGTGATGTACCGGAGGGCCCATCATGCTGCGTCGACGACGAAGCGCTGTGGGCGGTGCCCATGCAGACGGCCACCCTCTTTCGTCATTTCTCGACTGCGCTCGAAATGACGAGAAAAGATATGCCCTCACGAACGATATCCTCCAGCATGTGAGGAACGTGCAGGGTCGCCCTCCTGCGGGCAGCAAAAAGGCCGGCCCCTTTCGAGGCCGGCCTTTCTGTCTTGGACATCACGGCTGTTCCACGCTACGCGCGTGCAACCTCCACCGTAATGCCCTCAGATGTGAGACTACTCATGGGCATCACCTCCTTTACCCTAAACGGTCTGCAGGAGTTTTCTGCGTCGATCAGGTCTGCTGCCTGATCGTTGCCCAACAGTAGCATGCCGGTGAACGCGCGTCAATGCGTGCTGGCAACGGCTGCCGTATCAACGCTCCGGCGCCGTCCCGGCCAGGACGGCATCTGGCCAGCGATACTGCTCCGGCCGGCGGTTGGCCAGCGAGGGAACCTGCCGGCGGACGCGCGCTACCTCGTTGAGATCGATGGTCGCATGGAGGGTCATCGGCCGGTCCGCCGCCTGCGCGATCACCAGTCCCCACGGATCGACGACCATCGAGCGCCCGTAGCACCAGAGTCCGGGCGGATGCTGCCCGACCTGGGCCGGGGCCACCATGAACACGCCGTTCTCGATCGCGCGGGCCCGGATCAGCGTCTCCCAGTGATCTTTGCCCGTCGTCAGGGTGAACGCCGCCGGCAGCAGAATGACCTCCGCGCCGCGCAGCGCCAGAAGCCGGAAGAGCTCCGGGAAGCGGAGATCGTAGCAGATCGTCAGCCCGACGGTCGTGCCATCGAGCTCGAAGGTCACGACCTCGTCGCCGGGCGCGATGGTATCCGATTCGCGGTAGGACGTATCGTGCTCCAGATCGACGTCGAAGAGGTGAATCTTGCGATAGCGCGCGATCTGCTCGCCCGCCGGATCGAAGACGAGCGTCGTGTTGAAGAGCCGATCCCCCCCCTCAACGCGCTCGAACATGCTGCCGATGTGCAGGTAAATCCCGTGCCGCCGGGCGCGCTCGGCCAGCATCTCGCTCAGCGGTCCGGGAATGGACTCCGCCGCCTCCGCATTGCCGCTATCCGGACCGAGATATGGCCAGACCTCGGGCAGCGTGACCAGACGGGCGCCACCCGAAGCCGCCTCGTCGATCGCGGCGAGCGCTGTGTCGATATTCGCTCCCTTGTCCGCACCTGAGTTCATCTGCACGAGGGCGACGGACAACGCCCGCCCGGACGATTGCTGCCCTGTGGAAAACGCCATGCCAACTCCCCTTCCATCGATCACATGCAGACGGCAACACCTCGCCGGCTCAGTCGTCACGCATGCCCGGATCATAGCACCCCGCCTGCGTTCCCTTGACCTGCCGTGGCGAACCCCCTACGATGCGAGCGGAGACAAGTGAATCCGACCGGGCGCGGCATGAACGCGCCGCCCGGTGGCGATGAGGCTCGCCGAATGCCAGGGCACTGGCTGATAGCTTCTACCTTGACGGGAATTCCCGTGCGGTGGAGGCTTTTTTGTTGTCATCACCACCGGGAGCCAGCGATTGCATCATCGGATTGGAGCGTCCTGGCTCATGGTCGATCGCAGGGCGCAGGCGAAGGGACGGACAACGTGGAGTTTCTGTGGGTGGGGATCGGTGGATTCGTCGGGGCCAACGCCCGCTATGTGCTCGGGCAGTTCATCGGCAACCGGCTGGGCACCAGCTTCCCGTATGGCACCTTCATCATCAATATCACGGGGGCCTTCATCATCGGGCTGGTCCTCACGACACTGACCGAGCGCACGATCGCCGATCCGCTGTGGCGGCAGTTGCTCGTCGTCGGCTTTCTCGGTGGCTACACGACCTTCAGCAGCTACACGTTTGAAGCGGTGCAGCTCTTCGAGGGCGGAGACTGGCAGCTCGCGACCCTCTACCTGATCGGCAGCAACCTCCTCGGTTTGCTCGCCTGCGTCGCCGGCCTGTTGCTGGCGCGGAACATCGGCGCGTAACGAGCACGCTCGGCGCTCATGGGAGACATGGGAATGGACACCGGCAGCCAGCATCCCTCCGGCCAGTCAGTTCGCCTGCGCGTCTACTTCGGCGAGCGGGACAAGTATCACGGCAAAGCGCTCTGGAGCGCCTTGCTCGATCATCTCCGGCAAGCGGGAGCGGCCGGGGCAACGGTGACGCGCGGCATCAGCGGCTTCGGGGCGCACAGCGTGATCCACGCCGCCTCGATCGTCGATCTCTCGACCGACCTGCCGCTGATCCTGGAATGGATCGACGGCGAGGAACTGGTCCAGGAAGTACTCCCGAAGATCGAGGCGATGCTGGACGGCGGCCTCATCACCATCGAGCCGGTGACGGTCGTGCGCTACCAGCCGCACACCCGCGACCCCGAGCGAGGGTAGTGGTACATCGACGCGTCCACTTGATGGCATGCACACCCAAGTAGATAGGTCGGTCGTGAGATGCCCAGTGTCAGCTCGGACACGACGGCCCGTGTTCCTCCGTCGTCATTTCGAACGCCCCTTGCCCCTCATCTCAAGCACTCTTTTCCCCGTCATTTCGAGCGCAGTCGAGAAATCTCTCTCGTGGGTGTTTCGAGGAACTGTGCTCGCCCTACGCGTCTGGGCCACAACGACGAGGCGTGGCGCGCCGCAAAGAGATTTCTCGACAAGCTCGAAATGACGATTGGTACGGTTCGCTCGGTAGAGGCTACCGGAAGAACTGGGCGACGAGGAAGACGCACGCGATCAGCACGATCAGCGTCAGAAGAAGGATGATCGCGAGGCAGGAGCGCGACGCCGAGACCAGATCCCGCGTCTCGACCAGCATCTCGCTCTCGTCGACCGGCTCCGCGAGCAGCGGACGCCGCTCGCGCTCGTCGCCGTCCTCGTGCATTACCGGCGACCGTTCGCGGCGCGCTCTTCCGCCTGTGCCATGCGCCAGACATGCAGAATGCGCGTCACCGCTGTGAGGTGTGTGGCGATTGCCAGGATCCACAGCGCCCAGAGCGGCTGGTTGATGATGAGGCAGATGGCCAGCAGGACAACGCGTTCCGGCCGCGCGACGAGCCCAACCGATGCCCCGTATCCGATCGCCTCCGCGCGAGCGCGGGCGTAGCTGATGAGCACCGCTCCCGACGAGGCGATCAGGATCAGGACCGACCCGATGTGATCGTCACGCGTCTGATTCAGCCAGATCAGCAGGCCCAGGTAGACAACGACTTCCGAGTAACGATCCAGGGTCGAATCGAGGAAGCCACCGAATTTGGAGGTCGCGCCCGTCGCCCGGGCGATCGCGCCATCGACCATGTCGAACGCGCTCGCAACGAGCAGGAAGATCCCTCCCCAGCGGGGATGCCCGGAGGCGATGACCGCGGCGACCGCGATGTTCAGGACAAGGCCGATCACCGTCGCCATATTGGGCGTCAACCCGATCCGGGCGAACCATTTGCCAACATGGATCATGTATTGTCGGACCCATTGGCCGATCCGCTCCGAAATCAACGCCGCTCCCCTCCGCCAGTCCCCACCACCATGCCGTTCGCCGTTCAGTATCACCTATTCGGGGCCGACGTGCCGGAGCCGCTAGCCCACGAAGTCCTCGCGCCACTCGGCGGAGGCCGCCGATTTCTCCGCCTTGCGATAGACCTCCAGCACCCGCGTCGCGACCCTCGGCCAGTCGTATTGCTGGGAGGAGACACGCCCGTTGGCGCCCAGCCGCGCCCGCAGGTCCCGGTCGGAGAGCACGCGCACCAGCCCCAGCGCCAGGGATTGCGGATCCCGCGGCTCGACAAGCAACCCGTTCTGCTCGTTCGTCACGACGCTGGCGTAGCCGGGAATGCGGCTCGCGACAACCGGTTTGCCGGCCGCCATCGGCTCCACGACGACGTACCCGAAGCTCTCGTTCCCGGTCGAAGGCGCGCATGCCACATCGCAGCTTGCATAGTAGCGTGCCTTGTCCTCATTGGAAACGAAGCCCTTGTACTCGATACCGGTGACGCCATAGCGCTCCATGATGCCGTCGAACTTCTCCTGCTTGCCCGAGCCAAGCACGATCAGGCGAGCATCCGGAAATTGCTGATGCACCAGCGGCATCGCCCGCAGCAGGTACTTGAACCCCTTGCGCGGCTCGTCGAACCGGCCCACAAAGAGGATGCGTGGAATGCCGTCGTTCGCCCACGGAAACGGCTCGACCTGGGGACCGTACTCGGAGACATCGATGCCATTCGGGACGATCTCGTAGTCCCCCTCGAAATAGCTGTTCACGAAATCGCGGGCGGGCGGCGAGACGGCGATCCGGCCATCGAGCCGGCTCAGGACGAAGGACATGTATGGCTTCAGCGCCGAATACCACGGCATCGAGCCGCTGTAGGCATGAAAGGTCGCCACATTCACGGAGGGGGAGTTGAGCAGCACCATGTAGGGCAACACGGGCATCAACGGCTCGTGCAGGTGAACGATGTCGAACTGCTCCTGCCGCATGATCGCCTTGACGTCCGCGTAGAGCGTGACATCGAATGTCAGCCGCATCTTGCTGCCATTGCCGGGAATCGTGATCGTGCGGCCGATCCCGTAGTAGCCGTCGCGTACGGCAAGTCCACCCTCGTTGCCGCGCGGCGCCATCACCGTGACGTCGTGGCCGATCCGGGTGAATTCATCGCGGAGATGCGCCACGTGTTCCGCGACGCCCCCGGCCTGCTGTGTGCTGTATGGTGAGACAAGTGCAATTTTCACATTGGTGATTCTAGCAAACCTGCGACGATTGCGTGAATCGATGCCTCCTTCGTCCCAGGCGGAGGCGACGGCCCGTTGCAGACCACGGATGCTGGTTATGCACGGGCATCATCGGGCGCGAGCTTCACGGCCCGGCGACCACCCCGTTGCATCAGCATGAGTCCGCCAAGGGCCAACAGCGCACCGAGCACCTGCACGGGCACGAGCGTATCGCCCAGGAAGAGCACCGCCATGATCCCGCTCGCGACCGGCACCAGCAGGTTCCAGCCGGTCGCCGCGACGCCGCGCTGCGCGATCAGCCAGTTCCAGACGATCAGGGCAAGGTAGATCGGGATCGTCACCGTGTAGGCGACGACCAGCCAGATCTTCGGCTCCAGTGCCGTCCAGTCTTGCCGCAACACATCCGGCATGGCGATCAGCAGGAGCGGGATCGAGCCGAAGAGCGTCGTGTACGCGGCGACCGTCTCCGCCGGGTACTTGCGCACAAGCGGCCGGATGATCTCGCTGTAGACCGCGAAGCTGGCGGCGGCCATGAGGCAGAGCAGGTTGCCCAGCATCCCCGAGCCACCACCGCCCTGCGCCAGAAAAAGGGTCGCGCCAACGAGGGCCACGAGCACGCCAACCCAGACCTGACGTGCCGGGCGCTCGCCCATCACCGCCACCAGCGCAAGCGAGACGAGCGGGATGAGCGAGATCATGAGCGAGCTGGCGAACGCCGAGGTATGGGCGGTGCCGATGGAAAAGCCGATCTGGTAGATGGTATAGCCGGTCAGCCCGCACCAGACGAATCGCCAGAAGTCGGCGCGCTCGATGCGCCAGTAGCGGGCCCGCTGCGGCGCTCCCCATCCGCGCACCAGAAGCACGAGGAGACCGAGGATCGAGGCAGAAAAGTAGCGCGCGAAGGCGTACGCCATCGGCAGCATCTGGGTGTAGGCATCCTTGGTCAGGATGAAGGTCGAGGCCCACGTCAGCACAAGCAAGACGGCGGCAATCTCGGGCAGGAAGCCGAACCGCACCGCCGGCCGATCGCCGGGGAGCGCCTCCGCTACCGGCACCAGGGGTTCTGTTTCCGGCTCGATCCCCAGTGAGGACGATCCCGGTTCCACACGCACCACGCCAACCGCACGCTTTCCGCCCGGACAACCGAACGAACAGCGCGTCTCCCCGAAGGGAAACGCGCGACCAGATTTCAAGTGAGACCGGGGAATCATCATGCCGCCCGCAAGCGCCATGCTCGCGACAGTATGACCGGATCAGGTGCTCTCGACCACCATCCCGTCGATGGCGATCCGCACGTTCGGCGGCAGGGTCGGCTCGACATCGGCATGGCGCCCCATGTCGTGCCCGAGGTGGCTGAGGAAGGCTCGCTTCGGCTTGAGCATCTCGATCGCGGTCAGTGCCTCATCGAGCGTCATGTGCGCGGGGTGCGGCGCCTGGCGCAATGCCGTGATCACCAGCACATCGAGCCCTTGCAGCAGCGCGATCGACTGTTCCGGAATTACCTTCGCATCGGTGATGTAGGCGAGATTCCCGATCCGGTAGCCGTCGATCGGCAAGGTGCCGTGCTGGATCGGGACCGGGATGATCCGGGTCTCGTTGACACAGAACGGGCCGTCGACCAGGTGCAGATCGAGATCGGGTTTGGCGCCGAAGAAGGGAAAGGTCGTCTCGAAGGCGTAGGCAAAGCGGCTGCGCAGCTCGACGGCGGCGTCCGGCTCCGCCCAGACCGGGATGCGCTGCCCCTGCATGATGTTGTAGCGGCGCAACTCGTCGAGGCCGGCGGTGTGATCGGCGTGCATGTGCGTGTAGAGCACGGCGTCGATCCGGCGCAGCCCGGCGCGCAGCATCTGCTCGCGCATGTCCGGCGAGGTATCGATCAGCAGGTTGGTGTCGCCGGTCTGGACGAGCACCGAGGCTCGCAACCGCTTGTCGCGCGGGTCGGCTGATCGGCAGGTCGCGCAGTCGCAGCCGATGACGGGGATGCCGGTCGAGGTGCCTGTTCCCAAAAACGTGAGGGTGGTCAAAACGTTGTGCTTCCCGGTGGTGACGACGTCCCGGCGCAGACGCTCTCCGCGCGGGCTCTCCCACCGACCAGTATATCCCGGCCCGGATCACGCCCTGCGTCATCCGGTGCTCCAGGCGCGGGCGGCTTTCAATCCACCCGCGCTTCTGCTATCCTGCGACCCGTTACGCGTTCGCAGACTCGCAAGAAAACAAGCATGAGCTCCAACACATACCGGCGCGACGGCGCCCTGACAACCTGCTTCCCCACAATGGCCTGATCGCCGCTGTCTGATTTCCGGGTCACCCTCCTGACCCATTGGCGCACGCAGACAGCGGGAGAACAGGCGCCCAGCCCCTCCTCCCGATATTCCGGGAGCATTCGTTCGTGTCTCAACAATCACGTCCCTCAGCCCGCGCGGGTTCCACCCGGCGCTGGTTGCCGTTTCGCTCGTTTCCCCAACGCACCAACCGGGAGCCCACCAGCCTGTGGGCGAACCGCAACTTCCTTCATCTCTGGTATGCGGACACCATTGCCCAGTTCGGCTCCCAGATCACGCTCGTGGCGATTCCGCTGCTGGCCGTGCTCTGGCTGCACGCCACCCCGTTCGAGATGGGCCTGCTGGCCACCGCCGGCGGACTTCCCTACCTGCTGATCGGCCTGATCGCCGGGGCGTGGGTCGACCGCCTGAAGAAGCGCACGGTGATGGTGCTGGCGGACCTGGGCCGCGGGCTCCTGCTGCTCGCGATCCCGGTTGCCGCAGCGGTCGACGTGCTGAACTTCTGGCTGCTCCTGGCGATCACATTCCTGGCCGGGATTCTCGGCGTCTTCTTCAACGCCGCGTATGGCGCGCTCCTGCCCGCGATCGTCCGCCGCGACCAGCTCACCGACGCCAACGGCAAGCTCATGGGCAGTGCATCCGTTGCCCAGGTCGCGGGACCGGCGCTCGGCGGCGTCCTGATCTCCTTCGTCGCCGCACCGCTGGCGATGCTCATCAATGCCGCCACCTACGTCGGCTCGGGCTGGTTCATCGGCAAGATCGAGCGCGAAGGCGCACAGACGGGCGCAACCGCAGCCCAGCGCCATCTCGGACGGGAGATCCGGGAGGGCGTGCATGCGCTGGTCGCGTCGCCGGTGCTGCGCTCGATCACCGCCAGCACCGCGATGAACAACTTCGCCGGATTCATCTTTCTCTCCGTCTATGTGCTCTACATGACGGAGGACCTGCACCTCTCAAGTCGTGGCGTCGGTCTGGTCTTCGCCGCGGGTGGCGTTGGCGCGCTGATCGGCAGCCTGCTGGCATCGCCGCTGACCGCGCGATTCGGGGCGGGGACGACGATTGTCTGGGCCTCGGTCGCCTTCGGTGTCACGGGAGTCACCGTGCCGATGGCCATCTTTGCCCCCAATCACGCCCTGCCCCTGATCGTCTTCGCCGAATTCGGGCAATGGCTCTCGCTGCTCGTCTTCAACACCAACCGGATCGCCCTGCGCCAGGCGTTGACGCCTGATCGCCTGCAAGGTCGCGTCGCCGCGTCCTCGCAGATGCTGACCGCTGGCATGCAGCCGGTCGGATCGTTCCTCGGCGGGGTCATCGGCAGCGTCTGGAGCGTGCAGGCGGCCCTGCTGATCGGTTGCGCCGGGATGTTCCTCGCGTTCCTCTTCGTCTGGTTCTCCCCGACCCGGGAGATCCAGAAACTGCCGGAGGAGCCGGATCAGTCATTGCAGCAGCTGGCGTGAGCGAAGCCAGGGAATCACGAAAGCGCCAAGGACCGGCGCCGGTCCCGGATGCCGGCCTGGCGCATGATCACCAGCCCGAGGAGCGCCAGCGCGCCGCCCGCCATCTGCACGACGGCGAGCGAATCGCCCAGCCAGATCAGGGCCATCAGCCCGCTCACCACCGGCACCAGCAGCTGCCAGCCGGTCGCCGCCACACCGCGCTGCGAGATCACCCAGTTCCAGATCATGTAGGCGACGTAGACCGGAAAGATCACCATGTAAAGCATGATCAACCACGCATGCTGATCGATGGCGCCCCAATCCTGCCGCACGACATCGGGAATCGAGACCAGCACCAGCGGGATCGAGCCGGCCACCGTCGAGTAGGCGGCAAAGGTCTCCGGTGGATACGCTCGCACCAGCGGTTGGTTGATGACGCTGTAAAGGGCGAACGACACCGCCGCGCCGAGGCTGAGCACGTTGCCGAGCGTGTGCGATCCGCCCCCGCCATCGAGAAGGAAGATCGAGACTCCGCCGATTGCGATCAGCACGCCGACCCACACCAGCGAGGGTGGTCGCTGCCCGAGGATTGTCGCGATCACGAGCGAGATGAGGGGCATCATCGAGAGCATCAGCGAGCTGGCGAAAGCCGAGGTATGCGCCACGCCGAGCGTGAATCCCAATTGATAGAAGGTATAGCCGAGCACCCCGGCGATGAGGAGACGCGGCACATGACGCCGCTGGATGTGGAGATAGTCCCGCGTACGATCGAGCCGGCTGCGCAGCAGGAGCACGCAGCAGGAGAGGATCGACACGGCGATGAAGCGCACGCAGGTGAAGGCCAGCGGGCGAAACTGATCGAAGGCGTCCTTGGTGAGGACGAAGGTCGAGCCCCACATCAGCACAACGAGCAACGCGCCGATCTCGGGCAGGAACCGGCTCAGGACGGCCGCAGAGTCATGCGGCCGGGACTCCGTCGGGTCCACAGGCAGCTCGGGACGCCGCTCGGCATCCATGGTCGAGTCTTCCGTTGTCGTGCCCTCCTGACCGCACGCCTCCGGCGAGCGATCCTGCCGCACCAACTGCCAACCATGAAACGCCGGGAGAGGTCTCTCTCCAGGCGCTCACGCTTCCTTCGCCAACCCCGTCATTTCGAGCGCAGTCGTCACATCGAGCCCCCACCTTGTCACATCAAGCGCCTTTTTCGTCATTTCGAGCCTGTCGAGAAATCTCATTGGGGCGCGCCACGCCTCGTCGTTGTGGCCCAGACGCGTAAGGCGAGCACAGTTCCTCGACACGTCGGTAGAGAGATTTCCCGACTGCGCTCGAAATGACGAGATAGGGCACTCGAAACGGAAAACGGCGCTCAATGTGACGGGAAAAGGCTGGACTCACGTAAGGCTCTGGCCCTGCGCATGATGATCGACACGCAATCAGGACGATTCGCCGGTCGTCGTTCGGCCATAGCCGGATGCGGCGGTCCGATCGGCGACCTGGAGCTTGTCGTCCTTGCGCTCCATGGAGACGATCCACTCCTCGCGGAACCACTGGACCTGCCACGGAATCGAAACCCGATTCTCGTGTCCCCGGAAATCCACGAGGTAGAGCGGAATCCCGTACGGCCCCTTCGGATTGATCTCAGTGACCGTTCCCACCGCGCCATCGAACTTGGCCTCCGGTGAGGTCGAGTACAGGACGCTGATTCCCATCACGCCCCGCTTGCTCAGCCCCCGGGGCATCTTCACCTTGACGTCTTCACCGACTGCGTACCGCGCCATTGCGTCTATCCTCTTCCGTGCCGTCCGCACGGGCGTATCTCATGGGACGAATCGCTCGCCATCGCTGGATATTGCTGTCGTCAAGTATAGCGGGAACGCGGCACCCGGCATGCCGGGGCGAACCAGTGCCCCACCCGCGCCGCCATCTCCAAAATCAACATCGAAATAAATATTATCAATATCATGTTGACGAATCTTAATGTCGGATGTACCATCGTTCTTGTCAGGAGCTTGGAGAGCCCGAGCACCCGGCGCATCATCCCAGGTCGCAACGCCCTCGCCCCTCACATCCGTGAGTCATCAGCACCCAAGGAGCACCGTACATGCCCGACCACTCGAATGGGTACGCACCACACCCACATGAATTGCACCAGGTTCCGGGGCAATGCCCGGTCTGCGCCTCGGAGCTGCACGTAACGCGCCTCGAATGTGCGACATGCGGCACCGGGATCGACGGCCATTTCCGTCTCGACCGCTTCGCACGGCTGAACAACGACCAGCTCGCCTTTCTTGAGGTCTATATCAAGAATCGGGGCACGATCAAGGATGTCGAGGCCGAACTCGGCATTTCCTATCCCACCGTGCGCGCCCGGCTCGATGATGCCATTCGCGCCCTCGGGTTCAGCGTGCCGAACGAGGACGGGCTGCGGCCCAGCCAGGCGCGGGAGGAACGGCGCCAGATTCTGGAGGCACTGCGGGCCAAGGACATCAGCGCGGATGAGGCCGCGCGGCGGCTCGCGGCACTCGGCGATCGGAGGGCCGGCTAATGGAGAACGACCAATCATCGTCGCGTCTCTCGGAGGAACGCCTCGAAATCCTGCGGCTGGTCGAGAACCAGACGGTCTCGGCAGAGGAAGCGACCCGCCTGCTCGAAGCGCTCGATCGCTCCGACGCCAACATCCGCACCGACCGAACGCCACCACCACCTCCGCCTCCTTATTGGAGAGAAGCCGATCCCTCCGCCACGGTACCGCTGCCGCGCCAACCGAAAGCGCGCAACGCCCGGATCCGGATCACGGAGGTCGATTCGCAGGAGACCAGGCTCAACCTCGTCCTCCCGCTCGGGCTTCTCGATACGGGCCTAAAGATGGCCAAGCGCATCGCGCCGGATCGCCTGCTCGACGCGAAGGAGATCAGGGAATCCGCCACCGACGGCTTTGTCGGGCACCTGCTCGACATCGTGGATGACAACGAGCGCGTGGAGATTCTGATCGAAGCCCGCGACTGACATGACTCGCCATCCGGATACTCCCGTCACTTCATGTCCAGACGACACAGAGGAGTCCAGCTCAGATGAACGACGCAGGCCACACACCAGATCTCTACGCGCACGATGATGAAACGCAGCCGATCCCCCCGAATACAGAGGAGCGAGGAAAGGAAGACGCATCCATGACCGAGACGACCGCCCTTACCCCGATTCGCGGGTCGAACGGGTACCAGCAACAGATCAGCATCGACCCGACGCAGCCACTCGATCTCTCCGTCACCAACGCGAGCGGCCAGGTCCGGATCAGCGGATCCGATCAGCCGAATGTCTGGGTCGTGGTTCGCCGCACCGACGGCCAGCACGATGAGGAGGACGAGGTCCAGATCTCGGTGTCCGTCGAGGGCAACCGCATCTCCGTCCGGCCCTCGTGGCAGGTTGGCAGCGGGCTCTCCGGACTCGCCCGCAAGATCAAGGACCAGCTGCAGAACGGATTGAACACCAACGAGTGGAAGTTCGAGAACCTGAAGTTCACGCCCGATCTCAACTACGACATCCGGGTCGAGGTTCCGCGCACCCTGGTCGAGGGCTCGAAGATCAGCGCCAAGACGGCGTCCGGCGCCATCGAGGTCTTCGGCGTGCACGATCGCGTTTCGATCGCGTCCGCCTCGGGCAGCGTCAAGGCCGGCGATCTGGACGGCGACGTCGCGATCCACAGCGCCAGCGGCGCGATCCAGGTAAAGGGTGTCACCGGCAGCCTCGAAGCGAACACCGCGAGCGGCTCCATCAAGGTCGAGGATGGCGAAGCGTGGCTCGCCCTGCGCTCGGTCAGCGGCTCAATCACGATCGACCGCTTCACGATGAAGAATGCGCGCATCACCACGGTCAGCGGCGGCGTACGCGGCGCGGCCATCATCAACAATGTCAGCGACTATTCCTTCGAGACGGTGAGCGGCAGCCTCAACCTCAATATCATTCTGCCCGCCGATAGCACCTCGACGCTCACCTTCAAGTCGCTCTCGGGCTCGGCCCGGGTCGACGGCGCCTGGCAGAGCGACGGCAAGCGATCCTGGCACGCCGGCAATGGCGGCGGCGGACCGACCCTGCGCGTCAAGACGGTCAGCGGCGGCCTCAATCTCAGCGGGCACCTCGAATCGTCGATTCCCACCCGGCACGAGGCGATGCCGGAGCCCACGCCGCCGTTCCACTCCGACTCCGACGATGAGATGACTGCCCCCTTCGCGCCCGCCCCGATGCATGACCATGGAGCCCCGCACGGCGCACGACCCGAGCGGCCAGGGGACAGCCAGCCGATGTTCACACCACCCGCCGACTGGCCGGACTGGATCAAGCAGACAGCCCGGACCGTCGAGGAGACGGCGCGTCACGTCGTGACCTCATTCCAGCAGCCCGTGGAGCCCCTGACGCCGCCGGAACGACCGGCTCCGCCCGCTCGCCCTGGTGCCCCGGCGCAGCCATCGGCACCGGCGCGACCGGCCCCGCCAGCAC
>JBARWF010000112.1:0-14282 GCA_049646645.1 Thermomicrobiales bacterium
GGCTGCTCCCGCCAGCCTCGCGCAGGAAAAGACCAAGATCAAGTTCTGGACGCATACCCACCCGCCGATGGTGGATCTCAACAAGCAGCTCATCAAGGAGTTCATGGACGCTAACCCGGATATCGAGGTCGAGTACGAGATCATCCCGAACAACGACTTCGCGACCAAGATGCTCGCCTCGATGGGCACCGGCACGGGCCCCGACATCATCAACATGGATGATGCCCAGATGCGCTCGACCTACATCCCGAAGGGGCTGGTGCAGGAGGTCGATCCGGCGAACATAGGCTACGGCTCGCTCGATGAGCTGAAGGCCGCCTACATCCCGACCGCGCTTGAAGGATCGACGGTGGATGGCAAGGTTTATGGCGTGCCGAGCGAATTCAATGTGACCGCGATGGCGGTCAACGATGCCGCCTTCACCGAGGTCGGGCTCGATCCGAAGTCGCCGCCGGTGAACTGGGATGAGGTCGCCACGCAGGGCGAGAAGCTGTCGGTCCGTGATGGCGACACCCTCACGCGGCGCGGCTTCGACTTCGTCTACCTGCATTCCGGCTGGTACCACAACCTCTACGGGACGCTGCTGCTCCAGACCGGTGGCCGCTACGTCGCGCCCGATGGCAAGACCGTCACGGTCGCCGATCCCGAGGCCGTGCAGGCCCTGCAGATCTGGTATGACCTGATCTACAAGTACAAGATCGCTGATCCCAACGTCGCCAACCAGGACGCGACGGTCCCCTATCAGGACTTCCTCGATGGCAAGGTCGTGATGACGCCGTTCAACCCCTGGGGCATGGGCCAGATCACGGAGGATGCCGCCGTCTACGACAAGTGGTCGATCGCGCCGCTGCCTCAGCTCCATCCGGGAAGCGCCGATGCGACGCCGGCCGCCTCGCCGGCGGCCGCAGGAAGTGGGCCGGTCACGCCGCTCTATGCCTACTACTGGGCCGTCAATGCGCTGACCACGGACGAGGCGAAGAAGGCCGCCGCCTTCAAGTTCATCGGCTTCATCTCCTCGCATCCGGGGCGCTGGTTGAAGGATGTGAGCTTCATCCAGCCGAAGACAGGCTGGGAATCGCTGCCGGAGGCCACCGCGCTGCCGTTCTTCGAGGTCTGGTCGAGCGAGATGCTGAAGGGGCAGTTCCTGCCGGTCGTTCCCGCCGCCGAGCAGGTCGATACATTGATGAAGGCCGCGCTGGAGCAGTCGCTGTTCTCCGGCGAGGAGCCGCAGCAGGCGTTGGAAGCCGTCAAGCCGCAGATCGAAGCGGCGATTGCGAACGGGTAGTCACGCGACGTATTCGGCGGGTGTCACCCCTGGGGTGGCACCCGCCGTTTTGGGCAAGGAGTGACGATGCAGGGCCGCCTGGAGAATGCTGACATCGTCAGCCCACGGCGTACCAGATTTCGTATGACCTACATGCAGCAGCGCAATCTCTGGGGCTTTCTGTTTGCGGTCCCGGCGCTGGTGTTTTTTGCGCTCTTTGCGATCTTCCCGATCCTGCGCACGTTCTATCTCTCATTCTTCACGTTCAGCCTCGTCGATACACCGGTGTACACCGGTCTGGACAACTACCGGGGGCTGATTCACGACGGGCGCTTTCACGCTTCCCTCATCAACAGCTTTGTCTATGTCTTCGCGACCTATGTGCCGGTCTGCATCCTCGCGCTGATTCTTGCCCTCGCGCTCAATACGAAGATCCGGGCGCGCGGCTTCTTCCGGACGATGTACTTCGTGCCGGTCGTGATGAGCTGGGTCGTCGTCTCCGCGATCTGGAAGCTGATCTTCAACCGGCAGGGGCTGATGAACACGTTCTTCCTCGACCCGGTGGGGATCTCGCCCAAGAACTGGCTGACCGACGTCGACTTCGCGCCGACCGCGATCGTGATCATGAGCGTCTGGAAGGAAGTCGGCTTCTTCATGGTCGTCTTTCTCGCCGGCCTGCAGAACATCCCCTCCGACTACTATGAGGCGGCGCGCGTCGATGGCTCGAACTCGATGCAGGTCTTTCGCTTTATCACGATGCCGCTGCTGCGCCCGACCCTGCTCTTCGTGAGCGTGATCGCCATGATCACCGGGCTGCAGGTCTTCGTGCCGCAGTGGATGATGACCGCTGGTGGCCCGGTCGATGCCACGCTGGTGATGTCGCTGAATATCTACCAGACGGCGTTCGTCTTCCTGCAGGGAGGCCGGGCGGCGGCGATGTCGGTTGTGCTCTTTGTCATCATCGGGTCGGTCACACTCGTCCAGTTCTGGCTCAACCGGATCGGGTCCGATTCCTGAGCCAGAACCGCCGGCATCGCGTCCGGGGAAGGAACACGCGTCGTGGTTTCCGTGTCACGTTCAACACCGCGCCCGGCAACCGGCATCCGGCATCGCCGGCGCATCAACTGGGGTCACGTAGCGATCTATGCGCTGCTGATCCTGTTCGGCATCCTCATCCTGATGCCGTTCGCCTACATGATCTCGACGGCCCTGAAGAGCCGGAACGAGGTCTTCACGACGCCAGTGCAGTGGATTCCGGGCACGCTGAAGTGGAACAACTTCTCCGACGCGCTCGATCAGTGGCCGATCGGCCGGTATTTCATGAACAGTATCATCGTGGCGGTGAGCGTGACCTTCCTCAACCTGCTCACCTGCTCGCTGGCGGGGTATGGGTTCGCGAAATTCACCTATCCGGGCCGGAACCTGCTCTTCGGGATCGTGCTCGCGACGATGATGATCCCGCTTTCCTCGATGATCATCCCCCTCTTCCTCGTGGTGAAGAGCCTTGGCTGGATCGACAGCTACTTCGGGCTGATCTTTCCCGCCGGGACCAGCGCATTCGGCATCTTCCTGATGCGGCAGCAGATGTCCGGCATCCCCGATGACCTGCTCGATGCGGCGCGGCTCGACGGCACGAGCGAGCCGAGGATCTTCCTGACGATGGTACTGCCGATGAGCAAGACGGCGCTTTCATCGCTCGCGATCTTCATCTTCATGTGGAACTGGGACAGCGTGCTGTGGCCGCTGCTGGTCGCGACCGGCGACAAGTACCGGACGCTGCCGCTGGGGGTGGCGCTCTTCGAGAGCTCCTACGGGACGAACTATCCGCAGTTGATGGCGGTCGCGCTGCTGGCGATGCTGCCGGTGCTGCTGGTCTTCCTCGTGCTCCAGCGGAACTTCGTCGAGGCGATGACGATGTCCAGTATCAAGGGGTGACGGGAGCTGCTTGCGCCGCTTGTAGGGAACGGCCTCAGAGCGGGCTGATGCGCCAGAGCGCGTTGCCAAAGGTGGCCCCGTTCCGTAGGGGCCGACCCCGAAGGGGCGTTGGTCCGATGGCACGGAGGGCCAAATCCCCGGTCCAGTGACTGGAGCGTATCGATTTCGGTACGCCTCGGATATCAGGCTTCGCCCGATCGGTGCCGACGCGGCTGCTGACATACAGTCGCACCCTACGAACGTACTACCTTCAGCGCGCTAGCGCTGGGGAATCGTGAAGCGGAAGGTCGTGCCTTGGTCAAGCTGGCTCTCGATCGTGATCTCGCCGCCATGTGCTTCGACCAGTTGCTTCACGATCGTCAGCCCGAGCCCGCTGCCGCCGGCATGTCGCCGGCTGCGCTCCGCCTGGTAGTAGCGGTTGAAGACGTTCGGTATCACCTCGGGCGGGATTCCGCGCCCCGTATCGGTGATCGAGACCTCCACGACGTCGTTGACCGCCACCGCCTGCACGATGATCAGTCCGCCCTCCGGCGTGTGCCGCAACGAGTTGTAGAGCAGGTTGTTGATGATCTGCCGGAGTCGCGTGCGGTCAGCAAAGACGAGCGGCAGTTCCGCGCGCACGAGTGATTCGATCGTGACCTTCTGCTGGGTCCAGGCAAGATCGCGCATGCCGGTCACCGCCTCGTGGATCACGCTTGCGATCTGGAGCGGCTCCCGTTCCAGCCGCAGGCTGTGCTCCTCGATCCGGGCGAGTGTGAAGAGGTCATCGATCAGCCGGGTCAGCATCGTCGTCTCGTGCTGGATGACCAGCAGGGGGCTTGGGTCGATGGGGCGGGCATGCTCCTGGTCGCTGAGCAGGCGCTCGGCCGTGCCATGAATGATGGAGACCGGGGTCCGCAGATCGTGCGAGACATTGGAGATGAACGCCCTTCGTGCGCGGTCGGTCTCCTCGATCTGCTGCCCCATCTCATTGAAGCTCTCGGCCAAGCGACCGATCTCGTCCCGCCGGCTGATCACCACCCGCGTCTTGAGATTCCCCTGGGCGAGCGCTGCTGCCGCCCCGGCAAGGCGATCGAGGCGGCTGGAGATGGACCGGGCCCGCCAGACCCCGAAGGGCACGGCGACCAGCAGCGCCGGGATCGAGAAGAGCCACAGCTGGCGCAGGTATGCGAACGAGAGATTACGGAAGATAGCCAGGCGATTCTCGTTCAACTGGTCGATGACATCGTCTCCCTCGAGAATGACCGCTCCGTGCAGCGTTCCGTCCCGGCCCAGGATTGGGTAAGACGTCACCGTGCGCGAGCCGTTCAAGGCCACCGAAAAGAGTGCGCCAGTAGCCGGATCGACCTCTCCGTTGAGGGCAAGCGTTCGGGCCGCGAGATTTCGGACGGTTTCGGGATGCAACGTTGTGATCGTCGATCCGGCCACAGCCCACGAGGGGTTCGAGGTGGCGATGATGGTGCCGTGGCGGTCAATGACGGCGGCATAGGCGACGGGAGCGGAGATCACGGTCGTGGCGGATGGTTCGAAGCCGGGAACGGAGCCGCTCACGATCTGGCGGAGTTCGGCATCGAGCGCCTTGCGGTCGACGACCTGGTTGGGGCCCTCGATCGCCTCGATGATACGGTCGGCACCAAGCCACTGGGCGTAGGCGCGTCCGCGCTCACCGAAGTACGGATCCATCATGCCCGCTTCGATCCCGAAGAGCCGGGCCGCGGGTTGCCAGAAGAACGCGCCGATGATGGTGATCTGCAACAGCACGATGGCGATCAGGACCGCGGCCACGTAGCTGACGATCAACTGGATGCTGATGCGCTGGCGGAAGAGGCGAAACGGCGTCAGGCCGGCATGCGCGAGCCGCCGCAGCCAGCGCATGGTGCCGGATGGGCGTGCCACCGGGTCCGAAGAGGGCGTCATGACCTCGAATCGGCCGCGGTGGCGGAGTCGGACCGCTCGTATTTGTAGCCGACGCCCCAGAGGGTCACGATCCGGTCGGCGGCGTTGCCGGTGCGACCGAGCTTGCGGCGCAGGCGCTGGATATGGGTATCGACGGTGCGCTCGAATCCGGAGAAGGAATCTCCCCAGAGGCGGTCGAGCAGGTAGTTACGGCTGAAGACGCGGCCGGGGTGCGACGCAAGCAGGTAGAGCAGGTCGAACTCCTTGGCGGTCAGCATGACCTCCTGGCCATCGGCCAGCACCTCGCGTCCAATCGGATCGATTCGCAAGCCATCCTGCACGATGGGCGTATCGCTTGGCTCCTGGGTCTGCGATTGCACACGCATCATCTCGACACGCCGCAGGATCGCGGAGACACGTGCCTGCAACTCACGCAGGGCAACCGGTTTGGTCAGGTAATCGTCCGCGCCCAGTTCAAGCCCAAGCACCTTGTCGAGTTCCGTCGATTTCGCGGTAAGCATGACGATCGGCACGATACGCTCCTGCCGGATCTTGCGGCAGATCGTGAGGCCGTCAACATGCGGCAGCATCAGGTCGAGGATGATCAGGTCGGGGACGACGATTCCCGGGCCGGTCAGACGATCGAGCGCGGTCTGGCCGTCCGTGATGATATCGGTGACATGACCGTCCTCGCGCAGGGTTTGGGCGATCAGGTGCGCGAGTTCGCGCTCGTCCTCAACGATGACGATGTGAGCCATGTGCAGGGGCGCTCCAGCGAGAAAACGGGAAGGATCGGGGTGCTCGGGGTGTCATTGGTGACACATCGACACCATTCTAGAGCACATGGTTCGACCCTTGCCGAGGCAGGATGCCGTGTGGAGGGGAGCGGTGGGAGGAGGGTGGGACGGTCGTGATTGGCTGGATACGACCGTCCCAAGGGGATTGGGGGAGGAGATGTCATCCACGGTAGAGCGGTACCGGCTGGCGCCGGGGGGAGAAGCCCTATCGCTTCGACACCTTCATCATAGGCAGCAGATTCCAAGGAACTGCGACGCAAGTGTCACGGAAATGTCACAACGCCCGGGAATTGGCGTCCAAGAATAGGTCAAAGGCGAGATGCTCCTGTGGATGCCGTGTTGGACCCGAGTTGACCGTGTGTCATAATGGCGAGCGGGGATGAAACCGTTTTCGGCGCTATTGCGTTACCTTAGGTGAGAGAAGCACGGCGCGGCGGGATCGTGGCGGCTGATGCCCTCCCTGGTTGAGTCCAGGTAGGGGGGAATGGCGCGTCCATTTGCCTGTGCCCGCGCCCATGCCGAGCCGCCCAAGGCGGCCTCCTTTACACCAATTCGCGAGGACCGGTGCGGATCGTGGGGATTCGCCCGGGAGAACGCCTCCAGGTTCCTTTGGGGAATAGAGAGAATATGGCGCAGCGATTGCCCGCAACAACCACAACCGATGCACCAGTGACACGACCTGCCGCGATTGCCCGCGTCCGTGAAGAGGGCGAGGCGTTGCGACGCTCCGCCAGAACCTATCTCCGGTTGTTCAATCCGTCACGCCCGGACGAAGACGACCCGGCTCCCTCCGCCCGGCCAGATGGCCGGCGCAGCCGGATCGGTGTGGCCGTGTCGCGGCTCGCGATCGGCGCGGTGGCCCTGCTCCTCGTGGCGATCGCGGGGCTCTTCCTCTTTCGCGTTGCCTATGGCGATCGCATCTATCCCGCCGTCGCCGTTGGCGATGTCTCCGTGGGCGGCCTCACGATGGCGGAGGCCGATGCCCGCTTGCAGCAGCGGGCCACCGAGCTCGAGCATGGGTTGATCGCCTTTGAATACGGTGGCAAGACCTGGACGCCGGCGCTCCACGAGCTCGGCGCAACGGTCGATATCGACGCCTCGCTTGCCGAAGCCCACAAGCTGGGCCGCAGCGGCGATACGTCTGATCGCCTCGGATTCACCCGCGAGCTCTTGCGGAGCGACCAGACCGTCCCGCTGAAGACGACTCTCGACAAGGGCCAGCTCAACACCTGGTTCGATAAGGTGGATGCGGCGATCGGCAAGCCCGCGACCGACGCCAGGATCGTGATCGAGGACAACGCGCCGAAGATTACGCCGGATGCCACCGGTATCGTCGTTGATCGGGCGGCGGCGACCACCCAGATCCTGGGTGCGCTGCAGCGACTCGAATCGGTGCGCATGGCGCTGCCCACGACCATTGATCAGCCGAAGATCACGTTGGCCCAGCTCGAACCGCTGCACGGCGAGATCGCTGCCGGCCTCAAGACGCCGATCAAGGTCGTGCTCGGCAAGGAATCCTGGACGATCGATCCGAAGGATCTGGTCAAGCATGTCACGGTCGAGACGACGCTCGTGAACGGCAAGCCCGAGGCGCACGTCGCCCTTGACGTCAACACCCTCTCGTCGGACCTCAACGCCCGCTTCGCCGATCTGGTCAATCGCAAGCCGGTCGATGCCGTGGTCGGGTGGAGCGCCCAGAAGGGCGGCCTGGTCTCGGTCGAGCCGAGCGTCGATGGCGTGATCCTGCGTCCCAAGGATTTCGCGATCGCGCTGAACAAGAACTTCCTGAACGGCAAACCGGTCGAGATCCCGGTCGTGTCAACCAAGCCAGAGATCGATTCCAACAACCTTGGCGCATTGGGCATCGAGGGGCTGATCGGGCGCGGCGATTCCAACTTTGCTGGCGGAGACGAGGCGCGGGATACGAACATCTACATCGGCGCCCAGCTGGCGAATCACACGCTCGTGCGGCCCGGCGACGACTATTCGTTCAACGGTGCGATTGGGGCGATCACGGAAGACAAGGGGTACGTCGTCTCGAACGTCATCTTCGGTGAGACGCCGGGCGTCGATATCGGTGGCGGCATCTGCCAGATCTCGACGACGGTCTTTCGGGCAGCACTGAATGGTGGGTTCCCGATCACTGAGTGGCATCCGCATTCGTATCGGATCCTGAACTACGAGTATGACAACTGGGGGCCAGGCTACGACGCCTCGATCCTCCAACTCGGTGACGATCCCTCGACGTGGGGCGATTTCCGGTTCACCAATGACACCGGCGGCTGGCTCCTGGTGCAGACGTGGACCGACTTCCCTCATGTCATCGTGGAGATCTACGGACCGAACATGGAACGGAAGGTCAGCTATTCCGAGACGTGGACTGGGCCGTCCTCGACCGGTGGCCTGACCGCGGGATTCACCCGGACCGTCACCGATGCCAAGGGCAACGTTTTGTACGAACGCGAATTCGTGAGTCCGTACCTGTAGTGGTGCGACAGGTACAATCGATGGAGAGTGGTATCCAGGCAACCCGGCCTTGTCCGTCGTTTCGAGCGAAGTCGAGAAATCTCTCTAGAGTCGCCGGCTGACCAATCACCCGTGCTGAGGC
The DNA here is from genome assembly GCA_049646645.1 of Thermomicrobiales bacterium. Lineage (GTDB taxonomy): Bacteria > Chloroflexota > Chloroflexia > Thermomicrobiales > UBA6265 > JASGDN01. The sequence continues at coordinate 8,501 of JBARWF010000112.1, forward strand.
ACGGGTGCTGGATACGTGCACTGTTGGCTCATGCATCCACGCTGCAATTCGATACGTTTACAATGAAAACTGCGTCGGGTTTAGCCCGGTGACGAAGGTGCCTCATCGATCCATTTCGGCGTGTCTTGGGGACAAGAGAGATTATGGCTCAGCGAACAACCGCACAATCAGGCAGCGGCCAGGGATTCGGCGACGCGATCCGCGATGCGCTGTCGTCCCGGCGCTCCGGCCGGCCATCGGGTGACAAGGGCTCGCCCGGCTTCTCCACGGAGGAATTGCGCGCCCGGCTGGTGGCCGTGCTGCCGCGGCTTGGGCTCGTGCTGACGGCGCTGGTGCTTGCGGCCGTGCTCGGTTTGCTCGTTTTTCGCGTCGCATTCAGCGATCGCATCTATCCCGCCGTCATCGTCGGCGATGTGCCGGTCGGCGGCTTGACGGTGCAGGAAGCCGAGAACCGCCTCAATCAGCGGGCTACCGAGCTGGAGAACGGAACCATTACCTTCACCTACCAAGGCATGACGTGGACGCCGAAGCTCTCGGAGTTGGGCGCGACCGTCGATGTCTCTTCCTCGCTGGACAAGGCCGAAAAGCTCGGCCGGACCGGCGATGTCCAGTCGCGGCTGGCGTTTACTGGTGATCTCATCCGGAGCGACCAGACCGTGCCGCTGCGTACGACGATCAACACGGACACGCTCGATGCCTGGTTCGATCAGGTGGATGCGTCCATCAACCATCGCGCCGTCGATGCCGCGATCGTGATCGACAACGGCACGGCGAAGATCACGCCGGACGCGACCGGGACGATCGTGGATCGCCCCACCGCCTCCGCCCAGATCATGAACGCCTTGCAACGGCTGGAGCCGGTGAATGTCGAGCTCCCGACCCTGGTCGAGCAGCCGCAGATCCGGGCCGGTGATCTTCAGGCGCGCTATTCCGAACTGCAGACGGCGCTCTCGAAGCCGATCAGCGTGGAGCTGGAGGGCAACTCCTGGAAGATCAGCCCGTCCGATCTTACGCAGTACCTCACCATCAAGACGTCCTACGTCGATGGCGCCTCGCACGTCGATCTCGCGCTGGATACCGACAGCCTTGCCTCGAGCCTCAACGAGCAGTTTGCGAGCCAGGTCAATCGGGAGCCGGTGAATGCAACGGTGGCGTGGAATGAGGGCGTTGGTCTCGTCGCGACCAATCCGAGTATCGACGGGCTGACCCTGAAACCGGCCGAGTTCGCGGAGGCGGTCAGCCAGAGCTTCCTGGGCGACAACAAGACCATCGAGATGCCGGTGATCGTGACCAAGCCGGAGATCGATGCGAACAACCTCGATGCCCTCGGCATCACCAGCCAGCTGTCGACCGGCGACTCCGATTACAGCAATGGTTCACCCGACCGGGACAATAACATCGAGGTCGGTATTCGCCTGCTCAATGGCACGTTGGTGAAGCCCGGCGCGGACTTCTCGTTCAATGGCGCGATCGGAGAGATCACGGCGGACAAGGGGTACACGGAGGCGGGCGTGATCGTCGCGGAGCGCGTCGGACGCGATATCGGCGGCGGCATCTGCCAGGTCTCGACCACGACCTTCCGCGCGGCCCTGCTCGGTGGCTTCCCGATCGGTGACTGGTGGCCGCATGCCTACCGGCTCGCCGGCTACGAAGCTGATGGCTGGGGCCCGGGGTTCGATGCCTCGATCCTGCAGGAGGGGTCGGACCCGCAGTACTGGGGTGATTTCACGTTCACCAACAACACGAGCGGGTGGTTGCTGGTCGAGGCGTGGACCGAGTACCCGAAGGCCTACGTGCGCATCTACGGGACGGACGACGGTCGCAAGGTGGAGATCTCGAAGGCGACCATTGGCGAGCCGATCACGGATCATCCGGACGTCGAGGTGGTGGATGATACGCTTCCTGCCGGCACGATCAAGCAGACCGAGTATCCGCAGGACGGTGTCGATGTCAGCTTCGAGCGCATCGTGACCGACCAGAACGGGAACGTCATGGATGATCGCGTGTTCGACAGCCCGTACGGCGGGCGCGGCAATGTCTACACCGTGAGCCCGGACATGGCGGGCAAGTCGCCGGCGTCCACGGGGAACTCGTAACCGCCGATACGTTTCAGCATCAGTAAATCGAGAAGGCCGGCCACAGTGCCGGCCTTCTCGCGTTTTGCCGGAGATGCTGAGGGGTGTCGTGTCATTCCAGCCGCCGCGTCGGAGTGAGACCGCACGTTGCGTAGAGGACGTTGTTGGCGAGAACAACGTCTCGGCACGTCACCTCTTGCTCAGAATGACATGGGAACACGAAACAGCTTGGCTGCCGTTCGGCGAGGATTAGTGGGAGGCGACGTCCGCAGGGCATCGGGCTCTCACGCACGATGTGCCGCCGTTGATACCTGTGTTCGTACACTAAAAGCGACACTCATCCTCATGAAATGATCGTCATGGGCCGTTCTCGCCATCGGTCGTCATGGAGACGGTGTTGTATGCTTGCGACGGAAACGGTATGGTGATGAGCGTAGTGACCCGCCATGCGGAGAAAATGTGCGTACGAACGAGGGGCTGATCGCGTGGGGCGAACCCTCGGCCATCTCACGACACACGTGCAGTGGGGATAGGGGAGTGAGGACCAATGACGCAGGGGCCGCAGCATGAGCAATGCACAACGCGACCGGAATCGCAGCCACAACCACAACCACAGCCACAACCATTGAACCGGCGCGTCGTGCTGAAGGCGTCGGCCGCATTGAGCGCGATCGCTGCTGCCGGGGGCATCGGTGGCGCATCCACCGCGCTCACGCCGCGCGTCTCGCGAGCCGCCGAGGGCGGAGGTACTCGCGGCAACCGGTACACGCCTGGGGATACCGCGACCACGTTTTCCGCGGCCGAGGCGGGAGATTTCGCCACCTTCGAGGCGGAGTATCCGTTTTTCGCTCTTGGTGCAAACTGGGACAACGAGGTCGGCTTCTGGCCGGTCGTCGAGGTGCAGGTCAGCACCGATGGCGAGACCTGGGGCGAGACATTCCGGATCGCCGCGAACGCGGAGGACGGTGGCCGTCCCAACCGCGAGAACCGTCTCTTCACTCCTCTCATCTTCACCAATGGCGAGACGTTCGTCCGCTACCGGACCGTCGATGACGAGGGGCGACCGGGAGTTGTGTCCGGCCTCTCCTTCACTTATATCGATGCCTCCGACGGCCCGTGGGAGGACGATATCGACGACGAGGCCCAGACCTTCACCACGGCCTCGACCGACGATCGCGTGCCGCCTCGGATCGTGACCCGCGAGCAGTGGGACGCCAACGAGAGCTACCGCTTCGATAGCTATGGCGAGATCTGGCCGCCGGAATACGAGAAGGTCCATCACGTCATCATCCATCACACGGATACGCCGACGTACCAGGATCCGCTCGTCGCCATTCGGTCCATCTACTACTATCACGCCGTCGATCAGGGCTGGGGCGATATCGGCTACAACTACCTCGTCGATCGTAACGGCCGCATCTATGAAGGCCGCTACGGCGGCCAGAACGTGATCGGTGGCCATTCCTACGAGTACGCGGTCGGCAGTTCCGGTATCTCCATCATCGGTGATTACCAGAGCGTGAAGGAGAGCGACCTGGCCAAGGCGGGCCTCGTCGCCATCGTCTCGTGGGTCGCGCGCGATCTCGATCCCTACGGGCGCAGGGATTTCCTGGAGGCGCCCAACCTGCCGGTGATCTGCGCGCACCGTGATGTCAACTCCACCACCTGCCCGGGCGACATGCTCTACTACGACATCCCCGAGATCCGCAGCCTGGTGGCCGCGACGCTCGATTCGGGCTCGCTCGAGACCAATAATCCGGGCGGGATTGCCGTTCGCGACCGCGTCGTCGTCCAGACCGACGACGGCTCGCCGCTGAATGTCCGCAGCCAGGCGAATGCGGGCAGCTCCGTCCTGGGGCAATTGCGGAATGGTGATGCTGCGCGGGTGGTCGACGGGCCGGTCGAGACGTCGACCGAGAACTGGTACAAGGTGACGGCGGGAAGCCTGACCGGGTGGGTGACTGCCCGCTACCTGATCGTCTCGCCGCCGGAACCACCGCCCGCCAATACGGACGACTTCGCGTTCGGCGTCAATGTCCGTTTCACCACCTCGACGAATATCCGGCGCGGCCCCTCGACCTCGGCCGGGGTGATCACGACGGTGCCGCGTAACACGTGGGCGTTCGTGCTGGCGGGCCCGACCCGCGCCAGTGGCTATGACTGGTACCAGCTCCGCACCCAGGATTACGCAGACGGCTGGTCGATCAAGGACAACATCGCCGCCGCACCGGTCAACAATTCACCCAACGCGAAATTCAAGGTGGGCGATACGGTCGAGGCAACGGAGACGATCAATATCCGGCCCCGCCCGGGCATCGCCCAGACCGTGACTGCCCGTGCCTACGCCGGCAACCAGTTCCAGATTACTCAGCCCGCGCTGGGGGTGACCGATTACATCTGGTATGGCGTCTACGGCAGCTTCGGTGGCGGTTGGGTGGTGGAGAACACCCTGCGCGGAGTCAATTCCACGCCGCCGCCCGCCGGCAGGTTCCAGAATGGCGACAGCGTGCGGGTGACGGAGACCATGAACTTCCGATCCTCGCCGAGCACCTCCGCCTCGATCATCGCCCAGCTCAATGCCGGGACGACGGCGACGGTCGTCGGTGGGCCGTCCGCGGGGAACGGGTACACCTGGTACCAGCTCAAGACAAGCGGCGGGACTGTCGGTTGGGCCGTGCAGGACTGGCTGGAGAAAACCACGCCGACCCCGCCACCTGCTGGCAAGTTCCAGATCGGCGACACCATCCGGGTGACGGAGGATCTCAACTTCCGCTCCAGCCCGAGCACATCCGGCAGCATCATCACGCTGCTGAGCGCGGGCACGACGGGCACGATTGTGGGCGGCCCCACATCGGCCAACGGGTACACCTGGTACCAGTTCAAGACGAGTGGCGGCATCACGGGCTGGGGCGTGCAGGATTGGCTCGCCAAGACCTCGGGGGGGGACAATCCGCCACCGCCGACGAATAACAAGTTCCAGAACGGCGACACCATTCGCGTTACCGAGACGATCAACTTCCGTTCGAGCCCAAGCACGTCCGGATCGATCATCGCGCAGTTGAATGCTGGCACGACCGGCACGATTGTCGGTGGCCCGACTTCCGCCAATGGCTACGTCTGGTATCAGTTCAAGACCAGCGGGGGCACGACCGGTTGGGGCGTACAGGACTGGTTGGAGAAGAGTTCCGGCGGCAACAACCCGCCTCCGCCGACCAACAACCGGTTCCAGAATGGCGACACGATCCGGGTGACGGAGACGATCAATTTCCGGAGCGGGGCGGGGACATCGGCCTCGATCATCGCGCAGTTGAGCGCGGGAACCACGGGCACGATCGTGGGCGGTCCGACCACGGCCAACGGCTATGTCTGGTACCAGTTCCGGACAAGTGGCGGTACCACGGGCTGGGGGGCGCAGGACTGGCTGGAGAAGAGCTCGGGCGGCAGCACTCCGCCGCCCAGCAACAACAAGTTCGCTATCGGGGATAGCGTGCGCGTGACGGAGGATCTCAACATCCGCACCAGCGCCAGCGCCTCGGCGTCGGTCATCACGGTGCTGCCTGCGGGAACCACCGCGACGGTAACGGGCGGCCCGACCTCGGCCAGCGGGTACACCTGGTGGCAGATCCGCACCAGTGGCGGCACGACCGGCTGGGTGGTCCAGGACTGGATCGCCAGGCGATAGCGGCAGTTCGTACCTTCCCATCCAC
>JBARWF010000113.1:0-3690 GCA_049646645.1 Thermomicrobiales bacterium
ACGAACGACCCGACGTCCAGTGACGCCGAGATCGCCGGTGTCCTGCGTCGCGCCGACAAGCCGACGATTCTCGCCGTGAACAAGGCGGACAGCCTCGCCCGGCGCGAGATGGCCTACGAGTACTTCCGGCTTGGCCTCGGCGAGCCGATCGCCATCTCCGCCTACCACGGCAACGGCACAGGCGACCTGCTTGACCGGATCGTCGAGAACCTGCCCGAAGCGGAGCCAGAGGAGGAGACGGAGGGGCCCCGGATCGCGATCGTTGGTCGACCGAACGTGGGCAAGAGCCGGTTGCTGAACGCGCTGCTTGGCCAGGAGCGGGCCATTGTCAGCGATATTCCCGGGACGACCCGCGACAGCCTCGACACCCAGATCGTCTGGGAGGGCCAGCCGGTGACGCTCATAGATACCGCGGGTATCCGGCGGCGGGGCCGGGTCGAGGTCGGGATCGAGCGATTCAGCGTCATGCGCTCGATGCGCGCCATCGACCGCGCCGACGTCGTGCTGCTCGTGATCGATGCGACGGAAGATTTCACCGCGCAGGATCTCCACATCGCCGGCTACGTCGAGGAGCAGAAGAAGGGGCTGGTCGTCGTCGTCAACAAGTGGGATCTGGTCGAGAAGGATTCCAACACGATGGACGAGTACCGGGATCGTGCCGCGCGGGAGCTGGATTTCATGCCCTATGCCCCGCTTGTCTTCATCTCGGCCAAGCTCGGCCAGCGCGTGAGCCAGGTGCTGGAGACGGCGCTGACCATCGTCAAGGAGCGCGAGCGACGGGTGAGCACGGCGGCCCTCAACAAGATGCTCCAGGAGGCGGTGGCCAAGCACCAGCCGGCGTCCCGTCCCGGCAAGTGGCTGAAGTTCTACTACGCGACGCAGGCCGACGTCGCGCCGCCGACGTTCATCATCTTCTGCAACGATCCGAAGCAGATCCACTTCGGCTATCGGCGCTATCTCGAGAACGAATTGAGAAGCGTGTTCGGCTTCAAGGGGACGCCGCTGCGCATCTCGTTCCGCAGCCGTCACGAGGGCGTTTGAGGTGGGGTGGCTGGGCGGGGCGATCCTGGTCATCGCGGCCTATCTCGTGGGCGCGATCCCGTGGGGAGTCGTGCTCGGCCGCGCCTTCGCCGGTGTCGACGTTCGGCAGTACGGCAGCAAATCGACCGGGGCGACGAACGCCCTGCGCGTCCTTGGCAAGAAGTTCTCGATCGCCGTGCTCGTGCTGGACATGGCCAAGGGCGTCCTCCCCGTCGTCATCGGGCGGGTGCTGGGACTGCCTGACTGGGCCGTCGGCCTCGCGGCAATCGCAGGGGTGGCAGGGCATTGCTGGTCCCCGTATATCGGGTTCACCGGCGGCAAGGGGGTAGCTACCGGCGGTGGAGCGGCGGTCGCCCTTTTCCCCTGGCTCCTGCTGCTGTTCCCGGTGATGGTGGTGATCATCGCCGTGACGCGGTACGTCTCGCTGGCTTCTATTGTTGCGGCTGCCCTGGGGCTGATTGCTTCACTGGTGACCGCCGCCGCGGGGCATCTCCCATGGTGGTGGGCGATGGGTGTTGCCGTTATCGCCATCATCATCGTCTATCGACACCGAAGCAACATATCCCGTTTGCTCTCACATACAGAAAACAAGTTCGGCGCTCGCGTCTCCACGAGCGCCGAATCCACAACGACAAAATAATCACAAGCGACGTTTCGTGAACTTGAACTGCACCTACCGGGCGTAGCCCTCGGGATGACGCTGCATCCACTCCCAGGCCGAGCCGATCATCGCGTCCATGGTGGAGCGCCGGGGATCCCAGCCGAGAAGCTCCACGGCCCTCGTGGAATCGGCGACCAGCGCCGCCGGATCTCCCGCGCGCCGGGGACCGATCTGCACGGGCAGCTCCTTTCCGGTCACGCGCTGGACGGCATCGACGATCTCCTGGACTGAGAAGCCGGCCTTGCTGCCGAGATTGATGGCACCAAGGGATATGTTGAGTCGGTCCAAGACATCCACATGGGCGTCAACCAGATCCTCAACGTGGACATAGTCGCGAACTGCCGTCCCGTCGGCGGTGGGATAGTCGGTTCCGTACACGGAGAAGGCGTCGCGCTTGCCCAGCAAGACCTGCAACGCAACCGGAATGACGTGCGTCTCCGGTCGATGGTCCTCTCCAAAACGGGCGCTCGCGCCGGCCACGTTGAAATAGCGAAATGCCGCGTAGTTGATGCCGTAGCGCGCCGAGAAATCCGACAGGATCTGCTCGACCATCCATTTCGAGCGGCCGTAGGGAGTGATCGGCTGCTTCGCCGATGCCTCGACAATCGGCAAGCGATCCGGCTCGCCATAGACGGCCGCCGTCGACGAGAAGACGAAGCGCGGGATCTCCGCCTGACGTACGGCATCCAGCAGGTTCAGTCCGCCGATCAGGTTGGTCCGGTAGTACTCGCTCGGCTTCTCGACGGATTCGGGTACCAGGTGCAGGGCCGCGAAATGGAGCACGGCATCCAGCTTGCGCCCAGCGACCCCGGAGACCACGGCGTCGGCGTCGCGGAGATCGATGGACAGCACCTCGGCATCCGGATGAACGGCATCCCGATGCCCGCGCACGAAATTGTCCAGCACGATCACGTCGTGCCCCCGGAGGAGCAGCCGTTCGGTCGCGATGCTGCCGATGTAGCCACCACCACCGGTTACGAGAACGCGCATCCAATTCTCCCTTGAGTCACCGCCGCTGCGACGTGTCGAGGTCATCGCCGAGCCGCCGGAATCGATCAGCCATCATGGTACACTTTCGAACGTAAAGCCACCCGCCGGGTGATCGCCACACCCCCGGCTCCACGCCCCGAGACCCACGCGCGCACCGCCCCCAACCCAGGAGAATCGGAAGATGTTCACCCCAGATGTGCTTGTCAAGGCAGACCCTGCCGTCGCCTCCGCGATCGCGAAAGAGGAGCGTCGCCAGCGAGAAGGCATCGAGCTGATTGCGTCGGAGAACTACGTCAGCCCGGCCGTGCTGGCAGCAGTCGGCTCCGTGCTCACGAACAAGTATGCAGAAGGGCTTCCGGGCAAGCGCTACTACGGCGGCTGCGAGTACGTGGATATCGTCGAGGAGATCGCCAACGAACGCGCGCAGCAGCTCTTCGGGGCCGAGCATGTGAATGCCCAGCCGCACTCGGGGGCGAACGCCAACCTCGCCGCCTATTTCTCGGTCCTGAACCCGGGCGACAAGATCCTGGGCCTGAACCTGTCCGAGGGCGGCCACCTGACGCACGGCAAGGACGTGAACTTCTCCGGTCGCTTCTTCGAGGCGCATTTCTACGGCGTGAACCACGAGACCGGCCGCATCGATATGGATGACGTGCTCGCCACGGCGAAGGAGGTGCGTCCGAAAGCGATCATCGCCGGCGCGAGCGCCTACAGCCGGATCATCGACTTCAAGCGCTTCCGCGAGATCGCCGATGAGGTCGGCGCGTTCCTCTTCGCCGATATCGCGCATATCGCCGGGCTGATCGCGGCTGGCGAGCACCCGACCTCCATCAGGCACGCGCACATCACCACCACCACGACCCACAAGACCCTGCGCGGACCGCGCGGCGGCATGATCCTCACTTCCGAGGAATTCGGCCCCGGCGTCGACAAGACGGTCTTCCCGGGCATGCAGGGTGGCCCGCTCATGCACGTCATTGCGGGCAAGGCGGTCGCGC
>JBARWF010000114.1:0-6241 GCA_049646645.1 Thermomicrobiales bacterium
GATTCCGTGTGGGCCGGCAGGCAAGAGAACGCGATGGCGACGTGTCGCCCTCGCGTTCTCCCCCGTCTGCATTCACGTTCTGGCGTTAGCGCCTGGTGCGCTGGAAAAGATAGATGATAGCCAGCACCACGAGAATGATGATCAGCACATAGAGCACGGGTCCTACATTCACGGCAAGTTCCTCCCCGATACGACAGTGTGTCGTTCGCGTGTCGAGCAACCGTCTCGACTGTTCACCTGTCATCGCTTGTCGCGACTCGATTACCTCTTATGCAATCCGGATGCCATCCTCGGAAGTCAGACGACTGACCACCCACCGTCGCGCCGGTCGCGGTAGACTGCCGGTCAGATCGGCCCATGCCAAACCGCCGTAACCCCGCGTGAGTACTTGGAAGGAGTGTTGCCCCGCATGAAGATCGATTCCGTTGACCTGTATTACCTGCGGATGCCAGAGGTGCTCGATATCGGCGACGGGAGCCAGGACCTGCTGCTCGTGCGGGTGCAGGCTGGCCAGCACGTCGGGTGGGGAGAGTGCGAGGCGTCGCCACTCACCTCGATCGCCAGCTTCGTGGCGCCAATGTCGCACAGCGCCTGCAAGCCGGTCCGCGACTCCGTGCTCGGGCAGACGCTTGATGACGTGGTCGACATCCGGCGGATCGGGAACCTTGTGCGGGCGAACAGCCTCGATCTCCTGCAGGCGGATCACACGCTCTCCGGGATCGACATCGCGCTCTGGGATCTGCTGGGCAAGCGACTCTCCGCACCAGTCTGGCAACTTCTGGGAGCAGGGGAGGCGTACCCCAAGCGTCCCTACGCATCCCTGCTCTTCGGTGACACGCCGGAGGAGACGCTGCGTCTCGCCCGACAGGTGATCGCGGAGGGGTATACCGCGGCGAAGTTCGGCTGGGGGCCGTTCGGCACCGGCACCGTGCAAGATGATAGCGATCAGGTGATGGCGGCACGCGAAGGACTGGGCCCGGATGCGACCCTGCTCATCGACGCCGGAACGGTCTGGCTCGATGATGTCGAGCGGGCTGCGGCCCGGCTGCCCGTCCTCAATGCCTGCAACGTAACGTGGCTGGAGGAGCCGTTCGTCTCCGGTGCCTTCGATGCGTACCGGGCGCTCGCCAAACGTGCGGGCAATGTGCGGCTGGCGGCGGGCGAGGGCAGCCACAACGTCTGGCAGGCCCGGCACATGCTCGACTACGCGGATTTGGGTTTCATCCAGATCGATGCCGGGCGGATCGGCGGCATCTCGCCCGCCGCTGAGGTCGCTCGCTCTGCCCGGGAGCGCAACGTGACCTACATCAACCACACCTTCACCTCGCACCTGGCGCTCTCCGCATCGCTGCAACCGTTCGCGGAGTCGCAGGAGGACGAGATCTGCGAGTACCCGGTCGCACCGAAGGCGCTCGCCTACGAGATTACGGCAAACCATATCGTGCGGGACGCCGAGGGAGTGGTGCGGGCGCCGGATGCGCCGGGGCTGGGCATGCGCATCGACCTGGGGGCGGCGCGGCGGTACCTGGTGGAGACGGAGATCCGCGTGGCCGGCGAGGTGCTGTATTGCACGCCGGAGCTGCGGGAGTGAGCGGCTAGGGGGTGTCGCGGGCTGTCCACGGATCGATCAGGGTGACGCCGGTGTGGAGAAAATCCTTCGTGTTTCGTGTGGCCAATGTCGCGCCATGCTGCTGACAGATCGCCGCGATCTGCCCATCTTCCGTCTCTATCGGCAACCCCAGTCTTCGTCGCTCAGCCGCGATACCAGCGTACACAATGGCAGCATCTTCGCCGAATGGGAGAATGCGTTCCGCGAATCTGTCCAGAATCAACGCTGCAGAATAGGAAAGCCGCGAACGACGTCGGCCTTCGGGCAAGATCGAGATGCCGAAGAGCATCTCGGCCACCGATGTCGCGGTCAAATAGAGCTCACGCTCATCGTACTTGGAGATCCATGCACTGATTACGGGATTTCTATCCTCCGCCATAAGTGCCGAGATGACATTGGTATCCAAAACGATCATTCTGGAAATTCTGCCCAGCGAGCTTCGCGCCCACTTCGTGGACTGGTGAGCGTGACGCCACCCAGCTCCGAAAAGACCCTCGCGATCGCCTCGCCCACGTTTTCATCCCGCTCTTTCGCCTCGTGAACAAGTCGATAGAGCTCCTTCATTTGCTCAGGCGAGAGTTCTTTCCGTGCATCTTCAATACCCATGGCATCGAGCATCGCCAAGATCTTCTGGTCAGCTATGTCTCCGGGCAGTGCAGCTGAAGGATGTTCCGCATCCTGGCTCAGCAGGCTCCTTGCACCGCTCGGCGAATCGACGGCGGCGGTGAGGATCTCGCGGGCTTCAGCCTCCATGGACCGTCCGTGCTTCGCGGCCCGAGCGCGAAGTTTCGCCTTCACCTCGTCGTCAAGATTGTGGATCGTCAATGCAGCCATAGGGTGCGTCCTTTCACGGTGTCCGGTGGCAGCAATGATAGCATCGGCCCCGCTTGGTGTAGGTTCATGCTCTGCGCCCAGCCCGCCGCTCGCTATCCCTCAATAATGGGCCAGAGACGGCAACAGGGAGCACCCGAAATGGGTGCTCCCTGTTCGAAAGTCGCTGTCGATGCTCCGTTGCGGGAGATCAGGTCTCGTCGGCGCGGAGATCCTCCACGACCTGGACGCTGTCGCGCCCTTCCAGAAACTGGTTCGCCAGCTTCCGCCCGATCGTCTGCAGGACCGCCGGAATCGACTGCTCACGCGCCTCGACCAGTTCGTAGGTGACCCCCACGTCGTCGAGGTAGCTGGTGAAGGCCTGCATCTGGAGCTCACGGCTCATCGAGCGGCCGGTCGTAACGAGGATCAGGGGCACGTCGATCACGCCGGCGAAGGTCTCCGGCGTCCGGAGCGCGTAGCGATCGCGCTCGGTGAGTGGCATCCCGTATTGCCGGGAAACCCAGTTTCGCCACGGCACGCTGGCGTGCTCCAGCTCGATCGACCAGTCGGTGATCGGATCGATCGCAGCCACCGCGGCGTAGACACCCGGCCGCGCGCCCACGCTCAGAAGCGCCAACGTGCCGCCGAAGCCATGCCCCACGACGGCCAGCTTGGTGCCATCGATATCGCTGACGGCGCCAAGCGCGGCACCGGCTTCCGCGATATCCGAGATCTCGAGCTCGGTATCCGCCAGTTCGGCAAGGTCGTCTTCCACCGCCGCGCCAAATCCAGGCGCGCCATGGATGACCGGGGTCAGCACCGCCATCGCGGTGTTAGCCAGCGCCTGTTCCTCGGGCTGGCAGGCGCCGCGTCGGGTATGCAGCGGTCCATCGGGCAGGTAGCAGATGCCCGGGACGTTCCCAGCGACACCGCCGGTGCGATAGAGCAGCCCGGAGAACTGCTCCTCCGGCCCCACGGAGAACTCGAATGGCTGCGGCTGCCGGAACGTCTGCGCGCCGGTCGGGGAGATGCCGGGCACAGCGATCGCCGTGCGGTCGCCCGTCGCCACGTTCTCCTGGACAATGAATCCGAACGGGCGCTGCGGGGCGCTGAAACCAAAGGCTACGGTCTTCTCGGCCACCCAACGCGGGTAGACCGCCACACCTTCGCCCGGATCGATCGCGACGGCGCCCGATGCGTGGAGACCGCGCTCGCAGCAGACGGTCGTGAATCCTTCGGAACGCACGTAGACCAGGCGGGCCTCCTTCGGCCCGAAGCGCGGATCAATCTTGTCGCCCGCCTCCCGCGTCACCGTCCAGCCGGCCTTGTTGTCGGAGTTGATGACCGCAATCGAGAGCCAGTCGTTCTCGCGCGTGACATAGGCGACGAGGTTACGGCCCGGCACCCAATCGAGCGAGTGCCGGATCGCCGGGGTCTTCTCGCCGGTCAGGTTCCTGATCTCACCTGTCGCCAGAATGAAGACGACGATATCGGCGTACTCGGGGCCATCCGGCAACTGGCGCGTAAAGGCGAGGAAGAGCCCATCGCGCGACCACGACGGCTCACGGTCGTTAGCGCCGGCCCACGTCAGCAACTCGGCGGCGACCGGCATCGCGCCGTCGGCACTGGCAAGCGCAATCGCATCATGGCCGTCGAGGCGACGCACGAAGGCGATCAGCATGCCGTCCGGCGACCAGCGTGGGGTGCGGTCGGATGCCGTGGGATGATCGCTGAGCGGGGTCGGCTCGGTGACGAGCGCGGGGGCCGGGATTTCCTCGGCTTCCTCCGGCTCGCTCGGGAAGGGCTCCTCCGCGGCTGCAGCCGGCACGGCGGTGGCGTCAGCCGCAGCTTCGGCCTGAGCCTCATCTTCGGGCGCCCCGGCGTCGTTCGCCGCATCCGTCCCGGCCGTCGCATCGACATCTGGTCCGTCGATGGGAGCCACAGTCGCCTGCGCGTCGTCCGTCGCGCTTTCGGTTGCCGTGTCAGCCGTAGTTGTCGGCGTCAGCGGAGGCACCGGCACGAGCCAGATGCTGGTCCGTCGGTCGTGGGCGCTCGCCTCCGGATGCGTTCCCGTCAGCGCTAGCGTCTTGCCGTCGGGCGACCACTGTGGCCCGCGGAGCACGCGCCCGGTATCGGGGTCGACGTCCTCGATCGGCGTGAAAGGCACATCGATCGCGACCGCCTCACCGCCGTCGGTCGGGCTGAGCCAGAGCCGAACGGCGCCGTGGCCATCCGTCACCAGATAGGCGAGCCGTGTGCCATCCGGCGATGCCTCAGGCGGCCCTGCCTGCGCAAACGGCGCGGCGAAGGGACTGTCGCCGCCGGCTGTCTCCGCGGCAGGACCGGCGACATCTTCCCAGGCTTCTTCAGGCGCGCTGGCCGTCGCCTCGGCCTGGTCGGTCACGGTCGACTCCTGGACACCGTCGACGGGGGATGTGGTCGGAGAATCGGCGTCACTGTCCGTTGCAGTCCCATTGGCAGGGCTTGTTGTGACCCGATTCGTGGTGGCTTCCGTCATGGAATCGTCTCTCACTCCTGTGGCGTCCGCGTGGACGAGATCGCGCATCCGTTGCGGAACGTATCACCGCCGCGATCGCCTGACAACGCGGCAGCGCACGACCACCGTCGCGATGGTGTCGCGCCCGCAGGCATCGCCGGCACCGGTCAACCGGTACTTGATTGAATGCGTCTGGATAGGCCACCGGAGCGACCGCACACGAACCCCACCGGGCAGATCGTCTGCGCCGTGTTGCAGTGTATGGTAGTCGCCCAGCGGCATGCATGCCAGAAATGGGCGATGGAGCGACGACGGGCCAGCGCTAATCGACCCATCCCTCGGGATCAAGGGTGCCACGGGCGATGAAGCGCGCTTCCCCCGCCAGCTGGATCTCACGCGCACATCGGGTCGTCTCGTCCCAGCGAAAGGCAACGTGCAACGAACGACCGCTGCTGGCGAGCACGGTCACCGGGCCTGTCATGCCCAGCTCCTGCGTGGCCACGATCGCGCTGGCAACCGCGCCGGTGCCGCACGCGAGCGTCTCCGCCTCGACCCCGCGCTCGTACGTCCGCATCCGGATCGTTCGTTCAGCGATCCGGTGAATGATGTTGACGTTGGTGCCGTCCGGCTGGAAGTGAGGGTGGTGCCGGACGGCTCGCCCGCACGCCGCGAAGGTCGCGTGGTCGAAGGCGTCCGCATCCCCGACGATCGCGACCGCATGCGGCACGCCGGTGTGGATTGCGTGGAAGTGCAGCGGACTTCCGGGGATATCCAGCATCACCGGAGCCACGAGCGGCCCGGAATCGGTGATCGAGATCCGGACGAGCGGGCCATCCGGATCAACGTCAGCCTCCACCAATCCGCTTGGCGTCTGGAAGGCGCAGCGTGCCGGTGCAATTCCGGCGGCGACCGCGAAACGCGCTCCGCACATGGCACCGTTGCCGCACAACGCACCGTCCGAGCCGTCGGCATTGAGGTATCGCCAGCGGAAATCCGCTCCCGGCTGATCCGGATCCAGGGGCTCGATCGAGACGACGCCATCGGCACCGATACCAACACCGCGCCGACAGACGCGGTGGGCGAAGCGCGGGATCGCCGCATCAGGAAGGAGCCCGGCCCGGTTATCGATCATCACGAAGTCGTTGCCGCTGCCGCTCATCTTGGCAAAGGGAATGCCATTCACCGGAAGTTCCGGCGCGATTTCGGCTGCTCCTGGTAAATGCTCGGCTGCGATCACGTTCCTGGCTCCGCTGTGCTATCTGCCGCACTGCCTGATCGGCGTTGGGCCTATCGTCGCATATTCGGGCCTCCTCGCGGGAGGA
>JBARWF010000115.1:0-89674 GCA_049646645.1 Thermomicrobiales bacterium
GGACATGAGCGACGCCGGCGGACGCTCGCTCCAGAGTGGAAGCGACAGCTTCTTCGACATGCTCGAATCGGTGGCCAAGACCTTCGGGTCCGGCGGTGGCAAAGGCGGCGGCTGGGGAGGCGGCGGCGGTTGGGGCGGCGGTGGCGGCTTCAGCGGCGGCGGGGGCTCGGGTGGCAGCTCTGGTGGTGGCAGCCGCGGTTTCGGATGATCACCGGCTTGTTGCGTATGAATGCCTGCCTGGTGGATGTGGATGTGAATACGGATGGTGAGGCATGAGCGCTCACCAGGCGCTGCTGCACCTGCTCTTCCTCGCCATCATGGTCCTGCTGCTGGTCGGGGGACCCGTCGCGATCCTCATCCTGTGGTGGGTGCGCGGGCGCGATCCGGCCGTCGGTCCGGTTGTCGCCTACCTGACCGAGCCGCCGGGCGATCTCTCGCCGGGCGCCGCCGGGACCCTGATCGACGAGCACGCCGATCACCACGATGTCCTGGCAACCCTGCTGGGGCTGGGCCGGCACGGCGCCGTGCGTATCACGCAGGTGGCGGGGCGCAAGCCGGCGACGAAGGATTACCAGATCGAGGTGATCGATCCGGCCTGCATCACCTCCGGTCTGGAGCGCGCGGTGGTGCGGGCTCTCTTCGCCCGGGAACCGGCGAAGGGCGACCGGGTGCGGCTCAGCGGTGTGCGGGACCGGTTCAGGAAGGCGGAGCCGCTGGTGCGCGACGCCCTCTACCAGGAACTCGTCGAGCGCGGGTACTTCCTGCGGTCACCGGCGGCCACGCGCAAGCGCTGGCAGCGTCTCTCCCTGGCTTCGCTCGCCCTCTCGGTGGTCGCCGGGGTCTGGCTTGGAGTCGCGCTCGACCCATACGCCTTCCTGGCGATGGCGGCGGCCATCATCATCTCGCTCGTGCTTCTTCGAGTCAGCCGCTCGATGCCCCAGAAGACCTTTGCGGGTGCCGAGGCGGCAGCCAGGTGGCGTGCCTTCCGGCAGTACCTGAAGGATATCGACAAGTACGAACGCCTTGATGAGGCGCGGGGGCTCTTCGACCGGTACCTGGCCTACGCTGTCGCATTCGAACTCGACAAGCAGTGGGTGCAACGCTTTGCCGCGGCCGGCGCCGCGCGTCCCGGCTGGTTTCGGCCGGCGGAACGCCCGGGCGCTGATGCCGGTGATATTGGCGATGTCGCCTTCACCGCTGCGCGGGCAGGGGAGTCGTTCGGCGACGTGGGGCGCGTGAGCATGCCCGGCAATCTCGATCTCCCGGACGTCGGGATGCCTGATCTCTCGGGAATCGACCTGCAGGGGTTTTCGGACGCCATCGGCGGTGGTTTGCAGGGCGCCAGCGACGCCTTCTCTGGCCTGCTCGACGTTGCCGGCAGCATCTTTGACGCGATCGACATCGATATCAATAGCTAGCGCCGCTGTCCCCCCGCTCCCCTGCTGTCGAATGCAGGGGAGCGGGGAGATTTCACCCGAGGACGCGCGTTACGTGGAGCCGTAGCGTATGCTTGGCAACGGTTCGTTGAGAATCGTGCACGGCGGTTTCTCCGCACCGCTGCCTCCTGAATGCATTGAAGGGAATCGAATCGTCCATGGCCTCGTCGCCATATCGCAGCTCCGGCCAGGTGCCGTGCAGCTACCATCCGAATGTCATGACCGGCCTGCGCTGCTCGCGATGCGGCAAGCCGATCTGCCCTCAATGTGCTGTCCGCACGCCCGTCGGCCTGCGCTGTCCCGATTGCGCAGGTGTTCGCGGGCTTCCCACCTACCAGACACCGGCAGCGGACCTGCTGAAGGCCGTTGGACTGGGATTGCTCGTGGCGGTCGGCGTGGCGGTTCTCTGGCGCTTTTTCCCGCTGTGGCAGTTCTACCTCTGCATCTTGCTTGGGTTCGGCGCCGTCGAGACGATGGCCCGGACCGTGAAGTACAAGCGGGGCGTGGACATGCAGATCGCGGCGATCGCCGTGGTCGTCTTCGGGATGCTGTTGGCGCGGGCGCTCCTCGCCCAGCGCTACGGGATCTCGCTCGGGGATATCAACAGCCTCAACGCGGCCGTGATTACTCCGGAGGCGCTGGAGACGGGACGCCGGACCGGCGATATTTCCGTCGCCGGATTGCTTCAGGTGAACCTGATCCCCGATCTCCTCTATGCCCTCATCCCGATTGCCGTCGCCTTCGTCCGCTTCCGCTGACGCGAGCATGGCCCGAACGTACCACCGGGATTTTAACTTCGTTCGTAGGGTGCGACTGTATGTCGCACCAATGGCCCGAACCACCAGGGCCATACCCCCGGCTGGATGACCGGATGCGTAGTCGCAGGACACCCCGGATATCGGCTTTCGGCCGATGGTCGACACGAGGTCGACCGCTACGGAAGGGGAGCCCAATGGAGCGACATGCGATCGCACCCTACGAACAACGGAGGCGATTTGGGAGTCGGGCTACCGGCGCTGGCCGACGAATGCCTCGCCCAGCCGGTGGGCCTCGTTCCAGACGGTGCGCACCGGAATGTCATGCTCGCGCGCAATCGCGGCGCAGGCATCGTATTCCGGCACGGCATCGAGCACCCGGCCGTTCCACGCCTTCAGTTTGAGCGCCACCGCTCCCCAGCGCGTCGTCACCGTCTCCATCGCGCGCGGAACCTTCACGCGGTCGATGGCCGTCGCCCGCACGCCGAGGGTGGACGTGTTCTCGATGAGCACGCGCTCCAGGTCGTGACGACGGCCCTTTGCGGCAAGGACGCTGACGAGCGTTGCGGGTCGTCCCTTCTTCATGGTGATCGGCGTCAGCCAGACATCGAGCGCACCGGCCGCGAAGAGCCGTTCTGTCACCAGCTCCATGAACTGTGGGTTCATGTCGTCGATATTGGTTTCCAGCACAATCTCGCCGTCCTCACCGTCGTCCGTGCCGGTGATATCGCCGATCCAGAGGCGAAGTGTGTTCGGCCAGGGCAATTCCATCTGTCCGAAGCCGTAACCGATGGCGGAGGGGACGAAGGATGGGCGTCGGAACTGGGCGAGCGTCGTCAGGATTGCTGCGCCGGTTGGGGTCAGCAGCTCGGCGGGATGATCGTTCATCTCGGGCAGAGGGCGCGCGATCGGTGCCTTCGCCTGGGCGAGGAGTTCCGTCGTCGCCGGTGCCGGTACTGGGATGATGCCGTGCGCGCTGCGCGCGAACCCGGAGCCGACCTGCGGTGGACCGCTATAGACCTCCTCGACCCCAAGCAGTGCCAGCCCGATGCAGGCACCGCAGATATCGACGATGGCATCGATCCCGCCCACCTCGTGGAAGTGCACGGAATCCGGCTCAGCGGCGTGGATCTTTGCTTCGGCCTCCGCCAGGCGCTGGAAAATGGCCGTGGCTGCCTGCTTGATGGCCGGTTCAAGTTCCGATTGCTCGATCAGCGCGCGGATATCCGTCCAGGTTCGCGAGTGGACGTGCTCGGTGACGGTGACGACCACGCGTGTGCCATGCATCCCGTGCTGGCCGGCTTGCTCCGCGCGAAGATCGTAACCACCGACATTGAGCTTCCCAAGCTCGGCGGCCAGTTCTGGCAGTGGCAATCCGGCGTCGACCAGAGCGCCGAGAATCATGTCGCCGCTAGCCCCCGAGAACGGATCGAAAAACGCGATCTTCATGTTGTGCAGGCTCCTTGCGTGCGGTCTTGCGGTGAGAGGGATGTACCTCCCCGAGGACTTCCGTGGCTATCTTCGCATACTCGTTGCGATCTCCCGGTCCGGGCTGAGGCTGCCGTGCACACGCGCCGGAGCGGCGTGAGTGTCGCATGCTAAGATGCCTGAAATGCGTGGGGGAAGGCGTCCGGGATGGACTGGTCGGTTGTCGGCTGGAGGGGAGAAAGCGCGATGCGGGAATTCGCACGGAATCTGTCGGAGTCGCTGACCGAGGCCGCCGCCGAGGAGCCGGTTCGCCGGGGCTATGGCGGTCACTCGATGGTGGCGCCGCTTCGGCGGGTCCTCGTCCAGAAACCCGCGCCATCGCGCTCGCCGGAGGATGCGGCGCGCTTTGGGTATCCACACACCCCGAACGACGAGCTTGCTCTGCGCGAGCACGATGCCTTCGTGTCCCTGCTCGCGGATGCCGGGATCGAAGTGATCGCCCAGGCACCGGCACCCGCCGGTGAGCTCGATTCCATCTTCGTCTATGACTCGTCGTTCATCACGGATGAGGGCGCGATCCTTACCCGCCCCGGCAAAGCGGTGCGGCGCCCGGAGGTGGAGCTGGCGGCGAGCGTCTACGAGGAGCTCGGAATCCCGGTGATCGGTACGATCGAGGAGCCGGGAACGCTGGAGGGCGGCGATATGTGCTGGCTCGAGCCCTCCATTCTGGCGGTCGGGGAGGGGTTTCGCACCAACTCCGCCGGGATCGACCAGTTGACGGCGATCGTGCAACCCTTCGGTATCGATGTCTACCGCGTGCCGCTGCCGTACTGGCATGGCGAGGCGGAATGCCTGCACCTGCTCTCGCTGATCAGCCCCGTCGATCACCAGACGGCGGTCGTCTATCTGCCGTTGCTGGCGGTCCCGTTCGTGCAGTTGCTGCGGCGGGCGGAGTGGACGCTGATCGAGATCCCCGAGGAGGAGTTCTCGATGCAGGGAAGCAACGTACTCACGCTGGAACCGGGCAGGGTGCTGATGCTGAAGGACAACCCCATCACCAGGAGACGGCTGGAAGAGCACGGCATCGAGGTGCTGGTCTATTCCGGCGACGAGATCTCGCACAACCGGGCGGGAGGCCCGACCTGCCTGACGCGGCCGATCCTGCGTGACATGTTCGCCGAAGATGCGCCCACCGAAGAGGATGCAGCGAGTAGCTGAGACCGGTGTCCCTGCCGAAATGGGGGATAACCCGCCGTTCGCCAGTGTCCGGGTCGGCTAAGATAGAGGTAATGCACCGGATCGCGGAGAGCATCGCGACCGGGCAACAACGTAGGTTCCTGCATGGCGCGGCGGTCTCTCGCATCCGCGCCGGGATAGACTGGGTGGTTCCTCATGAGCTTCAACGCATACACACCACCAGGATTGTGGGATCGAACCCGCATGGCCAGATTCGGCTTCGTGGCCGGCATCATCGTTGGTGTCGGGCTTGGCTGGTTCTTCCATGGCCTTATCTCCCTCCTGGTTCGCTTCGGACTGGTCATGTTTCTAATGATCCCGCTTCTCCTCATCGGATGGTTGTGGTGGCGGTCATCGCGCACGGTCTCCCGCCCCGGTCGGCAGGGCACCGTGATGACGTGGACAACCGCCAGCTTTCCCGGCTACGGCGGCATGCCGGAGCCGACGCCGCGGCCCGATGGTGGGCGCTTCCAGGATTCCGACCAGATCTATGACCTGGACGAATTGAAACGGCAACAGGAGCGAAACCGCTGACACTCGTCCTGACGCTTGGTGCGGTCTGCCTGTTGATCGGGCTGTTACTCGGGTTCGTGGGTGCCGGCGGTGCCGGAGTGATGGTTTCGCTCCTCACCGTCGGCTTCCATTTGTCTATTCACGAGGCGGTCGGCACATCGCTGGCCGCCATGTTCTTCGTCACCCTCTCGGGCGCCATCTCGCACTTTCGGGAGGGGAACACCAACGTCCGGGCCGGCGTGCTCGTCGGCGTCGCCGGAGTGGTGGGCGCGGTGGCGGGCGCGGATATCGGCCAGTCGATTCCGGAGCATATCCTGCAGCCGATGGCGGGCATTGCACTCTGGTTCCTGGCGTTGCTCGTCTTCCTGCGCGCGCGCATGAGTGGCAAGGTCGTCGCCGCACACGACCCGGCGGAGGCCGTTCCGACCGGCCGGCAGACGGCGGCCTCGGTCGCGCTCGGGGTCTCGGGCGGGGTTGGCTCCGCCTTCTTCGGGGTTGGCATGACTCCGTACCTCCAGCTCGGGATGCTGACCGCGCTGAAGATGCCGCTGGTGAAAACGATCGGTACCACCATGCTGGCGCTGATCTTCATCAGCCTCAGCGGGAGCGTGGCGCTGGCCCGACATGGCGATGTCTCCGTGCCGCATCTGATCGGCGCCACGCTCGGGATGACGATCGGTTCGTATGCCGGTGCCAAGCTCACGCGGAGGGCCCCGCTCCCCGTGCTGCGCGCCGCGATCGTGCTCACGCCGTTCGTTGCTGGTGCGTTGTTGATCTTCTTCTAGAGCGAAGTCCAGCATGATCGTCAGGACCGCCGCGTGCGGCCTGGCGCGCTCGGATGGGAACAACCGTATCGCGGGGACGATACGCCAGTTCCCATTCGTAGGGTGCGACATATAGTCGCACCCTACGGAATATCCCGCCCATGAGGTCAACTCCCGTGACAACCATTCCGGATTGCGCTCTAAGAATGGGCTGTGCGGTCGGTTGGCTCGTCGTGAACTGGCTCCATTTGAGACGCTCTCCGTGATGTTGAGCAGCGATGTCGGAATTCAACGTCGTGGCGAGGCATTTCCGGCGCGTTCTTCGGTAGAATAGACGGGACAGGTTTCGGTGGCGTCATGCCCCGAACGCTGCGCTGGTGGTCGCATTGCTCCGCCGGATCAATCATGGAGGACACATTCTCATGGCGGTGGAATTCACCAAGGACGATGTCTACGAGGGGTTGAAGAACGTCTACGATCCCGAGATCGGCATCAATATCGTCGATCTGGGGCTCGTCTACGACGCCGATATCGCCGAGACCTCGGACGTTCTCGTTACGATGACCTTGACCTCGCTCGGATGCCCGCTCGGTCCGGTGATCGTGCAGGAGGTCAATAACGCGCTCAAGGACCTGCCCGGCATCGGCAGCACCGATGTCAAGCTTGTCTGGTCGCCGCCCTGGACGCCAGACATGATGACCGAGGACGCCAAGGACGAGCTCGGCATCTGGTAAGGGATGCCGAGATTGTAGGCAGTGCAACGACCGGCTTCGATGGCCGGTCGTTGTGTGTTTGCGGGGCATCCGTAGCAGCGCTATGGTAGGGTAGCGTTCGTACGAGCGTGTCACGCGAGCGTTTCGCAGAGCGTCCGCGCTCGTGTGTGGACGCGGTTTCCGACGGCATAGGCACATCGCGCATGGGACAACCTTCGACATCCAGAACGCCTCGGCGCGGCTCCGGTCGCACCGCGCGCGTGACCACCTCCGAGCGGCAACGGCGCTATAGCGCCCGGCCGGCGGCGGTGCTCGTTGTCGTGCTGGCCGGGCTGATCGCGCTGTTCGGCGCGAACTCCGCATGGTCGAACGAACCGCTCGATGTTCCCGCACCGACCGTGGAGGTGACACAGGCGCCGGATGTGGCGCTGGCATCCACGGTGCCGCCCGCGACGCAGCCGCTCCAGCCGACCAGCACCCCGCTCCCGTCACCTACCCCTACAACCGAGCCGACCCCGGAGCCAACCATCGCGCCGACACCGGTGGAAACCGAGCGACCCAGCGCGCCGCCGACCGGGCTCGAGGGGCAATCCTATGTCTACAGTCGGGGCGAATCAGGCCGCAAGGAGGTCGCCTTCACCTTTGATGCGGGCGAGGGACCGGGGCACGTGACCGAGATTCTCGATATCCTCGATTCCTACGGCGTCAAGGGGAGTTTCGGGATCACCGGCGAATGGGCGGAGGCCAACCCCGATCTCCTGCGGCGGATCGTGGACGACGGCCATATGGTCATCAATCACACCTACGATCATGCGTCATGGACCGGCGAGAGCATGGGAACCGCTCCGCTCACCCACGAGCAGCAACTCGACGAGGTGTCGCGAACCGAGCAGATCATTCTGAACCTGACGGGGTACGACACCAAGCCATTCTTCCGCTTTCCCTATAATGACTACGACAAATCCAACCTTGAAACGCTGAAGGAGGCTGGATACGACTACACGCTCTTCTGGACCTGCGATACCCTGGCCTGGAACGGCACCACGGCGGCGGAGATCGAGCAGATGTGCTCGCCGGACGATCCTGAGCACGGCGGCCCGGGCGCCGTCATCCTGATGCATGTGGTGCAGGATCAGGACCTCGCCGCGTTGCCGGCGCTGATCGGGGCCTACCAGGCGGAGGGGTACGACGTCGTGACCATGGATCAGATGGTCCAACCATAGCGAGTGGTCCTGGCGGCAAAATCCGTGCATCGCGACATAAGCACCGTGGTTTCGCGTGGGAGAAACGGGATGCACAGGGTAGACTGGTAGATGTATGAACGCGTTGCCCGCCGGAAGCGCTCCGGCTGGGCGGGCGATCCACCAACCGCACCCGCATCGTCGGACGGATGCGTTCGATGCGTTTTGTGTCATCGTTCCGTTTCGCGCAATCGCGGGTAGAATGACGCTGGAGGCCATCCCAGTCTCAGGGGAGAGGTCGTGATGCGTTGCTCGACGTCTTTGGCAGTGGAAAATGAGGAGAGGGGCCATCAGTTCCGGTGATCGCCGCACCAAGTGCGCGGGATCATGAACCTGGATGGGGCCAATCACGTATGGAGGCCGGTAAGCGGATGAAGCGTTTGAATCGACGACGATTTGTAGCCCTCGCGTCGGTGGGCCTTGCGGGAACGGCGCTCACCGCCTGTGGCGGCGACAAGACGACCAGCACGGATCTCACCCCAACCCGGATTCCGGACGTTGCCGGTGCGCCGACGCTTGCCGATATGGCGACGCCGCCAGAGGTCGCGGCGCAGGCCAGTGGTGGTGGTGCTGGCGGTGGCGGTGAGGCCGCGACGTCGGTCGATGTCACAACGGTCGACCTGAAGTTCGAGCCGAACACCTTCACGATCGCGGCCGATACCGACGTGACGATCAACCTGACCAACAAGGGTGCCCTGCAGCACGACTTCCACATGGATTCGCCCAAGCCAATCACGTCTGACGTGATGAATGGCGGCGATTCGACCACCGTCACCCTCAATCTGCCGGCCGGTGAATACGAGTTCTGGTGCAGCATCCCTGGTCACAAGGAAGCGGGCATGACCGGCAAGATCACGGTCGGCGGCGCGGCTGGTGGCGGCCAGGAAGCATCCTCCGGCGGTGGTGAGGCTGCGACCTCGGCCGAGATCCACACGATCGACATCAACTTCGAGCCGAAGGAGCTGACGATCGCGGCCAACACCGATGTGCCGATCACGGTCATCAACAAGGGCGCCTTGCAGCACGACTTCCACGTCGACAAGCTGGACATCACTTCCAAGCTGCTCAACTCCGGTGAGACGGATACCGTCACGATCAACGCCGCCCCCGGCACCTACGAGTTCTGGTGCACGGTGCCCGGGCACAAGGAAGCCGGCATGACCGGTACCCTCACCATCGTCGCGCCGGGCGAGAGCGCCCCGGCAGGCAAAGAGGCATCCCCCTCTGCCAGCCCTGCGAGCGAAGAGGCGTCGCCAGCGTCGAGCCCTGCCGCCGAGAGTGGCGCGGCTCCGGCCTCCGGAGGCGGTGCGACGGAAGCTGAGGTCCACACGGTCGATATCAATTTCGAGCCGAAGGAGTTGACGATCGCGGCGAACACCGACGTCAAGATCACCGTCACGAACAAGGGCGTGCTCCAGCACGACTTCCACGTTGACCAGCTCGATATCACATCGAAGATGCTCAACGGTGGCGATAGCGACACGGTGACGGTGAACGCGAAACCGGGCACCTACGATTTCTGGTGCACCGTGCCGGGGCACAAGGAAGCCGGGATGACCGGTAAGCTCATCGTCCAGTAATCGACTTCCGTCACAGGACAGATTCACATGCAGAAGACCGGCCTGGAGTTCGCTCCCGGCCGGTCTTCTGCATGCACGCCTTGTTTCCATCCCCCCGCCCGTTTGGGAGAGGCGGTCTCGCCATCAGTGCCAATCGTTCCGCTCCCGCCATGCCAATCGATCCCTCCCCTCCATGCCGAGCGCTCCTCTCCCCGCCTTGAATGGGGGTCAGTATGGCAGGGGTTGGGCTTGATCCGACTGAGCCTACTGCTTGGGGTGACCGAGCGTTTGCTGCGAATACAGTCCATCGTGGTCCGTGTCACGTTACCCTTCTGAAACAGGGGCACCCCTTCTGCGATGCAATGCGGTATGCAATGATGCCCCGGAAGCATTCGCGATCGCGACCACTGCCGGGGCTCTTTGACCCAACGCGAGCGGAGTGGGCTTGCGGAGTCCTGCAAAGGAGTACAACAATGGCAGACAGGGTATTTTCTGATTTGGAATCGCTGCGCGCCACGCTCGACGGTATCGTGCGCTTCGACGGTGATGGCATCGAGGTGATCGATGAGGCCGCCGTTCGCAACTCGCTGATCGACCAGCTCGTCTGGTCGGCGGTCTTCGGCGACGACGACGTGCGGGATGCCAGTCGCTGGCTGATCCGCGTCCTGGCGCCCGCGCTCGGCGCATACCCCGCGTCGATCCACGATCTCTACATGGCGGCCGGCCGCGAAGAGTATGCCAATGTCACCACACCGGCGATCAATGTCCGCACCCTGACCTACGATCTCGCGCGGACGATCCTGCGCGCGGGGCATACGACCGCAAGCAAGCAGATCCTCTTCGAGCTGGCGCGGTCCGAGACGAGCTACACGGATCAGCGACCGAGTGAGTATGCGAGCTCGATTCTCGCCGCTGCAATCAAGGAGAACTGGCAGGGGCCGGTCTTCATCCAGGGCGATCATTACCAGGCAAATGCGAAGAAGTACGCCGCGGGGCCGGATGCGGAGATCGGCGCGGTGGCGGATCTCGCACGTGAGGCGATCGCCGCCGGGTACGGCAATATCGACATCGACTCCTCGACACTGGTCGATCTCTCCTTCCCGACCCTGAAGGAGCAGCAGAAGCAGAACTACGTCAACACGGCGTATCTGACGAAGGTCATTCGCGAGGTTGAGCCGGAGGGAATGACGATCTCGATCGGCGGCGAGATCGGTGAGGTTGGCAAGGACAACAGTACGGTCGAGGATCTCGAGGCCTTCATGACCGGCTATCTCGAGGAGCTGGAGCGGCTGGAGGGCGAGAGCGGTCACAAGCTCACGGGGATCAGCAAGATCAGCGTGCAGACCGGCACCAGCCACGGCGGTATCGTGCTTCCGGACGGCTCGATCAAGGAAGTCAGCGTCGATTTCGAGACGCTCGGCAAGCTCTCGAAGGAGGCGAAGGAGAAATACGGCATGGGCGGCGCCGTCCAGCACGGGGCGTCAACCCTGCCGGAAACCGCATTCAGCCACTTCGCGCAGGCGGACGCGGTGGAGGTGCATCTGGCGACGGCGTTCCAGAATGCGATCCTGGATCACGAGCGCTTCCCACAGGAACTGACAAAGGAGGTCCACAGCTACCTGGACGGGCACTATGCCGACAGCCGCAAGCCGGATCAGAACGACACGCAGTTCTACTACACCACGCGCAAGAACGCGCTTGGCGCATTCAAGCGCCAGATGTGGATGCTGCCCGACGAGGTGAAGACGGAGATCCTGAACGATCTGCAACCGCGCTTCGAGCTGATCTTCCGGGAGCTGAACGTCTCGGGGCAGGGGGCGCTTGTCGACAAGTACATCACGCGGGTGGATGTGCCCGTGCCGGCACCGGAACGCCTGCTAGCGGCCTCGCCCAAGGGCGCCTGACCCCGCATACCGCAAGCGTCATTCGTGCGGGTCGAAACGAATCTCGACCCGCACGCTTGCTTACAACACGCCTGCATGCACGGCCGGCACATCATGGAGAGGCGAGGGCGCACACGCGAGACCGCCAGTAGGACGGGCTTGCTGGGCGCGGAACTGCTCGCGCCTCCTCTGCAGTGAGCTACACCCGGTAGGCGATGAGCGTGAACCGCGTACCGAACGGGCCAGCCGGAACCCGGTTCTCGAAATCCGCGGTCTTTCGTCGCCAGTCGAACAGCCGTCTCTCCGTCTCCGGCCGGTCGAGCGCGTAATCCCCGATAATCAATCCCGTCAGATGCGGCAGCTCCGAGAGACCCGGATTGGTGCGCTTGACCGATGTGACGTCGAATCCGGCATCGCAGACGATGCGGACGATGTCGTCATTCAGGTAGTGCCGGTGCCAGCCGACCGGGTCGGCCTCCTTGGGGTCGTTGCCGCGGCCGGTGATGTCGGTCAGGTACCGGTAGATGTTCAGGGCGTCGAGCCAGCCGGTGATGCCCTCGGCGGGCACCCGCAGCTCCAGCCTTCCCCCGATATGGAGCAGTCGCGCGCATTCATGAAGGAATGCCGACTCGTCGACGACGTGCTCCAGCACATCCTCCGCCACGATCGAGCTGACGCTCTCCGCGGCCAAGGGGACGAGCAGGTGCTGCACATCGGTCCCGTAGCTGCCGATAATGCTCGAGGTCTCCCCATCGATCATGGCGACCCGGATGTTCGGAATACCGTGATTGAGGACGAGATCGAATCGCAATTGGGTGGCCTGCTGGATGCTGGGGGCAATCATGAACGGTAGTCCTCATCTGGATGAATCGCGGGCGATCGCGGCGCCAGTGTATCGCTCGGTATAATCGACTGATACGCATTTCTCATGCAACGCATCGTGTCAGGGGCCCTCACCGCTCATGGAACTTGTCTCACTGCATCCGTTCGATCCGTCCGTGGCGCGAGCCTACGTCCAGGCAGTGCTCGGCGAGCGTCCGGTGCCGCCGGAATGGCAAGCCTGGTGGAATCCCGCGTTGCTTCGGGCGCTCCCCGGGGCGCGGGAGGGGAACGAGTCCGCTGCGAACCAGCTGACGTACGGCCTTGGCCAGGCACTGGCGAGCGAGCAGCCGGTCTTCGCGAACGACGGTTTTGGTCTGACACTCTGGGAAGCGCGGATCGACCGTGGGGTCGGGATGCTGATGCGCCCTCCGTCGCGGCTGTTCGGCGAAGCCGGGCTCGACGACGCGGCGGCGCGCGCGATGCCGATCCGGCTCGATCTGCAACAGGGCATGATGGGCGGTGCCCACATCCCGGCGCGACTCGTTCCCGACTTCGAACGGCTGCTCGATACCCGGCTGGAGCGGACGGCCCGGCGGCTCCACGAAGGGGAATACGACGTCTTCGCGATGCTCGGCCTGATGCTGGATGCCGTTGCCTATGCACGCACGCACGGATTCGGGCTCTATGAGGCGATGGATATCGTCGGGCCGGGCGGCGAGGCCCTGACGGGTGTCACCGTGGTTCGCGCCGACCGGAAGCGAATCGATCCCGACGTCCGGGCGCGAATAGAGCTGGCGATCAAGCCGCCGAAGAAGCCCGGGCTGCTCTCCCGGCTGCTTGGGCGTACCGCACCGGCGAACGTCGATCCCGCCGCCAGTGGAGACACCACCTCATCGCATAACGCGAACGGCTCCGCTCCCTCACCGGCGGATGAGACGACGTGACCACCTCTTTCGTTTTTCCGAGAAGAGCATCTCCATTGAACTGCCATTCTTCCCTCCGGTCAGAATGACGGGAGAGGTCAATTCAACGTTCATAGTCTCTCAACGACGATACGCTCTGTGCCAAAATCGCGCGCCGTATCAGGGCGTTGACCTTGACTCGAATGGGTCAACTCTGCTATCCTCCAGTTGTTAGCACTCACCAATAGAGAGTGCTAATTGACTCAGGAGCGAGGAAACTTGGAACGGGTAGTGAGCGATTCTCCCAAGCTGACAGAGCGCCAGCGGGCGATTCTCAAACTGATCGTGCAGGAGTACGTCAATTCCGGCCGGCCGGTGGGGTCGAAGACCCTCACCGAGCGGTACGCGGTTGGGGTCTCCTCGGCGACGATTCGCAATGAGATGGTCGCGCTGGAAGAAGCCGGCATGGTCCAGCAGCCGCACACCTCTGGTGGGCGGGTGCCGACCGACCAGGGCTATCGCTACTATGTGCATCATTTGATGGGCGCTCCGGAGCTCTCCTCCGTCGACCAGATCATGATTCGCCACCAGTTCCGCCAGGTCGAATTCCAGCTCGATCAATGGGTCGATTTTGCGGCCGCGGTGCTTGCCGAGACGGCGGGCAATGTCTCGATCGTCTCCGCGCCGCGCACGATCACGGCCCGGCTCCGTCATTTCGAACTGATCTCGCTGCAGCCCCGGCTCGCGATGCTCATCCTGGTGACCCAGGAGAGCGCAGTGCGGCAGATGATGCTGCACCTGCCGGAGGATACCGAGCAGCCCGTGCTGCGGCGGTTGTCTGACGAACTGGTGCCGGCCCTGCGGGGCAAGAGCGCGGCGGAGATTGCGGAGATGGTCATCGCCACGACGCCCTTGGCGCGTCTTGTGCTTGATCAGATCGAACTCGGGCTCGAAGGTCTGGATTCGGTCGAGCGCACGCAGATCCGGCACTCCGGTATCGAGAACATCCTTGTTCAGCCGGAATTTGCTGGAGGGGCCGCGCACGGCGTGCTCGACCTGTTGCGGGGCGGATCGTTGCTTGGCGCCGTCCTGCCGCAACTCTCGGTCAGTGGTGACGTGCAGGTCTTCATCGGCGACGAGAACCCTGCCGGCGCGTTGCAGCAGTTCGGCATCGTCGTCGCTACCTATGGGATCGATGGCGAGGCCACCGGGATCCTGGGCGTGCTGGGGCCGACGCGGATGTCCTATTCGCGGTCGATCTCGTCCGTCCGGTACATGGCGCGGCTGATGAGTGACCTGATGGAAGATCTCTATTCAACGGCGTGAGGCCGAGCGGGTTGTACGCCCGGCTTCTAGTGCCGGGTTTGTAACGGGAGTAGCGCGTGACAGACATGGATGACGACAAGAAGATGTACGAAGGCTGGCCCGATCCGCCCGCGGCTGATGAGCAGGGCGAGGCGGGGATCGATCCAGAGGACATGCCCACGGTCGAGGCGGGCGTCGATGAGCTGGCGGCGGTGACTGCCGAGCGGGATGAGTATCTCGATCAGCTCCAGCGAAGCCGGGCGGAGTTCGCCAATTTCCGCCGTCGCAACGAGCAGGAGCGCCAGGTGCTGCGCACGATCGTGCAGCGCGATGTGCTGGCCCAGTTCCTGCCGGTGATCGATGACTTCGACCGCGCCATGGACGCCGTTCCGGATGACGATCGCGACAGCGGTTGGGTTCAGGGCATCACGATGATCCAGAACAAGCTGCACGGCATCCTCGAACGCGCCGGTATCACGGAGATCGAGGCGTTACACCAGCCGTTCGATCCCGCCGTCCACGAAGCCGTGGCGACGGAGCCTGATTCGACGCACAACGTCGTCGTCGAGGTTTATCAGAAGGGCTATCGCCTCGGCGATTTCCTGCTGCGGCCCGCCATGGTGAAGACCGGCGACGCGCCAGAAACACAAGAAGAGACATCGTTCGACGCCTGATGCATCCAGAGCCGGGATGCCGGGTGAGTATGGCTTCGCCCCGGTCGCCGCAAGACGCCGATGAAGCGAAC
This sequence comes from Thermomicrobiales bacterium, assembly GCA_049646645.1. Taxonomy (GTDB): domain Bacteria; phylum Chloroflexota; class Chloroflexia; order Thermomicrobiales; family UBA6265; genus JASGDN01. The sequence goes on from JBARWF010000115.1 coordinate 15,303, forward strand.
ATCCAGGAACACGGCGAGATTTTTGACAAGGGCTCAACCGGCGGCACCGGCTCCGCGGCGCTGGTGAGTGCATGACCAGGAGTGACAACACATGGGACGAACAATCGGTATCGATCTCGGAACAACGAACTCGGCGATGGCCACGATTGAGGGTGGCGAGCCAGTCGTGATCCCAAATGCGGAGGGCGAACGCCTGACACCGTCGGTGGTGGCGGTGACGTCCAGCGGCGAGCGCCTTGTCGGCCGGTTCGCGCGGCGGCAGGCGGTTACCAACCCCGAGAACACGATCTTCTCGGTCAAGCGGTTTGTCGGACGCAAGTTCTCCGATCCGGACGTCGAGCGCGACAAGAAGCTCGTGCCCTACGGCCTGCAGGCGGCCCCCAACGGCGACGTGCAGGTGAAGATGGGCGACCGCTGGTACAGCCCGCAGGAGATCTCCGCGATGATCCTGCAGAAGCTGAAGGCGGACGCCGAGGCGTATCTCGGCGAGACCGTCGACAAGGCGGTCATCACGGTGCCGGCCTACTTCGACAACGCCCAGCGTGACGCGACCAAGGTTGCAGGCCAGATCGCCGGTCTTGAGGTGCAGCGCATCATCAACGAGCCGACGGCCTCGGCCCTCGCCTATGGCCTCGACAAGAAGGGCGACGAGAAGGTTGCCGTCTACGACCTCGGCGGTGGTACCTACGACATCTCGATCCTCGATCTCTCCGATGGCGTCTTCCAGGTGATGGCGACCAACGGTGACACCCACCTCGGTGGTGATGACTTCGACCAGATCCTGATCGACTGGCTCGCCGACGAGTTCAAGAAGCAGGAAGGGATCGACCTGCGCAACGACCGGATGGCGCTCCAGCGGCTGAAGGAAGCGGCGGAGAAGGCGAAGATCGAGCTGTCCAGCACGCAGCAGACCGATATCAACCTGCCGTTCATCACGGCCGACGCCAGCGGTCCGAAGCACCTCAACATCCCGCTCACGCGCTCCAAGCTCGAGCAGCTGGTGGGAGACCTCATCGCACGCACGACCGGACCGATGGACGCAGCGCTGAAGGATGCCGGGCTCTCGAAGAGCGAGGTCAACGAGGCCCTGCTCGTCGGTGGTCAGACCCGTATGCCGGCAGTGCAGCGGCACGTGCAGAACTTCTTCGGCAAGGAGCCGCACAAGGGCATCAACCCGGATGAGGTCGTTGCGCTCGGCGCCGCGATCCAGGGCGGTGTGCTCGGTGGCGATGTCAAGGACATCCTGCTGCTCGACGTGACCCCGCTGACGCTCTCGATCGAGACGCTCGGTGGTGTCGCGACCCCGCTGATCGAGCGCAACACAACGATCCCGGCTCGCAAGAGCCAGATCTTCTCGACAGCCTCCGACAATCAGCCGCAGGTCGAGATCAACGTCCTTCAGGGCGAGCGTCCGATGGCGTCGGACAACAAGAGCCTCGGTCGCTTCATCCTCGATGGCATTCCGCCCGCCCCGCGTGGCGTGCCGAAGGTCGAGGTCACGTTCGACATCGACGCCAACGGCATCCTGAACGTCACCGCCAAGGATCAGGCGACGAACAAGGAGCAGAAGATCACCATCACCGGTTCCTCCGGTCTCTCCGAGGACGAAGTGCAGCGGATGGTCAGCGAGGCGGAGCAGCACGCGCAGGACGACCAGCGGCGGCGCGAGGCGATCACGCTGCAGAACGAGTCCGAGAGCATGGTCTTCCAGGCCGAGAAGACGCTCAGCGAGTACGGGGACAAGGTTCCGCAGGAGCTGAAGACCGATCTCGACGGCAAGATTCAGGCGGTCAAGGAGATCCTGGAGAAGGATCGCGACAACATCGACCGGCTGAAGACGGCCCAGCAGGAGCTCGTGCAGTCGCTCTCCAAGGTCGGTGAGTCGATGTACGCGTCGGCGGGCGCCGATGGCAGCGCGGGCGGCTTCGATCCGAATGCCGCTGGCGCCGAGGGCGCGGCCCCTGAAGATGAGGGGACCGTCGAAGGCGAGTTCCGCGAGGTCAACGACGACAAGTAGTCAAAATCGACTTCATCGGGATGGTCAACGGCGATCGTCCTGACTGAGGAAGAACGGGCGGGTGGAGCAATCCACCCGCCCGTTCTTGTTTGGAACGCGGACGGGAGATGTCCTCATTCACTGATACGATGACTTCGATGCAGAAGTTGTCGGACCGAAGCGATGCCGGACGCGACGGGCACAGGGGATGGCGTGCAGTGAGCGATGACCTGAGAGTGGTTCTCGAAGTCGGGCCAAAGGGCAGGAAGGTCGTGGCGACGGCCTGGGACTGGCCGGGGCTGGAGCGCAATGGGAAGACCGAGGAAGAGGCGCTCGCGAACCTGGCAGCGTACCTTCCAAGGTACGCTGCCGTCGCCGGGCGCGCCGGGAGAAGTGCCGAATTCGCCCGGCAGGTGGCAATCACGGTCGTCGAGAAGTACGACGGCGTGGGCTCGACCGATTTCTGGGGCATCTCGTTCGCCTCATGCGATCTCGACCGCCAGGCGATCGCCGTGGATGAATGGGAGCGGCGTCTCGGATTGTTGCGCGCCTGCTGGGCGGAATTCGATGACGTTGCCGCGCGCGTATCGCCGGAACTGCGGAAGGGACCACGCGGTGGCGGGCGTAACCGGGACGAGATCATCAATCATGTGTTCGGGAACGAGCGGGTGCAATTCGCCAGGAAGGTCGGTGTCGCGACGCCGCCCGGCGTGATGTTGACCCCGGATGGCCTGCAGACGCATCGGAATGCGTTTATCGACGGATTGCGCGAGTACCATGCCGGCGGGAGGAAGGCGGGCCGGGCGTGGACACTGAGCTTTCTGCTGCGCCACACCGCGTACCACGTGATGGACCACTCCTGGGAGATGGAAGACAAGGACCTGAGCGAGGAGCATGCATCGTGACATACAACCGGGTCGTAATCGAATCGGGTAGCAAGAAGGTCTTTGCGTCCGCACTCGACTGGCCCGGCTGGAGCCGCTCCGGTAAGACGGACGCGCAGGCGTTGGAGGCTCTCGCCGCGTATGCGGACCGGTACGAGAAGGTCACGGCGCTCGCCGGTCTGCCGGGCGTCACGGCTGCGGCGCAGGAGTTCAGCGTGATCGAACACCAGGCAGGTGACGGTGTGACTGATTTCGGGGTCCCCGCACACGTCGCGACGGCGGAGCACGAGCCGATGACCGCCGCCGAATGCGACCGTCAGGTGGCGTTGCTCCGTGCCTGCTGGGCCTATTTCGATGAGGTCGTACCGCGCATTTCCGAGGAGCTGCGGAAGGGGCCACGCGGCGGTGGTCGGGATCGCGCCCAGATCGTCGAGCACACGCTTGAGGCGGAACGATCGTATGCGCGGCAGATCGGCGTCAGGACACCGAAGGGTGGCATGAGTTCGCTACAGGGATTGCAGGATCACCGGGACGCGGTGTGCGAGGTGATCCGGAAGGTGAACGCATCGGACGAGCGGGAGAAGGGCTGGCCGGTGCGCTACTTCATTCGCCGCGCTGCCTGGCATGTGCTGGACCACGCGTGGGAGATGGAGGACAAGGATCTCAGCGGAGAGCACGCGTAATCATGCAGAGTACTTACTCGTTACGGTTCGTCTTGGTGTTCACTCACGAACTCGACGAGCGTCTCCCTCATCTGCTGCAATTCCTCGGCAGGGACGCCGATCGAGTCCAAATATCCGCGCACTGATCCCCATTCGTCGGAGATGGCGAGGAGCGTCGCTTCCATCGTCGCGGATGCCCCAGCAAGCCAGTTTGGCAAGGGGCCGGTATCCACCGAACGATCCTCCGCCATGCGGTGGATGTCCATAAGGCGCACCATGTGCCGCTCTGAGAGGGCATAATCGGCCACGATCTCTCCATTTTGCACGCCAAGCGCACCAAGGATCAGCGCGCTGGTGAGCCCTGTCCGATCCTTGCCGGCAAAGCAATTGATGACCAGCGGGTAATGATCATTTGCCAGATGGCCGAAGATCGTTCGGAAGCCTTCGCGAGCGCTGCGGAGAAGGATCAGATAGTCTTCGGCGACGCTTTCCGTCGCTGAAAACACTTCCGAAACGATTGGCACGTTGAAATGCCGAAGACCGGCAACCTTGAGCGGGCTTTCGGGATAATGGTGAACTTCGTCGGGCGATCGGAGATCGATCACCGTCCTTATCCCAAGCGGACGCAATGCGACGGTGTCGCGCTCTGTCAGACGATAGAGAACGTCGCTCCGAAAAATGCGGCCACGCCGAACGAACCCTCCATCGGATGTCGGCAATCCGCCCACGTCTCGGAAGTTTGCCGCGCCTTCCAGCTGGAGAATTCGCGCTTCGTGGATCGTCATATCGAGATTCCCCGCTTTCCAACCCGCGACGAATGCCCGATCTTTCGAGTCGATATCTGCTATTGGTAGCATCCATCATACATAGTGTTTCAAGACGTATTCTTGGACATCTCCTCGGTGGAATGCGTCGTTCATCTCCTGCCTCATGACCGAAATGACGCCAGCCTGCGGACGGGGAAACGAGATCTGCAACGTCAAGGCGAGACGGCTTGCACCGTCTGCCGGGCGATCTCCAGTTCCTCATTCGTTGGCACGACGAGCACCGTCACGTTGGAGTCGTCCGTGCTGATCCGGTGGATGTCCTCTGCGTGCTCCGCGTTCCGTGCCTCATCGATCCGGATGCCCATCTGGTCCAGCCCTGCGAGCGCCTTCTTCCGTACCTCGGCATTGTTCTCTCCCACCCCGGCTGTGAAGACGATGGCATCCACCCGACCGAGCTGGGCGAGATACGCCCCCACGTAACTTCGGAGGCGGTAGCAGTAGACATCCAGCGCGAGCATAGCGCGAGGATCGCCGCGCTCAACCGCCGCCATCACGTCCCGCATGTCGGAGGTGCCGGTCATGCCGAGCAGGCCGCTGCGGTGATTCAGCATGTCGTCAAGCTGGTCGATGCTCATTCCGGCCTTGCGGTTCAGGTGGAAGAGCACGCCCGAATCGATGTCGCCGCTGCGCGTGCCCATCATCAGTCCTTCGAGCGGCGTCATGCCCATCGATGTGTCGACGGATTTCCCGCCGCGCACCGCACAGGCCGAGACCCCATTGCCGACGTGAAGCACGATCGCGTTGAACTCCTCGTGCGGAATTCCCAGATGCTCCGCCGCCCGTTCCGAGACGTATTTGTGCGAGGTGCCGTGGAACCCGTAGCGGCGAATGCGGTATTGCCGGGCGATGTTGGCGTCGATGGCGTAGGTGTAGGCCTCCTCCGGCATCGTCTGGTGGAAGGCGGTGTCGAAGATCGCGACGTGCGGGATGTCCGGGAAGGTCGCGCGCGCGGCTTCGATCCCGAGCAGGTTCGGCGGGTTGTGCAGGGGCGCGAGCGGGCTGATCTCCTCGATCGTCCGCATCACGGCGTCATCGATGATCGCCGGCCTCGCGAAGCGGGAGCCGCCGTGCACGACCCGATGACCCACCGCGGCGATCGGCACCTCGTCCAGCTTCGGTCCCCAGGCGTTACATGCGTCGGTCATCGCCCGGAATCCGGCGGTGTGATCGAGGATTGGCCGCTCCTCCGTGTGCGATCCATCCGGACCGGTGTGATGGACGATCCCGTTGCCGGTGCCGATCCGCTCGATCAGCCCCTTGGCCAGCACGCGTTCGCCTTGCATCTCGATGACCTGGTACTTGATGGACGAGGAGCCGGAGTTCACGACGAGAATGACGCTCATGCTTCTCCCTGGGCCTGGATGACGGTGATCGCGATGGTGTTGACGATATCCTTGACGAGGGCGCCACGCGAGAGATCGTTGATCGGCTTCCGCAAACCCTGCAGGACGGGTCCGATCGCGACGGCGCCGGCGCTGCGCTGGACCGCCTTGTAGGTGTTGTTGCCGGTATTGAGATCGGGAAAGATGAAGACCGTCGCGTTCCCGGCCACCGGCGAATCCGGCAGCTTGGAGCGCGCGACCGAGATTTCGGCGGCGGCATCGTACTGCATGGGACCATCCACCAGCAGGCTGGGCTCGCGTTCCTGGACGAGTCGCGTGGCCTCGCGCACGCGATCGACCGCCTCGCCGGAGCCGGATTCGCCGGTCGAGTAGGAGAGCATCGCGACCCGCGGTTCGATACCGAACTGGCGTGCCGTATGCGCCGACGAGATGGCAATGTCGGCCAGCTGTCCCGCGTCCGGATTCGGGTTCACCGCGCAGTCACCGTAGACGAGCACGCGGTCGGGAAGCGCCATCAGGAAGACGCTGGAGACGATCGAAACATCCGGATTCGTCTTGATCACCTCGAACGCGGGCCGGATGGTGTGGGCGGTAGTGTGCGCCGCGCCGGAGACCATGCCATCGGCGAGCCCGAGGTGGACCATCATCGTGCCGAAGTAGGAGACATCGGTTACAGTCTCCCGCGCCGCCTCGATCGTGACGCCCTTGTGTGCGCGCAGCCGGGCGTATTCCTGGGCGAAGCGCTCGACCAGTTCGGGATCGCGCGGGCTGAGGATGGCTGCCTCCGCGATATCGAGATCGAGGTGGGCGGCCTGCGCCCGGATCTCCCCTTCGTCGCCGAGCAGCGTCAAACGCGCCGCCCCGCGCTGGAGCATGGTGTTCGCGGCGCGGAGGATGCGCTCGTCGTCGCCCTCGGGCAGGACGATGTGCTTCGGGTCGCGCCTTGCCCGCTCGATCAGCTGGTACTCGAACATGAGCGGCGTCACCACGTTCTCCCGCTCGACGTTCAGGAGGTCGATCAGGCGGCCGACCTCAACATGCTGGTCGAAGAGCGAGAGGGCGACATCGATCTTGCGCTGGGAATCGGGCGTCAGCCGGCCCCTCGTGACCATGATCCGGAGTGCGGTGTCGAAGGTGTTGAACTCGGTGCTGATGATCGGCAGGTCGGTACCGATACCGGCGATCAGGCGCTCGATCGCCGGCGAGATAGGGAGCCCGCCGTTGACGATGATGCCGGAGAGCGTTGGGAAGGTCGCGGAGTCGTGCGCCATGAGGATGGCCGGCAGCACCTCGGAGCGGTCGCCGGCGACCACCACGGCGGCCCCCTCGATCAGCCGGGTAAGAATGTTCTCCAGCGACATGCCGCTGATGACGTAGCCGAGCACTTCCCGGCCCAGCAGCGCGGAATCCCCCTTGATCTGGCGTCCACTCAGCGCTCGCATCACTTCGTCGAGCCTCGGCGCGACCAGCACGGGGTCGTCCGGGATGGTCCACACCGGCGTCTCGCCCGACGGCTCGATTGCCTTGCGGATGGCCGCCGCGATCTCATCCGCGCTGTCCGGGTCGACACGATTGGCGATCACCGCCGCGAGCCGGGCATGCTCGACGCGCAGCTCGTTGGCCGCGACCTCCGCCGTCTGGAACATCTCGACGGCGGTACGGCCGTGACCGGTGAGCGCGTGGTGCTTGAGCGGAACCGTGTCGTCCTGGCTGCGGCCGCCCAGGACCAGGAGCACGGGCGCGCCGAGATTGGTCGCGATGCGCGCGTTATAGCCGAGCTCGGTGGGCGTGGAGATGTCGGTGTAGTCGGAGCCGAGGATGAGCATGAACTCGTGCTGCGCCTCGATCTCCTTGTAGCGATCGATGATCTGCGCCAGCGCCGCCTCCGGGTCGGTGTGGACATCCTCGTACGTGACGCCGATGCAGGCGGTCGCCGGAACCGGCGTCTCCATCTGGCTGAGGAGGAACTCCAGCACGCGATCCGGCTCGTCGCGGGAGCGAGAGACGGGCCGGAAGAGACCGATGCGCTTGCCGGTACGTTTGAGCGCGGTCAGGAGCCCCAACGCGATCGACGATTTTCCGGTGTGGCCCTCTGCCGACGTGATGTAGATGTTTCGCGCCATGCCTGAATTCCCTCGCAGCTCGGGAGCGGGTCACAATGCACACAAGTGTAGCGAACCAGGAGCGTTGACGATGTCGAGCGGTCAGGCTGCGGGCTCGGTACAATGCGGTGCAGGCAGACTGGTTAGCGAGTCGGGAAAGGGATAGTCATCGCATGACCGATCAGGCAGAGGCGACGCGGACGAAGGCGCAACACCTGGCCGATCTCCGGGCGGAGACGGCGGCGCAACATGAGCGGGCGCGGGAGAAGCAGGCGGCCAAGGGCAAGCGCGGCGCGATGGAGCGCGTGCTCGCCCTGCTGGACGAAGATTCCTTCGTCGAGCTCGATCCGCTGGTGCGGCATCGGGCCACGCAGTTTGGCATGGGCAAGAGCAAGCCGCTGGGCGACGGCGTGGTGACCGGCTTCGGCACGATCGACGGGCGCAAGGTCGCTATCTTCTCGCAGGATTTCACGATCTTCGGCGGGTCGTTGGGTGAGGTGTATGCCGAGAAGCTGGTGAAGTTGATGGATCTGGCCGAGCGTTATGGCTGCCCGATCATCGGCATCAACGATGCGGCGGGAGCCCGTATTCAGGAGGGCGTGGAGGGGCTTGCCGGCTACGGCGATGTTTTCTTCCGCAATGTCCGCGCGTCGGGCGTAGTCCCGCAGATCTCGATCATTGCCGGGCCCTGCGCGGGGGGCGCGGTCTACTCCCCGGCGATGACGGATTTCATTTTCATGGTCGAGGGCATCGGCCAGATGTTCATCACCGGCCCGGACGTGATCAAGACCGTGACCGGCGAGAGCGTGACGCTGGAAGATCTGGGCGGCACGGCGACGCACATGCACAAGAGCGGTGTGGCGCACTTCGCGGCGACGGATGAGGATGACCTGAACGAGCAGGTGCGCTACCTGCTCTCGTTCCTGCCCTCGAATAACTTGGACGATCCTCCGTTCCTGCCGGGCGAGGATGACCCTTTGCGGGATGTCCCCGAGCTGGATGACATCGTTCCCGAACACAGCGCGCGTCCCTATGACATGCACGATGTGCTCGCCTCCGTGCTGGACGACGGGGCCTTCCTGGAAGTGCAGGCAGACTACGCGGCAAACCTGATCGTCGGCTTCGGCCGGCTGGACGGGCATAGCGTCGGGATCGTCGCCAACCAGCCGCGCGTGCTGGCGGGAACGCTCGACATCGCGGCAAGTACCAAGGGCGCCCGTTTCGTGCGGACATGTGATGCCTTCAACATCCCGCTCGTGACCTTCGTGGACGTGCCTGGCTTTTTGCCGGGCACGGAGCAGGAGTACAACGGCATCATTCGTCATGGCTCGAAGCTGCTCTTCGCCTTTGCCGAGGCAACGGTGCCCAAGATCACGGTCATCACCCGCAAGGCCTTCGGTGGTGCCTATGTCGTCATGTGCTCGAAGCACATCGGCGCCGATTTCAACTTCGCCTGGCCCACCGCCGAGATCGCGGTGATGGGTCCCGAAGCGGCGGTCGGAATCGTCTTTCGCCGCGAGCTGGCCGGCGCCGAGGATCCGCAGGCACGCCGTGAGGAACTCGTGCGTGAGTACGAGGATCTCTTCGCCAGTCCCTACCAGGCGGCATCGCGCGGGTACATCGACGATGTGATCGAGCCGCGAACGACCCGGCGCCGGCTGATCGAGGTGCTTGATCTCGCGCGCTCGAAGCGCGTCGCGGCGCCTCGTCGCAAGCATGGGAACATTCCGCTGTGAGCATCGATAAAAGTACACCCGATGCCGGGAACCCGACACCGCTGCCTGCGCCCGACCTGCGCGTGACGCCGGAACCGACCGACGCGGAACTTGCCGCGATCGTTGCCGTCGTTCACCTACGGCAACGGCCGGAGGTGAACCGCGATGCTGTCGCGCCAGATCGTCGCGAATGTCAACGATCAACGGGCGCATCGCGCTGGGCGCGTGCCGGACGCCTGGATTCCATGCGTGGGCTATTGGACGACGCCATCTGAGCATCTGGTGCCGCCGGTGTGCCGGAGAATCGACTGAATTGGGGATCATGTCGATTCTCCGGCGCCCGGTTCATCCGTCTGCTCCAGACGGCGACGAGATGGTGGGTGCGCCCTTCGCGGCGTGTGGGCACTTGCTTCGGTTGACTCCTTTCACAGCGGATAACGGGCACATCTTCATGTTGCTCTCTGCTCTGCTGGGCGGACCGGTTGCCCGGCCGCGCACCTATCGATCTGCACGTCATCGCCTGCGGATGGCCGGTGGCGGTCTCCGACTGATCCTGCTGGATCGCCGGAAACCGGCCCGGGCCGGGGTCTATCTCCCAATCGCCCCGGTCCCGCGGAATCTCCGGCAAGCCGGATCAGGAATGAACGTGTCGTGATCGCGTCGGACGCGGCGTGCTCCGCTCGCGGGTGACCAGATAACACGTGGACGTTTCATGTTGTCCATGTGAGCGCGTCTGTGTCTGTCGGGGCAGTTCACGTGTGTTCAGCCGCGAGGCAGAATTGAGTGTCAGGTGTGCTGGACGCATGCGGAGAGCGAGCCCTCCGGCCAGCGTCAGCAGGGCAAGGATCATGGCGAGCGTCGCGCCGAGCGTTGAGTTCGCGCGCTGCGTGCTCTCCGCGTTGCCGGAACCGGTCTTCGGAAGCGCGCTCACGGTCGAGGATGCGCTCTGCACGTTGGACGTTGCGCTCTGCACGTTGGACGTTGCGCCAACGAAGCCGGATGGCTGTGGCGCGTTCGGACCGGGCTGATCCGGCCGACCCGGATCGCCGGGATTCCCGGGGGCACTCGGGTTGGACGGATTGTCGGCGCCTGGTGCCACAACCGGAGTCTCGGTGCCGGTCGGATTGGTCGGTGTGACAACAGGTGATTCACCATCTGTCGGTTCTGTCGGCGTCACAATCGGAGTCTCGTTCCCCGAGGGTTCGGTTGGGATAACGACCGGCGGCTGTGCGCTTGCCCCGCAGGTATCGGCATCATCCAGGTTCGTGATGTTGGCGCACATATCGACGCTGATTGCGAGATCGCCGGCGGCAACGACGATGGCGAGCTCGCAGTCGCCAGCGTTGTCGCGGAGCCCGATATTGGTGCAGGCACTCGCGCCAATATCGATCACGCCGCCACTATTGCCGCCACCGTTGTTCGTAGTGCAATCGCCGCTGTTGCTGAGAAGCGCGATGTTGGCACAGGCATCGACTCCGCCATCAACGATGCCGCCACCGTTGCCACCGCCTGTTCCGTCGCCGGTCGTGCAGCCTCCTGCATTCCCGAGAATCGCGACGTTGGCGCAGGCATCGATATCGCCGCCGACCAGACCGTCGCTGCCGTTGTCAGTGCCGACGCCCGTCGCGCAGTTGCCGGCGCTGCCAAGGATTGCGATCCCGGCGCAGGCATCCGCATCCACGTCGACAATGCCGTCGCCATTGGTGTCGGTGCCGGTGCCCGTTGTGCAATCGCCGGTGCTGCCGAGGATGGCGATCCCGGCGCACGCGTCGATATCAGCACCCGCGATGCCGTCACCGTCGTTGTCCGTGCCGGAACCAATTGAGCAATCGCCGGTGCTGCCGAGAATCGCGATGCCAACACAGGCGTCAGCATCGGCGAACCCGTTGCCGTTCCCGGACGTATCGCTGGATCCAGTCGCCGGCACACAGTCGCCAGTGCTGCCGAGGATCGCGATCCCAACGCACGCATCGGCATCGGCACCGATCAGGTTGCCGTTGCTGCCAGTGCTGGAGGGCGCGGTCGCACAGTTCTCACCAGTCTGACCGAGCAGGGCGAGCTGCACGCAAAGATCAAGGTCGGTATCCAGAAGCGATGTGTTGCCGTTCTCATCCTGACCGAGCACACCGAGGTTGACGTCGGTCGCGGCGTCGAGATCGAGCAGGCCGTCCGAGCCGGGAATGATGTTCCCAAGAAGTCCGTCGTTGCCGAGCAGGCCGTTGACAAGCCCGTTGGGGCCAAGGGCCGGGCCGAGCAAGCCGCCGTTCGATGAACCGCCGTTCCCGGTTCCCGGCTGGGTGGCGACAGGTACGGTCTGTGTGGCAACAGGCTGCACGTTTGCGCCACCCACCGTCACGCCCGCATCGGCGTTGACGTCCGCGTCGACCAGGGCGTCACCATCATTCGTGCCGCCGACGATCACAGCCGCATCCGCATTGATGTCGGCATCGACCAGCGCCCCGTCGTCGCCGGAATCGAGGACGACCACATCCGCGTCGGCGCCGACATCGGCATCGACGAGTGCGCCATCCCCGGTGTCGCCGACTAGGTCAGCATCTCCGTTGGCAGTGATATCGATGAGCGCACCATCGCCGCTGTCGGAGACGACGAGATTGGCATCCGCACCGGCGTTGAGATCGACAAGCGTGTCGCCGGATGCGCCCACGGAAGCATCGACATCGAGGTCAACACCCGCGTTCACGAGGCCGTCGTCCGTGGTGTCGTCGTTTGCGTTCACATCGAGGTCGACGGCGAGGTCGAGGTCGACAAGTCCGTCGTCCCCGAGCAGCGTGCCGTCGGTCACGCTCAGGATCGAGCTTGATTCGATGGTGGTTGTGCCGATCTCTGCGGCGAGTGTCGCCTGGGCCACGCCAGTCAAGGCGATCAGGGCAGCGACGAAACTCGCAAGCAGGAGACGCGCACGGGAAATGGAGTGCATGATGTGTCCTGTTCCATATCCGCATCCAGGACGATCCGGGGATTTGCCGGTCCGTGAAGGAGCCAGGCGCTCGCCAGGTCACTGAATGCTGTCATCCGTCAGGTGAAGGGCGTTTTCCGGAGCAGGCGTGCGATGGGCACACCCCTCCGGGACACACGTCACCCCGGTGGAACAGGCACCGATTGGGTTATGGATGAAGGGATTGCGATGGTTGCGGTGAACCAGCGTCCACTCGACCCAAAGTCGAAGGTGAGTGTGCCGGTCTTGACACCATTCGGAAGCGGGGTTCCGTCACTACTGGCCGTGCTGGCGGATCCGGTCGCCGTGGCGTCCAGGCCAAGGGGCACATTCGGATCGGGAGCGTTTGAGCGATCGGATCCGCCAGCACGCGCGCGCTCGACCACGGGATCGCTTGCGGATGCGAAGGAGATGCCGTCGATCTGCGCCAGTTCCTCTATCGTCAAGGTGGGGATGGCGTTGCGATGGGCTGCCTCACGAAGCGATGTGAGCGCGGAACCGGCGCTGGCGCCAGCCTGGCTCTCGATCGCGTCGCGGAGGTCGCCAAGGATCTGCTCAACGGTGCCAGTCGTCGGGGTCAGGGACGGGCCCTGGGCGATCGTCGTGCCATCACTCGGCTCGTCGGTCGTTGGCAGCGGGTTGGACGGAGCCACGGGCTTCACAGGCGCTTCCGGAGTCGTTGGCGCCGTTGGAGCCGGGGTGACAACGGGCTCGGTCGGCTCCGGCGTCACGGCTGGTGTCGTGGTTGGCTCGTCGGGATCAGGCACGATGGGCGTCGGCGTGACCGGTGTCCCACCGCCGTTGCCGGGATTCGTGCCCGGATCAACCGGTGTCGGGGTCGGCTGATTGCCGGAACCCGGCGTGGTGATGATGTCGGTGATCGGGTCGACTGCCCGATCGACGATGTCGACGACCGGGTTGGTGACGCCGTTGACCACATCCACCACCGGGCCGACCACTGCCTGCACGGTATCGACGATCGGTCGTACGACGCTGTTGACCGTCTCGACCACCGGCTGGGTAATCGAATTGACGGTCGAGGCGACCTGGTCCGTGATGCATCCGACGCCCTCAAGGATCGGCGTCGTGATGGCGCTGACCGACTGGGTGACCGGCGTCAGGATCGTCGGCACGGCGGATCGAACCGGAGTGATGACCGAGTTGACGGCCTGGGTCAGCGGCGCCGTCGTTGGCGTGACCGTTGAATTCACCACTGGCACGCCGGCTTCGGCGACGGCCGATGTGACCGTGCTCAGGACTGGCGAGATTGTCGAGTTCACCGTCGACACGAGAGTCGTAACCGGACCGGTCTCGGAGGCGGCTGAGGTCAGGAGATCCTGTACCGGGGTCAGCAGACCCGGCTGCTCATCATTCCCTTGCAGCAGGTTCGTGACGGGCGAGATGATGCCGGCCTGTTCGGCGCTTCCGACAAGCAGGTCGGTCCCGGGAACGAGCAAACCGTCGTTGGTGCCATCCCCGGCAAGCAGGGTAGTTACTGGCGAGAGAAGTCCGTTCTGATCCGCATTTCCGGTCACGATGGTCGTCACGGCGGGCAGGATGCCCTGCGTCTCGCCGTCGGCGGAACCTCCGAGGAGGCTGGTGACGGGTTCGAGAAGTCCTAGCATCTCCCCGCTCCCGACGACGAGTTCCGTGACCGACGACAGCACGCCCGGCTGTTCGCCGGCGCCCAGGACGGAGGTTGTCACCGGCGCCAGCAACCCTGGCTGGTCGGCGCTGCCAACCACGAGATCAGTCACCGGGGACAGGAGTCCCGGCTCGTCGTCTGTGCCGGCGAGCAGTCCGGTAACCGGCGAAAGCAAGCCATCCTGATCATCAGGTCCGACCATCAGGTCCGTGATGGGGCTCAGGAGCCCTTCCTGCTCGCCTTCACCGAGCGCGAGATCGGTGGCCGGGGAGAGAAGACCGGTGTGGGTGTCGGTTCCAAGGAGTGGGTCGGTGATCGGGCTGAGGAGGCCCGGCTCATTGCCGTTGCCGACGAGCTGGCCGAGCCCCAGGGCACCGAGCAGGCCTCGCCCCGGCGAGGCAGATGCGCTGGCGGTGGGGTTGGGCTGCGGGGTATCGGCCGGGACGACCGGTACCGTCGCGGTGCTCTCCGCGACAACGGCTGCCTGGTCGGTCGCCGCTTCTGGCGCGCTGTCCACGGCTTCGACCGGCTCGACATCGCCGGTTTCGGGGGCGACCGCGTTCTCGACGACCGGTGCGGCCACATCGTTCACGACTGGCGCCGCGACATCCTCGACGAGGGGCGCGGTCACGTCTTCGACCGCATCGTTCACGACCGGTGCTATCGGCTCAGTGATCGTATCGACGACGTCTCCAGCGGGATCGGTGACGACGTCCAGTACCGGGGCAACCGGCGCAAGCACGTCGTCCAGCAATCCACCGGATTGATCTTCAATTTCTGCGGATGTGGTTTCGGTGGCGTCTGGCAAGTCGGTTGAGGACGGCAGTTCCTGGGCGGCAAGGACACGCACCGGTGAGAGGGCGAGCAACAGCCCCATCATCACCAGTAGCTTCAGGATGTGGATTTGCTTGGATGACCTCATCCCAGCTCTCCGCCGATCCGTCCTATGCCGAAAGGATCCCAGGTGACGAGAGGTTTGTGAACTTCGTCCGGCATCAGTGATGCAGGGCCGACGCGCAGGTCGTGAAAGAATCGAACCTTCTAGGATGAAGCTACCGACACTTTGACGCACTACACCACACTTATCATCCTGTGATCCCCAATGACAGTACCATAGCGGCGATCAGGGACAAGTTGCAAGGGTACAGGACTTGTGTCATGTCCACATAGCTCTATCCGGTCGTGTGTGACGAGGGCAACGAGAGGCTTTGCGCCGGAGTGCGGCGAGCCCACAACCGACAGATGAGGCACGTGCGGGCGTCATGGCAGGAAGAACGTCGAGGGGGGCCAGCGTATCCGAGTCACGTCATGGCAGCTGGTGGAGCGGCGGTGAACCTGATTTGGCGAGGGCGATGATGCGATCGCGGATTTCCCGGACTTCATCCGCAAAACCCGCTGACCCGAATTGGCTCTGCGCCAACTCGAACTCATCTTCGTCCAGGCAGGTGACGGTGCCATCAGGCAGGATGACGACGTCGAGGATCAGGTCTCTCCACGTGAGGATCAGTTGGTCGCGTTCTCGGCGCAGGAGCGCCGGCCAGGTGACATTCGCATACCACCCCTTGAACGCTCCTGCCACGTCGGTCACGGCAAAGGCGTTGAACGGATGGCGTGGCGAGAATCGCTCGTGAAGCGTGTCGCCGGTCGCGAAGGTCAGGCCGCCTTCGGTGACATCCTTCATCGTCCAGTGCGCTACCACCGTTCGCCACGGATCATCGCCGGCGTCGCCGATCACCGTGCCGGGGTAGCGCGCCGTCTCCGCACCGCTGAAGCCCTGCTTGACGATCGTCACCGCTCGTCCGGGGCGCAGGTCATCCCATAGTGCCAGCGTGGGCGTGTCGGGCCGCCAGAGAACCCCCGGATTACTGGTGCCGGCGAGCCGGCAATGATCCGGTCGATCGCTAGCGGTCATTCCACCTCCGGATCGGAGGCAGGGGTGACGAGCCCGGCGTCGAGCAGCTTCTCCACGATCACGACATCTTTCCAGACGCCATCGAGTTGCGCATGCCGTTCGTAGACGCCCACCTCACGGAATCCCTGCCGCGCGAGCAGGTTGCGGCTGGCCTGGTTTTCCGGGAAGACCCGCGAGACGAGCTTCCAGAAGCCCGCCTCGCGCGCTGCATCGCAGAGCCCTGTCATCGCACGCGACCCGAGCCCCTGTCCGCGCCGCGCGCGATCGACGTAGACCGAGAATTCCGCGATGCCCCGGTAGCAGTCGCGCGGCCGGTAGGTCGATGTCGCGGCGAAGGCCACAACGGTTTCATCGTCCTCGACCACGACGACCGGATGCACGCCATCCAGCCACGCCGCGACCGACTCCGCGGTGCGAGGCTCCGCCTCGAACGTGGCGATCCGGTCGGCGATACCCTGGTTGTAGATGCGCGCAATCGCTGGTGCATCGGACGGTGCCGCCAAGCGGGTGATGGGTGTCGGCATAAAAGGCTCCCCGTGGCCGGCTACTGCCGGATCAGCCTGAGCACATCAGCGGTCTTCTCGTCCAGCAGGTCGCGCGCATCTGCCTCCACATTCAGCCGCAGGAGCGGCTGGGTGTTGGAGCCGCGCAGGTTGAACCACCAGTCGTCGAAGCCGACGGTCAGGCCGTCCAGGTGGTCGATATCGGCGCCCTGGGCGGCGTAGGTCTGCTCTACTTTCGCGATCACCGCCTTGATATCGGCGACCTCCGAGTTGATCTCACCGGAGCGGAAGCGGTTGTCGATCGGCCGCAGGATCTCGGAGAGCGCTTCCCCATCCTCCGACATCAGTTCGAGCACGGTGAGGGCGGCGATCAGCCCGGAATCAGCGTACCAGTTGTCGCGAAAGTAGAAGTGGCCGGAGTGCTCGCCGCCGAAGACCGCGTCGTTCTCCCGCATGATCGCCTTGATGAAGGAGTGACCGACCCGCGAGCGAATCGGCGTCCCGCCCTGCTCGCTGATCGTTTCCGGGACCGTGCGCGAGCAGATCAGGTTGTAGACGACGGCCGAGCCGGGGTGCTTCTTCAGCATCTGGATAGAGACCATCGCCGTGGTCATGTCACCGCCAATGAAGGTGCCGTTCTCATCGATCAGGAACATGCGGTCGGCGTCGCCGTCGAACGCGATACCGAGGTCACAGCCCTGATCGATGACCGTTCGCTGCAGATCGCGGATATTCTCCGGCTCGATCGGGTTCGCCTCGTGATTCGGGAAGGTGCCATCCAGCTCGAAGTAGAGCGGGACGATCTCGCAGGGCAGGTTCGCGAAGACCTTGGGCACGAGGATCCCGGCCATGCCGTTGCCGGCGTCGACCGCGATCTTGAACGGCTTGATGATCGAGGGGTCGATGATGCCGAGCGCGTGTTCGGCGTAGGCGTCGAGCACATCGCGCTGCTGGAGATCGCCGCGCTTGCCTCGGGGCGCGGGGAAGTCCCCGCTGACCGTCAGGTCGCGGATGTCGCCGATGCCACTATCCATCGAGAGGGCGCGGGCTTCTTCCTTGCAGATCTTGAAGCCGTTGTAGGCGGCGGGGTTGTGGGAGGCGGTGATCATGACGCCCGCGGGATAGCCGAACTTGCCGACGGCGAAGTAGAGCGTATCGGTCGAGACGAGCCCGATGTCGATCGCGTCCGCGCCCTGATCGCGGATGCCGTCGATCAGGGCGGCCGAGAGCGCGGGTCCGGAGACGCGCATGTCACGACCGACGACGACTTCCGGAACGTCGAGGAAGGCGACGATGGCGCGTCCGACGCGATAGGCGATCTCGGGCGTCAACTCCCGGGGGACAACGCCGCGTACGTCGTACGCCTTGAAGAGATCGCCCACGGCGGGATCGAGCGGCCCCGAAGCGTCGAGCGATTGATTGTTGCCGGTCGTTGTGTCGGACATGCTGTGCTCCTCACCAGTGTCGTCTAAGCTCGCCGTGCGGTTCGTCGCTTTGCCGTGCCCTCGAGATGGTACGCGCAAAGGAAAGCGTATAGACCCGGGCTCCAGTATCGGCGATCTTCCTCCGGCTGTCTTTGCGGAGGTCGCAACGTATCGGAAGGATGGGTAGCAAGCGTGATGCCGACGTGCCGTATCCTTGATGGGTATCGGGCGCCGGTCGCTCTTACGGACCGGGTTTTTTCGAGCCGAGCTTGCCGGTGCTTTTCATAAGCGAGGCGAGGAGAGAGTTCCAATCGTGGTAACTGCCCAACATGCTGACACCGTTCCCGCTGCCCGATTGACCTTGCCCGCGACGGCCGCCGTCGATCTTCACTTGCACACGCTGGCCAGCGACGGCTTTTGGAAACCGCCCGAGCTCGTGGATTACCTGGCCGATCACGGCTTTCGCGTCGGGGCGGTCTGCGACCACGACAGTCAGGCGTCGGTGCTCGTCGCGATCCGGCAGGGGGAGCGACGGGGCGTGCGCATCGTTCCGGGGATCGAGGTGACGACCCGCTGGGACGGTCGTCAGTGGCATCTGCTGGTCTACGGCATCCGCCCTGACGACGAGGGGCCGGAGGCGCAACCCTTCCTTGAGATGGTCGCGGCTACCGATGCCGCTTTCCGCGAGATCGCGCGCGACGCCCGGCAACGGGTGGAGGCGTCTGGCCGGCCATTGCCGTCGTTGGAGAAGGTGCTCGATGGGCAGCCGATGTACCCGGTTCACGTCCTGCGGACGATGATCGCGGACAAGCATGTCCCGCGACTCAAGGAGGCGGCGGAGCTGGTGGTCGAGCTGGGCGGCAACTTCACGATCGATCGGCCGCTGCCGGAGGTGGTGGAGCGCGCGCACCAGGCCGGGGGCATCTGCATCCTCGCGCATCCGGGTCGCCCCGATCTGGGACCGGCCCTGACGGCGGAGGTTCTCGACCGCATGCTGGCGGAAGCCCCGATCGATGGGATCGAGACCCACTACCGAACGTACACGGATGAGGACACGGCCTTCTACCGGGGGCTGGCGGAAGAGCGCGGGCTGCTGACTTCGACGGGCTCGGATTCGCACGCGCTTGGCACGCCGGTCGATCCACGGCCGTGGCAGGCGATCTGGGCGGCGGATCTGCTTGGCAGACTGGGCATCGAGGTCGAGCCTCGGGAGGCGGGGCCGGTCTGGGAACCGGGGATGGATCCGCTGGCGATCAAGCCTGAGCCGCCAAAGGAGCAGCCTGAATCTTAGGGAAAAGGTGTTACACAACAAGAATCCCCGGTCGCACGCGACCGGGGATTCTTGTTGTGTGGTTGTCTCGGGACGAGCAGCCGGCGGTTACTCGACTGTGATCGTACCGATCATGCCGGCGTCCGCGTGGCCCTCGACCGAGCAGTAGAACTGGTAGCTGCCCGGAGCGAGGTTGAGGACAACCTGCTCGCTTGTGCCGCTGACAATCATGCCGGAGTTGACTGCCGGGTCGTCGATCACAAAGTCGTGCTGCAAGGCGCCGACATTGCGGATCGTGACATAGACATCGTTGTTGGCCGGAATCGCGATCGCATTCGGCTTGAAGTAGATGTCGCCCGCCTCGACGACAACCGAGAGCGACCCGTCGCGCTCACTGGTCACTGGCGTCGCGACCTCGGTGCTTGCAGCGGCGGTGGCCGCGGCGACTGCCGTGGCGTCGGTAACCGGCGTCATGTCCATCGACGGTGTGGGCTCCGGCACGATGCCGCCACCGATATCCAGCTTGAAGCAGACGAGCTCGTAGACGGCCTCTTCACCGACCTCTTCGGTGATCTGGTCCGGCGATGCCCTGTACTGGGTGCCGGCCGCGACATAGAGCTCGTCGCCGGCGATCGCCACCGGCGCGTTCACGCCCGCCTTCATCTGGAAGTTCCAGGTCTGCGACCCGTCCTTACGATTGAAGGCGCGGACGACCCCGTCCAGACCCGCCGTGATCACCTGGTCGTTCGCCACGATGATCGAGCCGGTCGGGAAGGTCGGGACATCGACTTTCCAGAGAACGTTGCCGGTTTCGACGTGGATGGCGATGACCTCACCCTCCCACGGCTCCTCCGGGTGCGACTGCATGCCCGTGGCATTGACCCAGCTCGGGCGGTTCGTGACGACGCAGTAGAAGACGCCATCGGCGTAGGCCGGCGGGGTGAGCACGCCGCCGTTACCGCCCGGGAAGACCTGGATGAACTCATCAGTCAACTGCTGGAGCTGGTCGTTCTTGTGCTTCCCGACCTTGGTCCACCAGATCTTGGCGCCCGTATCGGCATTGATGGCCACGACGTCGCCGGTCTTGCCCGAGCAGATGGCGAGCTTGGTGTCCTCGCCATTGATGTTCGCCTGCACGATCATCGGCGCGATCTGATAGTCGAGATCGAAGAGATCGAATGGCTTCGGCTGGAAGTGCCAGCGGACGGAACCGGTCGTCGGATCGAGCGACATCGCCGTGCTGGCGTAGAGGTTGTCGTTCTGGCGGCTGGAACCCGCGGGGAAGTCGGGATCGCCCGGCCATGGAGCTGCGTTGCCGTTACCGAAGTAGAGGTTGCCCTCGTCGTCGAAGTTCGGTGCGTACCAGAGACCGGCACCGGAGTTGCGGCGTGCATTGCCCCACAGGTTGTCGGTGGAGAGGTCGAAGTACCACGTCGTCTCGCCGGTGGTGGCGTCGAGCGCGTGCAGGATGCCGCGCGCGCCAAGGTTGGTGTTTGTTGAGAGGGGCACGATGCTGACGTAGACGATGCCGCCGTAGGCAACCGGCGACATGCGGATGCCCTCTTCCGGGAAGTTGCTCAGCTTGACGCGCCAGACGTCGTCGCCCGTCTTGGCATCGACCGCAGCGATCTCGGCCGACTCACCGAGGCCGAAGTAGATGTTGCCGTAGCCGTAGGTGACGCCGTTCGGTCCGTTGCAGCCGATGTTGTACGTCTTGACCCACTTGACCTCGCCCGTGGCGCGATCGTAGGCGGTGACGTTGCTGTTCATGTCCTGGATATAGACGAGATCGCCGACGATGATCGGCGTCCCGGTGACGGCTGCGGGCTCGCCGCCCTCGTTCTTGAGCTCGACGCGCCACGCCGGACCCAGTGTGGAGACGTTCGACCCGTCGATCTTCGTGGAGGCGACGCGATGGCCGGTGTTGTCGCCATTGGTCGATCGCCAGTCACCGGTTTCCGGGGTGACATCGGTGATCGGCCCCGCTGGCAGCGGGATCGGAGTGGCTTCCGCCTCTTGCGCGAAGACGGCCTTGCCCGGCCCACCGAGCACGGCAACGCCAGCTGTGGCCGTCGAGACGGCCGAGGTCGCGACAAAGCCACGCCGTGTAAAACGTCGTTCAATTGACACGAATTGTCCTTTCGGGAAATGGAACATTACGGACCCACAAGGGACGGACGAATTGGTAGTCCGTCATCTTGCACTACGTGAGTATCCGCGAACGTTGTATCTATGCACTACCTGTAGAGGTGAATTGCGTCACGACATGTAGGGAGAAGTATGGGCGCCCCATGACATGAGGAGCTTCTCCCGATGGGGCTGTGTAGGGGATTCTTTGGCACGTGCTGCATACGGCGGGGCGGTGCCGCACGGCCAGGCACCACACCATGCGGGCACTGGGCGTCGTGCGGTTGGCACTTTCCCGATGCAGCTCCCAGGGAAACGACCTGCGTTTTTGGACGCAGGTCGCTTTCGCCCAACCCCAATGTGACGGTCGGAATGGATACTGTCGCAGGGAGAAGCGAGCAGCTCTCGGGAAGACGAGGGCTTAGTAGCCGAGGACGGTGCCCTCCACCCGCGTATCCGTGCCGCCGATCAGGATGCCGGTGTTCGGGTCGCGGGCAATCAGCTGGGCGGAGCCTCCACCGCTCCACGCGTTCTGGATCGTCACCTCGTGCCCGAGTCGCTCAAGCTCTTCCCTGATCGTGATCGGCATCCGTTCCTCGACCGCGAGGTGGAACGGCCCCTCGATCGACCCGGGATCCGTGCCCGGCAGGCTCGTCCAACGCGGCTGCTCGATCGCCGATTGCACATCCAGCTCCCGATCCACCAGCGCGCTGATCATCTGCAGGTTCCACTGGGGCTGGCCGTCACCGCCCGGCGTGCCGCCGACCATCACCGGTTGCCCGCTCTCATCAGCGATCAGGAAGCAATTGAGGGTGTGCATCGTCTTCTTGCCGGGCGCGTAGATGTTGGGATGCCCCTCCACCAGTGAGAAGCCGCGCCCGACCCGGTTGTTCAGCACCACTCCGGTATCGCCGCCGACCACGCCGCTGCCGAACGACGAGGAGACCGACTGGATCAGCGAGACCATCATCCCGTCACCATCGACGACACAGAGGTAGGTCGTGTCGCCGTCCTGGAACTCGCCGCCGGGCACATCGGTCGCGGCCTTCGCCGGGTCGATGGCGGCGAACCGCTTCGCGGCCCACGGCTTGGAGAGCAGCTGTTCGAGCGGCGTCTCATGGAAGAGCGGGTCTGCTGCGTGTGCGAGGCGGTCGGCGAAGGCGAGCTTCTTGGCCTCGACCAGCAGGTGGATATCCGCCGCTGTCAGCTCGTCGCCGATCTCCGCCTGCTCGATGATGTTGAGGCTTTCGAGCAGGATCAGCCCCTGGCTCGGGATCGCGGTCTGGTAGACCGTGTTACCGCGATACGTGGTCTTGATCGGTTCGGTGATCGCCGTCTCGTGATCCTTGAAATCGTCGGCGGAGAGGAGTCCGCCGACCGACGCCAGGTAACTGGTGATCCGCTTGCCGATGCTGCCCCGGTAGAAGCTCTCGACGCCATCACGCCCCAGCTCTTCCAGCGTGCTGGCCAGATCGGTCTGCACCAGGCGCTCGCCGGCCGCAACTGGGCGGCCACCCGGCAGGAAGATCGCGGCGGCGGCCGGGTCCTGTGCCAGGATCTCGGCGCTGCCGGCGAGTGCCCCTGCGCCATCCGGCATCATCGCAAAGCCGTCGCGCGCATGGGCGATCGCGGGCTGGGCGACATCGGCAAACTGCTTCGAGCCAAATCGCGTCAGCAGGGTGAAATAGGCGTCGACCATGCCCGGCACCGAGATCGAGAGCGGTCCCTGGTAGGCCATCTTGCGGCCGCCATCGAGACCGTGCTTGCGCATGTGCTCGATCGATGCGGCGCGCGGCGAGATGCCGCTGCCCTGCACGGAGACGGTCTCACCCGCCCGGCCATCGGCGCCGGGGCGATGAACCACGGCGAAGAGGTCACCGCCGAGGCCGCACATCTCCGGCATCACGACGGCGGCGGTGAGGCCCGCCGCCACGGCGGCATCGATCGCATTGCCCCCTTCCCGCAGCACATGCAGCCCAGCCTCCACGATCAGCGGATGCGCGGCGGCGACCATCCCCTTGGTCGCATACGTGGGGAACGGACGGCGGCGCTCCCACGGATCCTGCCTTGATGCTTCAGATGATTGGGGAAAACCGATCGGGAGCGCAGTCCGGGGCATGTGTCAACTCCTTGTCATGCGACGAGAACAATCGGGATGTGGATCAGGGGAGCGCGTCGATCCAGCTCTGGATCGAGTCGCGCAGGCTGCCGTTCGGCAGGATGGTCCAGGTGTAGATCGCGGCCACGATCAGGATCAGGACGATCGCGAGCACACCCAGGAAGAATCCTCGCAGACTCTCGTCATCGTCGCTATAGGGGGGCAGGGCCGCATTCGCAAACTCAGGTGTACCGGCTGCGCCGGCGCCAGCCGAAGGCATGAATGCGGTCTGCTCGCTTCCTGCCGGCGCCGGTGCCTGCCAACGCCCGGTCGCGTCGGAGGTCGGGTTCGCCGTCGATACCGGCGGCGCCACAGCGCGCCGGTAATCGTCCGCGCCTGATGCCGGGGAGAACGCCAGCGTCTGCTGCGTGTCGCTATCGCTGGGCGACGTCGCGGCGTGCGACGTTGGCGTCTCCGAAGTGTCCACGTTGAGAACGGAACCGCATTCGGCGCAGAAGAGACTCAGATTGCTGTTTGCATACCCGCAGACCGGGCAGATGCGCGGCGCCGGGGCGTCCGGTGCACTCATGGTCCTGTTTCCTTCCGATCGACGAACATCAGGCGGTTTCGTTCAGAAAGTTGGGGTCGACCGCGAAGGCATCGGCAATGCCGAATCGTTCCATCACGACCAGGCTTGTGGCATCGGTATAGCTGACGCCCTTGGGACTTCTGGAATTGACGATCAGCGCGCGGGCGCGTTGCTCGTCCTGCTCCTCGACGTGGTAGACGGGAAGGCGTTGATCGCGCAGCCACTGCCGGGCGGTGTCCGGGCCGACCACCGCATTCAGCAACTCCAGCGTCTCCGCGATGACGTGGTTCGTCGTGAAGAGCCGGTAGCCCTGACCGAGCAGATCGGCATAGGCGTCAGTGGCGGCGTCGTGGGTGGCATCGTGCCGATCGACGAGGGCGACGATTGCGGAAGAATCGACAAAGGCGACCGGAAATGGCGACTGAGCCGATGGACCATCCGGGGCTGGCCCATCGGGCGGGATTGCGGCGCGCGGTTCATTCACGTCCATGCTCCTCCAGGGGTGTCAAGGCGGCGGTCCTCACGGGCGGCGGCTGAGGTTGCGGTAGGCCTGCTTGCCATTGCTGATGTTGGTGCCGGGCCCCTCGCCGATGCCGATCACGTTGTCGAGCACGCGGAGCTCACTGGCCGGTTTGAGCCGGGCGATGAAATCGTTCCGGGTCTGTGCTGCCTGGTGAAACGAGTCCAGCGCATCGCCCTGGATGAACCACTGGCCGCCTATCCGGCGCCCTTCCAGGCGGCCCTCGCGCAGGTAGCGCCGGACCTGTTCGGTCGACCGCTCAAGCCGCTGCGCCGCCTCGGCCACGGTGAAAAGTTGCTTCTGCGTATCCATGTTCCCCGTCTTGCGCTTGGCTTTCGAGCCCGTGCCTCTCCAGCCCCGATCGGTCGGGTTGCGTTTGGATGGCGGTAAACTGCCTTTTGGTGCCGGGCCAGACGCGTTGCCGGCATCTGCGTCTGGCCCGGCCAGCTATTGCGTCGTATGCGACTACATGGTAGTGAGTTATGCCCCATTTGGGCAAGGGTGGCAAGCGCGAACCGCGCGCTGCCGGGACACCTGCCAAACGATGAGCATGGGAGATCAGCCATATGAGAACTGCATCCGGACAACCAGCACGATTCGAGGCGAAAGAGGTCGCACCGGGAACCAGCCTCATCGATCTCGGATTCCAGCAGACGGCGGGGGTGATCGCATCCTACCTGCTGGTTGGCGGGGATGAACTCGCGCTGATCGAGACGGGACCGTCCGCCACGCGCGCGAATCTCGAATGCGGAATCCGTGAAGCGGGCTATGAGCTTCGTGATATCACCCGGCTGATCCCGACGCATATCCATCTCGATCATGCAGGAGCGGCGGGGGGATTGATGCGTGACTTCCCGCAGATGCGCATCACGCTGCATCCGACCGGCGCGCCGTTCCTGGTCGATCCCGAGCGTCTGGTCAAGAGTGCGGGCCGGCTCTATGGCGATCGCATGGATGAGTTGTGGGGCGAGGTCGTCGGGCTGCCGGCGGATCGCGTCGACCTGATCGAGGATGGCGACCGGCTGCAGGTGGCGGGCCGGAGCTTGCTGGCGCGCCACACGCCGGGCCATGCGGGAAACCATATCGCGCTGCTGGACGAATCGACCGGTACGCTTTTCACCGGCGATGCGGCGGGTGCCAGGATCGCGCCGTCCGATTTCGTCCTGCCGACGGTCTCCCCACCGGAGATCGACTTCGAGCTCTGGGCACAGACGGTGGAGACGATGCGCTCGCTGCAGCCCGAGCTGCTCGCCGTGACCCATTTCGGCGTCTTCGACGATGTCGCGCACCATCTCGACAGCATCATGCCGAACTCGGAGCGCGTGCTCGATATCGCCAGGCAAGAGCTCATTGCTGGTCACGCCGACGAGGTGGTGACGGCGGCGATCCTGGAGGCGGAGCGCACGATTGCGGCCGCCGAGGATGATCCGGAGGCGTTGCTGATGCGCATGCAGTGGGCGATGCCGGCGTGGCTGGCGACACTGGGGTTGAAGCGAGTGCTGAAGAAGGCGGGCGAGTTGGGCTAGACCCGCGTCAAGGCGAAATGACAGAGGGAAGTGTGGTGTATTCAGGGCACTCCCCTCCGACACATCATGTTGGATACGATACGCGTTCCGCCGTCGACCACGCGGTGGAGGCGAACAGCCGGGCGAGTACTCGCCCGGCTGTTCGCGTTTCATAGTGTCGGATGGATCAGGCGCTCTGCATGTCGTCGCCCTGATCGAATGCGATGTCTGAATCCAGTGGCAGGATCACGGATTCCGCGATCTCCCCGGCCGTTGGCAGCGGCGCCACTGGCGGGATGCGCAGGAGCGCAACCGGGTTGTCGTCGGCGGCGATCCGGTTCGGACTCTCCTTGCCGCAGCCGAGGCAGCGGTGCAGGATCACCTGCTCACCGTTACGGCGGTTGAGCACGCCCACCGGCGCCATCAGCGAGCGGCAGTCGCTCAGCCGGTCGCCCGGTGTCCTGGCGTCCACATGCTTCGAGTGCAGGCAGTTCGGGCAGTGGTTGCGATGCCGACCACCGCTGATCGGTGCACCGATGAACTGCTTGCAGTGGCCGCACTTGAACGCCTGGTCGCGCTCGGTGCGCGGAGGGCGCTGCGTGCGCTTGC
Organism: Thermomicrobiales bacterium; assembly: GCA_049646645.1. GTDB lineage: Bacteria > Chloroflexota > Chloroflexia > Thermomicrobiales > UBA6265 > JASGDN01. The sequence continues at coordinate 41,990 of JBARWF010000115.1, forward strand.
GTGCCTGCTTGCTCCCGGTTCCGGCTTCCCGCTCCCGGTGTCGTCGCGCTCGCCGGTCCTGGCGACCGGCGTCATACTCGTGGTCGTCCCAAGTGTTGTCGTCGTCGAATTGGTGGTGGTTGTAGTGGTACGTCACCTGATCGTCTCCAGCGCACGGTGCGCGAGTCGGTCGTCATGTCGGGGGTGGCGTATGGACGCGCGTCCGCCCGGTTGGGCGTGGTCGCGTGTCCGATGGAGCATCCGGTTGGTCGGTACATGCACGGTCCTTGTTCTAGATGCCGGGATGCGGCATGGAAATCAGATAATGAGAATCCAGGACCCCAGGTCGCTGGGGCCGAAATCGTTACATGGTTGAGGGGTCGTCAATGCACACAGAGAGCGGGACCGGCGATCGGAGATGATCGTCGGACTGGTCGTCTGGTCGCGTCAGGACGAATACGCCTGGATGTGGGAGCGGGTACGGAAACGAGCGCCGGTCTCACTGCCGTGAAGGCGGGGAGCAACCTGCGTCACCGGGGATCACTGAGACATGCCAAGCCCTTTGGCTTGACGTCAGGTGATCTTGCGGTTGTGGGAATTCCCTACGCTCTGGTGTCCAGAGCGGTATCGTCCAGGACGACACCTCCGGTCACAAGGGCTTGGTTCAGGGATTGCCGCATGGACGGCTCATTTCCAGGTCGGCATGACCGACGATAATCGATGAAGGCGCCGGCACGGTCGCCGGTCAGCCGATTTGACTGGCTTCTTGCATCAGCCGCACCAGTGTACGACCATCGATTCCGTTCGTAAAGAGGCCGGAACGTTGGGTTTGCAGGATTGGGTTGTGGGCTCGTCGCGGCGCTTTCCGTGAAGCTGGTCGATGATCGCTCAATGGACAAATGGAGGCGCTGATGATCGATCTGCTCGTGCTCGGAACCGGGGCGATGGTGCCATTGCCGCATCGGTGGCTTTCCAGCTTCCTGATCCGCGTCGACAGCTCGCTGATCCTGTTCGATTGCGGGGAGGGAACGCAGATTCCCTGGCGCCAGTATCACTGGGGGTTCAAGCGACTCGACGCGATCTGCTTGACTCATCACCACGCCGACCACGTCGCCGGGTTGCCGGGGCTCTTCCACACCGTCGCCAACTCAGGGCGCACCGAGCCGATGCACATCTACGGGCCGCCGGGTACCGCGGATATCGTCACCGGCCTGCGGGTGATCGCGCCCCGCCTCCCGTATGACATGATCGTCCACGAGCTGGATGACGGCGCCGAGGTGGATTTGCCGGGCGGCATCATGGCCAGGGTGGCGCGCGGTGAGCATGGCGTGCCCGTCCTCGGGTATCGGATCGAGCGGCCGCGACGTCGCGCCTTTGACCGCGACCGGGCGATCTCCCTCGGGATTCCGGTGGAGCAGTGGAGCGCCCTGCAGCGTGGGAAAACGATCACGCACGACGGGCAGGAGATCGGTCCGGACGCCGTTGCCGGACCGCCGCGCAAGGGTGTGAGCTTCGGGTTCGTGACAGATACGCGGCCAACCGCCAATCTGCGCGACCTAGTGGCTGGCGTCGATCTGCTGATCTGCGAGGGCACCTACGGCGACGATGACGATATGGAGAAGGCGCGCGCCTGGGGGCACATGACCTTTCCTGAGGCAGCGACGCTCGCCCGCGATGCCGGTGCCGGTGCGCTCTGGCTGACTCATTTCGGAGCCGGGATGGCGAACCCGGAGGACTTCGCCGGCAATGCGCGGCGGATCTTCTCCAAGACTACCATCTGCCAGTCGGGCCTGACCGGGCAGCTCACCTTCAGTGATGGCTACCGGGAGTCGCCGGATCGCGTCGAGTCTGGCTCTGTTTCTGGCGACCGGTGAGCGGGTATTGCCGCGCCCGGCGGGAATGGTAGGCTTCTCGCCATATCGCGGTGGCGAGCGGTGCGTCAGACATGCCGGCGAGGGATCCCGGCGACCGATTTCTGGGGAGAGAGAACGTCCATGACCGAGCATTCGTCATCGTCCGGCGCCGGCGCCGGTGCCGCGCCCAAGCGCTGGGCGGGGCGCTTTTCCGAATCGCCGGATGCCCGGCTTGAGGCGTTCAATGCCTCCGTGACCTTCGATATCCAACTCGTGCGCGAGGATATTCGCGGGTCGATCGCGCACGTCCGGATGCTCGGTGCGCAGGGGATCGTCAGTGAGGGCGAGGCGGCCACCATCGAGCAGGGACTCTGGCAGGTTCTCGATGAGGTGGATGCGGGGAGCTTTGCGCTGACCATCGCCGACGAGGATGTCCACACCGGTGTCGAGCGGAGGCTGTACGAGCTCGTCGGGCCGGTCACGGGCAAGCTCCACACGGCGCGTAGCCGTAACGACCAGGTGGGAACTGACCTCCGATTCTGGACGCGACGGGCGCTGGTCGACATCGCCGCGGGGCTGGTCGATTTCGCCCACGCGCTGCTGGACGTGGCACAGGCGCATCCCGAGACGGTGATGCCGGGGTACACGCACCTGCAGCGCGCCCAGCCCGTGCTGCTCGCGCACCATCTGCTGGCGTACGTCGAAATGACGCTGCGCGACCTGGACCGGGTGATGGATGCCTATCGGCGCGCCGACGTGCTGGTGCTCGGATCGGCGGCGCTGGCCGGCACGACCTACCCGATCGATCGCGAGCGGGTCGCGGCCGAGCTCGGCTTCAGCCGGATCTCCGCTAACAGCCTCGATGCGGTCTCGGATCGCGACTACGTGCTCGATACGCTCTACACGTGTTCGCTGATCGCCCTCCATTTCTCGCGCTTGAGCGAGGAGATCGTGCTCTGGTCGTCGGCGGAGTTCCGTTTCATCACCCTCTCCGACGCATTCTCGACCGGCAGCTCGATTATGCCGCAGAAGAAGAACGCGGATGTCGCGGAACTCGGGCGCGGCAAGACCGGTCGCATCTTCGGCGATCTCTTCGCGCTGCTGACGGTCGTCAAGGGCCTGCCGCTGAGCTACAACAAGGATTTGCAGGAGGACAAGGAGGGCCTTTTCGACGCCGTGCACACGGTGCTCGCCCTGCTGGATGTCTTCCCGCCGATGCTGCGCACGACGACCTTCAACGAGGAGCGGATGGCCGCCGCCGCGATCGCCGACTTTACGCTGGCGACGGATGCTGCCGATCTCCTGGCGAAGCATGGCGTGCCCTTCCGGGAGGCGCATGCGGTGGTCGGGGCGCTGGTCGGGCGATGCGTGGCCGCGGACAAGACGCTCGCGGACCTGACCGACGTGGAGTGGGCGGAGATCCATCCGGTCTTTGCTGAGGAGAAGCCCCCGCTGGACGCGATCTCCAGTATCGCCGCGCGTGACGTGCCCGGCGGCACAGCGCCCAATCGGGTCGCCGCCGCGATCGACGAGGCGACACGCGCGCTCGGCGTTCACCAGACCTGGATCGCGGAGATGCAGCAGTTCCTGGAGACTGTGTACGCCCGTCCGTAGTGTGGCTGCCGCCGAAAGTCGTAGGGTGCGACCTCATGTCGCACCGATCGGGCGAAGCCCGATATCCGAGGTGTTCTTTCACCGGGTCGTGGTCAAGGGACCGGGGAAATCGGCCTCCGGCCGATGGTCGCCATCCTTCGACAAGCTCAGGACAAGCTCCTTGGTCGACCGCTACGAACGGTCGCCGCCCGGTGGTTGTGATGTGCAGACGGGCACTGGTACACGGTTTGCGGTATACTTGCCACAGCGGATGCGATGTCCGTGGGCTTCTTGTGTCCTATCGGGATGCAGACTGCGCAGCAAATCGCATATTCCAACGCATTGAAGGTGGTGATGAGCATTTATGCGTGTTGAGATTCGAGATGGCGAGGGCTTCGAGCAGCTTTTGCGACGGTTCAACAAGGGGATCGAGCGGTCAGGTATTATCCGCGAGCATCGCCGTGGCCTGCGCTTTATCAGCGTTCAGGAAGAGAACCGCGCGAAGCGCCGCAAGGCCGAGCGCCGGCGTCGCCGCAACCAGACCAAGTAATCGGCTGGCGACGCGTTCGATCGCATAGTCACCAGAAAGCCTCCGACCATACCGGTCGGAGGCTTTTTTGCGTCTTTGAAATGGTCGCCAAGCGCCCGGTTCTCCGGTACCGTTTCCGGGTGTGTGGATTTTTGCCGCAACCAGATACGAGGAGTGAGATTCGATGAAGGTGCTGATCTCGGCGGACATGGAAGGAACCTGTGGGGTGGTCTCGTGGGTGCATTGCGAGGCACCGGAGCTTGGCGCCGCCGTCTCGAACCAGTCGGAGTACGACCGGGCGCGGCTGCGCATGACCCGCGAGGTGAACGCCGCGGTCGAGGGGGCGCTGGCGGGTGGCGCCGACGAGGTGATCGTCAACGACAGCCACGACGCGCAGCGCAACCTGATTCCGGAGGAGCTGCATGTCGAGGCCCGGTACATCAACGGGAACGACAAGTTCTTCGGCATGATGCAGGGAATCGACCGTGAAGGGATCGGCGCGGTCTTCTTCACCGGGTACCACGCCAAGGCCGGGACCCCGGCGGCACCGCTCGCGCATACCTGGTGCGGCTACCTGCAGGATGTTCGCTTCGATGGCATCTCGACGGGCGAGTTCGGGATCAATGCCGCGATCGCCGGTCATTTCGGTGTGCCGGTCACGCTCGTCACCGGCGACGAGAAGGCGGTTGCCCAGACGCGTGACATCCTTGGCGAGCAGGTGGTCGGCGTGGTCGTGAAGGAGGGGATCTCGACCTTCTCCGCGGTCAACCTCCATCCCGAGAAGGCGCGGCAGCTGATTCGCGATGGTGCTGAGCGGGCGGTTCAGGCGGCGCAGGACGCGAAGCCCTATGTGCTGCCGGAGGGAGTCCGCGTCGAGCTCGAGTTCGATCATCAGGCGCGCGCCGATCAGACGCTGCTGATGCCGGGTGTCGAGCGTGTAGGCGAGCGGACGGTGGCTTTCTCGCCGCGGGACGGGATCGAGTTCAACCGCATGTTCCGGGGCGTGATGAAGCTCTCCGCGATCCGGATGACACCATAGACACGGGGGTTTCAATCCTCGTCGAATGAAGGCAGGAGCGAAAACTGACTCCTGACCAGAGCTCTGTGTCGCGGCTACGAGGGGCGCTGGATGGGACGCCAGCGCGCCCGGAGCGGCACATCCTCGTAGGCGCCCGCTTGCTGGTGGAGCGCCGTGAAGAAATCCTCCGCGTCCTCGGTCGTTCGCGGCGTGCGCACGCGGAACAGATCGAGGGCGAGCGTCATCAGCGGGGCAACGAGCAGGACCAGGATCGCGAAGCTGAGCGCCGTGACCGCGATACTGAGCCCGGTTCGCAACAGCCAGAAGAGGGCGAGGCCCGCGAAGTCGGCGGCATTGCCGCTGCGGTCGCTGACGCCGTCGTGGACTAGGATGTCCAATCGCTGGCGGAGGACGAAGAGTGGGATCCAGAGAATGGCAGCAATGATGAGCGTCGGAATCTGGAGCCCATAGCCGCCTATGTGCCGGGCCACGATCGCCGCGCTGAGGACGACCGCCAGCGCGAGCAGCGCCAATGTGACCGTGCGCAACTCCGGCGCAATCGGATTGGCGATGATTCGCTCCGACGCCCACTGCCGGGAGCGGCGGAAGGGTTCTCCCACCAGTTGCAGCCAATCGTCGAAGAGCGACGTCCAGAGCGCGAATCCGCTGGTGGCGATCAGCCAGGCCTGGGCAACCCGTCGCCAGCCGGACGAACCGTCCGTCAGCACGTCGCGCAGGAAGAAGCGGCTGGTGGTAACGACCAGCGCGAGCGCCAGGAGCATGGCAACCCCGAAGACCTGGCGATTGATGAGCAGGTCTTCAGCGTGCGGCAAGAGATCATTCATGGATGGCTCCCTCCGCTCAACATGACTGTCGCAGTACTCGTGCTGGCGTATCTCCGTGGAGCACTAGCGGGACGTGCTGAGCTGTTGTTCGGCCTTCGCGATATCGGCATCGAGATCGGCGAGCCGGCGCCGGGCAATCGGCAGCCGTTCCGTCAACCGATGGCGTTCCTCCGCTTCCCGCGCACGCTCGTCGAGCAAGCGCTGCTCCTCGCGGCGGAGGCGCAGTTCCTCGCCCGCACGCGCGGCGCAGGCGGCGCACCGGCCCTTCCAATCGGCCCAGCCGCCACAGGTCGGGCACGGTGACGCCAGATCGGCGAGGGTCGGATGGGAAGGGAGGTTCTCAAGGTCGACTCGCCGATCTCGCATATCAAACGCGAAGACATCGACGCTGTGAGCCAAATGTGCGGCCAATGCCTCCCGCAGGTCGGCAGGGGTCTCTGGCGGAACCAGCGTCGCCGCATTGCCCTGTTGCCGCCGGAGCTCGGGCAACGCGAGCTGATGCCCGCGTTCGGCCCAGTCGAGCTCCTCGGTGTAATCGAAGGATTCCGGGCCGATTGTGAAGCTGACGTGGAACGGCTGCCCCTCGCTCACCGCTACATTCTCGATCGGCGTCGGGGGCACCGGGGCATAGGGCGCCGGCTCGGCGGTGCGCAGGCGTTGCTGATCGGTCTTGACCGTCTCCATCGCCTCGGTCAGGAGGGCGATCCGGTTCGTCCAGGGGTTGTCGTCCTCGGCGGCAAGTTCGCCCTGCTCGACATCGAAGAGGAAGGCGAGGCGTCGTTGCCGGAGGCGGGCGAGTTGCTGGGCCGGGTCGATCTCCCGGTCGTCCGGTCGTCGTCGCTCGATCATGATGCGCTGCATGTGCGGCGGCATCACGCCGGGCAGCCGTGCGCCCGGCGGTGCGGCAAGCTCGGCGTCTTCCTTCTTGGCCTTGGCATCCGCTTCCTGATCGCGTTCCTTGTCGTTTTTCCAGAATTGTAGCCAGGACATGGTGATTGCCTTCCGCGAACGTCGTTTGCCTCAAGTATCCCATACACCCCGGGCCGAATTCGTGCCCCGCAACCGTGATATCGACGGTGGAGGGCCTTGCCACGTAGGCGGGAGTCCGGAAGAATGAGCAGCATACGGTCCATCGTCCTGTCCCCCAAACTGGAGCCACCTGATGACGACGTCCGAATTCGCCTGGTATCCCGCGGATGACTATCTGACGGACAACCGCCTGCTGCGATTGATCGAGCGAACCGGGAGCAGCGACTATCCGGGGCTGCTTGCAAAGGCGGCGGCCGATCCGTCCTGGTACTGGGAACAGGCGCTCGCCGATCTCGACCTGGCGTGGCAGAAACCGTGGTCGTCGGTGATGGATCTCAGCCGGGGCAAGGCGTGGCCGGCCTGGTTCCCGGACGCCGAGTTCAACTACGTCGTCAGCGCGCTGGATCGTCATGCCGACGGCCCGCTGGCGGACCGTCCGGCCGTGATCTGGGAGGGGGACGACGAGGAGACGCGAACACTGACCTTCGCCGAGCTCGGCGAGATGACCGACCGGTTCGCGCACGTCCTGAGCGACCTGGGCATCGGCCGCGGCGATGTCGTCGGGATCTTCCTGCCGATGATCCCCGAGGTCGTGGCGGCGACCCTTGCCTGCGGCAAGCTCGGCGCGCTCTACGTTCCGCTCTTCTCCGGCTTTGGCGAGGAAGCGATCGCATCGAGACTGGCGGATTGCAATGCCCGCCTGCTGATCACCGCCGATGGCTTCTACCGGCGTGGCAAGCTCGTGCCGATGAAGGCGGTCGCCGACCGGGCGATGGCCAATCTGCCGGCCATCGAGCGCTGTGTCGTCGTCCGGCGGACGGGTGAGCCCGTCGAGTGGGATGACGAGCGCGACCTCTGGTGGGATGAGGCGATGGCGGAGGCATCCCCGGAGCGGCTGACGGAGCCGACAGCGGCCGACGATCCCTACATGATCCTCTACACCTCGGGTACGACGGGCCGACCAAAGGGATCGCTGCACATTCACGCCGGGTTTCCGATCAAGGCGACCCACGATCTCGCCTACTGCTTCGACCTCCACGAGGGCGACGTGCTCTTCTGGATGACCGACATGGGCTGGATGATGGGACCGTGGCTGATCGCGGGCGGGCTCACGCTGGGGGCGACCATCCTCCTCTTCGAGGGCACACCGGATCACCCCCAGCCGGACCGGATCTGGAGGATCGTGGAGCGGCACAGGGTGACGACGCTGGGCGTGGCGCCGACGGCGGTCCGGGCGCTGATCCCGCATGGCGAGGAAATCGTGAAGGCGACCGACCGCTCTTCCCTGCGCATCCTCGGCTCGACCGGCGAGACGTGGAACCCCGATCCCTGGCGCTGGCTTTTCGATGTCGTGGGGGATGGGCGCTGCCCGATCATCAACTACTCCGGCGGCACCGAGACTTCGGGCGGCATCATCACCGGATTGCCGATCCTGCCGATGAAGCCGTGCTCGTTCACCGGACCGGTGCCCGGCATGGTCGCCGATGTCGTCGACATCGAGGCCGGCGGCGTGCCGGTGCGGGATGGCGTGGGTGAATTGATCCTGCGCGAGCCGTGGGTCGGCATGACCTGCGGCTTCTGGCACGATTCCGTGCGGTATGAGGAGACGTACTGGTCGCGCATGTCCGGTTGCTGGGTGCATGGGGACTTCGCCGAGATCGACGCCGATGGCTACTGGTACATCCGGGGCCGCTCGGACGACACGCTCAAGGTCTCGGGCAAGCGGATCGGGCCGGCGGAGCTGGAGAGCGCGGCGGTGGCGCAGGGCTCGGTGAAGGAAGCGGCGGCGGTCGGGGTGCCGCACGACGTGAAGGGCGATGTGGCGGTGATCTTTGCCGTGCCTCGACCCGATGTGACGCCGAGCGACGAGCTTGCGGAGACGGTCCGGCGCTTTATTGGCGAGCAGTTGGGCGCGGCTTTGCGTCCGGATCGGGTAGTGTTCGTGAAGGATCTGCCGAAGACGCGCAATGCGAAGATCATGCGCCGGGTGATCCGCGCCGCATGGCTGGGGCTGCCTGCCGGCGACATCACGGCGCTCGAGAACCCTACGGCGGTCGAGGCGATAAGGGGATTGTCGCCCCATTCATGACGTTGTGCGGAATGCACGTTGCAGCGGACGACGGCGGATGTCATGCTTCGCGGATGCGCGACGCAGGCGACACCGATCGCATCCTTCCGACTCCACATACCGCCCGCCCCGTGTCCTCCACACATGGTTCCCCGCCCGCCTCGACGTGGCCGGATCAACGGCCGCCGACCGCGGGCACGCTGCGTACCATCTCGCCCTCAATCGAGGAGCAGCGGCGCGCGAAGCGAACTGGCCCCGCCAGATGGCTCTACCGGTTCATCATGTTCATGGTCGTGGCGATTCCGGTCACGATCCTGCTGGTGATGGCGGCCGTCTACTGGCAGGCGCGCACCGACGAGGCTCGTCCGGTGGATGCAATCGTCATTCTGGGCGCGGCGCAGTACAACGGGCGTCCGAGCGAGGTGCTCGAGGCGCGGCTGGAGCAGGCACTCTCGCTCTGGAACCAGGGACTCGCGCCGAAGATCGTCGTCACGGGCGGCAAGCAGCCGGGCGACGCCTTCACCGAGGCCGAGACCGAGGCCACTTACCTGATCGAGCGTGGGGTGCCGGAGGACGCGATTCTCTTTGAGAACCGGGGTCGGGATACGTGGCAGAGCATGCAGGGGGTACAGGAGGTGCTGCGGGGCACCGGCGTCAAGAGCATGCTGATCGTGAGCGATGGCTTTCACCTGCTGCGGGCGAAGCTGATGGCGCGCGATCTGGGCTTCACGGCGTACGGTTCGCCCGCGAAGAACAGCCCGATCACCCCCTGGTCCGGCGACGAGTTCTCCTACGTGATCCGGGAGACCGGTGGCATCCTCGTCTTCCTGCCAAAGCTCGTTTTCTGAAATGACGGCTAACGCGAACAATCATGCTGATTGTATCGTGCGTGGCTGCCAATGATCTTAGGTCTTCGGCCATCCGTCACGGCGAAGACGCCTGAACGTGTCTGATTGGGCCAGAACAACATTGTCTAGATTCAATTTGTCGTCAACGGAGTACACGATTCTCCCCCCGATGCATTCGACTCCAACAAGAAAACGCGTGTACTCGATTGGATAGTTGGCATCAATCGAATGACTCGGGACGACCTTGGCACTGCCTGGGCTGAGCCGAGGAAAGAACTGATGCGCGTGCCCCTCAACAACGTTCCGGATATTCTGGGGGCCCTGACGAGGAAATTCCCGTTCTGGCTCGGGAACCTCATTCATATCGAACCATGCGTTCAACTTCTTGTAGGAAGCTTTCATAGCTTCATAGATTGCGTTTACTGCGACGCCTCTAACGACATCGGCTAGCCAAGGATTGTCGACCGTTGCTTGCACAAGCTCACTTGGAAACCAAATCGGTCCACCGCGGCTGTAGCCTCCTGGTGGCGTGTAGCTCTCTAGCGATGATCGGGGATTCAGATAGCTTCGAAAGAGACTCAGATAATGAGGAATAGAAAATATCTATGACTTGATGCGTTGAATCCACCCAGACGTCGGGTAATGGCCCATACTCGTTGCTCTCTTCGGGGCGCTTATGCCTCAGGAATGGTGAGTAGCTGAACGCCAGAATAATATCCGAATCAATAGAATCGGAAAACCTTTTCCATTTGTTAAGCGCCGTTGTATCGACCATCGCTTGCGCTGTCGCGAACGGATCAAACTTGTCGTAATGATCAAGGGGCACGATGCATCCCTCATGGTTTGTGGAGGTCCCTGAATCGACAGGATTTCACCTGCAGCAACAGGAATTCTTCAACCGTCTTGTCTTGTTCTGCACTTCCCTAGAGTCGCCCCTCTCTGAATGCAGATGACCCCCAGGATGACGGACCAGGTGGTCTCCGGCATGCTCGATGATAGGGTACTCAGCGAAGCACGGGGGCACTGTCAGTCACTTGCGCCTTGCTCCATCCTCCGCTGCAACGAATCCACGACTACTATCATTGTATAGAGCGATTCTGATGGTCATCTCCGGCAGGCAGTATGGAGGCGATAGTTGCGGCCGGTTTCTTGCGAGACATAATGAGACAGGGCCTCTCCCATTGGGAGAGGCCCTGTCTCGTTGTGGTGCCGGAAGAGGGATTCGAACCCTCACGGGTTGCCCCGGCGGATTTTGAGTCCGCTGCGTCTGCCGTTCCGCCACTCCGGCGTATCGGGGATGGATTGTACCGCATTTGGGGCGGGCGCTGCCCATGTTTGGCCGGATAATGCACAATACCAAAGGAATTCCGGGCTGTGGTGCGACGGTGCCTGGCAACGCTCGTGCATGATGAACGAAGCAGGTGTGGCATCCGGCCGCCTGAGGTTGGTAGTGAGTGCCGGGTGCGGCCTCGGATGGGTAGTGGAGATTTCAGCGGATCGCGATCGAGGTGGCGGCGGGCGTGTATGTCATAGAACCCATGACGCAGGAAGATGTCGAGGAAGTCGGACGAGTCGAGCGTCTTTGTTTCACCAATCCCTGGCCCTTGTCTGCCTATCGGCGTGAACTGAAGAACCCCGATCAGAACTACTACGTGGTCCTGCGCGATGATCCAGCGCTTGATCCACGAGACCTGGAGGACCGGTCGGACGCCGATGTGGGCGGGCTCCACCTTCCGGTGCGGCAGAGTCGCCGGCCCCGCCGGTTTGCCTTCTGGCAGCTGGCGCGCCTGCGCGGGCCAGAGGTGCCGCCGCCGATCATCGGCTTTGCCGGCATGTGGACCCTCTACGATGAGGCGCACGTGACCACCATTGGGGTCAGCCCCGAGTACCGCGGGCGGGGTCTCGGCGAGCTGCTTTTCGTGGCGCTGATCGAGGAGGCGCTCCGGCGCAATATCACGTGGCTCACGCTTGAGGTGCGGGTGACGAATGAGACGGCGCAGAATCTCTACCGCAAATACGGGTTCTCGATCCAGGGCCGTCGCCCCCGTTACTACAGCGACAACAACGAGGACGCCTACATCATGTGGTCGGAGTCATTGAAGGATGAGGGCTATCGATCGCGTCTGGGCGCATTGCAGCGCAAGCTGATCCACAAGATGAGCTTCGATTCCGAGATCGGCGCGTCGTAGCCTTCCAAGAGCGGGGCAGTGTCCCGCGCCTACCGATCGCGTAGCCACCACCGTCATTTCGAGTCCATTCGGCTCCGCTCAGGATAAACTCCGTCGAGAAATCTCTCCGGGGCGTTTCGAGGACCAGCGCTCGTCCTTCCCCAGCCGTCTGCGACACGCATCGTGCGCGCTGTGACGAACGAGATTTCTCGACTTCGCTCGAAATAACGGAAGAGGTGGGTGATGGTTGCGGTCGATAACGGCATGAGGCGGCTGTCACCGCGACCAGGCACCCGGTGAATGTCTTGCCAGTGCGAGACAAGTGAGTCAGAGAGATTATGCGGATTCTGGGAATCGAGACATCGTGCGATGAGACGGCGGCGAGCATCGTCGTCGATGGCCGGAGCGTGCGCTCGAACGTGATCTCGTCGCAGATCGACCTGCATCGCGCGCATGGCGGCGTCGTGCCCGAGCTCGCGGCCCGGGGGCAGGTACAGGCGATTATTCCGGTGGTGAGGGCCGCGTTGGCCGAGGCTGGAGTGGTTCGCGGTGAGATCGATGCCGTGGCCTTCACGCACGGCCCAGGGTTGGCCGGGTCGCTGCTGGTGGGCGTCAACGCCGCCAAGACCCTTGGCTACGCGCTCAACGTACCGCTGGTGCCGATCAACCACCTGGAGGCGCACGTCTACGCCAACTGGCTGCTGCCACCCGATGGCACGCCGGTCGAGGAACCGGCGCTGCCCGCCATCTGCCTGCTGGTTTCGGGGGGACACACCGAGATCCGGCTGATCCACGATGTCGAGACCTACGAGATTCTCGGCCGCACGCTCGACGATGCGGCAGGGGAGGCGTTCGACAAGGGCGCGCGATTGTTGGGGCTCGGGTACCCCGGTGGTCCGGCGATCCAGCGGGCCGCCAGCGAGGGCGATCCGGCGGCGTTCTCGCTGCCTCGTGCCTGGCTGGGTGAGAGCTATGACTTCAGCTTCTCCGGGCTGAAGACGGCGTTGCTGCGGATCGTGGAGCCTTTCCGGCTGCCTGATACAGACTCGCCGCCGCCCGATCCGGCCGCGCTCTTTCCGAAGCACCGCCCGCCGCGATTCCGCGATGACCTGCCGCTGGCCGAACTGGCGGCATCGTTCGAGGAGGCGATCATCGACGTGCTGACAGTGAAGACGGCGCGGGCCGCCGCTGCCACCGGTGCCCGAAGCGTCCTGCTTGCCGGTGGGGTCGCGGCAAACCGGAAGCTGCGCGACCGGTTGCGGGAGACGGTGGCCGGAGTCTGGTCGACGAGTGGTCGCGGTCAAACGGCGCCACTGCCCGAGACGCGCTGGCCAGATTTGTCGTTTTGTACAGATAATGCGGCGATGGTGGCCGGACTTGGCTACCGGCGCCTGCTGAATGGCGGCACGGCCGGGCTGGACGTCGATGCCTATCCCCGGTTCCCCGTGGCGCCGCCCTAGCGTGAAGAGAGTGCAAGTGACGATTTCAACGGAGAATTCCAGGGAACTGGCTGAAGTCCTGGCGACGGCAGCGCCGTTCGCCTGCGATGTGGCGCGGGAGGCGGGAGCGATTCTCCGGCGGTTTCAGGAGGAGGGCTTCGCGATCCAGCACAAGGGAACGGTCGATCTCGTGACCGATGCCGACAAGGCGTCCGAGGAGCTGATCTCGCGGCGAATCCGCGCCGCCTATCCGGATCACCGCCTGATCGGCGAGGAAGGTGCGCGCGGAACGGCTGCGGCGGCCGGCGCTCCCTTTGGCTGGGTCGTCGACCCGCTTGATGGAACCACGAACTTCGCGCATCGCTATCCCCACTTTGCTGTCTCCATCTGTCTCGAATACCAGGGCGACCCGGTGCTGGGTGTGGTGTTCGACCCGATGAAGGATGAGCTCTTCGTGGGCATCAAGGGCGGTGGCGCAACCGTGAACGGTGTTCCGCTGCGGGTCTCCACGACAAGCGAGTTGCAGCAGTCGTTGCTGGCGACCGGCTTCTCCTACAACGTCAACGAGCGCCGAGACGCCTATGCCTGGTGGACAGCCTTCAATAATGTGACCCAGGGCGTGCGGCGGGACGGGTCTGCGGCACTCAATATGTGTTACGTCGCGGCCGGCCGGCTGGACGGATTCTACGAGCGGCCGATCAACGCGTGGGATGTTGGGGCGGGCGTTGTCATCGTGCGGGAAGCCGGTGGCACGGTCGTCGGATTGGAAGCGGGCGTCTACCAGCTCTATGCGGAAGAGGTGCTCGCCTCGAACGGCGTGCTCGAGGCGCCGATACGCGCGCTGATCAACGAGACTCTGAAGCAGATTGCGTGACGTTTTGCCCGCGATACCGCCACTCATGAGGCGGACTCGCCGCAGCCAATGCGCCGAGGGTGCTCGGGCGCGGCGCTCGCTGCGATCTGCTAGACTCGGCAGGATAGTTTTCTGTTGAATCCCGCGTGCGAAGTAGATGCAGAGAGCCGGAGCCGGTGGTTGTGGACTACCGCCCACCGCACCCGTGTCCGTAACTGAGAGAAACCCGAAGGAAGGGAGCGCCGATGAAGCTCATTCTCGCTGTCGTTCAGGATGAGGACACTGATGCGCTGACGGAATCGTTGATCGAATCAGGGTACCGATTCACCAAGATCAGTACGACCGGATCGTTCCTGCGAACCGGCAACACCAGTCTGATGATCGGCGTCGAGGATGCGGGGGTCGATGGCGTCATGGCCATTCTGCAGCGCACCTGCCGGAGGCGGACGCAGATCGCCGTGCCGTATTCCCCGGCACTGGAGCCTGGATTGCTCTATATGCCGGAGAACTTCGAGGTCGAGGTCGGCGGCGCTGTGGTGTTCGTGGCGAACGTCTCGCGCTTCGAGCGGATCTAGAACCGACAAACGCCGAGCCGTGGAACTCAAGGATGTGGTGCATGGTCGTTCCGGAAGACGGGGCGGCCATGTTGCGTGAGGATGGTACAAGAAGAGATGCAAGCGCCGGCACCGCGCCGTGTGCCGGCGTCGAATGATTCCTGATGGAGGTTGAGCAGCGTGGGTTCCGAGAGCAAGACAGTGTCGCCGTGGGTGGATCGGGTGTCGCGGGACGAGATCGTCGATGTCGCGCAGAAGCTCGTTTCGATCCCGAGTGTGAGTGGCGATGAGGCCGAGATCATGAAGTTCGTGCAGGGGTGGCTCGACGGACGCGGCATCTCCTACGTCGTGACCGCCAACGATCCGAACCGGCCGAACGTGATCGCGACGGTTGGTGACCCGGCGAGCGGTCCGGTCATCGCCATGAACGGGCACCTCGATACGGTTCCGGTCTCCGATGCCGGCGAGTGGAAGACCGACCCCTTCGAGGGGGTGATCAGTGAGGATGGCAAGCGGCTCTATGGTCGTGGTGCGTCCGACATGAAGAGCTCGGTCGGCGTGATGATGGCGTTGCTCGATCTCTTCAAGGACGCGCCGCTCAAGGGCGCGTTGCAGGCGCACATCGTCTCCGACGAGGAAGTCGGGGCGCGATTCGGCACGCTCCACGTGCTCGATGAGATTGAGGCCGGGAATCTCCCGCGGCCGGACTACGTCTTCATCGGCGAGGGCAGCGAGTTCAAGGTGCGCAACGCCGAGCGTGGCGGGCTGGCGCTGAACGTCCGGTTCATCGGACGCGCCTCCCACACCGCCGCGGCGCGCGTCAATGGCATCAACGCTATCCAGAAGGCGGCCAAGGGCATCCTGGCGTTGGAGGAGCACCTGGACAAGTTCCACCCCGCCGTCGGTCACCCGGTGATCAGCATCAACATGATCAGCGGCGGTGTCGCCCACAACGTCGTGCCGGGTGAGTGCACGATCTCGATCGATCGTCGGCTGATCCCCGGTGAGACCAAGGAGAGCGTGGTCGAAGAGATTCGCGCCAAGCTCGATGCCGCTGGTGAAGGTGACCCGGATTACAAGTACGAGCTGATCGTCGACCCGGACAACGGGTTCATTGATGCGAACATCACGCCGGAGGACTCGCCGTTGGTCAAGGCGTTCCAGGAGAGCGTGCGCGTCGTGACCGGCAACGAGCCGGAGTACTTCGTGCAGTGGGCGGGGATGACGGACGGACGCTTCTACCGCCAGCACAACATCGACACGGTCGGTATGGGGCCCCGTGGTGAGGGCGCGCACGGTGCGAACGAATCCATCGCGATCGACGACCTCGTTCTCGAGGGGCGTATCTACGCGCAGACGATCGCGACGCTGCTCCAGGCGGACTAAGGCGGGTCTGCGGTGGGCGGAGGCCCCTACGGTCGGAGGCCATCGTTCGTACGGGCGGACCCATGTGTCCGCCCTCAAGCTCACATGATGAGGCGCTCCTGCATACAGGCATGTTGCATGCGAGCACAAGGGTCGACACACGGGTCGACCCGTACGAATGGAATGGCGGCCCTCGTCGTCCCATGAGGACCGTCCGAGCATTTGGACGCGGCAGATAGGGGCTTCAGGGTCGGCACACAGGTCGGCCCGTACGAAAGAGATGCCTCCTTCGCTGGGTGGACCCTAACCGCCCACGCGCTTGGGACGGTCGCAGGGAGGCGCAAGGTCCGGCACCCGGGTCTGCCCGAACGAATCGGGGGCCGAGGCACCGAATGGGGCACCGGTGCCCCGCTCCAGCGGCGGCAGATGCCGGTTCAGCACGTCCACGTAGGCGTTGCCAAACGGGGTCCCGGCCGGGTCCCGGATCGCACGCCCGGTCATCGTCTGGATGACCGGGGTGCCGGGCTCGACCGCGGTTCCCTCTCCCCACTCGTTCCACGTCTCCGTCAGCTTCCACGGTACGTCAGCGGCGACCATGTTCCTGACGACGTACTCGAAGGCGTCGACATCGCGTGGCAGGCGCACCGGCTCGCCATCCTTCCAGAAGCCGGGGCTGACCATGAAATACCGGTGCGACTGGCTATCGGCCCGCTCGGCGGGGGCGTACTGATGCCAGCCATCAGGCTGTTGCCTGGCGCTGGCGTAGCCGTTAAAGACCTTGAGCACGAGGTAGATATCGACACCGGCCTGCTTGCGGGCCTCCGCCCAGCGATCGGCGGTCGCCGGAGAATCCTCTGCACTGCCGTAGACGAAGATCACCGGCTTGCCATCGATCCGGAAGAAGGCGGGTTGGGAGGCAAGATTGTCGACGATATAACGCAAATCGCTGGCGATCTCGTCGACGGAAGGATTCCCGAAGCCCTCCTTCTCGTAGTAGAGCGCCCAGCGCAGGTTGGGGTACGGATTCTCCGGCTGCTGCATGTACCAGAGGATGTGCTTGAGTGCGGTGTCGGTCTTGTGCCCCTGTCCCCACCAGGAGGAGATGGCCACTTCCTGCTTCGCCTCGGCGAGCTTCGAGAGCTGCCAGGCGAGCGTGGTGTCATCGATCGAGCTGTAGAGCTCGTGCGCTGGGTCGAAGATGCCGGGTTCGATATCTGGAAGATAGTTCGAGAACCAGTTGTCGGGTGGTGTGTGCCCGTTATCGCCCCAGGTGCTGTTCGCCCAGGTCCCATTGGTCGTCTTGTTGCCGAACCAGGGATAGAAGAACGTCGCGTAGTAGGGGGCACTCGGTTGAAACCCGGCGTCCGCTGCTCGCTCCGGAGTATTTTCGGCTGCCTGCGCGGCGACCGGGCCGAGCGCCAGGGCTGCAACAAGCAGCGAGGCGAGGAGCACGGCCGAAGGGGGGCTCCACCGGTTCCGGAAGCGGCCGCGTTTCAGGGACGTCGGAGAGGGCACATCGGTTCTCCGGGCGCAAGTCTGGCTCCGGGGAGCCAGGGGAGCAGACACGCTGCCCTGATGATGGTTCGGCAGCGCGGGTGGCACAAGGTGGACCCATCTGCTCACTGTAGCGCCGTGTGCCGCGCTGCGCAAACCCGCCACTCCGGTTCCGGCCCGGGTGTCCTCCCGAAGCCGGAACCGGAGTGTGCTACTGCGCAATGATGGCGGAGAGCTCTTCCAGTTCCGATGCCGCGTCCTTGACGGCGACGTGCGAGATGAGGAGCTCATCAATGCCCTGTGCTCTAATTTCCTCAAGCCGCGCGCGGATCGCGGCGGCGTCCCCGGAGACGGCGAGGGTATCCACCAGCTCATCGGTCATGGTCTGCTCGGCGGTGACCGGATAGCCGGCATCCGCGAACATCGCAGCGTAGAACGGGAGCTTGCTGTAGACCGGGAATTGCTCGCGGAAGGCGTTGCGTGCGGCGTCGCGGTCGGTGGAGACGGCGACCGGGACGTGGGCGATCAGCGGCGGTGTCTCTCTTCCGGCCTTTGCCGCACCCTCGCGCAAGGCGGGCAACGCCGTGTTGACGATGTAGTGAATGGGCGTCACCCAGGTGATCGCGCCGTCGGCGAGCTCACCGGCGAGCCGGAAGGCGTTCTTCCGCAACGCCGAGATCGGCACGGGGATCCTGGGGGCGGTGGTTCCCTCCGGCAGTGCCGTCCTGACTGTGAAATACTCGCCCTCGAAATCGACCTTGCCCTCCCAGAGCAGGGTGCGGAGCACCGTCAGGTATTCGCGCAGGTGCGCGAGCGGCTTGCCCATCGGTATGCCGTAGACGCCCTCGATGGTCGGCCGGTGACTGGTGCCGATGCCGAGTCGAATGCGGCCGGGGGCGAGGTCGTTGAGGGCGATCGCCTGGGAGGCGAGCGTGATCGGATGACGCGGATACGTGGGCGTGATCGAGGTGGCGAGCACGATGTTGCTCGTGGCCGCGGCGGCGGCCGCGTAGCTCGTCACCGGATCGGCGGTCGCGCCCCCGACGGTGGTCCAGACCGAGGGGACGCCTCGCTCCTCCGCCAGCTTCACGGCTGCGACAAGTTCCGGTGCGCTTCCTCGCGGAATGACGAGACCTGCGTTCAGCGATGTCATGAGAATCGAACCCTTCTTTCCGTTGCATGTCCCTGCGCCATGACGGCGCTCGACCCCATGATAGCGAAATGCTGTCATTTGGGAAGGAAGTGCACGAACAGGAAGCGGGATGGCTCACTCGACGGGCCAATGGCGATCAGTGCCCACGTTTATTCAATGAAAAGCGAGCAAATGCCCGTGGCGCGACGACGCAGCGATCCGCATGAGAGTACTCCGGGTCCGCAGGGTAGGCGTCCAGCTGTGAAAGGGGAGAGGACATTGCGCCTGCAATGTCCTCTCCCCTGCGAGACGTTTGTGGCTTGTTGCCGTCAGACAGGGATGTAGCGCTCGAACCACTCGACGATCTGGCGCATCAGGTCGATCTGGTGCGCGCGTTCCTGGAAGCTGTGGCCCTCTCGCGGGTAGCGCACGAAGCGGGTCGGCACACCGACCGTCTTCAGCGCGCGGTAGTACTCCTGCCCCTGGGTCGGATGGACGCGGATGTCGGCGTCGCCGTGGACGATCAGCGTCGGTGTCGTTACATTGCGCACGAAGCGAATCGGCGAGGCGCGCGCATAGAGCTCCCAGTCGGTGTAGGGATCGTCGCTGTAGTAGGAGAGGTTCGCGGCCGGGATATCGCCGGCGGCGTGATCCGAGATCAGGTTGGCGACGCCCGCGCCCATGACGGCCGCCTTGAAGATATCGGTCTGTGTGATCGACCAGGCGGTCAGGTAGCCGCCCCAGCTCCAGCCGCCGATTCCCAGGCGCTCGGGATCGGCGATGCCGCGCTCGACCATCGCCTTGGCGCCGCTGATGACATCCTGCGCCTCGCCGCCGCCGATATCGTTCTGCAGCAGCTTTTCGAAGTCCGCGCCGTAGCCGGTGCTGCCGCGTGGGTTCGGCAGCAGGATGGCGTAGCCGCGCGCGGCGAGCATCTGCGCCCAGTCGTGCCAGCTCATCATGAGCCGGTCCTCCCATTGCCAGGATGGGCCGCCGTGGATCTCCACGATCAGGGGGACACGCTTGCCCTCGGTGTAGCCGGCAGGCTTGATCAGGATGCCCTCGATCGTCACCCCGTCCGTGCTCTCCCAGTGCACGACCTCGCCGTCGTAGAGGCGACCGGCGAACGACTTGCCCAGCTCGCTGACCGCGACCGCGTCCTGCCCGATGTCCGCGATGTAGACCTCGGGTGGGGTGTCGCTCGCCTGCCAGATGCAGGCAAGCGCTCGACCGTTGGCGGCGATGGTCGGGCCAGCGGAAATCGTGCCCCGGTCCGCCAGGTTCGCCGGTGTCACCGGTTGCAGGTCGCCGCCCGCCGCCGAGATGCGATAGAGGCGCTGGCGGGTGCCCTCAACGACGCGCGCGAAGAGCCCGGCGCGGTCGGTCGGGTCGGCGATGAGCTGCGAGAAGGAGCCGGCGTAGTCGGGCGTCAGGTTGGTCTGCGCACTGCCGTCCAGCGGCACGATCCAGAGCGATTCGGCCGGATCCTCGCGCCGGCGGTTGGCGGTCACCGCCACGACGAGCTTGCCGTCCACCTCCCGCACGACGGGTGAGCCGGGGCCGCCCGGGAAGTCGGCGATGTGCGTCATCAGGCCACCGGCCACGGGTACCTGCCAGAGCGAGCCCTTCAGGATGAACTCGTTGATGACATGAAGGCCGGTGGTGACGACGACGATGCGGTCACCGTCCGGCGACCATGCGTAGTCCCAGACCGACTGATCGCCGAACGTGAGTTGCCGTGCGTCGCCGGTCGCGGCATCGACGACCCAGAGGCGGCTGCGCTTGGCGTCCTCCTCATAGAGGTAGGCATCTTCCTTGTCTTCTGTCTTGCGCTTTTTCTCCTCCTCGGTCTCCGGGTCCGTGCGCAGGACGGCGATCTTCAAGCCATCGGGCGACCAGGTTAGCACGGAGAGGCTGCCGTCCAGGTCCCCGAGGCGCTGGGCCTCACCACCGGCGACCGGGAGCAGGTAGAGCATCTCCTTCTCCGCGTCTTTGCGGTTGGCGATGAAGAGGAGCTGTGTGCCGTCGGGGGACCAGCGGGGATCGTGGTTGTTGGCCTCCCCACCGGTGAAGCGAGACGCTGGCCGCCGGTCGCGGGAGAGCCAGATCGCGCGGTCAGGGTGATCGCCCTTGCGTCCGCCCGCCGTGACGGTGAAGGCGACGTGACGGCCATCCGGCGAGATCTGCGGGTCGTCGGGGCTCAGGCGATCGGCGATCTCCTCGAAGCCGAGCGTGTTTGCGGAATCAGGTTGGGTTTCAGGCATGCGTCGTTCCGATCCTTTTCAAGACTTCAACGTTGTTCAACTGCACTGGCTGACGGTACTGGTTTGGCGGCAACTGGTCAATCGGTGCGGTGCCCAGCGAGATCCAGGTCGGTCCGGCGGAGCAGCCCGTAGCGATAGTGATCGATGCGGCGCCCCCTGATGCGAAGCAAGCCCCGGGCGATTCCCTCGCGCCGGAAGCCCGCCCCTTCAAGGACGCGCTGGGAGGCGGTGTTCTCCACCGCGACATTGGCCTCCAGGCGCTCCAGCGCAAGGATCTCGGGATCGAAGGCGAGCGCGACGACCTGGCGTACGGCGGCCTTGGCCAGCCCCTTGCCCCGATGCTGCTCCGCGATCGTGTAGCCGATCGAGCCGGTCGCGTGCTCGCGGCTGGTGACATCGAGCGACACCCAGCCGGCCGGCTGCCCGTCATCGAGAACGATCCACTGCGTCTTGCCGTCCATCCCCGGATCGAGCACGAGTTCCCGGCGCGCCGCGAGCATATGGCGCAGGGTGGCGACGTCGTACTGCCGGATTGGCTGAAAGCGGGCGACGGATGGCTCCGCCCGCCAGGCGGCGATGCGCTCGGCATCGTTCGCGTCGGCCCGGCGCAGGCGAACATGGGCGGTCATGTGGATCCCTTCTCTTCGGGGGTGATGGCGGAGGCAGGCGAGGCAGGGGACCGGGTGAACGCTGGCCGCCACCAGTTCCGGTCGCCCATGAGCTGCATCGTGGCCGGGAGCAGGATCAGGCGGATGATCGTGGCGTCGATCAGCACCGCCAGCCCAAGCCCGATGCCGAGCGCCTTGATGATGAGCAGCTGGCTCGTGCCAAAGGCCACGAAGACGACGAGCATGACGGCGGCGGCGCTGGTCACGATGCCGGCCGCCTGGCGGAGCCCGGTCTGGACCGCCGCTTCGTTGTTCCCGGTCTCCTTCCAGGCTTCCCGGATGCGGGAGAGCATGATGACCTCATAGTCCATGCTCAGCCCGAACATGAAACAGAACATGATGATGGGCACGATGATGATGGTCGTGCCAGTCGGCTCGAACGCAAGCAGGTTCGAGAGGTGACCTTCCTGGAAGATCCAGACCAGTGCGCCGAATGAGGCCGAGATCGAGAGCAGGTTGAGCGCGATCGCCTTGAGTGGCAGCAGGATCGATTGAAACTGGAGGAAGAGCACGATCCAGGTCGCGATCACCACCATGGCGACCGCCGCGGGGGCGCGATCACGCACCGTCGCCACGAGATCGACGCTCGTGGCGCTCTCGCCGCCGACGAGGACGGTGAAGGCATTGCCGGACCTCTGCATGCCGTCATCGCGCAACTGGCGCACGAACGCGGCCTGGCTCGCGGCGCTGGCGTCGCTCGCCAGGCTGATCTGGATCACCGCCGCGCGCGGGGTGATGTAAGGACGCGCGGTCTCCTGGAGCGAGCGATCGAGGGTCAGGCTGCTGGAGAGGGCGAAGGCGCCGACCCCCTCGGGAATGAAGCTCCAGAGGCTATCGACGTTGGTGACCCCCGGCATGGTGGCGATCTCGCTCGTGAAATCGCGCAGGTGATCGAGATTCGTCGAGCTCGTCATGCGCCCCTCGCGCGGCTGCACGACCATGGTGATGGGTGTCAGGGATGCATTGGGAAAGTGGGCCGCGACCTGGTCGTACAACTGGCGCGCCTCGGTCGTCCGCGGCAGGATCGCCATTGAGGGCGACGCACCCTTCATGGCGAAGACGGGGAGCGTGAGGAGGACCAGGGCAGCGGCGCAGGCGAGCGCCGCCAGCATCGCATGCTGTTGTAAGCCACGCTGGACCCGCGCTATGCCTGCCGCCAGGCGGGAACGGCTGGCCTGAGCGGTCCAGCGCAGGTATCCGGGGCGCGCGCCGATCCGGCGATGGAGCAGGAGGAGGGCGGCCGGGAGCGAGGTCAACGCGAGGAGGACGCTTGCCGCCACGACGCTCGCGCCGGCAAGCCCGGTCGAGATGGCGGCCGGCACCCGGAAGGCGATCAGGCCGGCGAGCCCGATCGTGACGGCGGCGCCGGCGACGAGGATGGCGTGCCCGGCGGTGGCGACCGCGTTGGCGAGCGCTGTCTCTGGATCGTGATCGCGCAACTCCTCGCGGAACCGGGAGATGAGCATCAGCGCGTAGTCGATGCCGACGGCGAGCCCGAGCATGGTGACGGCATTGACGGCGAAGATGCTCGATTCCATGACGTTCGAGACGGACGCCAGCGTCGCCAGCGCGATCACGATGGCGCTGGCCGCCAGCGCTACGGGCAACATCGCTGCGAGAATTCCGCCATAGACGACGACAAGCAGCACGAGCGTGATCGGCACGGAGATGCGCTCGGCGCGAGCGAGATCGCTGCTGGTCATCTGCTGGAGAGCGGAGGTGGTCGCTGGCCACCCGCCGATCTTGATATCGAGCAGATCGCTGTGCATGCGCGCCGTGAAGGCTGCGAAGTCGTTGGTGGCATCGCGGATGCCGCTCTGCAGCGAGACCACGGCCAGGCTCATGGTGCCGTCGTCCGAGATGAGTGCGGTGTTCAGGTCACGGTTGGATGTCGTTCCCCATGTGTAGACGGCGGTGAAGGCGCTATCCTCGCGCAGCGGCTTGACAACGCGCTCGACCTCGCGCCGAAACTCGGGATCGGTTGCCTTGAGGCGTCCGGTGGGGTCGGAGAAGAGCAGGTAGTTGCTGATGGTCTGGCGTCCGAACTCCTGCTTGAGCAGATAGTCGACCCGCGCCGCGCCGGTGTCGGGCGGGAGCCAGCCGCCAGACGAGAGCTGGTCGGTCACCCGGAGTGCGAGCGGGAGCAGGACCAGGCAGAGCAGGATCGGGAGGATGAGGGCTATCCAGCGGTGTTTCCCGATCAGGAGTCCCCAGCGGTAGAGGTATGTCCGGGAGGCGGGTTCAGGCATGGGGCGTCGACGACGCGCACCCGACGCGGGCGTGCCGGCTGGTGGCCGCCCTCAAGAACGGGGCGACGTTTTTAGGCTTTGGGTACAAATACGGCGCTCCAGGTTGCTGTCGAGCGAAATGGCACATACGCTTCCCGTGTAAAACGTCCGGCTTTATGGCACTGTTTTTATTGTAATGACGGGGCAGCGAAGGCGCACGCCCCTGCCCAGCGCACTTCACGACATCCACCGATGCCGTTGGGAGTCTAGTTCCCGGGAGCTTCTCGAACGAATGACAGAGACCCTGCAGCCGCAAAGACTCGGATCGATCTCCGAGCGTTCCTTGTCCGATGATATCTACTTGCTTGCTGGTGTGCTGGGGGATGTGATCCAATCGCTTGCCGGTCAGGATGCCTTCGACCTGGAGGAAGAGACCCGCAACCTCGCCAAGCTGCTGCGCCGAGGCGATAAGGCGGCGGGATTCCAGCTTGAAGAGCTGGTGGCGGGGGCAGACACCGACGAGCTGCGGATGCTGATCCGCGCCTTCACCAACTACTTCCAGCTCATTAACCTGGCCGAGGACAACGAGCGGATTCGCCGCGTGCGGCGGCGCGAGCAGCGTGAACCATCGCAGCCACGGCGCGGCTCGATTCGCGAGGCGGTGCTCGTGCTCGCGGAACGTGGGATCACGGCCGACGTCGTGCAGGAGATGCTCGACAATGCCCAGGTCCGCCTGGTGCTGACCGCGCATCCGACCGAGGCACGCCGCCGAACCATTATCGACAAGCTTGCGCGTATCTTTGCGCTCATCCGCGATCTCGATGAGCGTCACGCATTGCCGCACGAGGTCCAGCGCACCCGCTCCCAGCTCGCTGCGACGGTCGCTACGCTCTGGAGCTCGAACGAGCTGCGGACGACGAAACCGACGGTGCTCGACGAGGTCCGCGCCGTGCTCGTCTACTTCGGCTCGACGCTGAGCACGGTCATTCCCGCGATCTACCGGGATCTTGAGGAGGCGTTCGCGGAGGCCTATCCGGATGCCGGGATCACGATCCCGCCGTTCCTCACCTTTGGCTCGTGGATCGGGGGTGACCGCGACGGCAATCCCTTTGTCACCGCCAAGGTGACGGTAGAAGCGATCGGGATCATGCGGTCCGCGGCGCTCGGGTTGCTGGAAGGGCGCCTGACGGAGCTCTCGGGCCGGCTCTCGATCTCCGACCTGATGGTGCGGCCGGTTCCGGCACTCGATCCGCTGCTTGAGCGCTACGCCGAGCTGTTTCCGGAGCTCGCCGCGGAGCTGGCGGTCCTGAACCGGGGCGAGCCCTACCGGCAGGTGTTGACGCTCATCCGCGAGCGGGTGCGCGCCACCGCAGCCCGTGACGGGGAGGGCGGATCGGCCGCGTACGGGAGCGCACGCGAGCTCGTCGCCGATCTGCGAACGATCGAGTCCGCATTGCACCAGCAATCGGCCGACATGATCGCGGGCGGCGAGCTGCACGACGTGATTCGCCTGGTCGAGGTCTTCGGATTCGAATTCGCGACGCTCGATATCCGCGATCATTCCAGTCGCCACGCCGCCTGTGTCGATGAGATTCTGCGGGCGAGCGGCGTTGAGGCGCAATACACGGCATTGCCGGAGGCCGAGCGCGTCAGCCTGCTGCAGCGTGAGATCGAGGATCCGCGACCGCTTGTCCCGCTCAGTCTCGATCTATTGTCGGATGCCTCCCGTGAGGTGATCGAGACGTTCCGCATGATCCGGTGGTTGCTGACGAACGGCTACCCCGACTCCATCAAGACCTACATCATCTCCTTCAGCGAGTCGGTCTCCGACATGCTGCAGGTCCTGCTGCTGATGAAGGAGACCGGGCTTGCGAGTCCGGGCGGCGACAACGCCCAGCTCCGGATCGCTCCGCTGTTCGAGGAGGGGGCTTCCCTGCGCGGCGCCAGCGCGACGATATCGGCCCTGCTCGATGTTCCCGCCTATGCGAGGGCGCTGGCGAGCTCCGGTGGCGTCCAGGAGATCATGATCGGCTACTCCGACTCCAACAAGGATGTCGGGTACCTGGCATCGAGCTGGGAGCTCCAGCAGGCGCAGACCGATCTGGCGGAGATGCTGCAGGGGCGGGATGTTCCCTTCATCTTCTTCCACGGTCGCGGTGGCTCGATTGGCCGCGGCGGCGGTCCCACGAACATCGCCATTCTCTCCCTGCCGCGCGATACCGTGCGGGGGCGGATCAAGATCACCGAGCAGGGCGAGGTCATCTCGGCGCGGTACGCGACGGAGCCGATTGCCCATCGCGAGCTGGAACTGGCGATGGAGGCGATCCTCGTGCGCTCCACTGACGCCAGCGCGAAGTGGGATCCGGACGAGCGCGCGAGGTTCAACGCCTGCGTCCAGGCGATGGCCGATCGCTCGGCACAGGTTTACCGCGAGCTCGTCTACGGCGATCCGGATTTCGTGACGTTCTTCTACGAGGCAACCCCGATCAACGCGATCGCCCGCTTGCAGCTTGGGTCGCGCCCGGCGAAGCGGACAACCTCGAACCGCGTCCAGGACCTGCGCGCGATCCCGTGGGTCTTTTCCTGGACGCAGGCGCGCATCATCCTGCCGGGCTGGTACGGTCTGGGGACGGCGCTCGCGGACGGCATCGATCGGTTCGGAATCGAGCTGCTGCAACGCATGCACGAGCGCTGGATCTTCTTCCAGGCGACGCTCTCGAATGCGGAACTAGCGCTGGCAAAGGCCGATATGCAGGTCGCGGAGCGCTATGTCCGCCTCGTGCAATCCGATGAGATACGCGAGCGCATCTGGACGAAGATCAAGGACGAACACGCGCTCACCGAGCGGATGATTCTCGCCGTCACCGGCCAGGAACGACTGTTCGATCACGAACCCGTGTTGCAACGCTCGATCGATCGCCGGAATCCCTACGTCGACCCGCTTTCGTTCATTCAGGTCGAACTCCTGAAGCGGTTGCGGGAGGATCCGGAGAACAACGAGATCCTCGAAACGTTGCATCTCGCCGTCAACGGCATTGCCGGCGGCCTCAAGAACACCGGATGAGCGAGGCGGCGTCAGGGCCGCGACGCCGGGTAGACTGGTGTCATGGAGACTGCGGAACTGGCGCCCACTGAATCTCAAAATGCACATGGCTCCGCCCGGCGGCTGGTCGAAGTGGCCGTCAATGTCACGGCTCCAGGCCCGAACCGGGGCGTGTTGACCTATGCCGTGCCTGCGTCGTGGGACGACGATCTCGTGCCCGGTCAGCTGGTCTGGGTGCCGGTCCGCAACCGGGTCGAGCTTGGCCTGGTCCTCGCGGCGGTTACGGAAGAGCCCGCCTTCGCCGTGCGCGACCTGCACGCGCCGGTGACGCCGGTCTTCGTGCTTCCCCCGGCGCAGATGGAAATCGCGCAGTGGCTGGCGCGGGAGACGGCGAGCACCCTGTATGCCGCGGCATCCCCCTTCCTGCCGCCTGGTGTGAAGAACCGGGCGGTCGATGTGCTGCTGCCGGCCGGACTGGTGTCGGACGCGGTGATGCAGAGCCTGACGCCGACCCAGCGCCGGCTTCTCGCGCTCGTGACAGAGCGCGGCGAGATCACGGTTGTGGCCGCGCGGGAGGTCCTTGGGCAGGCACTGACCTCGGTGATCCCGGCGCTGGAAGAGCGGGGGCTGATCCGGAGCGAGATCAGGGTCGATCAGCACCGGCCGGGACCGCGGCTACGGCGCTACGTCCGGTTGCTGGATGACGATCCGGTGGCGGTTGGGCGCTCCGCAAAACAGGCCGAGGTGCAGACGGAACTCGTCCTCTTGCAGCGACTGCGGCGCGATGACGACTCCGATCTCGTCTCCCTCGCGGACCTGCGAGAGCGGGTCGATGCCGACAGCGCGACGATCGCGGCATTGGTAAAGAAGGGCGTGATCGAGGAAGTCCAGCTTCCGGCCAGCCAGGCGCCGACGCCTCGCGCTGGACAGGTGCCGTCGCTGACACCGGAACAGGCTGCTGCCTGGGTGGTGCTCGAACGCGCGCTGGTGGAGCGCGACCCGACCCCGAACCTCCTTTTCGGCGTGACGGGAAGCGGCAAGACCGAGCTCTACCTGCGGGCGGTCGCGTGGTGCCTGCGTCATGGGCGGACCGCGATCGTGCTGGTGCCGGAGATCGGGCTGGCGACGCAGGTCGTGCGCCGGTTCATCGACCGCTTTCCCGGTCAGGTCGCCGTTGTGCACTCGCAGATGACGGATGCCCAGCGATTCGAGGTCTGGCAGGAGGTCGCGGCGGGGGAGACGCGAGTCGTGGTCGGTCCGCGCTCCGCGTTGTTCTCGCCGGTCGACGACCTCGGCCTGATCGTGCTCGACGAGGAGCACGAATCGACCTACAAGCAGGACAGCGAGCCACGCTATCACGCGCGAGATCTCGCGACGTACCTCGCGGCGCAATCGGGAGCGGTGGTCGTGCTTGGGAGCGCGACACCGTCGGTCGAATCGGCTTGGCGGGCGGATCAAGGGGTGTATCGTCGCCTGACGATGACCGAGCGGGTGTCACCCCACGGAAGGAGCGGGAACGGCTCCGGTACGCTGGCTCTGCCGGATGTGGAGATCGTCGATCTCAAGCTGGAACTGCAGCAGGGAAACACCAGCCTCCTGAGTCGCCGCCTGCAGGAGGTCGTGACCGGGGCCCTGGCCCGCCAGGAACAGGCAATTCTTTTGCTGAACCGGCGCGGCACATCGACGGTCGTACTCTGCCGTGCCTGCGGGCATCGTATCGTCTGTCCGGATTGCGATATCCCGATGGTCTTTCATCAGGATGCGCGGCAGATGGTCTGCCACCGCTGCGATTACCGAGAGCGCCCGCTGGACACCTGCCCGGAGTGCGGCGGCCAGCTCGACTACTTCGGAGCTGGTACGCAGCGCGTCGAGCAGGAGGTGCGCCGCACCTTCCCGGGCGCCCGCGTGTTGCGGTGGGATCAGGATTCAGTGCGCCGGCAGGGGGGCTACGAGGCGATGCTGCACCGCGTCGAATCTGGCGAGGTTGACCTGGTCGTTGGCACGCAGATGGTGGCCAAGGGCTTCGACCTGCCGCTGGTCACGGCCATCGGCGTGATCCAGGCCGATACCATGCTGCACCTTCCCGACTTTCGCAGTGCCGAGCGCACCTTCCAGCTCCTCACGCAGGTTGCCGGTCGGGCCGGGCGACGGCGGTCCGGCAGCACCGTCGTGGTGCAGACCTATACGCCGCAGCACTACTCCGTGCAGACGGCGTCGCAGCACGATTTTCAGCGCTTCTTCGATGAGGAGATCGACTTCCGCGAGAAGCACTTCTATCCGCCCTTTGTGCGGCTTGTCCGCTACGTCGTGCGGCA
The DNA here is from genome assembly GCA_049646645.1 of Thermomicrobiales bacterium. Lineage (GTDB taxonomy): Bacteria > Chloroflexota > Chloroflexia > Thermomicrobiales > UBA6265 > JASGDN01. The sequence goes on from JBARWF010000115.1 coordinate 71,275, forward strand.
TGAGAAGGAGCGGAAGGCGGCGATCGAAGCCGAGATGATGGCGCGCGAGCTCGCGAAGCACATCCGGCGCCTGGGCGTGCGCGCCGATCTGCTCGGCCCGACGCCCTCCTTCGCGGCGAAGGTACGAGGGAAATACCAGTGGCAGGTCGTGCTCCGCTCTCCGGAGCTCGATGTGCTGCTCGATGACCTGCCGAGCCGTCCCGGCTGGACGGTGGATGTCGATCCCCAAAGCATGTTGTAGCACGCTGTGCGGTATCCTGAAACGATTGAGTTGGCAGCTCGCGCGCCGGTTGTGCGCGTGGCGCCCTGATGACAGAGACCTATTGCATGAGGCGGATGGACATGGCGGTTCTTGAGATTCGATATGAGGGTGATCCGGTCTTGCGGCAGAAGGCGACGAAGCTGCACAGGGTCGATGAGAGCGTCCGCAAGCTGGCGGACGAGATGTGGGAGACGATGCTCGATGCCAACGGCGTTGGGCTGGCTGCTCCGCAGATCGGATTGTCGCGCCGGTTGATCGTCGTGCATGTGCCGGAGGATTACGACGAGGAAGGCGACCCGGAATACAGCTTCCGGCTCGCGAACCCGGAGATCATCAAACGATACGGCGAGAAGACCGGACTGGAAGGGTGCCTCAGCATTCCGGGCTGGGTCGGAGAGGTGCCGCGCGCCGAATCGGTGACGGTGAAGGCGATCGACATGGATAACCGGCCGATTCGCCTCAAGGCGACGGGGCAACTGGCGGTGGTGTTGCAGCACGAGATCGACCATCTGGACGGGATCCTGTACACCGACCGCGTGATCGACAAGTCGACGCTGCGCAAGGTTTCCGAGGAAGAGTACGAAGAGGTCGCGGAGGATTAGCGCGGTTCTTGATGAATGAGCCGGGATGCAGAGTGTCATCCCGACGAACTGTGATCCTGACCAGAGCGTCTATCGTGCACCGTCCCTACCCTGTCATCCTGAGCTTGTCGAAGGATAACGTCGAGTACACGCCGTCACCGGGCAGCTCTCCGGCGGCGAGGGGCTCACCCTGCATCCGTCGACGAGGGATATCCTTCGATAAGCTCAGGTTGACATACTACGGCGCTACGTAGTGTTGCCATACTGCGCAGGATGATGGACAAGGAGGGCACTTCAGCTGGGGCGCTCAGGCGTTGGTGATGACGATGTCCGGCTGGTGGATCCGGGATTGCTCGGTATCGATGATCGAGCGGATGCGGGCAATCGCCTGATTGAGCTTGTGCGCCTCGTTGAACACCACGTAGTCGAATTCGCCGGCGCGCTGGAGCTCCTCGCTGGCCGTGCGGAAGCGCTTGAGCAGCACATCCGGGTCATCCGTCTTGCGCGAGCGCAGGCGATCGAGCAGCTCCTCCATCGACTCCGGCGCGAGGAAGATCGACGTCGCGCCGCTGATGCAGCGGCGGAGGGTGGCGGCTCCCTTGACATCGACCTTGATGATCACGTGCTGTCCGGCGGCCAGGCCTTCCTCGATGGGGCTCCGGGGAACGCCGTAGTGGTTGTCATACACAACAGCGTGCTCGATGAAGTTGCTGGCGGCGATCCCCGCGACGAATTCCTGCTTGCTGAGGAAGAGGTAGTGGATGCCATCGACCTCACCCCGGCGCTTGGGGCGCGTCGTGGCGGTCACGACGTAGCGGGCATTCGGGTAATGCTCGCGCAACTGATCGATGACGCTATCCTTCCCAACGCCAGACGGCCCGGAAATGATGAAGACCCGCGGCTGGTTGGTCGCGCGGAGGCGTCCGATGAGCTCATCGCCCTCGCTGTAGAATGCTTCGAACTCCGCGTCGGATGCATGAGGAACAGGCAAGGTATCTCCTGAGCCGGGTGTCGGGGGATGGTCGAACTCGCCAGTGCGGGAGTGGGCGTTATCGATCGATCGCACCGCCTTCTGGGTCAAAACCAAGGGGCCTCCTTGCCGTTACCGGCCGCGTTGAATGATGAACTGCTGCAATACCGACCGGCTCACATGAGCACTGAAACTGAGGGTACATCGTTATGCAAACGATGGGCAATACCGAAAGGGCACGGCGTTCATGTTTGATGTGTTGACTGTGGGTGCCGTCGTCGATGAGCTGGATCATTCCGTCCTCGACGGACGGATCCAGAAAATCGGCCTGGTTGACCAACTGACGATCGCGGCGGAGATCTATGCTCACGGCCGCAGACGCGCGCTGATCGCGAGTGCCAATGCGGACCATGCTCGCATCCTGCTCGCCGATTCGATGCCGTCAGTCGATCCGAACCTGATCACGCCATTTGGCTTGCAGCTTCGCAAGTATGTGCGTGGTGGATTCCTGGTGGGAATCGAACAACCACCCCTTGAGCGGATGGTGAAGCTGAGTATAGCGAAGCGGATGCCGACTCACAATCCGGACGAGGGCAAGCGGCCACCATTTCGCGCCGGTGACCCCGAGATCGAGGAATCCGATGATCAGGACGATGACGATATCTGGACATCCCCGGATGTCGTCCGTCTCGACCTTATGGTCGAGATCATGGGACGACACAGCAACCTGGTGCTGGTGGATGCCGATGGCGTGATCATGGAAAGTGCCAAGCGGGTGACGCCGCAGATGAGCCGCGTGCGCTCAATCCTCCCACGCAAGGCCTACTCGCTTCCCCCGGTGCCGGACAAGCCGGATCCGCGGCATGTGACATCGGCGGGGATCGAGGCGATCCTGGGTGCGGCGAAGCCGGGGGCCGGGGTTGCGGAGACCCTTGTGCGCGGCCTGCGCGGGGTGAGCCCGCAGATCGGGCGGGAGGCGGCGTACCGGCTCACCGGTGAAAGCACGGCGACTGTCGGCACCGTCGGTGCCGAGGGCGCGCGCGAGCTGGCGCGGATTCTCCGGGGACTCTATGAGCCCCTGTTGACGCGCGCCTGGGTTCCCCGCGTCTACGAACGCGATGATGTGCTGATCGCCTATGCGGCCACGCCGATGACGCACCTGGCGGCGACTGCGACCGAAGAGGAGGTTGCATCGATCTCGTCGGCCATCGCCATGGCAGGAGCCTCCGAGGGCGATGCTACATCGCCGAAGGACCATGCCCAGCGCCGGGCGCGCCTGGTGACGGCCATCGACGGGGCGATCACCCGTGTCGAGAGCCGGTTGCGCTCGTTCCACGAGCAGCATGCGAAATCCGCCGACCTTGAGAAGCTGAGGACGTGGGGCGAGCTGATCTACGCCTACATGTGGCAGCTCTCGCCGGGCGATACCGAGCTGGTGGTGGAGGGCGAGCGGATACCGCTCGATCCGGCGCTGTCGGCGAAGGAGAATGCGCAGGAGCTCTTCGAGCGCTATCGGAAGGCCCAGAAGGCGGGCAGCCAGCTTCCGGAGCGGATCGAGGAGACGGAGCAGGAGCGCGACTACCTGCGGCAGCTCAGGCTGCAAGCGGAACAATCCGAGGGGTTCGCCGCGATTGAGTCGCTGCGGCAGGAATTCGAGGATCATGCGGGGGAGCGGCACTCGGTTGGCGAGAAGCATCCGCAACGAGGCAAGAAGAAGGGGCAGCCTCGCCGGGTGACGCCGATCACCGATGTCGACGGCAACCTGATCTACATCGGACGATCCGGACGCGAGAACGATCAAGTGACCTTCGATATCGGGGGGCCGAACGATACGTGGTTGCACGCGCGGGGGGTTCCGGGCTCGCATGTGATCGTCCGCTGGGCGCGACCGGAGGCGGATACGGAGGAGCGGATCGAGACGGCGGCGGCGTTGGCAGCGTACTACAGCGGCTCGCGGGCCAGCGGGTCGGTGGAGGTCGATGTCGCCAAGCGCCGCGATGTGCGCAAGATCAAGGGCGGGGGGCCGGGGATGGTGACGTATCGGAACGAGTACACGATTCCGGTGCGGCCCAGAAGCGAGGACGAGCTGAAAGGAGAGGGGCGGCTCGATTGAGCCGCCCCTTGTATCGTCCGATGTCGGGAACGGCCTGGTGCCGTTCCAATGGTTCGCAGGGCCATATCGCAGCCCTGCATTGCGATATCGGCTTCGCCCGATCGGGGCGACCCATGGGTCGCCCCTTACGATGGTGAGAACTCCGTTCCCTACTTGCGGTCCGCTGGTGTTGCCGCTTCCGCCATCTCCGGCAGCTTGTTGCGAAGCGATGTCTTCGCGAAGATGTTCGAGATGATAAGGCCGAACTCATACAGGATGACGAGCGGGATGGCGACGATCGCCATGTTGAACGGGTCGGTGCTCGGCGTGATCACGGCTGCCAGCACACAGAGAATCAGATAGGCGTACTTGCGCCACTGGCGCATCTTCTGGGCGGTGACGATCCCGATCTTGGCCAGGATGAACATGATGACCGGGAGCTGGAACGCCAGGCCCAGTCCGATCATGAGCGTCAGGAAGAACGATATGACCTCGGGGCCGTCCGGCTGCCAGCTGAACGCGAGGACGTTCCAGTTGGAGAGGAAGTAGAGCGCTCGCGGGGCTGCGACCCAGTAGGCATACGCCACGCCGCCCACGAAGAGGATCGAGACGAAAGGAAGCGCCGAGAAGAGGACACGCTTTTCCTTCCGCGTCAGACCCGGCGCGAGGAAGGCGACGACCTGGTAGACGATCAGCGGCATGATGATCGCCAGGGCGACGTAGAATGCGACCTTGAATGTCAGAGTCAGCGAATCGGTTGGGCTCCGGACATCGAGCCCACCTTCGGCGTTCGCCTTGTTCTTGAGGTCGACGAGGATGCCGCCGGCGAAGTAGAACCCGACGACCATGGAGATGACCAGGGCGATCACGATCTTCATGATGCGATCGCGGAGCTCGAAGAGATGCTCCGAGAGCGTCATCTCCTCGAAGACTTCTGGCACATCCTCCTCGCCCGGGCGATAGATATCGCGGACAGCCCGGACTGGCTTGAGGGGATCCCGCGCCGCACGCACGGTTTTGGCGAGCGCGCGCACCGACCCCGTTCCGAGTTTCTTGGGTAGTGTGCTCATCTGGATGGTTCCCTCTGCCAATCACATCCGACGTCGTGGTGTCGGTTCACTCCAGGATGCTGCGGAGCGGCCTTGGCGCGAGGAAGGAGAGCGGATTCTGTTAGCGGCGTGGAGACGACCAGAATGGATACACGGTTCGCCATTTGTCCGGCAATCGCGCGATAACCGGTATCGAGTGGGAGCGCGGGCCACCAGCACCATGCCGGCGGCGTCTCGCACTCCCCGTGCTGCCACAGGTCGTCCGCATCCGCTCGCGTTGCCTAGGACTCCTGATGCTCTTCGATGTACTTGACTGCATCACCGACGGTGCGGATGTTCTCCGCATCCTCGTCCTTGATTTCGAGATCGAACTCTTGTTCCATCGCCATGATGACTTCAACAAGATCCAGCGAATCGGCGTTCAGATCACCGATGAACTCGGCCGAGGGAACGACCTGATCCTCTTCGACACCCAGTCGCTCGACGACGATGCCCTGAACTCGCTCCAGTACGGTTGCCAACCTGATCCTCCTGAGTGGTATGAAAAACGTTGTGCAAGCAGCGCTGTGCTTGCGTGCGGACATCCTTTGCCAAGTCGTCCGTCATGTCGGTTGATGCCGGTCTGGTCCCACATACAAACGCTTCAAGATGAGGCGTGCCTGTGCTTCCGTGAACAAGGCATATCGGGTGGATGATACACGACCTTACGATGCGAGTGTAGGACGGCCCCCGGAATCCGGCTCATTTGAGCCGGATTCTGATGGTGTTTCCGGCTCCGCCCCCGGCGCTGAGGTCGTCATCTCCCTGTGCTCTTCCGCTGGAGATGGGCTGGCCGACGGAGCTTCGGTCGCCTCTGCCGGTTGTGCGGGAGCTGCCGCCAGCCGCTCGGGCAGGCCGCGGACGATCGTGCCGAGGACGCCGTTGACGAACTTTCCGGAACTCGGCCCGCCGTAGTGCTTGGCGATCTCGACCGCCTCGTTGATCGCGACCTTGTACGGCACGTTCTGTTCGTGCAGCAGCTCATAGATCCCGATGCGCAGGATGTTGCGATCGATTGATGGCAGCTGGTCGATAGGAAACGCCGGCGCCGCGACCGCCAGTCGCGCATCGATGTCGTCGAGATGCTGCATGATGCCGGTGCAGAGCTGCGTGGTGTAGGCGGCGACGGGAGGCGGTACCGGCTCCTCCTCATCGTGCGCGGCGCGCTCCAGGATCTCCTCCATCGTGTGGGGAGTCAGGTCGCGCTCGAAGAGGTATTGCATGGCGAGAATGCGCGCCTGGTGATGAGAGATGTGCGGATCGCGCCGCTTTCCTCCACGTTTGCCCCCGGGAACGGGCGAGGCGCCACCCTGCTTGCGACGGTACTTGCCACCGCGTTGGCGAGGCGATTGCTCGTGCTTCGGCCCACGCGGTGCGGAATCGTCCGCAGGCGTGAGACTGGAGGAGCGTGGTTGCGGGTCGTTGTCAGACATGAGTGTGAGATGGTCCTTGCTGGAGAGTATGAGGCGAGGGCGGCGCCCACACGCGATGGGTGAGATCAGGATGAGGTTGTCGCAGTGAGTGCCGGTACCGGGAGATCGGGTTCATCTTCGGAGGCCGCTCGTTGCAGCCGGTCCCCGATCCGTTCCAGGAACTCCGGAACGAAACCGGTATGCACGTTGCCGGCCTTGAACTCCGGGTCGGCGACGATCTCCCGGTGGAACGGGATGGTGTTCGTCACCCCGGTAATCACGGTCTCCCGCAGGGCGCGTTCCATCCGGGCGACAGCGACCTCGCGCGTCTCGCCCCAGACGATCACCTTGCCGAGCAATGAGTCGTAGTTAGGCGGAACGGCGTAGCCACTGAACAGATGCGAATCCATCCGGGTGCCGGGACCACTGGGAGCGACGTACATGTCGATGGTCCCGACCGACGGTGTGAAGTCCTTGGCGGCGTTCTCGGCAGTGATCCGGCATTCGATGGAGTGTCCGACCGGCTTGAGCTGGTCGGACGGGATGTTGAGCTTCTCGCCGGCGGCGACCCGGATCTGCCAGGCAACGAGATCGAGTCGGGTCACTTCCTCCGTGACGGGGTGTTCCACCTGGATACGGGTGTTCATTTCCATGAAATAGAAGCGGCCATCGGTATCGACCAGGAATTCGAGCGTGCCCGCGCTCGTGTAGCCCGCGTTCTTGGCGCCCTTTTGCGCGGTCTTGAGCAGGTTGTCGCGAACCTTGCGATTCAGGTTGGGGGCAGGAGCCTCCTCCAGCACCTTCTGATGCCGGCGCTGCAACGAGCAATCGCGCTCACCCACGGCCAGCACATTCCCGAAGTTGTCGCCGATGACCTGCACCTCGACGTGTCGCGGGCGCAGCAAGTAGCGCTCGATGTAGACATCCCCGTTGCCGAAGGCGGCCTCGGCCTCGGCCTGGGCGACGCCGTAGCCCCGGATCAGCTCGGCTTCGTTGTGGGCCACACGCATGCCCCGGCCACCACCACCGGCCACCGCCTTGATGACGACGGGATAGCCGATGCGCTGCGCGGCCTCGCGTGCCGCTTCCACGTGCGGAACCGTGCCCTCGGTGCCGGGGAGCAGGGGAACCCCCGCTGCCTTCATCGCGCGGCGAGCCTCGGCCTTGTTGCCCATCCGTTCGATCACGTCCGGGCGGGGGCCGATGAAGGTCAGCCCGACCTGCTGGCAAATCTCAGCCAGGTAGGCGTTTTCCGCCAGGAAGCCGTAGCCGGGATGAATCGCATCGCAGCCCGTGACCAGGGCCGCGCTGATCACCGCCGGGATGTTGTTGTAGGAACGGGCGGCGGCGGCGGGTCCGATACAGACCGCTTCATCTGCGAGGCGCACGGGGAGGGAATCGCGGTCGACATCGCTGTAGGCGACGACAGCCGGGATTCCGAGATCGCGGCAGGCGCGCAGGATCCGCAGGGCGATCTCGCCTCGATTGGCAATGAGAATTTTTCGAAACACCCGTGTGCCTCCCGAGAGCTAGAGCCGGAACGATGGATGCCGGCGGACCGATGACCTAAGTGTACCGAGTTTCATCATATCGATGCGCCGGCGTTTGACGCACTGGCGATCCTGGGAGCGGTGCTCTGCAGAGCTCCCTCAGCCCGTAGCGGTCGACCTTGTGTCGACCATCGGCCAAAGGCCGATATTCCCAGCGCACCATATGTGCGTCTCGCTGCGATGCCGCGATGAGGAAATGAGCTACAGCCGCGACGCCTGGTGCCCCGAGAACAGCGGCAACACCGGTGGGCGTCGCTTCCTGCGAGCGAATCATGTGCAACACCAGACTAGGGCTGCATCACCAAAGTTGGGTCTTCAGCCGGTGCACCGCGGATCGAGCCTCGCTCGATGGCCGACACAAGGTCGGCCGCTACGGATTAGTGAGCCGCTGTCACGATGCCATGAAGAGACCGCCGTCCACCGTCAGGACGTGCCCGGTGATGAATGCGGCGTCGGGCGAGACGAGAAACGAGACGGCCCCGGCGACATCTTCCGGCGAACCGAAGCGTCCCAGCGGGGTCTGCTTCAGCAGGTTCGACTTCAGGTCCTCCGGCAGGACGTCGGTGAGACGGGTATCAATGAACCCCGGCGCGACGGCATTGACGGTGATTCCGCGGGAGCCGACTTCCTTCGCCAGCGATTTCGTCAGGCCGACGAGCCCGGCCTTGGCCGAGGCGTAGTTCGCCTGGCCCGCGTTCCCGACGAGCCCCACGACCGACGTGAGGTTGACGATCCGGCCTGACCGCTGCCGCAGCATGGGGCGGATGGCCGCCTTGCTGGTGAGGAAGGCGCCCTTCAGGTTGGTGTCGAGGACATCGTCCCAGTCGTCCTCGCTCATGCGCATGATGAGCCCATCGCGGGTGATGCCGGCATTGTTGATCAGGGCGTCGATCCGGCCGAGCTTCTGCATGGCCGTCTCAATGGTGAGACCGGCGCCATCGGCATCGGAGATATCGGCCGCCTGGAGCTCGATCCGGCGACCGGGCGATTGCAGTTCGTCGGCCGCGGCCCGGGCCGCCTCTTCATCGCCACGATAGGTCACGAGCAGGTCGAAGCCATCGCTGGCGAGGCGCTTGGCAATGGCGAGGCCGATGCCGCGGGTGCCGCCAGTCACGATTGCCACGCGGGGCTTGGGTGTCTCGGTCATGAAGGGGACGCTCCTTTGCGCGGTTCGCGCACATGCTCGGGCAAAACTGGATCGATATGGCCAGGTGGTGTACTGATGCCATCGTACCGGAAACGCAGTGCATCAGGCGGTGGGAGTGGCGTTGCCTGTCTCCGGGGCAGCGACACCGTCGGTTCCCCAGCGCACGACCCCCGCTGCCCAGGCGAGACCGGCGCCGAACGCGACGAGCACGACGTTGGCACCTTCCTTCAGTGCGCCCGCCTCCGCCGCCTCGCAGAGGGCGATCGGCACCGACGCGGCGGAGGTGTTGCCGTATTTGTCGAGGTTGACCCAGACCCGCTCCCGCGGCAGGTCGAGGCGGCGGGCGGCTGCGTCGATGATGCGCAGATTGGCCTGGTGCGGGATCAGCATGTCGATGTCGGCGAACGTCAGGTTCGCCTTCTCCACCGCCTCGACCGCGCTTTCACCCATGACCTGCACGGCGAACCGGAAGACCTCGCGACCGTTCATCTTCATGTATGGGCTGTCGTCGGCGAAGAGGTCGGCGGATTCGGGGACGAGCTTGGCCTTGCCGGGAACATAGAGGTGCTTGTGCCCACCGCCCTCGGCACCAAGGACCGTTGAGAGCAGGCCGCGTGGCTCGTCCGTCGCCTCAAGGACGACGGCGCCGGCGCCATCGCCGAAGAGAATGCAGGTGCCGCGATCCTGATAGTCGACGTAGCGGGTCAGGGTGTCGACACCGATCACGAGTATGCGCTGGTAGACGCCGCTGGCGATGAACTGGCTGCCGACGGAGAGCGCGGTCACAAAGCCGGCGCAGGCGGCGCCCACGTCGAATGCGGCCCCGGTGCCACCCAGCTCGGCCTGAACCATGCACGCTTCGGAGACCAGGAAATCGTCCTGGGTGGCCGTTGCGACAATGATCAGATCGATCTCGTCGGCCGTGCGCCCTGCGCGTTCGAGGGCGTTCCGGGCGGCGGCGGTTGCCAGGGAGGTCGTGCTCTCGTTCTTCCCGACGATACGGCGCTCACGAATACCGGTCCGCGAGACGATCCATTCGTCCGACGTATCAACCAGCTTTTCGAGGTCGTGATTGGTCAGGATGCGCTCCGGAACCGCTTTCCCCCATCCGGTGATGGCCGCATATGGCATCGTCTGTCCCTATCCGTTCCTGCTTGGTGCCGCGAACCGGTGCGTTTCCGGTGCGCAGAAAACGACGATCGTGGTGTTTCGTGATTCCCGATGGCGACGGTGAACATGGCAATCGACGCGGTTGTGCGGCGTGGTGCGACATGTCGTGCGCGGGTGGGAGGCGACCATGGGAAACGGGCGGGGCGGCAATTGCTGCGCCCCGCCCGTTCTCGATCGTTCTTGTACTGTCTCGTCATGGCCGCGGTTGGCACTTCGTTGGCAGAAGGCCAATCCCGACCAGTTACCCTAGGACTCGGCGCGGCGTCGTTCTTCGATCTCGATCACCTGGCGGCCACGGTACGTCCCGCACGTCGGGCAGACGTGATGCGGTCGCTTCTTGGCGCGGCAGTTCTGGCACTCAACCAGGTTGAGCGCGGCGATGAAGTGATGACGGCGACGATTGCCCTGTCGCGCGCGGCTGACTCGTTGCTTGGGAAGTGCACCCATGATTGAAAATCCTCCTCAGTGTGTTGGGATACCCGGCTCACAATCTGCCCTGGTGTATCCGACAGGTTGTCCCGAACCAGGCTTCGGCGCTGACTCGGAGATGCGGGCGCTACGAATCTTGCGATGTGTCGTCGTCGTTGTCGAGCAGGCTGGCCAGCTTCGCGAAGCGATCGTCGGTGGACTCGCCCGTCTCCGTGGTGGTCAGCAAAGGACCGGGACAGGCATCGCCACACAATGGGCGCATCGGCAGCGCCAGCAGAATCCACTGCCGCAGCGACTCTGCGAGATCGAGCTCGTGACTCTCGTCGATCGAGAACCTGATCTCGTCATCGATGTCTTCATCAGTCCCCATGCCCGCCTCCGAGCTGAGCTCGGCGCCGCTGCGGACATCGACCGTCTGAAAGAACCGTTCAGTGAACGTCTCGTCAAACGGCTGATCGTAGTCCGCCAGGCAACGCGCGCAAGTGAGCTGAACATGACCGTGAGTATGGGCCGAAACGAGGATCTCACCACGGAGCCGGGTAAGCCGCGCCTCGGTATCGACATTGCGGGCGACCAGATCATCATCCAGCGGAAACGCGGAGAGATGCATCTCGACGTCGCGCGTACTTCCGACCGGCTCCATCAGCAGTGACGCAACATTGAGCCGGGTATCATCTATCAGGTCGACGATGCGACCACCTTCAGGAATCATCACGTTTCTTTACCGACGATTCGTGCTGCGCGCACCATGAGGACGAAAACCACGAGCGGCATGCACGAAAACGCCGGGGATATCACCCGGCGTAACCGTGACAGTATAGTGCACCACCCAGCACCGCTTCAAGCGCCCGGCAGGATCGTCCGCGATCACGACCCGACGGCCTCGCGGGCGGATTCCATCGTGTCGAGCGTCTGCTCGACGGCGTCTTCCATCACGGCCATGCCCCGGCGCACCGCGTCCTCGACCAGCTGGATCTGCTCCATCACCCAGACATCGAGCTCGCCGCGTGTGCGTTGGTGCTCCTCTTCGGCACGGCGCAGCAGTTCCTCGCTGCGCTGACGCGCTTCGAGGAGGATGCCGTGCTGGGAGACCAGCCGTTCGGCGTGACCCTGCGCGGTCTGGATGATGCGCGCGGCTTCGTCCTGCGCGTCGCCGATAATGCGCTCGCGCTCCTTGATGACGCGCTGCGCCTGTTTGATCTCGTTGGGAACCGCTTCCCGCAATTGATCGACGAGGGCCAGGAAGTCCGCCTCCTCGACCATGATCCGGGTGCTGAAGGGAACGCGCTTGCCCTCGCTGACCAATGCCTCCAACTCGCCGACGAGATACAGAATGTCTGCGGTTCCATCCGGCTGATTGTATTGCCCGCCGCGATCATTCATCTCATCACTCCCGGAACCGTCCCTTGACGGGGCCCGCCCCACGCGCGCCGCCATCCGTTTCGTTCGCGTTCATCGGCGACTCACGGTGACGCGTCGGCGCGGATGCGCGACGGTTCACGGCGCGGTCATCATCCATTCTCTCAGCATTGCTGCCCATTTGACAAAACGTCGCGACCCGCGAAGGGATCACTACTGGGCTGCGGGCGAGAGGGTACGAATCGCGAAGCGTTCCCGCAACGCGGCCTCGACATTCGTGGGGACGAGCCCGTGCACGTCGCCCCCAAGGCTGGAGACCTCGCGAATGAAGGTAGAACTGATGAAGGAGTGACGCGCGGATGTCATCAGGCAAACGACTTCGATCTCCGGTGCGAGATGCTCGTTCATGTGTGCGTACTTGAACTCGTACTCGAAATCGGAAACGGCTCTCAGCCCGCGAACGATGGTCGATGCGCCCTGTTTGCGGGCGTAATCGACCGCCAGGCCGGTGAAGCTGGCGATCTCGATCCGGCTGGCGTAGGGATCGTCCGACTCCTCGATCGCGGTGCGCGCGAGGGCGATCCGCTCGGCGAAGGGAAAGAGGGCGGTCGGTTTCTCCGCGCCCTCGTAGATCGCGAGGATGATGCGGTCGAAGAGACGGGCAGCGCGCAGGGCGACGTCCATGTGCCCGTTGGTAATCGGATCGAAACTTCCCGGATAGATGGCGAGCGTCATGACTCTTCCTCGCTCGTGTCGTCAGGTTCCACCGCGTTCTCCCCTTCGTGATCGGCATGATCCGTGGAGGCGCCGGTCACGGTCTCGTAGATCGAAAAGCAGCTGTCGCCATGGCGCTTGAAGCGGATGCGTTCGAGCGGGCCGAGCGTTTCCGGCGCGTCCACTCGCTCCGAGTGGCCGAGGACGACAATCGAGCCCGATTGTACCAAGTGAGATTCGGCGATCTGATCGAGGATCGCCATGATCTCGGGATCGGCGTACGGTGGATCGAGCATGATGAAGTCGTATGGCTCACGCGCCGCCTGGATGAAATTGGCGACACCGACCTGACGCACGTCGGCGCGATCGGTGAAGCCGGTCATCGCGAGGTTGGCGCGGATGGTGGCGCATTGCTCCCGCCCCTTGTCGACGAAGGTTGCTTGGCTCGCGCCGCGGGAGAGGGCCTCGATCCCGATTGCACCCGTGCCCGCGTAGAGGTCGAGGACGCGAACCGGCTCGACGCCGAGCGACATGAGCGTGTTGAAGAGCGCTCCCTTGACCTTGTCCGTCATCGGCCGCGTGGCGAAGCTGGGCGGACCCTTCAGTTGACGTCCGCGGGCGGTTCCCGAGATTACGCGCATACCGCTGAAACTCTCTTTCTCGAATGCTGCCGATGCGATCGTCGCGCCCATTCTTCTCGCCGGTTGCATGCCGTGCGCTTCCCGCCGACCCGGACGTGTGTTCTGGATCGCGGGTGGCCTGCGAATGTCCTGCTCGCGTATCGTGCCCTCTTGCCTTGGGCCGGCGCGCCGCCGGCGGTGTCTCCGTTCAGGATACTCGTCTCTACGGGCGTGCCGCTGCGGGAGCGTAGCCCATCGCACAAATCGGGTGACTGGGCGTTGAGGCTTTGGTGCGGAGCCGCAATCCAGAAGAAGCGATTCGCGGTCCGCTCAGGCATCATCGTCCAGGATCGGTTATGCACCGCCCCGGTTCCCGCGGGCGCACGGATTCAACGAGGACAAGACGCTGACCCGCATGGGCGTGTTGGATAGGCTGGCTCCCCCGCGAGGGAACTGGGCGGGCCGAGCGTGTCCGCCAACGGCGACGTTTTTCGGAATTGCATGTCAGGAGTTCGGGAATATGGCTCGTTCATCGCCGGGATTATCCGGCCGCGTCACCAATGAGAACGCCAAGTGGTTCGTGCTGATGGCGACCTGTGTCGCCCTCTTCATGGCCATTCTGGATAACCTCGTCGTGAATGTCGCGATTCCGACGATCTCGGAAGATCTCTCGCCGAGCGCGAGTCAACTGCAATGGATCGTCTCGGCCTACACGCTCGTCTTCGCCTCGGTGCAGATCACCGCCGGTGGTCTTGGTGACCGACTTGGCCGGAAGCGGATGTTCCTCTTCGGCGTGGCCATCTTTACGGCCACGTCGGGGCTGGCGGCCTTCGTCAACTCGACCGAGACGCTGATCCTGGCGCGGGCCGTTCAGGGTTTCGGCGGCGCATTCATCATGCCGCTCTCGCTCTCGCTCGTCTCCCAGGCCTTCCCGGAGGAGGAGCGGGCGAAGGCGCTTGGCATCTGGTCGGCGATCATGGCGTCCGGCCTGGCGTTCGGGCCGATCGTTGGCGGGTTGATCGTCGAGTACTGGAGCTGGCACTGGATCTTCCTCATCAACGTGCCGATCGGGATTATCGCGCTGGTCCTCGGCTCGGCGGTCATTCGCGAGTCGAAGGATGACTCCGGGCGAGCCGTGACCGACATCCCGGGCACGGTGCTGGTGACGGCAGCGATCGGCCTGTTGACCTGGGGCCTGATCGATGCGGGCGAGCGGGGCTGGGGCGACAACCGGGTGCTGCTCTCGCTGCTCGGCTCGGCGATCGTCTTCGCCGCCTTCATCGTCGTTGAGTTGCGCTCGGCGAACCCGATGGTGCCGCTTGGCTTCTTCAAGTCGGCCACCTTCACCGTGGCGAATATCGACTCGTTCGTCATCGCCTTCATGATCTCCGGTGTCGCGTTCTCGATGACGCTCTACTTCCAGAACGTGCATGGCTACTCGCCGATGCGTTCGGGATTGACGATGCTGCCGATGGTCATCTGCATGATGGTCGTCTCGCCCTTCGCCGGGGCGTTGGTCAAGCGGCTGGGCACGAGCAAGCTCATCACACTGGGCATGGTCATTACCGGTGGCGCCTCGTTCCTCTTCCTGCGGGCGAGTGCGAGCGCGACCTTTCTCGATATGGTGCCGGCCTTCATGGTGATGGGGATCGGCAATGCGCTGATCATGGCGCCGATGACGACCGCCGTCATCAACAGCGTCGAATCGTCCAAGACCGGAGTCGCCTCGGCCGTGAACGGGGCGGTGCGGGAGACGGGCTTCGCCTTCGGGGTTGCCCTGCTCGGCTCGATCATGAACCAGACCTATCAGGACCGGTTCGAGGCGAATGGCGCGATCGCCGCGATGCGGGCAACCGGCGATCAGGCGCTCGGCGGGATGCTCGATGTGATCGCGCGGGGCATCAATTACGCCGGCCATGTGATCGACAATCCCCTGCTGTTCCCCGGTGTGCCGGCGGACATCGCGGCGTCGATCCGGGAGGCGAGCGCGGAGGCGTTCGTCGCCGGAATGGACCAGGCATTCGTTCTCTCGGGCATCGTGATGATCGCGACCGGGATCGTCTCATTCTTCCTGGTGCGCGACCGGGAGGCGGCTCCCGCGCCAGCCCCGGATGCGGGCGCCACGGTACAGGAGCCGCACGTCGCCGTCGCACCGACGACCGGGGAGTAGCATCGCGTCAGATACGTCGCAGGTAATAAATGGGAGACCCGGACGATGGCGCCATCGTTCGGGTCTCCCATTTATTACCTCGTGCGGAAATAACGCTTGTGATCAAGACGAGAAGATCGCTGCGGCGACCCTCATGCGTTCTCGATCAATTCACAGCATAGGTTTGAATCAGTCGCTGAGCGTTCCTTTGCGCGATGTCGCTAGCTCGCTTCCCAGGAGTTGCTCACAGGTATGACCTTCTTGTCAGCTTCCCATGAGTTGTTAACGATATAGACCTTCTTGTCGGCCTCCCAGGTGTTATTGACGATATAGACCTTTTCGTCAGCCTCCCATGAGTTGGTAACGACGAGGACTCTTTCGTCGGCTTCCCAGGAGTTGTTGACGACATAGACTTTTGCCCATTTGTGCTCCTCACAACTGACTATGCAATGGCGGCAAAACTGTTTCACGATCGTTCATTTTGTTACATTTGGCCCGCTAGAATCATAGCATGCAGGAAAACGCAGTCCATATTCTGTCCTCAGATTCCCACTTCGATACGGTTCCAAAGATGTGTCACCAATGCAAACGTGGTTATAGACATTGATACCCAATGCAATCGCGTTGGGTAGTGCTGGAATATGCTGCGCTATGGCCATTGTGTCTGTTCTGAACGTTCATCTACGACCGACAGTTTTTCTGAATGGTGTCACGAGCGGCGAGTTCAGGACTTG
The DNA here is from genome assembly GCA_049646645.1 of Thermomicrobiales bacterium. Taxonomy (GTDB): domain Bacteria; phylum Chloroflexota; class Chloroflexia; order Thermomicrobiales; family UBA6265; genus JASGDN01. The sequence continues at coordinate 87,552 of JBARWF010000115.1, forward strand.
CCGGCGTCGACTGCGGCGGCGGACGCCCAGAACTGGCGGACCTTCACTCCCAGAAGCGGGAATCGCTCGTGATCGAGGGCCGGCGACGCCTTCACGATGCGCTCCGCGGTATCGCGGGCCGAGGTCAGCAGCCGGGTGTCGAAACCCTGGTCGAGCCAACCCAGCTCCGGCAGGCCGCTCTGACGCGTGCCGATGAAATCGCCGGGGCCACGCAGTTCCAGATCCTTCTCCGCCAGCACGAACCCGTTGTTGGTGGCCACCATCGTCTCAAGCCGGTTGTTGCCGTCGATTGAGACATCATCCGCCAGCAGCAGGCAGAAACTCTTCGACCCACCCCGGCCGACCCGGCCGCGGAACTGGTGAAGCTGCGAGAGGCCGAAGCGGTCTGCACCCTCGATCATCATCACGGTCGCATTCGGGATGTCGATCCCGACTTCCACCACCGAGGTCGAGACGAGGATGTCGTACTCGTGGTTCCGGAAGGCGGCCATCACCTCGTCCTTGGCCTTGGCGGACATCCGGCCGTGCAACACCGTAATGCGCAAGTCCGGGAAGACCTCGCGCTGCAGGCGTTCCGCCTCCTCGACGGCAGCCCGGGCCTCGATCGCCTCGGATTCCTCGACCAGCGGACAGATCACGAACGCCTGGTGCCCGAGCGCGACCTGCTCGCGCACGAGCCGGTAGGCGTCCGCGCGCTTGTTGCCGACGTAGCGGCTCGTCTCGATCGGAATGCGACCGGGCGGCACCTCGTCAATGATCGAGACATCGAGATCGCCGTTGAGCACGAGATTCAACGTGCGGGGAATCGGCGTCGCGGTCATCGAGAGCACATGCGGATGGAAACCGTGCGCCTTCTCGGTGAGCAGACCGCGCTGACGCACACCGAACCGGTGCTGCTCGTCGATAATGACCAGCCCGAGATTCTTGAACTGCACATAATCCTGAATCAGCGCATGGGTGCCGATCAGGATGTCGATCTCGCCCGCTTCCAGCGCGGCGCTGATGACCTTGCGCTCGGCTGCCCTCGTCGAGCCGGTGAGGAGGGCGAGTCGGGGACGCCGCTCCTCGGGCAGCGGCGCGAAGAGCGCGGTCAGGTTGCGGTCGTGCTGGCCGGCGAGGATTTCAGTCGGCGCCATGATCGCTGTCTGGGCACCGCTTCCCTTGGCGGCGAGGGCAGCGGTGGCCGCGACGACGGTCTTGCCCGAACCGACATCGCCCTGCAGCAACCGGGTCATCGGTTGCGCGCGCTGCACATCGCGCATGATCTCCGCGATCGAGCGCTCCTGGGCGCTGGTGAGCGTGAAGGGGAGCGAGGCGCGGAAGGCCGCCAGGTCTTCGTCATCCGGCGTCAGAGCCTGCCCCGGCTGGGCATGCTGCTCGCCCTTGCGCTTGACCAGCCCGATCTGGAGGAGGAGCAGGTTCTCGAACGAGAGGCGTTGCCGTGCACGATCGTAGTCATGATCGCTGCCCGGATAGTGCAGGTTCTCGTAGGCGTCGACCAGCGATGGGAGCGCCTCCCACGCCTCCGCCGGCATGTACGGCCGTGCCTCGCTCAGCCAGTCGGTAAGCTGGGTTTTCGTGGCGTCGAGCGCGTTCCGCGTCATGGTCCGGAGCGTCTTCTGGGCCAGCCCCTGGGTCGCGGGATAGACCGGGATCATGCGTCCGGTGGAGACGGTAGGGCCGCCGACCTTCTCCCATTCGGGCGAGGTCATCTGGAGGCCGGAATAGCCGCCCTCGATTGTGCCGCTGGCGTAGATCTCATCGCCCTCCGACAACTGCTTGGTGATGAACGTGTTGAACCAGGTGATCCTGATCGAGCCGGTGCCATCGTAGAGTCGTGCCGTGACCCGGCCGCGACCGCTCTGACCGTAGTACTCCTTAAGCTCCACGATCTCGCCGCGGACCGTGATATCCCCGGTCATCATCAGCGGCGAACCCAGTTCCACCGTGCGGGAGTAGTCGATATGGCGGCGCGGCGGGAAGCGTAGTGCATCCTCCACGGTGTGAATGCCGAGCTTGTCGAGCTTCTCCGCGACCTTCGGCCCGATCTTTGGCAGCTCGGTGATAGCGGCATCCGGCGGCAACCGGCGAACGGCGGAGGTTGACGTCGAGCGCGTTTTTGG